>CAZCAC010000020.1:0-94380 GCA_964496575.1 uncultured Planctomycetaceae bacterium | reverse complement strand
TCGGACATCGAGCGCGAGAGCGCGTGGATTCGCGACCTGGAGCAGTCGCTCGGCGAGGTGATCGTCGGGCAATCCGGGCTCATCCGAGGTCTCCTGATCGGGCTGATCACCGGCGGGCACGTCCTCCTCGAAGGGGTTCCCGGGCTCGCCAAGTCCCTCGCCGTCTCCGGGCTGGCCCAGGGCGTCCGCGGCGAGTTCTCTCGCCTCCAGTTCACTCCCGACCTGCTCCCCTCCGACCTGATCGGCACCGAGGTCTACAACGTCAAGGACGGGACCTTCTCCGTCCGCAAGGGGCCCGTCTTCGCCAACTTCATCCTCGCCGACGAGATCAACCGGGCTCCGGCCAAGGTCCAGTCCGCTCTCCTCGAGGCGATGCAGGAGCGGCACGTCTCGATCGGCGGCGAGACGTTCCAGCTTCCCCGACCCTTCGTGGTCCTCGCCACGCAGAACCCGCTGGAGCAGGAGGGCACCTACCCGCTGCCCGAAGCCCAGCTCGACCGCTTCGCCCTCAAGGTCCTCGTCCACTACCCGCGGCGCGAGGAGGAGCTCGAGATCCTCAACCGGATGGCCCGGACCGCGGCCGTTCCCCCGGTCCGCGAGGTCGTCGATCTCCCCGCCATCCTCTCCGCGCGGAAGCTGATCGACGAGGTGGTCGTCGACGAGAGGCTGCGGGAGTACATCGTGGCCATGGTCTTCGCCACCCGTGAGCCGCGCAAGGCCGGCCTCGCCGAGCTCGAGCCGCACATCCAGTACGGCGGCTCGCCCCGGGCGACCATCTGGTTGACCCTCTGCGCGAGAGCCAACGCCTTCATCGGCGGGCGGGGCTACGTCACCCCCGCCGACATCAAGGCGGTCGCCCCCGAGGTCCTCCGCCACCGCGTCGTCCCCACCTACGAAGCCGAAGCGGAAGGGCTCGACTCCGACGCCCTCGTCGCCCGCGTCCTGGAAACCGTCCCGGTTCCCTAGTGACTCCGAAGATCGACAACGCAGCCGACCGGTCGAACACCACCGGCAGCTTGCTGGTGCCCGAGCTGATGGCCCGGGTGCAGCAGATCCACCTGCGCACCCACAAACTGGTCAACACGGCGCTCTCCGGCGGGTATCGCAGCACCTTTCACGGGACCGGGCTCGAGTTCCAGGAGGTCCGCCCCTACCAGCCCGGGGACGACGTCCGCGCGATCGACTGGAACGTCACCGCGCGCACCGGCGAGCCGTTCATCAAGAAGTACGCCGAGGAACGGGAGCTGACCGTCCACCTCCTCGTCGACACCAGCCGCTCGATGGACTTCGGCAGCGCCCGCTGGACCAAGCACGAAGCCGCGGCCCAGCTCGGCGCGCTGATCTGCTTCGTGGCCATGCGCAACCAGGATCGCGTCGGTCTCGGCCTCTTCGGCGAGGAGCCGGGCCTGCACCTCGACGCGCGCAAGGGCAACCGCCACGTCCTCCGCGTCATCCGCGAGGTGCTCGCCGCGCCGCCCAGCCCGGGCGGCTCGAACCTGCAGGCGATGCTCGAACACAGCGCTCGCGGCCTCCGCCGCCGCGGGATGATCTTCCTGATCAGCGACTTCCTCGGCGCCCCGATGCTGCCCGAGGAGTGTCCTGCCGGCGCTCCCTTCTGGGGCGACACCCTGGAAGGCCTCGGCCGACGCCACGACGTGATCGTCGTCCGGGTGATCGATCCTCTCGAGGAGAAGCTTCCCAAGGCCGGGCTGCTGCAGCTCGAGGAGATCGAGAGCGGACGGCCGCTGGAGATCGACACCCGCTCGAAGACGGTGCGCCGGGAGTGGGCCGCCGCCGCCCGGCGGCGCAAGGAGCGGCTCACCAGCGTGCTCACCCGGGCGCGCATCGACTCCCTGGAGGTCAGCACCGCCGGCGATATCGCCGATCCGCTGATCGCCTTCTTCCGCCGCCGGATCCAGCGCTACGGAGGGAGGGTCGCGTGAGCGTGAGTGCCCTGCTCCTCAACCTGGGGCTCCTCCTCGCCCCGCAAGCGGCCGACCCGCCGGTGACGGTGACCTGTCGCCTCACCCCGGAGCACGTCGAGATCGGGCAGCCGCTTGTCCTCTCGTGCGAGCTGGTCCACCCGAGCGAGGTCCGCCTCCGGGTCGACGAGCTGCTGGACCTCGGCGAGCCCTGGCTGCTCCTGGAGGAGCGCCGCGTCCGGACCCAGCCGATCGGGGGGCGTCCCGGGTTCTCGACGACCGAAGCGCGGTGGAGCCTCTGCGCGCTGGACGCCGGGGAGCACGAGCTCCTCGCCGGCGGCGCAGAGTACGAGTGGGAGGGCATCCCTCGCCGGGTCGAGGCGTGTTCGGTCTCGGCCCGGGTGAAGGGCGAGCTCGCCGAGGGCGAAGACGCCCCGCGTCCGACGATCGGGTTCCGCGAGCCGCCGCCGGAGACCGAGCCGCCGACGCAGATCTTCACCCTCCTGCTCGCCTTCCTCGCCGTCGGCGCCGCGGGGCTGACCTGGGGTCTCACCCGCCGTCGCCGGCGCACGCCGCCTCCCGCTCCGCCGGGGCCGCGGGAGCGACTGGCCGCGCTTCGCGCCGACGACGAGGAGGGGCTGCCCGAGCTCTACTACATCCTCTCGGGCGCGGTTCGCGAGGCGATCGATCGGCGCTGCGGGCAGCGCCTCGCCGCGTGCACCGACGAGGAGTGGGTCGATCGGGTCCGTGCGTGCGAGGGGCTGTCCACCGAAGAGCTCGACCGCGCCGCCGAGCTCCTCCGCGCCTGCGAAAGTGTCAAGTACGGTGCGGAGCTTCCCACCCGCTGGGCGGCGGCCGAGGCGATCGAAGCGGCGCTCGGGATCGTCGCCGACCTCGAAGAGGAAGGAGGGGAGTCGTGAGCGCGCTCCTCCCCTCGTTCCTGGCGCAGATCAGCGCCGAGCCGGTCGCGCTCGAGACCACCAAGAGCGCCGCCGAAGGGCGACTGCACCTCTGGGGGGACCTCTTCCTCGGCGATCCGTGGTTCCTGGCTCTGATCCCCCTGGTCATCCTCGGTCTCTTCTTCGGCCGCTCGCGCCGCGGGCGCGCGGTGGCGCGAGTCTCGGTCATGCCGGTGGGGCAGCGCACGCGCTCCCTCGCCCAGCGCTTCGCCTGGCTGCCGCTGCCCCTCCAGCTCCTGGCCCTCTGCTGCGTGGTGATCGCCCTCGCCCGGCCGCTGCGCGGGAACGTGCAGATGAGCTCCTTCTCCGAAGGGGTCGACCTGGCGCTCCTGATCGACCGCTCGAGCTCGATGAGCTACCAGGACCTGGAGCGCAATCGCACCCGCCTCGACGTGATCAAGGAGGTGGTGGCCGACTTCGCCAGCCGGCGGATGACCGACCGCGAGGGAGCCAGCGACTACGTCGCGCTGTTCACCTTTGCCCGATATCCGCAGGAGCTGTGCCCGTTCACCCTCGACGTGGAAGCCGTGCTCGGCTTCCTCGAGGGGATCGACTTCGCCCGCGATCGGGCCGAGGACGGCACCGGAATCGGCATCGCCCTGGCCAAGGCCGTGGCCGTCTTGCGGGAGAGCGAGGCGGAGTCGAAGGTGGTGGTGCTCCTGACCGACGGCGAGAACAACCTCGACCTGATCACCCCGCTGCAGGCCGCGGAGCTCGCCGCCGAGGAGGGGGTCCGCGTCTACACCGTCTTCGCCGGCCGGTACGTGCGCGATCCCTTCGGACGGGTGCGCGAGGTGGACGCCCAGGTCGATACCGGCGAGCTGCGCCAGGTCGCCGAGCTGACCGGCGGGAGGTTCTTCCGCGCGCGCGACAAGCAGGGGCTGGAGTCGGCCTACGCCGAGATCGAGGAGCTCGAGCGCACCGAGCGCGAGGAGAAGCGCTTCATCGAGCACTTCGACCTCTACCCACCGTTCCTCCACGCCGCGCTGGGGCTGTACCTGCTCGCGTGGCTGTGCGTCTCCACTTGGGCCCGGAGGTCGCCGTGAACGGTTCGGAGTTCCTCGGCTTCAGCTTGCTTCGCGGGGAGTGGTGGTTCTGGCTCCTCGCCGTGCCCGTGCTCCTCTTCGTGGCGCTGTGGGGGATCGCCGCGCGCCGGCGCGACCTCCGGCGGCTGGTCGCCCCGCGCCACCTCGACCGCCTCGCTCCCCGGGCCTCGCGCTGGCTCGCGCTCACGCGCGTCCTGCTGGCGACCGCGGCGACCCTCTTCCTCGCCCTGGCGATCGTCGGCCCCGTGCGCGGCTACAGCCTGCGCGACGTCGAGCGCAAGGGGCTCGACCTGGTGATCTGCCTCGACACCTCCCGGTCGATGCTGGTCGAGGACCTCCGGCCCAGTCGGCTGGAGCGGGCCAAGCGCGAGATCGCCGGTCTGCTGCAGATGCTGGAGGGGGATCGAGTGGCGGTCCTGGCCTTCGCCGGGGACGTGCGCTTCGTCGCGCCCCTGACGCACGATCGGTCCACGCTGTCGAGCTTCGTGGCCACGCTGTCGCCGAAGGACAACCTGCTCGGCGGCACCAACCTCGGGGCGGCGCTCACCAAGGCGCTCGAGCTGTTCGACGGGCGGACCGGGGCGCACGAGGCCGTGGTGCTCCTGACCGACGGCGAGGATCTCGAGGGGGAGGGCCTCAAGGTCGCGGCGACCGCGGCCGAGCGCGGCATTCGAGTGTACGTCGTCGGCATGGGCACGGCGGAGGGCGGCAAGATCTCCGACGGCAGCTCGGGATTCGTGCGCGACGAGACCGGGGCGGAGGTGATCTCCAGCCTCGACAGCACCACGCTGGAGCGGATCGCCGACCTGACCGGCGGCGCGTACCTCTCGGTGTCGCAGGCGGTGCTGCCGCTGGAGGAGATGTACCAGAAACGGATGTCCCGCCTGGAGGCCCAGACCCTGTGGGCGGGGCGGGAGCGCATCCCGCACGACCGCTACCAGTGGCCGCTGGTCCTGGCGCTCTTCTGCATGGTCGTCGAGGGAACGATGCGCGAGCGGAAGCAAACGAAAGAGGAGCAAGGACGTGATCATTAGGCATCGAATCGGGATCGCCGGTGGGGTCGTCTGCTTCCTGCCCTTGCTCCTCTCCGCGGAGGAGCCGGAGCCTCTGGAGCTCGGTCCCGGCCTCACCCGGATGAAGGAGCTCAGCGAGGAGGGGAACACCGAGGAAGCGCTGCGCATCGGCGAAGCGCTGCTGCGTCCCGACTCCTTCGCCAGCTGGCGTCGCGACCTCGAGCTCGAGGGCTCGAGGGTGATCGAGCCCGCGCTGGAGCTGGCCGGGCCGGCGCTCTCACTGTTCGGGCTCACCGGGGACGATCCCGGTCGCCGCGCGGCGGTGCACTACGCGCGCGGAGTGGTCCAGCTCCTCGAGGAGGACCGCGACGCGGCCCGGACGGAGTTCGGCTCGTCGACGACGCTCGCCGGAGGTGGGGAGCTGCGACTCGACGCCTCCTACAACCTGGGCACGACGGTGCTGCTCCAGGGTGAGGAGGCCTTCGCGAACATCCCCGAGGTCGCCGGGCTCTCCGGTGCGCCCCCGATGCAGCCCTCCGTGCCGCACGGGGCACAGCTACCCGGCACCCCGCCCGGCGGCCCGGCCGCCGAAGAGGAGGACCCCCTGGAAAAGGCGCGGGCCCTCTACCTCGAGGCGAAGGACCTGCTCGTCGAGCGGCTGCGCCTCGACTGGCGCGACGAGGACACCCGGGCCAACGTCGAGCTGGCGATGCGTCGCCTGCGCCAGCTCGACGAGATCGAGCAGCAGCGCGAGGAGCAGCAGCAGGAGCAGGAGCAGCAGGAGCAGGAACAGTCGGACGATTCCGATCAGCAGAAACAGGGCGACCAGGCGAACCAGGAGAACGATCCCCAGGAAGGGGAACAGGAGCAACCCGAGGAGCAGGAGCCACCGGACCCCTCCGAGGAGCCGAGCGAGGAGGAGTCCCAGCAGAAGGGGCAGCCCGAGGAGCGCACGCTGACCGAGGAGGAGGTACAGCGCCTGCTCAACATGCTCCAGGAGTACGAGGAGCAGGGGAAGGAAGCGCTCGAGCAGCGTCGCCAGGGGCGACGGCGTCGAACGGAGCGAGATTGGTGATGAAGTACTGGAAGAACATCTTCGTGGTGGTGGTGGCGCTCTGCGCCCTGGCCACTCCCGCGCTCCCCGCCCCGCAGCAGACGGGGCCGCGGGTCACCGCCCAGCTGGACACCGGCGTGGTCAAGCTGGGCAGCACGGTGAGCTGCACCATCCAGGTCGACGGCGCGGCGACCGCCACGCTCGACTCGATCCCCACCATCGAGGGGATGCCGCTGGTGCGGAGAAGCAGCCCCAGCTACCACAGCTACCGGAGCATCTTCAACGGCCGGGTGACCGAGCGCCGCACCATCTCCTGGACGGTCTTCTTCCGCCCCTCGCGGGTCGACGAGTTCGTCATCCCGCCGATACAGCTCTCCGTGGACGCCAAGGAGGTCTTCACCCGCGAGCTGACCCTCACCGTGGTCGCGGACCTGAAGGGGCAGGACTTCGGGCACCTCGTCTTCATCGGCGTGCCCGAGCGCGTCTACGAGGGACAGCCGTTCACCGTGCGCATGGAGTTCGGCTGGGACCTCCAGCTCAACCCGATGGTCGACCTGGCCAACCTGATCCTGCCGTGGTGGAACGAGCTGCCGGGCACCCTCGAGATCGACGCGGGAGCGTCCTCCCTGAGCGTTCAAACCGCGGAGGTCTCGGTCAACTCCCGCGTGCGGGTCCGCGCGACCGAGCTGGGCAGCCAGAAGGTGGACGGCCGCGACTTCCGCGTGCTCAGCGTGACGCGCACCTTCGTGGCCACGCGTGCGGGGAGTCTGGACTTCCCCCAGAGCTGGCTGGAGTTCGGCAAGGGACGTCGTGGTCTGTTCGGCCGCGAGGCGCGGGAGGTCTACCACGTCGGCGCCCCGGGCTTCTCGATCGAGGTGCGGCCGCTGCCCACCGAGGGGCAGCCCTTCGACTTCTCCAAGGGGGTCGGGCGCTTCGAGGCGAGAGCGGAGGTCAGCCGGCGCGACGTCGACGTCGGCGAGTCGATCCGGCTCACCGTCGACTGGACCGGCGAGGCGAACCTCGAGTTCTTCGAGCTGCCCGACCCCTCGCGCCTCGAGGCCTTCGACGGCTTCCGCTCCTACGGCTCGACCAACGATCGCTTCTACGGCGACCGCCGCCGGGTGGTCTACGACCTGGCGCCCCTCTCCCCGGAGATTCACGAGATCCCGCCGGTGCCGCTCTCGGTCTTCGATCCGGACCTCGAGGAGTACACGGTGGTCACCACTCCGGCGATCCCGATCCGGGTGCGCGCGCTGGAGGGGGCGGTCGGCCTCTCGGGGGAGGAGGGGGACGACGGCTCGGCGCTCTTCACCCACGACATCCAGACGCAGCCGGAGCGGGGCGACGAGGGCGGCGGTCCCGGTGGCGGGGCGGTCTTCGGGGCCTGGGGCTCCCTGACCGCGTTGTGGCTCGTCTCGCGGACGATCGTCCGCCGGCGCGGCGACCCGGACGCCCCCGCGGCGCGCCGCCGTCGCGGGGCGCGGAGGAAGCTGGGCCGCGAGTTGCGCCGGACGAAGTCCGCCGGAGCGCAGTCGCAGGCGCTCTTCGAGTTCCTCGGCGCGCGCAGCGGCGAGGCTCCCGAGGCCTGGGAGGGGCGCGACGTCTCCACCTGGATCATCGCTCGCGACCTCGATCTCGAGTCGGAAGTCGCGCGCGAGCTGGTCCAGCTGACCGGTGAGCTCGACCGCCGCCACTGGGCGGGGGACGACGCACCGCTCGAGGAGTCGCGGCTCACCTCGGTCGCCGACCGGCTCCTGAAGGAGGGCTTCTGATGCGCGCCATCCTGATCGCACTGCTCTGGCTCGCCTGCGCAGCTCCGGTCCTCGCCACCGGGAGGCAGGAGGCCGGAGGCGCCTCCCGCGACGCCGAGGCGATCGCCGCCTACCGCGCGGGGGACCTGGAGACCGCTCGCAGCCTCTGGCTCGAGCTGCTCGAGGCCGAGCCGCGGCAAGTGAGTGGCGCCGAGCGGGCGCGGGTGCTCTACAACCTCGGCAACCTCGCGGTGCGCGACCAGGAAGACCTGCGCGCGGTCGGCTATTACACCGCCTCGCTGCGGCTGCGGCCGAGAGACCCCGACGCGCGCGCCAACCTCGAGTTCGCGCGCCTGGCCGCCGGGCTGCCTCCCGCCGACCGGGGGGATCTCTCGGCGACGGTGAACCTCCTGCTCACCTGGCTGACCCGCGCCGAGGCGGGGTGGCTGGCGCTGTTCTCGATGCTCCCGCTCCTCGTCGCGCTCACCCTCGAAGCGCTGCGCGGCGGCCGGCGCTGGCGCTGGGGCGCGGTGGTCGGGGTTCTCCTGGCCCTCGTCGGCTCGCTCCCGCTGTGGGTCGGCATCGCCCGCGGCGCTTCCGACCCGGTGCTGGTCGTCGCCGCCGACGGCGCCCCGGTCCGCGCCGAACCGAGGGCCGACGCGGACCTGGTCGAGTCGGCCGAGCCGGGCACCACCCTGGAACGGGTCGACGACTACCCCGGCTGGGTCCGGGTGGAGCTCGACCGCGGCCGGAGCGGCTGGGTGCGTTCGGAGGAGGCGTTCGCGCTGAAGCGCTGACGGAGCCGGATCCGGCGGATTCGGGGGCGGCCGCCCCTCGGATCGCCCCTCTCGAAGTGGTACACAGGGGCTCGTGAGGGTCCTCCTGGTCAGCAACGGTTTTCCACCCAGCGGGCAGTGGGGGACCGAGTTCTACACGCATCAGCTGGCCACCGGCCTGGTCGCGAGAGGCCACGACGTGCAGGTCCTTCACCCCTCGCGGGAGACGGGTCGACCGCGTTTCTCGATCCGACGGGAGAAGCGCTACGGGGTCGAGGTGTTCGAGCTCTTCAACAACGGCGACCCGCGGAAGCGCTTCGAGGACAGCTACCGCAACGGGGAGATCGAGGCGATCTTCGCGCGCCTCCTGGACGAGGAGCGCCCCGACCTGGTGCACTTCACCCACCTCCTGTGGGGGCTGTCGGTGCTCCTGCCCTGCGTGGCGCGGGAGCGGGGCGTGGCCACGGTGGTCACCTTGACCGACTTCGGTCTGCTCTGCCATCGCGGACAGCTCTTCGACTGGCGACTCGAGGCGTGCGCGGGTCCCGACGACCCGGGGCGTTGCGCCCGCTGCGTGCGCGAGCCGGGACCGTGGGACGCGCCGCCGCTCTCGCGCGGAGTGCGCCGGCTGGCCGTCCGGGGCGCCGCGCGACTCGGTGGGTTCGGTCGGGTGGTCGTCGCCGAGGACATCGAGCGCCGGGACGAGTGCGTGCGCCGGGCGCGGCGCGCCGTCGATCACTGGATCCTGCCGACGCACGCGCTGGGGGACGTCTTCCTCGAGCGCGGGCTCGACCGCGGGCGGGTGAGCTTCCTGCCCTACGGCCTCGACGAGTCGAAGTACCTGGGTCCGCGCGTCGAGCGCAACGGCTCGGGGCTCCGCTTCGTCTACATGAGCCAGTACATGCCGCACAAGGGACTGGCCTGCGTGCTGCAGGCGGTGCGGATCCTGCAAGCGAGACTGCCCGAGTCGGTCGAGCCGTGGGGCGTCGACCTGCACGGCAACGGCTGCCGTGGTCGTCACCAGCGCTACGCGCAGGCGCTGGTGCACTCCGGGCTGCCGCGGCGCGTCGTCGACCGCGGGCCCTTCGAGCCGCTCCTGGCGCCGGAGGTGATGGCGCGCACCGACTGCGTGCTGGTGCCCTCACGCTGGCGCGAGAACGCGCCGCTGACCGTGCTCCAGGCGCGCGCCGCCGGCGTGCCGGTGATCGCCAGCGACGTGCCCGGGGTGCGCGAGGTGCTCGAGGACGGCTTGCACGGACTGCTGGTGCCGCCGGGGGACAGTCGAGCGCTGGCGGACGCGATGGGCGTCGTGATCCGCGGGGAGCTCCGCGGCGTGGTTCCCGATCCCCTGGTGCGCTGGAGCGATCACCTCGACGAGGTGCTGGCGATCTACGCCGGGCGAGTGCGTCGCGAGCCCCGGCCGGTGGCGCCGCTCCCCGCGCGACCCGTCAGGCAGAGGGCCTGAGCGTGAGCGCCCGGGCCCTGCGCATCGGGCTGCTCGGCGCGCGCTGGGGCCCTGGACCCGGTGGCGTGGAGACGGTGCTCGCGACCCTGTCGTCCGAGCTCCTGCGGCGGGGACACGACGTGGCGGCGCTGGTCCTCGAGACCGACGAGCTGGCGGAGGGCGAGGAAGCCGACCGACGCCAGGGCGGCGTCGCCGTGCGCCGGATCGGCTGGCGTTACGAGTCGCAGCTGGAGCTCCTCGACCTGATCCGGACGCCGGCGCTGGAAGAGGCCGCGGCGCGGTGGAGCGCGGAGGCGGGGCTCGATCTCGTGCACGTGCACCACCTCAGCGGCTGGGGGCTCGGCGTTCCGCGACGCCTCCGCGAGCTTCGCGTGCCGGTCCTGTGGACGCTGCACGACTACTGGCCGCTCTGCCCGCGAGGTCAGCTCTTCGCGCGCGAGGGCGAGAGCTGCGAGGCGGCGATTCCCGAGCGCTGCGGCGCGTGCTGGGCGGGAACCTGGCCGCAGCTGCGCGCCCCCCGTGATCCGGAAGCGGTCGTGGCCGAGCGGCTGGTCACCGCGCACGAGGCGTTCGACGCGTGCGCGGCTCTCCTGGTGCCGTCGGTCGCGGCGCGCGAGTGGTACGCCCGGCTCGGGGTCGACCCCTCGCGGCTCGTCGTCTGCGAGAATGGAGTCGAGGTCCCCGCGCGGGTCGAGGTCGTGCCGCCGCCGGAAGGCGCGCCGCTCCGCGTCGGTTATCTCGGCGCGGTCCAGCCGAGCAAGGGCGTGCTGGAGCTCGCGCGCCTCGTCGACGAGCTGCGCGGCCCGCTCACCCTCGAGGTCCACGGCCCACTCGAGAGCTACCACGGCGACCGCTCCTGCGTCGACGCGCTCGAGCGCCTGGCCTCGAGCTCGGAGCGCGTCCACCTCCACGGTCCCTACGTGCGCGCCGAGCTCTCGCGCATCCTCCCGCGGTTGCAGGGGGTCGCGGCCCCCTCGTTGTGGCCCGAGACGCACGGCCTGGGCGCGCGCGAGGCGCGGGCGGCGGGACTGCCGGTCTTCGCCTCACGCCTCGGCGGCCTCGACGACCCCGCGTTCCACCTGCTGCCCGCCGGCGAGGACGAGCCGTGGCGCGCCGCGCTCGAGCGCTTCGCTACCGACCCCGCCTGGCGCGCGGAGCTGTGCGCGCGCCCCTACGCGCCGCGGTCGCGGAAGGGAATGGTCGACCAGCTCGAGGCGCTATACCTCGGCCTCGCCTGATCGAATCCCTCGCACCGCGAACGGCCAGGCGGTGATGAACAGCGCCAGCGTCGCCACCTCCGAGTCGCCGGCGTTGTACTCGAAGAACCCCATCGTCTGGAACGCGGTCAGCGCCGCCAGCGAGCCGGCCACCACCGCTCGCTCGAGGCTCGCCTCGGGCCCGAGGCTCTTCCAGACCCGTCCGGCGAGGAAGAACCAGAGGATCCAGATCGCGAGCCAGAGGAGCAGCCCGACGAGCCCGCGCTCCGCCGCGGTCTGGACGACGTTGTTGTGCAGGTGTCCCGGTGGGTTCTGCCCGGCGTAGGGATCGTCCTCGGGCCGATGATCACCGTAGTACTCGTCGGTCCGGCGCGGACCGATACCGAGCAGCGGGTGCTCGGCCACGATCTCCGCGCCGACGCGCCACATCACCTCGCGCTGGCTGACCGTCTTGTCGGTGAGATCGAACGTCGAGAGGATACGATCCTGAACGTGCCCGGGGGCGAGGAGGTAGGCGATGCCCACCGCGATCGGCAAGAGCGGGAGCAGTCGCCACTGGCGCAGGGCCAGCACGACCACCGAGCCCGCCGCGACCCCCAGCCAGGAGCCGCGCGTCTGGGTCAGGAGGAGGGCCGCCCCGATCGCGAGCAGGCTGAAGACGAGGACGAGGCGCTCCCGACCGCTCGCGCCGAAGACGAGGCGGGCCAGGGCGACCATCGCCGCCAGCATCAGCACGCCGGAGAAGGTCATGTAGTGGCTGAGGCTGCCGGCGATCCGGAAGCCACGGGCTTCGAAGGCCGCCTGGAGGAGTCCCAGGATCGCCGCCAGCGCGCCGCCGGCGACGACGAACCACACGCACCGCCGGAGTCTCGGCGGCGCGGCCATGACGTTCAGGGTCACCAGGTAGACGAGGAGCGGCATGCCGCCGCTGAGCGACTCCTTGATCCCGTGGGCGTCCCGGGCGAGCAGCGCCGAGAGCGCGGAGACCGCGACGAAGCCGGCCATCGGCAGCGCCAGGGGGGCCCGGACCGTGGGGCGCCCGCAATGGTCTCCGGGACGAAAGAGCCCCCAGCCCCAGTTCAGGAAGGCCAGCCCGAGCAGGATCTGCATCAGGGCGATCGAGAAGTACGAGCAGAGCACCATTCCCAGGAGCATCCCCTGGGTGATCCCCTCGCTTCCCGGGCGCAGGACGGGGGCGGGCTGGGGGGAGGCGGGCATCGGCGCATGATAGAACCCGACGCACCTTGCCGGAAACCCATCTTCAGTGCTGCGAGGAGTCCGTTTCTGCGCGTTGCGCGCAGAAAGCAGGGTGGGAGGGTATTGAGGCTGGCGAGAATCGTGACCTGAGAAGTCTAATGACCGGCCAGGTTGCGGGCGCAGCCCGTGCTGTGGTCTGCTGTGCCGCAGCAGGGATCCCGAATTCATGAAGATCGCACTCGTTCACGATTGGCTGACGAGGATGCGCGGAGGGGAGAGAGTTCTCGAGTTCCTGAGCGAGCTCTACCCCGACGCGGACATCTTCTCGTTGGTGTACCGGGAGGAAGCGGTCTCTCCCGCGATCGCGAGGAGGGGCGTGCGGACCTCCTGGTTGCAGCGCGTGCCCGGCGCGCGGAAGTACTACCGCTTCTGCCTGCCGGTCCTGCCCCTCGCCGCGGAGTCGCTGGACCTCCGCGACTACGACCTCGTGATCTCCAACAGCAGCGGCGTGGTCAAGGGCGTGCTCACCCGCCCCGATGCGCTGCACATCTGCAATTGCCTGTCCCCGATGCGCTACGTCTGGGACCTCGCTCCGCAGTACTTTCCGCCGAACAAGCTCACCAGCCGCTTCCTCGCGCCGCCGCTGCTCGCCGCGCTGCGCGCGTGGGACGTCACTTCCTCGCAGCGAGTCGATCGCTTCATCGCCATCTCCAGCTTCGTCGCCGCGCGGATCCGCAAGTACTACCGGCGGTCGGCGACGGTGATCCACCCGCCGGTCGACACCGCGCGCTTCGGGGGGCAGTCTCGGCCAGGTGATCAGTACCTGATGGTCAGCTCGCTGGTGGCCAACAAGGGTGTCGAGATCGCCGTAGACGCGTTCAGCGAGCTCGGCCGCCCGCTTCGAATCGTCGGCAGCGGCCCCCTCGAGCGTCGCCTGCGCCGCCGCGCCGCGCCGAACGTCGAGCTCCTCGGCTGGATCTCCGACGAGGAGCTGACCGAGCAGTACCTCTCCTGCCGCGCGTTCGTCCACACCGCGGTCGAGGACTTCGGCATCGCCCCGCTGGAAGCGGCGGCTGCCGGGAAACCGACGATCGCCCTGGGGCGCGGCGGCTTGCTCGACACGGTCGTGCCGATCGACGGAGCGTCCCGCGACGCGGTGCCCACCGGCGTCTTCTTCGAGCGACCCGAGCCGCGCGCGCTGGTGGAAGCGGTGCGACGCTTCGAGGAGAGCGAGGGGAGCTTCCACGCCCCGGCGCTGCGCCGGCACGCGGCGCGCTTCGATCGCAAGGTCGCGGCGGCGAGGTTCACCTCCTTCGTCGAGCAGGCCCTCCGCGCGCACCGGGGGGAAGCACCGGAGGAGCGGGAAGAGACGCGGCCACGCGTGGAGGTGGAGCGTGCTCACTAAGAAGATCCAGTTCTGGCGCAGCCTGCTCTTCCTCTGCGACTGCCTCCTCCTGTTCGGGAGCTGGTGGCTCGCGTACCGGATCCGCTTCCTGAGCGGCTGGATCCCGATGGACTTCGAGGTGCCCCCGTGGGCCTCGTACCAGACGGTGCTCTGGCTGATCCCGGTGCTGTGGCTCTTCTTCTTCGCGGGCTTCAAGCTCTCCCAGACGCGCCGCCGCGGCAGCCGGGTGGGTGAGGTCTTCCGCCTGGCCCGCGCGACCGGACTCTTCACCCTGGTGCTGGTCAGCGCCAGCTGGCTGCTCTTCAAGGGGAACTACTCGCGGATCTTCCTCGGGACCTTCTGGATCAGCTCCACCGTCTACCTGCTGGTCCTGCGCGTCGGCTTCCGCGAGCTGATCCGGGCGCTGCGCCGTCGCGGCTGGACCTCGCGGAACGCGCTGGTGGTGGGCACCGACGGGCTCGCGCGGCTCATCCAGGAGAAGTTCCGGATGCACCCCGAGCTCGGGTTGCACCTCGTCGGCTACGCCACGCACACCGCTGACGAGGTCGGAGACGAGATCGACTCGGTGCCGGTGGTGGGGACGATCCACGAGCTCACCGCGATCGTGCGCGTGGAACAGATCGACGAGGTCTTCGTCGTCCAGTCGCCGCCGATCGATCCGCACCTCGACGGGATCCTCCACCAGCTGGAGAACGACCTGGTCGACGTCAACCTGATCTCCGACCTCTGCAAGCACGCGCTGCTCGGCGCGCGGATCGAGGACTTCGACGGCCTGCCGCTGCTCGCGGTGAGCAGCTCGCCGATGATCGGCTGGGGGTACGTGCTCAAGCGCGTGTTCGACGTGACCCTCGCCACGCTGGGGCTCATCATGACGGGGCCGCTCATCCTGCTCGCCGCGCTCCTGGTCCGGCTCACCTCTCCGGGCCCCGTCTTCTATCGCCAGGAGCGCTTCGGCCTCGACGGGCGCTGCTTCATCATCCACAAGATCCGCACCATGGTCGCCGACGCGGAGAAGGACGGGCCGGTGTGGGGCGTGCCCAACGATCCGCGGGTCACCCGGGTGGGGCGCTGGATGCGCTTCCTCAGCATCGACGAGCTGCCGCAGCTGTGGAACGTCATCGTCGGGGACATGAGCCTCGTCGGGCCGCGGCCGGCGCAGCCGGTATTCGTCGAGCGCTTCAAGGAGAGCATTCCTCGCTACATGCTGCGGCACCGCGTCAAGCCCGGGCTCACCGGCTGGGCGCAGATCCACGGCCAGCGGGGGGACGCGCCGCCCGACGAGCGACTGCAGTACGACCTCTTCTACATCCGGAACTGGTCGGTGGTCCTCGACTGCAAGATCATCTGGCGGACCGTCTTCGGCGGCTTCCTCAATCGCAACGCCTGAGCCGTGCCGAGCTCGCCATGCCCATGAAGTCGATTCTCGTCGTCCTCGGAACCCGACCGGAGGTGATCAAGCTCGCGCCGGTGATCCACGCCCTGCGCGCCCGCGAGGACGCGGTGCGGCTGTGCGTGTGCTCGACGGCGCAGCACCGCGAGATGCTCGACGAGGCGCTGGCGGCGTTCGAGATCACCCCCGAGCTCGACCTGGGGCTGATGCGGGCCAACCAGCGGCTCGGCGGACTCTTCGGTCGGATGTCCTCGGCGCTCGACGCGGTCGTGACCGAGCAGGATCCCGACATCGTGGTGGTGCAGGGGGATACGCTCACGGTGATGGCCGGAGCGATCGTCTCCTTCCTCAACGGGGCGCGGGTCGCGCACGTCGAGGCGGGGCTGCGAACCGACGACAAGCGCAGCCCCTTCCCCGAGGAGGTGAGCCGGCGGGTCGCCGGCGTCGTCGCGGATCACCACTTCGCCCCGACCGCCGCCGCGGCGGAGGCGCTGATCGGCGAGGGGGTGTCTCCCGCCACCGTGCGGGTCACCGGGAACACGGGGATCGACGCCCTCTTCTGGATGAAGGAGCGCCTCTCGAAGCAGCCCCTGCCGGAGACGGTCCCGCTGGACGGCCGCCGGCTGGTGCTGGTGACCGCGCACCGCCGGGAGAGCTTCGGCGAGCCGCTGCGCGAGACCTTCACCGCGCTGCGCGAGCTGACCGATCGCTTTCCCGACGTCCACCTGGTCTACCCCGTGCACCTGAACCCCAACGTCAAGGGGCCCGCGCACGAGCTCCTCGGCGGGCACCCGCGCATCACCCTGCTCGAGCCGCTGGCGTACCCCCAGCTGACCTCGCTCCTGCTGCGGGCCGAGCTGGTCATCACTGATTCCGGCGGCCTGCAGGAAGAGGCGCCCTCGGTCGGGAAGCCGGTGCTGGTCCTGCGCGAGAAGACCGAGCGCCCCGAGGCGGTCGAGGCGGGGGTGGCACAGCTCGTCGGTACCGATCGGGAGAGGATCCTCGCCGCGGCGGGTGAGCTGCTCGGCGACCGCGAGACCCTGGCGGCGATGGGGCGGCCGGAGGTGCTCCTGTACGGCGACGGCCGGGCGGCGGCGCGGATCGTCGAGGATCTCGTCGACGGCGAGCGGCTCCTCCCCGACTTCGAGCCCCGGCGGGGCTGATCGATGAGGGTCCTCTGGCTGGTTCGCCGCGACCTCGAAGAGCACCTCGGCGGGGACACGATCCAGATCCTCTCGACGGCGGAGAGGCTGCGCGAGCGCGGCCACACGATCGAGCTGCGGGCCGACGCCCACCCCGACCTCGGCTCCGATGAGTTCGACCTGGTGCACCTCTTCCACCTCGATCGGCTGTGGGAGAACCTACCGCACCTGCGGCGGCTGAAGGCACTGCGGCGGCCCGCGGTGCTCAGCCCGATCTGGTGGCCCACCGACGAGTACGATGCCCGGGGTCGAGAGGGAGTGCAGGGGTGGATCTCCCGCACCTTCGGCGCGCGGGCCTATCCCTCGCTCAAGGTGCTACAGCGCTCCATTTCGCCCTGGCTGCGCGGAGGGCTCCGACCCTCCTCGCGACCGCCGCTCTCCTTCGGCGGCGGTGCGCGCGAGCTCCTCGATGGCGTCGAGGTCATCCTGCCCAACAGCCGCGCCGAAGCGAGCGCGATCAAGCGGCGCTTCGGCTGGACGGGCGAGGTGGTGGTGGTCCCCAACGCGGCGGACTCCTCCTACTTCGTGCCGCGGGCGGAGGCCCTGCGCCAGGGGATCGTCTGCGTCGGTCGGATCGAGCCGCGCAAGAACCAGCTCACCTTGATCGAGGCGCTGCGGGGGCTCGAGGTGCCGCTCGTCCTGATCGGGAAGGCGGGGCGCTTCGCGCGCGGCTACGAGGAGCGGTGCCGGGCCGCGGCGGGGGACGCGGTGGAGTTCACCGGTCCCCTCGATCGCGCCGGTGTTCGCGAGCGACTCCAGTCCGCGCTGGTGAACGTCTGTCCCAGCTGGTACGAGACCCCCGGCCTGGCCAGCCTGGAAGCCGCGCTGTGCGGCTGCCGGATCGTCGTCACCCCCGGCGGCAGCACCCGGGAGTGCCTGGGGGACGCGGCCTGGTTCGGCTCGGCGGAGGATCCCGCCGCGCTGCGCGCCGCCGTGGAAGCTGCGCTCGCCGGGCCGTCGAAGGCGGGGGCGCGCGAGCGGATCGCGCGGAAGTTCAGCTGGGAGCGCGCCGCCGCGGCGACGGAGCTAGGCTACGAGGTCGCCCTGGCCGCCTCGCCCCACGCCTCGGACAGCTTCTCGGCGAGCCGATCCCAGCCGTAGCGCAGGGCGACCCGCTCACGCCCGGCGCGCGCGCGTCGAAGCGCCTCTCGCGGGTCCTCGAGCAGCTCGAGGGCGGCGACGACCAGGTCGTTCGGCGCCCGGGCGAGGTGGAGGTGCCGGCCCCCCTCCAGCGCGAGCCCCTCGGCGCCGACCGCGGTGGTGACCACCGGGCACTCGGTGGCCAGCGCCTCGACGATCTTGAGCCGCGTGCCGCCCCCGATGCGCAGCGGCACGAGGAGGGCGGTCGCCCGCCGCAGCCACGGGCGGACGTCGGCGACGGGGCCGACCCGCTCGACGCCGTCGGGCAAGGGGCCGCGCAGCTCCTCCGCCGGGGCTCGCCCGACGAGGGAGAGCCGCAGGTCGGGGATCGCGCGCCGCAAGGGACGCCACCCCGATCGCAGGAACCAGGCGAGACCGTCGAGGTTGGGGGCGTAGTCGAGGGAGCCGACGAAGAGCAGGTGTCGCCGGTCGCGTTCGCCGCCCTCCGGGGTGAAGGCCTCGAGGTCCACGCCGTTCTCGATCACGGCGGTGCGCGCCGCGCGGTGCCGTTCGGCGAAGCGCCGGGCGTCCGGCGCGCAGCAGAAGAAGTGCGTGTCGAAGCGCGACGCCGCCTCCCGCTCCAGCCGGCGCCACCGCAGGACCTCCAGGCGCGAGCCACGGCCCATCTCGAGGAGCGCCCGCGCCAGCTCCAGGTCGAGCTTGTGGTGATGGACGACGCTGTGCGCCTCGAGCGCCTCCGGCACGGCGCGGGTCTCGCAGAGCTCATCGACGTGGATCACGTCGAAGGCCTCGGGATCGAGCCGTCCGAGCGCCTCGCTCAGCGCGGCGGAGTGGAACCACCGCGCGGGAGCGGGGGCGAGGACGCGCTGCAGCAGGGGCATCGCGCTGCGCTCGAAGAGTCGCAGCTCCGCGCAGACCTCGCCCACGCGCGCGGCGGCCTTCTCGGGAGCGTCCGGTTGCCGGATGGCCCAGAGGTGTACCTCGTGCTCCTCGCTCGAGTGGCGGAGCAGCTGCCAGGTCCGGATGCGTCCACCGGCGTCGAGGGGCCAGGGAAGGGTGGGGGAGACGAAGAGCACCCGCACCGCTTCGACTCCTCACCCGATCCCCGACTCGTCGACGTTCCGCGCCTCGAGGCGCCACCCCTCCGCCGAGTCGATCAGCTTCGTGGCGTGTGCGGCGTCCAGGAGGTGCTCGAAGCTCTCGGCGACGGTGAGCTCGAGGATCCGACCGAGCACGACGCGGAGGAGCTGGCCGTGAGCGGCGATCACCAGGGTCCCCCCGCGCACCTCCTCGAGACCCGCCCGGATCGTCGGCCAGGCGCGGGCGAAGATCGTCGCGTCGCCATCCCCGCCGGGCACGCGCCAGTGAAAGGGGTCCTGCCAGTAGCGCTCCTGCTGTGCCTCCCAGCGGCGGCGGAACTCCAGCTTGGGGAGGCCCTGCCACTCGCCCCGGTCCATCTCGCGCAGCGTCTCCTCCGACCGCACCGGGGCCCCGCTCGCCTCCGAGATGCTCCGCCCCAGGCGCCGGGCCCGGTCGAGGTCGGAGGCGAGGATCAGCGTGACCGGGACGCTCGAGAAGGCCTCACCGACGCGCTCGGTCGCGGCGAGGCCGCTCTCGGAGAGCGGGACGTCGAGCGCCCCGTAGGCGACATCGTGCCAGCGCGCGTCGACCTCGGCGTGCCGCACCAGCCACAGCACCGCTCCCCGACGCGTCCCGGTCGCCGCGGGGAGAGTCACCGGGTCGGGGTGGAAGCCCTCAGGGGGCGGCGGAGGGGGAGGGATCGGACGCATGGGCTCGGGGGACAGCACCGAAGGTAACGATCCTGCGGGACGGTTCCAGGGTCGCCCCGCTCTCTCGACCCCTCCCCGGGCATCACCTAGAATGCGCGCCACGGCCTACCCCTGTCGGAAGAGAACAGAACGGAGCGGAATCATGACCAGAGTCGGTGTCGTCCTCTCGGGCTGCGGCGTCTACGACGGCGCGGAAATCCACGAATCGGTGATCACCCTGCTCGCGCTCGATCGCGCCGGAGCCGAGGTGGTCTGCACGGCCCCGAACGTCGACCAGCTGCACGTCGTCGACCACCTCACCGGACAGGAGACCGGCGAGACGCGCAACGTCCTGGTCGAGTCGGCGCGCATCGCCCGCGGCGAGATCAGGGACCTGGCCGAGGTCGGCGCGAAGGACCTCGACGCGGTGATCTTCCCCGGCGGCTTCGGCGCCGCGAAGAACCTCTGTGACTTCGCCGTCAAGGGACCGGAGGCGGTGGTGAACCCCGAGGTCGCGCGCCTCACCCGCGAGATGATCGAGGCGAAGAAGCCGGTCGCGGCGGTCTGCATCGCCCCCGCGATGATCGCCGCCATCTGCCGCGACGCGGGGATCGCGAGCGAGGTGACGATCGGGACCGACGAGGGGACCGCGCAGGGCGTCGAGGCGATGGGCGCCAGACACGTCGCCTGCCCCGTCGACGAGTTCCGCGTCGACGAGAAGAACCTGCTCATCACCTCGCCAGCCTACATGCTCGCCGGGAGCATCAGCGAGGCGGCGAGCGGCATCGAGCGCACGGTCACCGAGCTGATGCGGCTCGCGCGGCGGTAGCTCACTCCGCCCGGCGTCCCCCCCAGGTCACCCAGCGCGGGAAGTGCTGGTCGAAGATCGCGTCGAGCCCCAGCGAGCGCCCGGCGCCGGAGATCGAGCAGCCGAGCGCGCACGCCGCGGCCAGGATCTCGGCTGCTCGCAGGAGGTCGTGGTCGCTGACGGCGCAGCAACCGAGGGCGAGGGCGACCAGGAGGCCGAAGGGGCGCACCAGCGCCCCGAGGAAGAGCGAGATCCCGCCGAGCAGCTCGATCCAGACGAGCAGGTGGGAGAAGACGTCCGGAGACTTCTTCAGGAGGCTCTCGCCCCACCAGGTGAAGAACGGCGAGGACAGATCCGCCCCGCTGATCAGGTCCCGGACGCCGTTCGGGCCGGTGATCTGGTCCCAGGCGTGGAGGAAGAGGAGCAGACCCAGGGTCACGCGCACCAGCACCAGACCCAGACTCACGGGACATCTCTCCGAGTCGACCATGAAGCCCTTGTACCACCGGCTCGACCATCAATCCAATCACGGGGGCGGATTCCCGGACGCCGATTCCACCTCGGCTACATCGCGGCGTGGGACCGCGATGGGGTACCCTGCTGCCGGAGATCTGGCCCCTAGATGATCGCCCTCGCCGACACCCTCTCCGCCATCCTGGCGGTGGTCGTTCCGATCGTCCACCTGACCGGCCTGTACTGCGCCATCCGGGCGATCGTGCACAGCCGCACGGCGCAGGGAGCGGTCGCGTGGGCGGTGTCGCTGATCACGCTGCCGTACCTCTCGGTCCCGCTCTACGCCGTCTTCGGCCGGCGCAAGTTCGTCGGCTACATCAAGTCGCGCCGCCGGGGGGGGCACGAGATCCAGCACATCGCTCTGGAGCTGAAGCAGTACGAGGATGAATTCGCCACCGACTTCGAGGGGCGGCAAGGGCGGGTCCGTGCCGCGGAGCAGCTGGCCGGTATGCCCTTCACCTCGGGCAATGAGGTCGAGCTCCTGATCGACGGCGAGGCGACCTTCGCCTCGATCTTCGCCGGGATCGAGGCCGCGACCGACTACATCCTGGTCCAGTTCTACATCATTCACGACGACCGCCTCGGGCAGGAGCTGAAGGAACGGCTGATCGCCCGGGCGCGCGAGGGGATCCGCATCTTCTTCGTCTACGACGAGATGGGCAGCAACGCCTTGCCGCGCCGCTACCTCGAGGAGCTGCGCGAGGCGGGCATCACGGTCCACCCGTTCCACACCACCCGCGGGCGGCGGAACCGCTTCCAGATCAACTTCCGCAACCACCGGAAGATCGTCGTCGTCGACGGGCGTCGGGCCTGGGTCGGCGGGCACAACGTCGGCGACGAGTACCTCGGGCGGGATCCGAAGATGGGGGCCTGGCGCGATACCCACTGCGTGATCGAGGGGCCCGCGGTGCAGTGCATCCAGCTCTCGTTCCTGGAGGACTGGTACTGGGCCTCGCACACCGTGCCCTCGCTGGAGTGGAAGCCGCAGCGGGCCCCGGTTGGGCAGCACGACGTCCTGGCCGTGCCGAGCGGCCCGGCGGACCAGTACGAGACCGCCGGGCTCCTGTTCGTCATGGCCATCAACTCGGCGGTGGAGCGCTTCTGGATCGCCAGCCCATACTTCGTGCCCGACGCCCAGGTGGTGGCCGCGCTGCAGCTGGCGGCGCTTCGCGGAGTCGATGTGCGGGTCATGCTCCCGGAGAAGCCGGACCACCTCCTCGTCTACCTCTCCTCCTTCTCGTACCTCGAGGAGCTCGGCGGCGCGGGGGTGAGGATCATGCGCTACCAGCCCGGCTTCCTGCACCAGAAGGCGTTCCTGATCGACGACAAGGTCGCCGCGGTCGGCACCGCCAACCTCGACAACCGGTCCTTCCGCCTGAACTTCGAGATCACCATGCTCTTCCTGAGCGAGCGGTTCAACGCGGAGTGCGCGCGGATGTTCGAGGCCGACTTCGCCCACTGCAAGGAGGCGGACCGCACCGATCTCGAGCATCGCCCCTTCTGGTTCCAGTTCCTGGTCAAGGCCTCCCGGCTGACAGCTCCGGTCCAGTAGGGCTCCGCGGGGTGGCGGGGCGGGGGGGGCGTCAGTACCCTCTGGTCCCGACGTAAGGACGATGGAAGCCGCCGAAGAGACCCCCGAAGAGCACGCCGAGGAACCCGCGGTGGAGGAGGAGTTCGCGCCCGACGCCCCCGCGGAACCGGCGCTCTCGGTGCGCGGATTCGGCAAGCGCTACGACGACCTCGTCGCCGTCGACGGCCTCTCCTTCGACGTGCAGCCGGGAGAGATCCTCGGGCTGGTCGGTCCCAACGGCGCGGGCAAGACCACCACGCTGCGCTCGGTCGTCGGCGTCCTGCCGCTGCAGGAGGGGGAGATCACCGTCGCCGGCCACGACCTGGCGAGGGACGAGGTGGCGGCCAAGAACAGCCTCGCCTGGGTCCCCGACGACCCGCAGCCCTTCGACACGTTGAGCGTCGAGGAGCACCTCGAATTCACCGCCAACCTCTATCGCTGCAAGCGCTGGCGGACGCGGGCGGGTGAGCTCTTGAAGCGCTTCGAGCTGGAGGAGAAGCGCAAGGCGCTCGGCGGCGAGCTCAGTCGCGGGATGCGCCAGAAGCTGGCCTTCTGCTGCGCCTGGCTCCCCAGCCCTCGGGTGGTCCTGATGGACGAGCCCCTCTCCGGCCTCGACCCGCGCGGGATCCGCTCCGCCAAGGATGCGATCGGCAGCCTCGCCGCCGAGGGCGCCGCGGTGATTCTCTCCTCGCACCTGCTCGAGCTGATCGAGGAGCTCGCCGATCGGCTCCTGATCCTCGACCGCGGGCGGAGGGTCTTCCTGGGCACGCTGGAGGAGGCGCGGGCGAGCCTCGCCGCGGACACGCACTCCAGCCTGGAGGAGGTCTTCATGGCGGCCACCGGGAATCACCACGAGGGGGAACCGGTGGAGGACGAAGAGTCGTGATCGTCGGCGACTCCGCCCTGCGCAAGCTCGCCCTGATGAAGCTGCGCGGGGGCTTCCGCCGGCAGTGGAAGCGGCTGAAGAGCCCGTCCGGGTTCATCTTCGCCGCCGTCGGTGCGCTCTTGAGCGTGGTGTGGATCACGACGCTGGTGATGGGCCGCGGCGCGTACCAGGGCGAGGTGCCGGAGGGCGAGACGCTGCGCGCGTGGACCGAGGTGGGCATCCTGATCTTCGTGATCCTCACCGGCCTCTCCGCGGTGGCGGTTCGCGGCGTGTACCTGCCCAAGCAGGAGATCGAGCGCTTCTTCTCCGCCCCGCTCACGCGGAGCGATCTGGTGCGCTACCGGATGATGGTCGACTTCGCGCGCACGCTCTTCGGCGCGATCGTGCTCGGCCTCCTGACCTTCCAGCGCATGCCCGTGCCGGTCTTCGGCTTCCTCGGCGCGATGGTCGCGGTCTTCACCCTGGGGGTGCTGCGCCAGTCGATCTCGTTGATCCTCGGGGACGCGCGCTCCCGGATGGGGAAGTGGCTGCAGGGGCGCCGGCTGCTCGGCCTGCGGATCCTGATCGGGCTCGCGGTCTGGTTCCTGATCATGATGGTCGTCCTCGGCGATCGCTACACCGACATCGTCTTCGGCGATCTCGACCTGCTCGCGCAGGGAGGGGCGCTGCTCGAGCACGAGGTGGTTCGCGGACTGCTCACTCCGCTGCGCCCCTGGTCGAGCATGATGACCGCGACCAGCGGGCTGGAGTTCCTGCGCTGGGGCTCCCTGTGTGTCTTCATCTGGCTGGTGTTGTTCGAGCTGACCGCCCGGCTGCCGATCGACTTCCGGGAGCAGTCGCTGGAGACCTCCGAGGAGATCACCCGGCGCCTGCGTCGGGTGGGGCGCGGCGGCGCGCTGAGCAGCGGGGACGTCTCTCAGCGGGCGGCGGCGCGGCGCGTGCCCTGGTTCTTCGGGCGTGGCCCGGCGGGCGCGGTAGCCTGGATCAAGACGGCCTCGATCGTGCGGAAGGCCCGCGGGACGCTGCTGGTCAGTCTCCTGATCGTCTTCGCCGTCACCCTCGGGGTCTCGATCCTGATGAGCACGGCGGACCCGGAAGCGGGGACCACTTCGTCGGCGATCGGGGGGCCGATCCTGATCGCCTTCCTGGGGATCATGTACATGAGCGGCGCGCTTCGTTTCGACTACCGCGCCGACCTCGATCACATGGAGCAGATCAAGGCCTGGCCGGTCCACCCGCGTAGGGTCTTCATCGCCACGCTCCTGCCGCAGGTGATGCTGATCAGCGCCGCGCTGGCGGCGGCGATCCTGCTCCGGGCGGTGATCCTGGGGTTGTTCCACCCGATCCTCGTGGTCGTCCTGCTCGCCCTCCCGCCGGTCGAGTTCGCCTGGCTGGCGGTGGACAACGCCGTCTACCTCTTCGCCCCGGTGCGCTTCGTGCCCGGCCAGGAGGGCACCCTGCATCACTCCGGCCGCGCGATCGTGCTCTTCCTGCTGCGGATGATCCTGATGGCGCTGACGCTGGCGCTGATCGCCGCGCCGGCGGCCCTCCTGTACGTGTTCGGGCGGGAGTCTCTGGGCCTCGACGAGGACCAGGTCCTGTGGATCTCGATCCTGGTCGGTTTCGGGGTGCTGTTCCTGGTGGACGCTCTCCTGGCCTGGGTGGGCGGCCGGATGTTGCAGCGCTTCGACGTCGCTCGCGACCGCGGCTGAGGAGCCCGCTCGTCAGCGCCCGGGTCGGGGACTACACTACCGGGCCTCTCGTCACCCGGGGCCGACCGAATCCAGCCCCCGAACCCCGCCCTCGACATGTCCGAAGTCCACGAAGTCGCCATCATCGGTTCCGGTCCGGCCGGCTACACCGCCGCCATCTACACCGCCCGCGCCAACCTGTCTCCGATCCTCTTCCAGGGGATGCAGCCCGGGGGGCAGCTGACCATCACCACCGAGGTCGAGAACTTTCCCGGCTACCCCGAGGGAGTCCAGGGTCCGGAGATGATGGAGCAGTTCAAGGCCCAGGCGGAGCGCTTCGGAACCGAGATCCGCTTCGAGCAGATCATCGAGGTCGATTTCACTTCGAGGCCGTTCACCCTCAAGACCGACTTCGACACCTTCCGGGCGAAGAGCGTGATCGTCGCCACCGGCGCGAGTGCCCGGTTGCTCGGTCTGGAGAGCGAGACCCGGCTGATGGGTCGCGGCGTCAGCGCCTGTGCGACCTGCGACGGCGCCTTCTTCAAGGAGAAGGAAGTGATGGTGGTCGGCGGAGGAGACAGCGCGCTCGAGGAGGCGCAGTACCTGACCCGCTTCGCCAGCAAGGTGACCATCGTCCACCGCCGCGAGGGGCTGAGAGGTTCCAAGATCATGGCGGACCGGGCCCAGGCCAACCCCAAGATCGACTGGCTGCTCAACAAAACCGTGGAGGAGATCCTCGCGGGAGAGAATGGCTCCGTCCGGGCCGTCATCCTGAAGGACACCCAGAGCGGCGAGACCGGAGAGTGGCCGATCGACGGGGTCTTCATGGCGATCGGGCATACTCCCAACAGCGAGGTCTTCAAGGGGCAGCTGGAGATGGACGAAGGTGGTTACCTCGTCGTTCACGACGGCACGCGAACCTCGGTCGAGGGCGTCTTCGCCTCGGGAGACGTGATGGACAAGCGCTACCGCCAGGCGATCACGGCGGCGGGGACCGGCTGCATGGCGGCGATCGATTGCGAGCGGTGGTTGGAGGAGCAGGAGGGGTGAGCGCGGTGGGGGTCTGTCGGGGCTGAGGGGGGACGGTCTCGTGGCGGGGGGGGGGTGGGCCGGGCCCCCCCCCCCCCCCCCCCCCCCCCCCCCCGCCCCCCCCCGCGCGCCCCCGCGCCCCCGCGCCCCCCCCCCGCCCCGCCCGCCGCCCCCCCCCCCCCCCCCCCCCCCCCCGGGCTCGTGGCGGCGTGGCGTTCGCCTGCGCCGCACGCCACGCCGCAACGAACCCTACCCCTCCTCCTTCTCGATCCAGTCGCGCAACACCACCAGCGCGCTCCAGGAGTCCCTTCTCTCCTTTCTCGCATCGCCGAACAACCCCGCCTCCTTCAAGAGCTCGTCCGCATCGCGACTGCTCAGGCGCTCGTCGTGCGTCACCACTCGCACCTGTGGCAATCGTTTCCGCAAACGCCCCACGAAGCCCTCGACGTCCCTTCCCCGACCTCCGATCGTGCCGTCCATGTTGTAGGGCATGCCGACGACCACGATCCCCGCACCGTGCTCCTCGACCAGCTGCGCCACCCGATCGAGCAAACCCGGCGCGTCCCCCGGGCCGTGCCACGCCGGCAAGGGCCGGGTCGCGATTCGTAGCGGATCGGTCGAGGCGAAGCCGGTTCGCTTCGTCCCGTGGTCGATGCAGATCACCGCGTCGCGCATGAGCTCACAGAGACTCGGGAGAGTCGCGCTCCAAGCGCTCCACGATTCCCTTGACCTCCTCCGCCTTCTCCCGTGGACAGACCAGCACGGCGTTGCCCGACCGCACCACCACCAATCCCTCGACACCGATCAGGGCCGTCACCGTTCCCTCCTCTCCGTACACCACGTTTCCCTCCGCCGCGGCCGCCAGCAACCGCGTCCCACCGACCACGCAGTTGTTCGCTCCATCCCCGTCCAGGACCTCGGGCAGGGCCACCCACGAGCCGACGTCGTTCCAGCGATAGGCGACCGGCAGGACGCTCCGGTTCTCGGCGGGCTCCATCACCGCGCGGTCGATCGGTTTCGACGGGAGCGCGGCGTACACCTCGTCGAGATCATGCGCTCGGCCCGCCTCGTCCAGCGGGGTGACGATCGCCCGCGCGTGCGTCCGCAACGCCGCCAGGATCGCCCGGGTCTCCCAGACGAAGATCCCCGCGTTCCACAGGAACCGACCCGAGTCGACGAAACCCCGGGCGAGCTCCTCCACCGGCTTCTCGACGAACTGCTCCACCCGGTGAGCGACGAACTCGCCGTGTCGCGAGAGCTCCTCCGCGATCTCGATGTACCCGTACCCCGTCGCCGGGTACGTCGGCCGGATCCCCAGGGTCACCAGCCTCTGGCCGCGGCGTGCCTCCGCGACCGCCGCCAGCAAGCTGGCCTGGAACTCCCGCACCGGCGCGATCACGTGATCGGCCGGCAGGACCAGCTGGACCGCGTCGGGGTCGCGCCGCTCCACCTCCAGCGCCGCGAGCGCCACGCAAGGCGCCGTGTTCCGACCCACCGGCTCGACCAGGACGTTCTCCTCCGGGAGCTCCGGCAGGCACTCGAAGACCTGCGGGGCGAGATCCCCCGCGGTCACGACCAGCACCCGCTCGACCGGCACCAGCCCCTCCAGCCGGTGCAGCGTCTCGGCGATCATCGTGCGCGCGCCGGCGATCGGGAGGAACTGCTTGGGACGAGCCCGGCGGCTCGCCGGCCAGAACCGGGTTCCCGATCCTCCGGCCATGATCACGGCGTAGAGCTTCTCGTCGTTCATATCGGGCGCAGTCGTCATCAGAAGCGATCCGGCAGCGGGCTGAGCGCCGGGAGGGGCAGGGCTCGCCAGTCCTCGTCTACCCCGGTGAAGGCACCGGTCAGGGCGCCGCCCAGGAAGACCTTGGGCCGGGACATGTCACCACGAATCGAGACCGACAGCAGGGTGTTCTGCAGGAAGTAGACCAAGCTACGCAATGGGCCGATCTTGTCCACCAGGCTGTACTTCACCTCGAGGTCGTGGGCGAGGGTCCCGTCCAGGCCGAGAACTCCGCGACCGCGCAGCCGGAGGAGGGGGCTGTGGACCTCGATCCCCTCCATGTAGATCTTCCCTCCCTCGACGCGGAAGTCGGTGTGCATCGAGTCGAAGACGGCCGTCGCGTCGAAGCCGAGCTGGGAGAAGAGGTCCCGCAGCACCGGTACCGACCAGAGCACCGTGTCCCGGATGTCCCCGCGCCCGGATCCGCGGACGCTCATGAGATCCTGCAGTTCGCCCTGCAGGCTCATCTCGCCGGAGAGGAACCCGCGGTCGGCGAGCTCCGAGGCGAAGACTCCCTCGAGCAGCCTGGCGACGTCGATGTCCTCCAGGGCGACGTTGGCCTGGAACTCGAACGGCGGGGCGAGATCGACGGAGAAGGCCGGACCCGACCAGGAGGGCGCCGAGGCCTCGCGCTCACTGAGGCCGTGGACCCGGCCCTGGCAGAAGCTCCCGTTCAAGGACTCCATGGTGATGCGCGAGCCGTAGTAGGAGATCAGCGTGTCCGCCTGGCCGAGGTCCCGGTCGAGGATCCGGCCGTAGAGGTCGTGCATCTGTCCCCAGCCGCGCACCGTCTCGCCGTCGAAGGAGAGCTCCTCGACGATCACCCTGGCGGAGCCGATCGACATCGGGAAGCCGAACTCGACGTAGGCGTCGCTCAGCATCCCCTCTCCGCTGAGCGAGACCTCCAGCGGCCGGTCGGGACGGCGGGTCAGCGTCAGGTGACCGCGGTCCACCTCGATCTGGCCGCGCCAGCCGAACTCGTCGACCAGGGCGTTCACCGACTCCGCGTCGAGGAATCGCGCCAGCAACCCGCGATCGAGCGCGAGCTCCTCGACCTCCAGGTCGGCGTCCAGCCTCACCGTCTCCTCGTCGACGCCGGCCACGATGTTCTTCAGCTTCACCGGGGTCTCGTCGAGCCGGGCGCCCAGCTCCCGGATCCTGATCTCGTCCTCGGCGATCTCCACCACCCCCGTCAACCCGTCGAGATGGAAGCCGTCGACGTGACGGAGGTCGTTCTTGCGCAGGCACAACCGGTGGCGGCTCTCCGCCTCCTCCGATCCCTCCGGGATGGTGAGGACGCTCTCGAAGTCCATCGCCCCCTCGATCGTGAGCTCGTCCGAGATCTCCCGCACGCGGGCCGGATCGGCTCCGAGCGCCGCCACCAGCTCGCTCACCAGGGCCTCGTCCCCCGGGCGCAGCCCGGAGCCGGCCACCCTGCCGACGGAGTCCCCCGACGAGGGAAAGGTGGCGTGGAACGCGACCGGGAGCTCCTCTCGCCAGCGGCCCACGATCGGCGCCACCCGGGTCACGCTCGACTCGATCGGCAGCGACGCTTCCCCCTCGCTCTCCGGGAAGCGGCGTTCGAGATCGACGATCACTCGCCCCCGCACCCCCGTGGTGTGCATCGGGAACGCCTGGGGGTCGAGCGTGGTTCCCACCGCCGGCGTGACCTCCACCTGGATCCGCTCCACCTCGCGACCGTCCCGGATCGATCGGACCAGCTCCACGTCCGTTCGCCCGCGAGGCTCGAGCTCCACCAGGGCATCGGCCACGTCGGGGATCGTCTCCGCGATCGTTCGCACCGCCGCACCCTCGTAGTCGATCGCCTCGGCGGTCACCCGGAACAGCTCGAGCAGGGTCCGGCTCGGCGCCGGCTCCTCGCCCTTCTCGTCCTCCTCGCCCGGAGTGGTCCGGACGCGCCCCGCCACGGCGATGTCTCCGCACCCTTCCGCTCCCCCCTCGACCCGAAAGCGCACCGACGTGTCCCCCCGACCGTCGTCCTTCACCTCGACCTCGCCCCGCAGATCGCGCACCGGCACCGGCAGCTCCACCCACCGGGCCGCGATGTCGCTCAGCCCCACGACGACCCGTACCGGGGAGCCCGGAATCCCGGCGCGATCGGTCACGCGGATCGACACCGCCGCACGACCGCCCTCCAGGCCGAAGCCGTCCTCGTACAGGTGTCGCAGCGGTTCGATCTGCCCGAGTCCTCCGATGTGCTCGCGGACCCGCTCGTCGAGATCGATCCCCGGGATCTCGATGAGGAGATCGGTCTCGCGTCGCCCGTACCCGGTGGCGAAGGGAGGCATGTCGATCGGATTGGTCCACTCCTGGTAGCGGACGTGCGCCGTACCCGTCGGGTGCTGTACGGCGAAGTCGACGTCGACCAGCTCGCGGCGGGGGAAGCGCGCGTTGTTAGCGACGATCACCAGTCCCTCGCCGCCGGTGGTCGGCAGCGGGAAGGAGAGGGGCACCCACCCCGGTCGCTCCGGCAGGTTCCAGCCGTGCCAGGCCGCTTGCAGCGGAGTACGCGAGGCCACGCGCACGGTGAACTCCAGCTCCGGTTCGAGCTCGTTGCCGGGAGTCCAGCCCTCCCGGCACAGCACCCCGACGCCCGCCTCGACGACCCCGCGGGGATCGAGCGCGTCGAGGATGTTGCGGAGCAACCACGGCTCGGTCATCGCCTGCAATTCGGGGATGTCCACCTGGAAGGCGGGCGCGTCGATCCACCCCTCGAAGAGGCTCCCGGTGCGCGCGGCCTGACCGAGGCGCAGCCCGCCGCGCAGCGTCTGACCCGCCCAGCTCGCGCCGAGCACGCCCGTTCCCGACCACGCCTCGGGGTCCCAGAAGGAGGCCTCCGCGCCCGCGAGGTAGGTCGCGTCGAAGTCGGCGGTCAGCCCCTCCACCGACGTGTCGCCGAGCGGCGGCGCGAGCGAGCCGTCGCGCAACGCGCAGCGAATGCGTCCACGCGCCCTCGTTTCGCCGCGCAGGTTGATGCTCCCGCTGGTGTGCAGGCTGAGCTTCCCGGTCGGCCGCGTCGCCCGCAGCGCCTCCAGCGGCAGGAGCTCGGGGACGTCCCAGGAAGCGAGGTCCAGCTCCCGGGCCGTGCTGTGCAGCTCGAGCAGCCCGTCCGGGCTCAACAGCCCGCTCAGGTACAGCTCGGGGGTGCCGGGCACCCCGTCCCGATGACGGAGCGAGAGCCGGCCGTTGATCGCCGCCGGCCGGTCGGACTGGCCCTCCATCGAGAAGTCGACCCGGCCGAGGGAGTGCCGACGCTGGCCGGGGTCCTCGAACTCGACCAGGAAGTCGCGCACCTGGATCGAGGGTATCCGCAGCCGGCGAACCGGCGCCGCCTCTCGTTCCCCCTCACGCTCCTCGTCCAGCTCGAACAGGGCGCGAAGGTCGTCGATCAGGGGATCGCAGATCAGGATGCGCCCTCCGTCGAGATCGAGCCGCGAGAGGTACACGCCGTCGCTCGGCGCGAGACCCGCGGCGAGGTAGAGGTGCTCGGCGAGGAGGAGGACCCGCTCCCCTTCGGTGACTCGAAAACCCTCCACCTCGATTCCGGGACCGAGCCAGTCGAACTCGATGCGGTCGAAGGAGACCTCCGCACCCAGCTCGCCGAGGCGCCGCTGCAGCTCCAGCTCCACCTGCCAGCGCGCCCAGCCGCCCCGGTCGAGTCCGAGCACGGTGATGCCCAGGAGGAGACCGAGCCAGCCGGTGATCCGGGCGCCGAAGCGCAAGGCTCGGACGAGCCTCGATCGAGGGCGGCGGCGCTCGCTGGGCGTGGGGGCGTTCCGGCTCATCGCGGTATCCGCCCCCGACCTGCTCGGGGGCAGGTGCGGAGAGTAGCAATGCAACCCCCCGAACACCCCTCAGGAAGTGGCGCTCCTCTCCGGTTTCGACTCGATCTCCGGCGCGGGCGGCGGGGGGTGCTGCGGCCCGGGAGGCGCCTGCGAGGGGAGCAGGACCTCCTCGCCCCCGACGTACACGCGGGTCACCCGCTTTCCGACCGAACACGTGATCTCGTAGGGAATCGTGCCCGCCACCTCGGCCACCTCGCTCACCGAGATCTCCTCCTCACCGGCGCGTCCGAACAGGGTCGCCGTGTCGCCGACCTGCACCCCCGGAACCTCGCCCACGTCGATGGTGGTGTAGTCCATCGACACCCGACCGACGATCGGGGCCCGCCGCCCGCGGATCAGGACCTCGCCCCGGTTGCCCAGCCGCCAGGAGACGCCGTCGTTGTAACCCACCGAGAGCGTGGCGATCCGCGTCGGTCGGTTCGTGGTCCAGGTCGACCCGTAGCCGACGGAAGTCCCCGCGGGCACGTCCTTGAGGAAGACGACCTGGCTGGCCAGGGACATCACCGGTTGCAGCTCTTCCGCGCCCGCGAGCGCGTCGGGGAGGATGCCGTAGACGCTGATGCCGGGTCGGACGGTGTCGTAGATCCGGCCCAGACCCGTGAACAACGCGGCCGAATTGGCGGCGTGGATCCACCCGCGAAGGAGGCCGCGCGCCCGGGCCTGCTCCAGGACACCGTCGAAGGCGGCGACCTGATCGTCGGTGTGCGGATCGATCGCCCCCTGCGTTGCACTGATGTGGGTCATCACCCCGGCGAGCACCAGGTGGGGGGCGGCGTGGATCTCCTCGAGCAGTCGGAGCGCGCTCCCCGGCAGCACGCCCAGTCGACCCATGCCGGTGTCGACGTTGAGGTGAACCCGCGCCACCGTTCCCATGCGGGCGGCCAGCTCCTCGAGCATGACCACCCGGTCGGACGAGTGGATGCCGATCTCCACGCGGTGGCGAAGCGCCGCCGCCGCCTCCTCGTCGACGATCGTTCCGAGGACCAGAATCGGGATACGCAGACCCGCTTCTCTCAGCTCCAGCGCCTCGGCGGACGTGCCCACACCCAGACCCGCTATCCCGCAACGCACCACGTGGTGGGCGAGGGCGATCGCGCCGTGTCCGTACGCGTCCGCCTTGATCACCGGCATCAACCGAACCCCGGTACCCGCCCGCCGTCGAATCACCGCGAGGTTGTGCGTTACGGCATCGAGGTCGATCTCTGCCCAGACTCGATAGTGGTTCACGTCCACGAGCGTACAACTCCCGGAGCCTCGAACCAACGATCACGGAGCACTTGAACGCGAAACCGGGAACGCTGGTACCCCCCGAATTCGGGCGAGATTCCCGGAATTCGCGAGGTCGGGGTTGTTGACACGGACCATCCGGCGCGCCATTCTCTTCTTCGCGTAACGGATCTCGGAGGTTTCATCGATTCCCTCGAGAACGACCCGGCAACGGGAAAACACAACACCGAAAACATGGCTAGGAAAAAAGCTACGCGCAAGAAGGCCAAAGCCGCCACCCGTACCACACGGAAGAAGAAGGCAGGCAAGAAGAAGAAGGCCGTCGACCTGATCATCAGCAAGAGCCGCACCAAGGCCGCTGCTGGGATGAACGTCTCCGGCGACTTCTACGCTGCCCTGGACGGCGCGGTCCGCGAGATGATCGCGGCCGCCGAGGCCCGCGCGGAGAACAACAACCGCCGTACCCTTCGTCCGCACGATCTGTAGCAACGGAAACTGCAGCGATGGGGGGACCGGTTCCTGCCGGTAACCCGGAACGAACGCCGGCCGGATGCTCCGAGCATCCGGCCGGCTTCTCGTTTCGGTCGCAACTAGCGGGCCGGCCGACACCGCCCGGACCTCTAGATAATGTCAACACCTGCGGGCGCCATGGGCGCGGGGGTCGGACTTCGTCCGACCTAGAGGCACGGCCTTTTCGGCCGCGCCTCTAGCGCTTGCGCACGCGCGCCTTGAAGGGGCGTAGGTACAAGGGCTCCACCTCCTCGAAGGGCTGAGTCCCTCGGGACTCGAGTCGGCGGCCGGCCAGCTCGAGTAGCGCCGCGGCGCGAGGGATCGTCCCCGGGCGCACCGACGCGGAGGCCGGCGCGGCGAGGTCCGAGAGCTCCAGGGCCGTCGGATCTCCGAAGACGACGACGCCTTCGGGCATCCTCGAGCGCAGCTCCTCGGGAGCCAGGACCATCGGTGCCTGCAACACCTCGACGTCCTCCTCGAGCCGTCGGTAGTGCGCGAAGTACAGCTCCGACTGGCGTGCGTCGAGCAGATAGACCCCTTCCTGGCCCGCCTCGAGCTCGCGCCAGACGAGCGACTCTCCCGACGGTTCACCCCGCAGCTGCGCACCCGCGCCGCGGGCCAGCCCGAAGGCGGTGGCGATGCCGATCCGGAGACCGGTGTAGGAACCGGGGCCGGTGCCGACGTAGACCGCGTCGATCTCGCGCGGGTCGAGCCCACCCGCGCGCATCATCTCCTCCAGAGCGGCCAGCGTCTCGCTGGCGTGCGCCACGTCGCCCTCGAGCTGGACCTCTTCGAGACCCGCTTCGGTGCGCAGGGCCACCGAGGCGAGACGATGAGAGGTCTCCAGGGCGACTTCGATCATCTCGCGTTCAGGCGCCGATCGCGGCCGTGATCGCCTCGGCGATGCGGCCCGCCTGCTCGCCGATCTTCTCCCGATCGGGACCCTCGACCATGACCCGGGCCACCGGTTCGGTGCCGGAGTAGCGCAGCAGGACGCGCCCGTCCCCCGCCAGCTCGCGCTCCACCTCGGCGACCAGTTCGCCGACGGCTGGCAATTCGATGAAGTCGGGCTTCTCGCCGACGCGGACGTTGAGCAGGACCTGCGGGAACGGCTGGTAGGGGTGAGCCAGCTCGGAGAGGGGCGCGCCCGTCTCGCGCATCACCCGGAGGATCCGCAGCGCCGTGTAGAGCCCGTCGCCGATGAAGTGGTTGTCCGCGCCGAAGATGATGTGCCCCGACTGCTCGCCACCGAGCGGGAGCCCCTCGCGGCGCAGGGCCTCGACCACGCCGCGGTCGCCGACGCCGACCTCGACGATCCGCACGCCGACGTCGCGCAGGGCGCGGTGCAGGCCCCGGTTGCTCATCACCGTGGCCACGATGCCGTGCTTCGACCAGCGCTCCATGGCGATCGCCTGCCGGGCGATGATGGTCATGATCCCGTCGCCGTGCACCAGCTCGCCGTGCTCGTCCACCAGCATGCAGCGATCGGCGTCTCCGTCGAGGGCGATGCCCAGCATCGCTCCCCGCTCCACCACCTCGCGCTGCAGCGCCTCCGGGTGCGTCGATCCGCAGCCCGCGTTGATGTTCTTCCCGTCGGGGGAGCAGAAGAGGGCGTCAACCCGCGCGCCCAGGCGTTCGAGGACCCGGGGCGCGAAGTGGCTGCCCGAGCCGTTGGCGCAGTCGATGACGATCGAGAAGCCGTCGAGGGTGAGCCCCACCGCGGCCTGCTCACTGAGGTAGTCGACGTACATCGACTCCAGCGCTTCGTCGACCTCCGGCGCCTCCCCCTCGCGCACCGGTTCGGGCTCGGCGCGCAATCGCTCCTCGATCTCGATCTCCTCCTCGTCGGACAGCTTCTCGCCGAGCCCGGAGAAGACCTTGATGCCGTTGTCCTCCGCCGGGTTGTGCGATGCGCTGAGCATCGCGCCCAGACCGAACGGCTCCTGGCGCGTCAGCAGGGCGAGACCGGGGGTGGAGATCAGCCCCGCGCTGACCACGTCGAAGCCGGCGCTCGCCAGGCCACGCGCCAGCGCCGCCTGCAGCACCGGTCCCGAGGCGCGGCCGTCGTGACCGAGCAGGGCGAAGGGGCGATCGCTCGCCAGGCCCTCCTCGACGTGGGGGAGGTGGATCCTCCCGATCGCGCGTCCCAGCGCGGACACCCGGTCCTCACTGAGCCAGCCCTCGCCCGCGAGCCCGCGGATGCCGTCGGTTCCGAAGATTCGTTCCATGTTGAGTCGGGGGATCGTGAGGCGTCGAGGAGAGCGCTCACTTCTTCTCGGTGAGGAGGATGTCCTCGCTGCTGAGCAGGATGACCTCCAGGATCGCCGAATCCGCCAGTTCTTCCTGTCGGCCGGTGAACAGCTCCTCGCGCCAGTTGCGCGGGAACTCGTAGTGCAGCTTGACCGTCGTGCCTCCTTCCTCGGAGAGCTCGGAGACGTCGACGTAGACCTTCATGTTGCTCTTGACGTACTCGACGATGCGATTGAAGGTCTCCCGGAACGCCTCGGTCTGGGGGTCGGAGTCGAAGAGGCCGGCCGAGTTCAAGCGGAAGACCGCCTTCTCGGTCTCCTGGGAGACCGCCCACTGCCCGACGTCGGCGGTGGAATCGGGATCCATGTTGGCCACGGCGATGTCCAGCTCGACCTCGCCCAGGTCGTGGGGGGCGGGCCGGATCGGAAGGGTCACGCCGATCGTGTCCTGGCCGACGATCGAGATACCCAGCTCCTCCAGCTCGGGGGCGAGCCCCAGCTGGACCCGCTTGTCCGCGCGGTCGGTGGGGGCGACGGTGATCTTCTGCAGCTGGAAGGCCAGCGTCTCGTCACGGATCTCGTTCACCTCCTTCGGCGGCCCCTCGATCACGATCGAGGTCTGCTCGAAGACCATCTCGTTCTCGATGAGAACGAAGTACGGGTCCAGCTCGGTCCGGTCGATCGGGACGTTCGCCGGCCCGAGACTCAGCTCCTCGCGGTCGTAGCGCGCGATCTCCAGGATCGGCTTGAGCTTGGGGTCCCACGCGATCTTCAAGGCGCCCAGGCCGTGGTTCCAGGTCACCTCGTCCACCGAGATGCTGCGCACTCCCTCCTGATCGTCCGGTCGCACCTCCAGCAGTCCGCCGATCTCGCTCAGGCGGGAGAGCTGGCCCCGCGTGCCCGAGACGATCGCCCCGACGCTCGTCCTGTCCGCCGGGCGGACGAGGTGAAAGCTGTCGTCGGGCAAGCGTATGGAGAAGAAGCCGGAGAGGGCCGTCGCCTGATCTCCGGGCTCCAGCTTGCGCACAGGCAGGCTCAGCGTCCGCTCGATGATCAGGTCCTGGTAGGCGATGAAGATCAAGCCCGCCGACAGGAGGATCGCGCTCACCTTGCGCAGGAGGTCTTGCGTGAACAGCGACCACGCGGCGGCGAAGATGCGCTTCAGGCGCCAGCCGCCCCCTTCCTCCCGGGGAGCCTCCCCGGTCGCCAGACCGAGATAGCGCCGGAGGCTCGGCTCCAGCTCTGCGGGGGGGATGTCGCGCTCCATCTTCCCCTGCCGGCTCAAGGAGATCTTGCCCGTCTCCTCCGACACCGACAGGGTGATCGCGTCGGTCTCCTCGGTCAGCCCCAGCGCCGCGCGGTGGCGCGTGCCGGTGGACTTGCTGACCTCGATGTTCTCGGTCAGCGGGAAGAGACACGCCGCCGCGACCACGCGGTCCCCTTCGATCACCACCGCACCGTCGTGCAGCGCGCCGCCGGGGTGGAAGATGCTCTCGATGAGGTGGCGACTCACCTCGGCGTCGATCCCGGCGGCGTTCTGCGTCCAGGCGTCGAGGGGAGACTCGCGCTGGAAGGCGATCAGCGCGCCGTGACGCCGCTTGGCCATCGTCGTCGCCGCGGAGGTGACCTCGGCCACCGTCTCGTGGCGGCGGATCGAGAAGAGCTGGGCGAAGCGGCTGTGCTGCCCCAGCCGCACCATCGCGCGGCGCAGCTCCGGCTGGAACAGGATGACCAGGATCACCGCCACGTAGGGCGTGAAGCCCTCGATGATGTGGATCAGCTCCTCGAGCTCGAAGTACTTCGCCGCTCCCCACAGTCCGATCGCCCCGATCAAGAAGGTGACCAGCAGCCCGCGCAGGAGACCACCCCCGCGGGTGGTGCGCAGGAAGCGCAGGAACAGATAGATCCCCGTGGCGAGGATGGTTATCTGCAGGATCCAGGAGACGGTCGGGTCCACGGTGGGCTATTCGGAGTCGGTTTCTGCGCGCTGCGCGCAGAGAGCAGGCATGGGCAGGCTAGGGAGGGCATCGAAGCTCTCGAGAATCGTGATCGGAACGGTCTGTTGACCAGTCGGGTGGCGGGCGTCAGCCCGCGCTCGGTCGTTCGAGGGGAGATCAGTCGGACGTCTCGTGCAACGCTCGGGCGACGGCCACGGCCTCGGCCATCACCGCCACGTCGTGCACCCTAAGCAGTTCGGCACCGCCCTGCACGCAAAAGGTCAGCGCCGCCGCCGTGCCGCCGATCCGCGCCCCGGGATCGTCGGTGGTCGCGGCTCGTCGCCAGTCGCTCTCCGCCTGCCGGCCGGTGACGTGGGCGATGAAGGACTTGCGCGAGACGCCGACCAGGAGCGGCAGGCCGAGGGAGCGCAGCTCGCCCAGCCGGCGCAGCAGCGCGAGGTTGTGCTCGAGTCGCTTGCCGAAGCCGATGCCGGGGTCGAGCAGGATCGCCTCGGCGGAGATGCCCGCCGCCAGGCAGGCGGCGACGCGCTCCCGGAGGAACTCCTGCACCTCCCCGACCGGGTCGGCGTAGCGGGGCGTGCGCTGCATGTCGGCGGGGTCCCCCTGGCGGTGCATCAGGACGTAGCGGCAGCGCCTCTCGGCCACCAGCGGCAGCAGCTCCTCGTCGTCGAGCCCCGCGCCCACGTCGTTCACCATCGTCGCCCCCGCGTCGAGCGCGGCGCGGGCGACGGAGGCGTGCCGGGTGTCGATCGAGAGCTGCTCGAGTCCGGCGGCCTCGAGCCCCTCGATGACGGGCAGGACGCGCTCCAGCTCCTCCTCCGGACTCACCGCCTCCGCTCCGGGGCGCGTCGATTCCCCGCCGACGTCGATCCAGTCGGCGCCCTGCGCGGCGAGCGCGAGGCCGTGCCGGGTGGCGCGCTCCGGCTCGAGGTAGAGGCCGCCGTCGGAGAAGGAGTCGGGGGTCGTGTTGACCACGCCCATCAGCCTCGGCGCTCCGGGAGCGGCGGCGCAGCCCTCCCACGCGGCGTGGAGGAGAGCCGCGGTCTCGTGCGCCTCGGCCGCGGCCGCGCAGAGCTCCTCGAGGGAGCAGCACAGGTGGGGCGAGCCCTCCGCCTCCACCGTCGCGGAGGGAACCGCGGCGCGGAGCGTTCCGGCGACTTCTCGTGCGTCCGCTCTCGTGGCGAAGCGAGCAAGGCTCGGGGGCGCGGGCAGGGATCGGGCTCCCAGCGCCAGCGCCGGCGGTCCGAAACGGAGCTCGACCTTCCGGTCCACCGCCGGTCAGGCGGGCGAGGGGGCGGGATCTCCGGAGAGATCGCCGGGCAACTCGTCGGTCCCCGTCGGCCGCTCCTCGGAGGCGGGCGTGGCCGGCACCTCGTCGGGCTCGCCATCCGGGTCCGGCTCGGGGCGCAGCGCCTCGACCGCCATACCGTCGAAGAGGCTGCGGATCTCGGAGACGTTGATCGTCTCGTACAGGAGCAGCGCCTGGGTCAGGCGCTCGACCTTGTCGGAGCCGTTGCGGACGATCTCCAGCGCCTTCTCGTACGCCTCGTGCAGGAAGCGCTGCACTTCCTGGTCGATCTGGATCGAGGTCTGCTCGGAGTGCCAGCGGCTGCCCATCAGCTCGGTGCCGAGGAAGTCGGAGCCTCGCCGCTCGGCGTAGTTGATCGGTCCGACGAGGTCGCTCATCCCCAGCTCGGTGACCATCGCCCGGGAGAGCTCGGTCGCGCGCTTGATGTCGTCGGAGGCGCCGGCCGAGATGTCGCCGCAGAAGATCTCCTCCGACGCTCGGCCGCCGAAGAGCACGGCGAGCTGGCCGAGGAGGCGCTTCTTCTGCATGTGGTAGCTCTCCTTCTCGGGGAGCATCATCGTCGAACCGAGGGCCCGGCCGCGGGGGACGATCGTCACCTTGTGCGGAGCGTCGACGTCGTCGAGCTCATCCGCCACCACGGCGTGCCCCGCCTCGTGGTAGGCGGTGATGCGGCGGTCGTCCTCCTCGAACTTGCGCGACTTGCGCTGGCGTCCGAAGCGCACCTTGTCGCGCGCCTCCTCGAGGTCCTCCATGGTGACCTCCTCGCGCTTGGCCAGGACCGCCATGATCGCGGCCTCGTTGACGGTCGCGGCGAGGTCGGCGCCGGAGTAGCCGGGGGTCGAGCGCGCCACCACCATCGTGTCGATGTCCTTGGAGGCCTTTACCTTCTTCAGGTGCACGTCCAGGATCGCGCGGCGACCGTCGACGTCGGGGAGGTCGATCGCCACCTCGCGGTCGAAGCGACCGGGGCGCAGGAGCGCGGGGTCGAGCACGTCGGGGCGGTTGGTCGCGGCGATGACGATGATCCCCTCGTCGGTGCCGAAGCCGTCCATCTCGACCAGGATCGCGTTGAGCGTCTGCTCGCGCTCGTCGTGGCCGCCGCCCATGCCGCTGCCCCGCCGGCGACCGACGGCGTCGATCTCGTCGAGGAAGATGATGCAGGGGCTGTTCTCGCGCGCCTGCTTGAAGAGGTCGCGCACCCGCGAGGCGCCGACGCCGACGAACATCTCCACGAAATCGGAGCCGGAGATCGAGTAGAAGGGGACCTCCGCCTCGCCGGCGATCGCCTTGGCGAGCAGCGTCTTGCCGCAGCCGGGCTGGCCGACGAGCAGGATGCCGCGGGGGATGCGGCTGCCGATGCGGGTGAAGCGGCCGGGGTTCTTCAGGAACTCGACCACCTCGCGCACCTCGTCCTTGGCCTCCTCGGCCCCGGCGACGTCGCCGAAGGTGATGTTGGTGTGGTTCTCCTTGGTGTACAGCTGCGCGCGGGAACGCCCGAAGGACATCACGCCGCCGGCGCCGCCCTGGCCGCGCATCTGGCGCATGAAGATGAAGAAGACCGCGAGGATCAGGATCCAGGGGCCGAACATGAACAGGATGCTCGTCAGCGTCGAGCCGCTGTCCGACCAGCTGGTCCCCTTGTCGAGGGTCGTGACGAAGGCGAGGCTCTCGATCTCCGCGCCCTTCTCCTCCATGTCGGTGAGCAGGGTCGGGACGTCGTCGATGTCCCGGATCTCGAGCCAGTAGGGACCGCTCGAGGTGGGCAGGGGGGGGGGAGCGTGAGCGGTGCTCGAAGGGACCCAGGCGCTCTCACGCTTGGCCAGCACCTCGGCGAAGACCTTGGTGCTGACCGTCCTCGTCTTCCGATCGTGGGTCCCTTCGGACTCCTCCTCCGTGTCTCGTGATCCCTGCGAGGGGCGCGGGGACTTGTGCTCCTGGTACTCGGTGATGAGCCGCAGCGAGTCCGGGGTGTAGTAGCCGCCCTCGACCGCCTTGCGGAAGTTCTCCTCGGTGACGCGCTGGTAGCCCGGGATGGCGTTCAGCTGCTGGATCTTCTCCTCCAGCACCGCGACGTCGGCGAACTTCGTCTTGAAGTGCTCGCCGTTCTTGAGGACCCCCTCGATCTGGTTGGCGCCCTTGATCTCCTGCCGGTCGATCTCGCCCTTGTAGAGGCGGAGCTTGTACTCGTCCTGGGTGAAGTCCCTCTCGCTGCTCAGGGAGCCGCGCCCGACGACGAAGAGGATCGCCACCAGGATGGTGAGGAAGAGCAGGAAGGACCCGTAGGAGCGGCTCCGCTGCGGCTTTTCCGGGGTGGGTTTCTTGGGGTCGGGCATGCTTCAGCTATCGACAACGAGACGATCTCGCTGCACCACGCAGTGAACTCGAGACGGCCTGGACCGGAATTGGTGCGGGTTCGCGGCGACTCGAGACGCCGGTGCGGTCTCGGGTGAGGTCATGGATTACGCGGCTCGGGGGCCATTAGATCAACTTCCGACCCCGAAACGTCCTGTTCGGGGCCCATTCGCCCCCCCGGACCCTCGAATACGGGGTGGGGGCGCCTCAGAGACCGATTCCCCCGGGGGAATCCAGGCGGTCCCGGTCCTCGGGCACCTCGGAATCCTCGCGGATCTCATCGAGCTCCTCGGGTTCATAGGCCTCCTGGTTGAAGAGGTCCAGCACCAGTTCCTGGGTGACCGTCTCGAGGGCGATCTCCAGCGCCTCGGGCTCGTCGCCGCGGACCCGCACCATGTAGCGGATCTCCCGATTCAGACGGATCCGGCGTCCGAGCCGGATCCCCCGGTGCGGGTCGTAGAGCCAGGCCTCGAGATACACCTGCACGCCGCTCTCCAGGAGGTTGTTGGAGCCCCCGATGATCCCGAAGAGGCGGCGGTAGTCGATGATCCGGCCCTGGATGACGAGATCGGCGTGCTGAGGGGCGACGAGCGGCGCGTTGACCATCCGGGCCACCTGGTCGGAGAGGCGGAGGTGGATGCTGCGCTCGAGGTCGGGATCGGGGCTGTCGTTGCCGAAGTACTCCACGGCCACCGTCTCGTGCCCCTCCGGCAGGCGCACGCCGCTCGAGTAGCCGCACCCCGCCATCAGGCCGGCGAGGAGCGTGGCGATGACGCGCAGTCGAAGGGACGGGAAGCTCAAGGGACCTCCTCGGCGGGGCGGTTCTCCTCCACGAGCTCCCGGGCGCTCTCGGCGCGCTCCTCGTCCCCCGCGGCGAGCGCCTCCTCGAGCGCGCGCCGGGCGTGGTAGTAGGCGCCGACCAGGTTGTCGATTCTCGCGTAGAAGCGGGCGGTCTCCAGGTCGCTGATGCACAGTCGCACCAGGGCGTCGTCGAGGTCGTAGCGGACCTGATCGGTCATCTCGTGACCCGGGTAGTCGCGCAGCCAGTCCTCGAGCTCCTTCCGCGCGTCGATCAGCGCGTTGCGGTCGTACTCGGGGCTCTCGATGCTCTCCAGCTTGAGGTGCGGGATCCGGGCCAGGCTGTAGGGGACCAGCGGGCTCTCGGGGTACCCCTGGACGAGCTCCTCGTGGCGAGCGATCGCCAGGTGCCACTTCTGGTCCTCCTCGTACATCTCCGCCAGCCGCCGCAGCACCTTGTCGCCATCGGAGGCGGTGGGGTAGTGGACGCTGGCGTACTCCAGCGCGGCCAGCGCGTCGTCGCGCGGGTCGTCGAGGAACCACCCCGAGTCGTCGTACGAGAGGGAGAGCCCCGCCTCGACCAGGATGCGCCCCGCCTCGACGCGCATGTGGTGGGTCGGGAAGAGGCGGTCGACCTTTCGGATCAGCTCGTAGGCCTCCTCGTAGTCCTCGCGGCGGTTCATCATCCCCGCGGCCCGGATCGCGCCGGTCACGGCGATCTGCCGCGGGAGGTCGAGGTCGAGGATGTCCGCCAGGACCTCGGGGTCGTCGTCCTCCTCGCCCAGCTCGCCGATCATCCGGTCCGCCGAGATCTCCAGCAGCTGCTGCACCTCGACCCGCTGATCGGGGGGGATGTAGCGCAGCTCGCTGGCGGCGCGCATCCAGTCGAGAGCCTCCTGGGACCTGCCCTCCGCGAGGGCGGTCTTCGCCTTCTCGATCGCTCCGGGGACCTCCTCCACGGTGATCTCCTCCGGGACCCCGGCGGTCCGGCTCAGCTTGCTCGAGCTGCATCCGGAGACGAGGGCCAGGAGGAGGAGCGATCCCGCGCCGAGGATCTCGAAAGTCTTCTGGTGGGGCATCAGGGGCTCTTCTCGGCGAGGGAGTCGGGGGCGTTGCGGTTGGGGACGGCCAGGAACTCGCGGTGGGACCTCGGCCGGGTCTCGAGATGGTAATCGAGGAAGCGCTCGACGAAGTCGCGCACCCGGATCAGACGCCGCGGATCGATCTCGGGTGGGGCCGCCTCCGGCTCCTCGGGACGGGACATCTTGTCCGCGGTCACCAGAACATCCAAGGGCAAGGTTCCCACGCGCCGGCCGCTCTGGCGCGCCTCGCCCGCGCAGCGGCCGCAGAGGCGGCCCCCGGCGCCCGCGGAGAACCAGGCGCGCGGCGGGGATCCCCGCGCCGGGGGCGCCGGGCCGCCGCAGGCCGCGCAGCGGATCAGCGCGGGGGAGAGGCCGTGCTGGCGGAGGAACCCGAGCTCGAAACCGATCCGCACCAGGTCGGGGCTCTCGCGCCCCTCGTCCAGCCGATCGAGGGCGCTCCCGAGCACGTCGTAGAGCTCGGGGTCCCCTTGCCCCGGCCGGGCTCCGAGGTCGGCGAGCTCCAGCATCGAGATTCCCGCCCGGAAGCGCTCGAGGTCGTCGGTGACGCGCCGCCGCCGCCGGGTGAGCTCCGCGCGCCGCAGGTTCAGGAGCTCTCGCGTGGGGGAGGGGCTCCACTCCAGCTCCAGCTCGTGGAGGAAGTCGAGTACGCAGTAGAAGGACGACCTCGGTCGGTACGCGCCCCGGGCGAGCAGGTGCACCCTGCCGTGCTCGCGGGTGATCGCGTGAACCACCAGCGAGGTCTCGGAGAAGGGGTGGCGCCGCACGAGGACGGCGCGGTCGCGTCGGGTCTTCGCGGAGGTCATTCCGGGCGGGGGAGGGCGCGGCGGCATTGATACCACCGCCGGGTCCATTCGGCTTCCCCCGGCAGGATCTTCTTCGAGAACCTCGCCGTCCCGGCCCGCTCCGCGACCCGTGCATCTCCTGCTCGGTTGATTAGAATGAGCCGCCATCCGCTGGACCCGGCTCGAATGAAAGCTCCCTCCCGGCCCCCCGTTCGTTGAAGTTCCAGGACTACTACGAGGTCCTGGGCGTGCCCCGCGACGCCTCCGAGGACGCGATCAAGAAGACCTACCGCCAGCTGGCGTTGAAGTGGCACCCCGACCGCCATCAGGGGGACGAGAAGAGCGGCGCCGAGGTGCGGTTCAAGCGGATCAGCGAGGCCTACGAGGTGCTCTCCGATCCGGAGAAGCGGAAGAAGTACGACCGCTTCGGCGAGAACTGGGAGCACGGCCAGGAGTTCGAGCCGCCGCCGGGGCAGCGGACCATGACCCGCGAGGAGTTCGAGGCGGCCTTCGGCGGCACGGGGGGCTTCTCCGACTTCTTCCAGGAGATGTTCGGCGGCGATGTGCACCGGGACTTCGGTGGCGGCCCCCGAGCCCACCCGCGCTACGCGCACCGCGGCGCCGACGTGCGCGCGGAGCTCTCCCTGCCGATCGGGGATGCGATCCGGGGCGGGAAGCGCAGCTTCGAGGTGCCGACGCGAACGAGCTGCCCGACCTGCGGCGGCACCGGGTTCCTCGAGCGGCACGTCTGTCCGACCTGCGCCGGCATCGGCGAGGTGCAGGAGCGACGGACGGTCGAGCTGAGCATCCCCGAAAGGGTGCGTGACGGTCTGAAGCTGCGCCTGAAGGGACTCGGCGACCCGGGCGCGGGCGGCGACCGCGGCGACCTCCTGCTCGTCCTCCGGCTGGCCGACGACGCGGTCTATCGCCGGGACGGAGCGACGCTCGAGGCGCGGGTCCCGCTGGCCCCCTGGGAGGCGATCCGCGGCGCGCGCGTGGACGTGCGCACGGCGCGCGGCGTGGTGACGGTGATCGTTCCGCCGGACACGCGAGGCGGCAAGCGCCTGCGGCTGCGCGGGCAGGGGCTCGACGACGGTCGCGGGGGGTACGGCGACTGTCACGTGGTGATCGAGCTCGACCTGCCCGGAGCGCTGACCGAGAAGCAGAAGGAGCTCCTGGTGGAGGCGGGGTCCGCCGGCTCCGAGCCGGTCCGGGGCGGTGCGCGCGAGGAGGGTCGGCCGTGAGCGAGGGGCGCGTCTACATCGAAGGGGAGCTCTACCTCACCGTGGAGACCGTGGCGGAGCTCTACCAGGTCCGCACCGTCTGGCTGCGCGAGGTCTGCGAGATCGGCTTGCTCGGCGGCGTCGTCACCGAGACGAGGCTCTGCATCGCGGCCGTCGAGCTGGACCGCGTCGCCGCGATCGTCCGGCTCGGCCAGAACTGGGGACTGGATCTGGAGACGATCGCCCTCGTCCTGGACGAGGAGTGATGCGCGCGGTGGGGGGCCGTGGCCGCGGACGTCCCTCGATCAGCCCTCGGCCTGCCGACGCTTCACCCGGACGCTGATCACCCGCCGGTCACTCGCCTCGGTGACCTGGTAGAAGACCTCACCGTGGGTGAAGCTCTCCTTGGGGCGGGGCAGGTGCCCGAGCTCGGAGAGGACGAAGCCGCCGAGCGTCTCGAAGTCCTCCTCCTCGGGAAGCTCCAGCTCCAGGGCCTCGTTGACCTCGGCGATGCGCAGGCGCGCGTCGACCTCGGCCACGCCCGGCGAGAGGAAGCGCACCGGTTCGGGATCCTGAACGTCGAACTCGTCGCCGATGTCCCCGACGATCTCGCCGAGGATGTCGCCGAGCGTGATCATCCCCGCGGTGCCGCCGTACTCGTCGAGCACGATCGCCATCTTGCGCTGCTCCTGTCGGAACTCGGCGAGGAGCTCGGAGACGAGCTTGGTCTCGGGGACGAAGTACGCGGGGCGCAGGTGGTCGCGGACCTCCGCGCCGTCGAGGCGGCCCTCGGAGAGCAGCTGCACGATGCCGCGAGCGGAGGCGTAGCCGATCACGTTGTCGAGGTTCTCCTCGAAGACGGGGATGCGCGAGTGTCCCTCCTCCGCGGCGAGTCGGATCACCGCCTGGAGGCCGTCCTCGACGTCCGCTCCGTGGATCTCCGTGCGCGGGGTCATGATCTCGGCGACATCGACGTCGCTGAACTCCATCACGTTCTCGAGCAGTTCCCGCTCGGTCTCGTCGAGGTCTCCCCGCCGCGCGGTGTCCTCGATCACCTCGCGGAAGCCCTCGACGATCTCGCGCGTCTCGGCGACGTTCTCGGGGACCCCGGCCATGCGCCGGATCGCCTTGCGGATCACCTCGAGGACGACCACGATGAACTGCAGCGGGAGCTGCACGCGGTTGAAGATCGGCAGGAACCGCAGGAGGATCCAGTCGCCGTGCCGGCGCGCCAGCGCGTTCGGCAGCGTCTCGGTGAACAGGAGGAGAACCGGAACCGCGATCACCACCGCCAGGGCCAGGGGGCGGCCCCCGACCCCGCTTTCCTCGGAGAGAGCGGCGAGGAGGAAGGCCATGAAGATCAGCTCGCCGGTGACCTTCAGCACCCCCGCGCTGATCGAGAGCGTCTCGATCTTCTCCAGGAGTGCCTCGAACCGTTCGCGGACCCGGGGCTCCTTGGCCAGGGAGACCAGTCGCGCGGTGCGCGAGAAGAGCATCGACGCGCGCAGGAGGGCGAAACCGAAAGCGAGGACCAGGGCGAGGGCCGCCCAGGGCAGGGCTTGTGAGCTCTCGGTCAGGAACGCAGGTGGAGGGGGACCCGGGGGGTCCACGGGAGGTGGGCTCAGGATCACGGAAGGATGGTTCGGGGGGGTGCCTCGTCGTGGGGGGCGAAGATTCTATCGACCGGGCCGCGCCGATTCCTGTTTCTCACTCTTCCGCCCTCGTGAGACCCTCTCCCCCGGTTGACCTCGGGCGGGGTCAGCGGGGGGAAAGGGGTTACGAGTTCGAAACAACGCCGGACTCCGGAGAGGCCCGGGAGGGACCCCGGCCTGGCCTCGAGGTTCGTAACCTCCTTTCTCGAAGTCTGTTACGGCAGTGTTCGGGAAGTGCGGGGGCGGTGGCACGCCCCGTGCTCCGAGGTGCTGCGTGAAGTCCCTCATACCGCTCGAACAGGCGCTTCCCGAAGGAGCGCGTCACCTCCCCGAGAGTCCCCGGGTCCTGCGCTCCCTCCGACGGCGGGGGGTGTTGCTCTCCCCCCGGGACGGCGAGACCCGCGAGACCTACCAGGCGCGGATGGAGACCGCCCTGATGGCTCTCTTCCGCGATCGGCGCGGCGAGGAGGAGTTCGAGGCGCTGTACGAGTACTCCCGGCCGGCGGTGCTGCAGAGCGTGCTTCGCGGCCTGCGCGGCATGGGCGCGCGCCTGGACCCGAACGAGGTGTGTCAGGACGCCTTCGTCAACGTCTACCGCTACGCCGCCAGCTTCCGCGACGAGCACCCCCGTTCCTTCAAGGCGTGGATGCAGGCGATCAGCCGCAACGTCATCCGCCGCCAGGCGTCGCGGCAGTCGAGCCCCTCGCTCCAGGCGCTGCCGGAGGGGCTCGCCGAGCCCGCCGACCGGAGCCGGGGCCCTCAGGGCTGCGCCTCGATCAAGGAGGAGCGACGGTCGCTGATGCGCGCCTGGGCGCTCCTGCTCCTGCACTACGCCTCGGCCTGGGAGACCCTCTCGCCGCGTGACCGCCTCGCCCTGCAGCTGATCGAGGTGGAGGGGCTCACCTACCAGCAGGCGTGCGAGGAGCTGAACGTGGGGATGTCGAACATGAAGATGATCATGTTCCGCGCGCGCCGGCGGATCCGCGCCCGCATCGCCGCGGCGATGGACACGGGTGAGCCCGAGATCCCGAAGCGCCGCGTGGGCTGACCCCGTACCCCCCTTTCCGCCCCGCGCGCGGAGGCGTACCCTCGCGGGCATGGACGCGCTCCCTCTTCCCGCCGATCTTCTCGTCACCCGTCTCTCGGAAGTATGTACCCCCCGCGGCTCCTCTCCGCTGGCGGGAAGCGCGCTCGGCGCCGAGATCCTGACCGGAGCGGCGGTGGCGATCCACGACGGGTTGATCGCCGACGTGGGCCCCGAGCAGGAGCTGCGCGGCAAGTGGCTCGCGAGCGAGGAGCTCGACGGTGGTGGCGGTCTTCTGGTGCCGGGCTTCGTCGACGCGCACACCCACCCGATCTTCGCCGGCACGCGCGAGGAGGAGTTCGAGATGCGCGTCGGCGGAGCGAGCTACGTCGAGATCGCCGCGGCGGGGGGTGGGATCCTCTCCTCGCTGAGAGGCGTGCGCGAAGCGTCGAAGGAGGAGCTGCTCGCGCTGTTGCTCGATCGCCTCGACCGCTTCGTCGAGCTGGGCACGACCACCGTCGAGGCGAAGACCGGCTACGGCCTGACTCGCGAGGACGAGATGAAGTGCCTCGAGGTGCTCGCGCAAGCCTCCGAGCTGCACGGGATCGAGATCGTGCCGACCTTCCTCGGAGCGCACGACTACCCCCCCGAGTACCGCGACCGGCGCGAGGACTACGTCGCGCTCCTGGTCGAGGAGATGCTGCCCGCGGTCGCGGAGAGCGGGCTGGCCGAGTACTGCGACATCTTCACCGAGAGCCACGTCTTCGGCCTGGAGGAGTCGCGGAAGGTGATGCGTCGCGGCGCCGAGCTCGGGCTGGGGATTCGCATGCACGTCGACCAGCTGACGCCGCTCGGCGGAGCCGAGCTGGCCGCGGAGCTGGGCGCGGCGAGCGCCGACCACCTCGAGTGCGTGACGCCGCAGGGGATCGAGGCGCTCGCCCGCGCGGGCGTCGTGCCGGTACTCTGCCCGCTGGTCCCGCTCTTCCTGCGCGACGACGGCGAGGCCCCCGCCCGGGAGATGATCCACGCCGGGCTCGCCCCCGCGCTGGCGACCGATTACAACCCCGGCTCCTGCTACGTGCAGTCGATGCCCGAGGTGCTCACGTGGGCCGCCCTGCGCTACGGGATGAGCGCCTCCGAAACGCTGGCCGCGGCCACCCTGAACGCCGCCTGCTCCCTCGGGCGCGGCCACCGTCTCGGCTCGATCGAGGTGGGCAAGGAAGCGGACCTGGCGCTGCTCGACCTGCCGAACCACCACCACCTGACCTACGAGTTCGGCCGGAACCCCGTGCGCGCCGTGCTCAAGCGGGGCGAGATCCTCTACCAGCGCGTCGATGACGAGTCGTTGTAGCGGGAACTTCGTACAATCCAGGAACCATGCGCTCCCTCCTTCTCCTCGGCTCCTTCCTCCTCCTGGTGCTGGCCGGTGCCCGGGGGAGCAGCGGGCCTCCCCAGGACGACGCGGGCCGCGGCGGGCCGACCTGCATCAAGTGCAACTCGACCGGGGTGCTGCCCTGCAACAAGCACCCGCGCTCGGAGTGCGAGCTGGAGGGGAACGTCCTCTTCTGCAGCGTCTTCGCCGACTGCGAGAAGTGCCGGGGGGTGGCCCTCATCGACTGTCCCCGCTGCGACAACAAGGGCGCCGAAGCGGAGCTGGAGGAGAAGCGGAAGCGCTTCGCCACCCGGGGCGAGAAGCTGAAGTGGGTCGACGAGACCTGGAACGATGGGCGCCGCGGTGATCCCGACGTGCTGCGCAAGGTGGAGAGCGAGAACTTCGTGCTCGTCTGGGAGATGGAGGGGATGAAGGTCGGCAAGCGCCGCCTCACCCCGCACCAGATGATGCACCTCTACGTCGATCGCCTGGAGCAGATCCTCGCCGACTACGTCGAGGCCTTCCAGACCAGTCCTCGCGACTTCCGCAACAAGTGCGCGATCCTCGTCTGGTACCTGGAGAGTGATCAGCTGGCGGCCACCTTGCGCTTCTGCGGCAGCACCTCGAAACGTGGCATCAAGTTCCTCGGCTCGACGCCGCGCTACTCCGTCTGCGCCAATCGCCAGTACTTCAAGAACGACGAGCTCCTCCACTGCAACATCGCGCACTCCGTCGGTCACCTCCTGCTCAGCCACCAGAACCCGAGCGCGTGGATCGGGAACAAGAAGTACGGCTGGGCGGACGAGGGACTGGCCCACTGGTTCGAGGATCGTTACTTCGGTCGCTGCCTGAACTACTGCTACCAGGAGACGAGCTCCCAGGTGGACTACAAGTCGGGGAAGTACAAGCCGGCGGTTCGCAAGCTGGTCTCGACCGGCAAGGTGCCGGCGGTGGCCCAGATCTTCTCGCGTACGTCCCAGGAGCTCACCCCGCTGGAGCACGCCGTCTCGTTCAGCTACGTCGACTACCTGTTGGCGCTCGACGGCGCGAAGTTCAACAAGATGATGAAGATGTTCCGCCGCAAGGTTCCCGCCCGGGACGCCCTGCGCGAGTGCTACGAGATGAACCCGCTCCAGTTCGAGGTCGCCTGGAAGGAGTGGGTCATGGAGACCTACCCCGCTCGATGAGTCTCGCTCCCACTTCGCCCGTGAGCTTCCGCCCTTTCCGTCCGCTCCTCGCCGTCCTTGTCGGACTCCTCCCCCAGTCCGTCGTGGGGGCGACCCCACAGGACGCGTTTCCCCTCCACGAACCGGAGCACCTGGTCGCCGTCCAGCGAGATCGCGAGCGCGAGCTGCAGCGACGGTGGAGCGGCGCGGAGGCCGAGCCGCGTGCCGTCGCCGCCGGAATCCTGCGCCGGAGCCGGGACCCACAGGCCCCCGAGCGGCAGCCCCTCGGGTACCACCCCCTCGCCGTGGCCGGGCGCGAGCTGACCGGGACCGTCCGGGAGGAGAAGCTCTACCGGTGGCAGAAGCTCGCCGACGCGGTCGACCTGCGCGTCGTTCCCGGCGCCTTCGAGGCGCGTAGCGAGGGGCGCGGCGAGGCGATGACCGTCCACGTCTCGACCCTCTTCGACGTGCTCTGGCTCGAGGGGTGGGTCGACGTGATCCTGTTCTGGATCGGCGAGGATGGCGAGGAGCAGCGAGCGCGCGGGGAGTCGATCTACTCCAAGTCCTTCGAGCGCGGCTTTCTCATGCACATCCGCCCGCCGGTCTCGGAGCCGGGGCGGTGGCGCCTCGTCGCCGAGCTGCGCATGCGCACCGAGAAGGGCTCGGTCCGGAGCCACGCCGTACCGGTCGACTGCGTCGCGAAGCTGCGGGAGCGCTCGGCCCGGCTCGCCGAGCTCGACACCCCGCTCGCCGCCCGGCTGCGCGCTCGGCTGCGACCGCTGTTCGCCTTCGGGGCCCGCTCACACGACGCGCTCCCGCTCGCGCACTGGTTCGACCTGGCCGAGGGGGAGGTGGGGTCCTCGCCGCTTCGCCCCGTCTGTGCCGGTGAAGTCTGGGAGATCGTGTCCCCGGAGGGAGCGAGCCCCGCCGAGGTGGTGCTGATCCTGGCCACGCCCGACGAGCACCCGACCGACCTCCTGCACGAGGAGGTCCGGAAGGCGTGGGCGAGCTCGCCGAACGCCGCGCGAAGGTTGGTGGTCGCCGCCTCCCTGTCCACGGCCGCTCCGGGGGACATCGTGCCCCTGGTGAGCTCGCTGCGATCGCGCCCCGGCATCGAACGCCTGACGCTGGTCGTTCGCGGTGAGAACGCCCTCTTCGTCCCGGGAGTCCTCCTGGCCGAGGAGCGGGCCGCGGAGGAGGGCGAGGAACCCTCGGAGCCGGCGCACGGCGTCGATGCCCTGGTGATGGCCGAGACCTCCGCCGCGCGCGTCCCGCCTCGCGTGCCGCTGTCGATTCCCATCCTGCAGATCGAAGACGAGGCGCCCGAGCTCGCCCTGGAGGAGGGAGTGAGCTCCTCGGGGGCCTTCTGGCGTCGGGTCTCGCTCGCCGTGCCGCGGCCCATCTGTCCCCTGGAGCTCCCCGGCCGGATCGACGCGTGGTCGAACGAGCAGTGACGGCGCCGAGCCGACCCTGGGTCCGCGCGCTGGTCGTCCTCCTGGTGCTGCTCGCCCTCTTCGCCCGCGAGTCGAAGAGTCCGCACGACCGCGATGCGGGAGTCGCGCCGCTGGTCACCGACCCGGATAGCGCGTGGCACCTGCGCCGCATCGCGCTGAGCCTGAGCGCCTCGCGCCTGGCGCAGTCCGATCGCTTTCTCAGCTTCCCCGACGCCGCCGGCAACACCGACCTGCCCGTCTTCGACGAGCTGATGGCGCTCCTGGTGCGCGTCCTGCCGGTGGCGGGGGTCACCGAGGAGGGGGCGGCGCCGGACGAGGAGCGCCTCGAAGGAGCGCTGCGCAGCGTGGGGCCTGCATTGGCGGTGATCTGGCTCTTCTTCCTCTACCGCCTGATGCGCAAGGGCGGCGGCGCGGGAGTCGGGGCCTCGCTCATCGCGCTGGCGCTCATCGCGTTCTCGCCTATCGCGGTCGAGCACGGGGCGCCGGGGCGGTTGCACGTCGAGGCGCTCGCCGGGGTGCTCTTCGCGATCCAGCTCGGCGCTCTTCTCGCGGTGTGGCGCTGTCCCGATCCGATGGATCGGATGCTGCTCTCGATCGTCGCCGGCTTCGTGACCGGACTCGGGCTGGCCACCTCGCCGCTCTTCCTCGCGCCCCTGCTCGCCGGATGGGTGGCGTGGGTCGCCATCACCTCGAACGCGGTGGGGGAGGAGCGGCAGAACAGCTCGCGCGCGGCACTGCTCTTCTGGATCTGCGCGATGCTCGTCGGGCAGGTGACCGCCATCGGCGGCCCCTGGTTGCCCGCGTCCTCCGGCCCCGTCGCTGGGTGGGCGGAGCTCTTGCAGGTCGTCTTCCTCGTCGGCGCCGCGCCGCTTCTCCTCTTGCTCGTCGTTCGCCACCGACCCTTGCCCGCCACGTCGGTTCGCGTCGGCGCCGCGATCGCGATTCCGGGCCTCTTCGTGGTGTTGGCTGCGATGGGACCCGAGGGGAGCTTCGGAACCGTGCTTCTCGCCGCTCTCGGCCGCGGGGTCGGCTCCGCGCCGATCGGGACCTCGTCGACGCTGCTCGGCCCGGAGATCCTGTGGGTGGCGGTGTTCCTCTTCGCGCTGGTTCGCGGGGTCCTCGCCGAGCGCGGACCGGAGACGATCTTCGTCTCGATCAGCGGCTTGCTCGCTCTCGTGGCCGCCCTGCTCCACCCTCCGGCCGTGCTCTTCTTCGCCGCTCCCGCGGGACTCGCTCTCGCGCGGATCCTCGACCGATCGTTGCGACACCGTTCGGTCCAGATCGGCGCGGCCCTGCTCCTCGCGTGGTGCGCTTCCACGGCGTTCTCGCCGATCGAGGATCGGCCGGGAGAGAGTTTCGCGCGCGCGGCGCTGTGGCTGCGTCGCCAGCACCCCGCCCCCGGACCGTGGAACTCCGCTACGGCGATCCAGCGCGACGGGATTCTCTGCGACGAGCGCGCCGCGCCCCTGTTCGCCTGGTACGCGCACCGCGCCTGCGCCACCACGGGTGCGCGTCGAGCCTTCACCGGTGGAGAGCGCGGGCTGCTCGAGCGGGTGCTCACCGCTCCCGACGAGGAGGAGCTGGCCCGACGCGCGAGCGTGCTCGGAGTGCGCTACCTGGTGCTGGGGCCGGGGAGCGCGGAGTCCCTCTCACGTCTCGGGGCGGATCCCGATGCGCTCGAATCGCTGCGACTCTCGCGGATCGATGGCGGGGGGCTCCGCACGATTCACACGAGCGGCGAGCCGCGGGTCGCCGTGCTGGAGGTCGTCACTCGCTGACGATGACCGGGGCATTTCGCCGGCCTTTCGGGGCGAGGGTAACTCCCACGCGTCGGACTGGCCTATACTCCTCGGCTCCGATCCACGCGTTCCTGGGGTGGGTTGGCGTCCGCAACCCAACCAAACAACAGACTGTTCCGATCACGATTCTCGAAAGTTTCAATGCACTGGCGCGGGCTGACGCCCGCAAGGCTGACGGGTCAACCGACCGGTCGGTTTACGGTAGTCGATAGCCTGGTTGCCGATGGAACTTGCTTTCTGCGCGCAGCGCGCAGAAACCGACTCCGAATAGATCATGTTTCACGGCAAGAAGATCATCGTCGTCATGCCCGCCTACAACGCGGCGGGCACGCTCCGGCAGACCTACGACGAGATCCCGCTGGACATGGTGGACGAGGTCGTGGTCACCGACGACGCCAGCTCCGACGAGACGGTGAAGATCGCCAGGGAGCTCGGGCTCCACGTCCTGGAGCACGAGCGCAACCAGGGCTACGGCGCCAACCAGAAGACCTGCTACGCGGAGGCGCTCCGGCTGGGCGCGGACGTGGTGGTCATGCTCCACCCCGACTACCAGTACACGCCGAAGCTGTTGCCCGCGATGATCAGCATGATCACCGACGGACCCTTCGACGTGGTCCTGGGTTCGCGGATCCTGGGTGGGGGCGCGGTGAAGGGCGGCATGCCGCGCTACAAGTACGTCGCCAACTGCCTCTTGACCTTCTGGCAGAACCTCATGACCGGCGCGAAGCTCTCCGAGTACCACACCGGCTATCGAGCTTTCACCCGAGAGGTCCTGGAGGCGCTGCCGCTCGAGGCCAACTCCGACGATTTCGTCTTCGACAACCAGATGCTGGCCCAGATCATCCAGGCGCGCTTCGCCATCGGGGAGGTGAGCTGCCCGGCCGCCTACTTCGAGGAGGCTTCATCGATCGACCTCGGGCCTTCGGTGAGGTACGGGTTCGGGGTGCTGTGGGTGTCGCTACAGTTTTTCCTACAGCGAGTCGGGCTGGCTTCGTTCCGGATCTTCGAGGGGAAGCGCTCTGCGTCTCCGTGAGCTCCGTGTGAAGCCGCCGTGCTCTCCGTTCCCTCGGTGTCCGATTCCGAGTGTCGAACCGACGGTGCTACCGATACCTCCACCGGACGAACCACGCTCTTCTGTCTTCACTGCCCGGACTCCTGCACAGCGCGCATTCGAGCCTCCAGCTGCTCCAGGATCTCTCGCGCGGCGGTGAAGTCCGGCTCCAGATGCAGGGCCTCCTCGTACTGCTCCCGCGCCTCGGGGAGCCGGTCCAGGCGGAGGTAGCAGTTGCCCAGGTAGTTGTAGGCCTCCGCGAAGTCGGGCCACAGGCGGATCGTCTCGCGATAGAAGTGCGCGGCCTCCTCGAACTCCCGCAGCTCGTAGTGCACCCCGGCCAGGTTGTAAGCGGCCCTGGCGTAGTCGGGGTGGAGGCGGAGGGCCTCCCGGTAGTGATCGATGGCCAGCTGGCTCTGACCGAGATCGAGCAGCGCGTTGGCCAGGTTGTACTCGGCGACCGGCAGCTCGGGCTCGAGTCGCAAGGCCTCGTCGAAGTGCTGGATCGCCTCCCACTTCTGTCCCCGGGCGGAGAGCTCCAGGCCGAGCATCATGTGGCCCATCCAGTTGTCCCGCTCGACCGCCAGGGTACGCCGGGCGAGAGTCTCGCTGCTCTCCCAGGCGCTCACTCGATGCCAGGTCAGCGGAAGACACGCCGCGAGCGCACCCAGGGCGAGGACGACCAGGAACGGCCGGAGTCGGGGCCGCGCGTGCGCGAGCTCGGCGGCTCCCCAGCCCAGCATGATGAACACGCCGATCAGTGAGATGTAGGTGTAACGATCCGCCATCGCCTGCCGTCCGGCCTGGACCAGACCGATCATCGGCACCAGGGTGCCCAGGTAGAGGAGCCAGCCCACCACGAGGAACGGGTACCTCTTCCTCCAGCGCAGGCAGAGCACCGACACCGCGCCGAGCAGGAGCAGCGAGCCGAGGACCGTCGCGGCCCCCCAGCCCGCGTCCCAGCCCTCCCCGAGGGGATAGAACATCGAAAGATCGCTCGGCCAGAACGTCCTTCGCAGGTAGGTGGCGTACGCGCCCACCGCGTTGGTGACCCGGGACAGGATCGGGACGTTCCCGGGTCCGGAGATGGTCCCGGCGGCCACCTGCGCGAGGTACGTGACGACTCCGGAAGCCACCGAGAGAAGGATCAGCGGCAGCTTCTCGACGAAGAGCCGACCTGCGCTCACCGGGTCGATGGTCCCCTCGTGCCGGGGAATCACCCGCGGCGCGCCCTTCATCCGGCCCAGGGGCCAGTAGTCCAGCAGGAGCAGGACGAAGGGCAGGGTCACCAGCGTCGGCTTGGCCGCGAGGCCCACGGCCAGGCAGAGCGCCACGGCGGTGTAGCGCCGGGCTCCACCCCGCAGGGCGTAGCCGAGGTAGACCCCGATCGTCAGCAGCCAGAAGAAGCAGGAGAGCACGTCCTTGCGCTCCGCGACCCAGGCCACCGACTCGACGTGCAGGGGGTGCAGGGCGAAGAGAGCGGCGACGAGCGCACTGGACCAGAGCGCGCCGGTCAGGCGGCGTAGCACGCCGAGGAGCAGCAGGGCGTTGAGGACATGGAGTCCGAGGTTGGTGAGGTGGTGCCAGCCGGGATCGACGTCGAACAGCTCGACGTCCAGCATGTGCGACAGCCAGGTGAGGGGGTGCCAGTTGGCCGCGTACGCCTCGGTCCAGGCCCAGACGAACCCCTCCGCGGTCAACCCGGAGAGGACCTGCGCGTTCTCGGTCACGTAGCGGGCATCGTCGATGCCGACGAAGTCGAAGCCCCGGACCTGCCCGTAGACTCCCACGGTGGTCACCGCTAGGAGGAGGCTCACGAGCCAGATCGACCGGGTTTCTCGGTTGCTCATCGTCGGTGGTGCCGCGCTCGGCCGCCTTCGTGTGCCAGGCTACCCATGTGCTCCTCGGCTCACCGCCCGTCGTCCGGCTCCCCCGCGGCGGCCGTCAGCGCCGTGGCGACGTCCGGGTGCCCGGCGTACGGATCGTCGTGTCTCGCTCCGTAGCGTCGCAGCTCCCCGGCCAGGGTCTCCACGACCTCCTGGTGGGTGGCGTCGCCGAAGTAGTTGATCAGCTCGTCGGGGTCCTCCTCCAGGTCGTAGAGCCACGGCTCGTCTCCCGGGGCGACCACGAGCTTGTGGCGATCGGTCACCGCCGCCAGCCAGCCCTCGCCCTTGCGGCCGGACTGGCGCAGGAAGACGACGTCGTTCCACGACTCCGGGGCCTCGCCGGTGAGGAGCAGGCTCGAGGCGTCGCGCCCTTCGTTCTCGCCCTCGACCGTCAGGCCGAGCAGTCCGCAGAGGGTGCTCTTGAAGTCGACGGTGCCCAGGGCCTCGTCGATCCGCGTCCCGGCGGCGATCCGGCCGGGGTAGCGGACGATGAAGGGGACCTTCGCCGAGGCCTCGAAGGGCACGCCCTTGTTCTGGCGGTGGTGCTCGCCGCGCAGGTCGCCGTGGTCGGAGGTGAAGATGACGATCGTCTTCTCGATCAGCCCCTTCTCCCGCAGCTCGTCGAGGATCCTCCCGACGTTGTCGTCGATGCAGCGGACCATCCCGTAGTAGCGGGACATCTCCGTGAACTTGCCGTTGGACAGGGCCCAGCTCGGGCGCCCCTCCGTCGGCTTGTCGAAGGTGCGCGGTTCCACGTAGCTCTGCTGGTAGAACATCCGGTCGTAGGGATGCCGGACGGTGTCGGGACCGTGTGGGTCGGGGAAGCTGACCATGTAGCAGAACGGCTCCGCGGCGTGTTCCTCGATGAACTCGATCGTCCGGTCGGCGAGGAAGTCGGTGGTGAAGGAGGTCTCGTCGGCGCCGTTCACCGAGTAGCTCGGCTTGCCCTTGTCATTGCGCGCCTTGACGCGCGGACCCTCTTCGGTCAGCTCCAGCTGCTTCCAGTGTCCGCGGTTGAACTGGTAGCGGTTGTCCTCGAAGCCGAAGCGGCGCTCCGGCGCCCACCCCGGCTTCGCCTTGCCGTCGAGGTGCCACTTGCCGGAGTAGCCGGTCGTGTAGCCCGACCGCCGGAGGATCTCGGCGAAGGTGACGATCTCGTCGTCGAGGGAGTCGTTGTTGGCCACGACCCCGGTGTTCTGCGGATAGCAGCCGCTGACCAGCGTCGCGCGCGAAGGCGCGCACACCGGAGAAGTCGCGTAGAAGCTGGTGCACAGCGCTCCCGTCTCCGCCAGCCAGTCGATGCTCGGCGTCTCGACGACGTCCGGCCCCCACATCAAGGCCTGCTCCTCGGACAACGTCTCGCGGTAGCAACCGAGCGTGCGGAAGTTGTGCTCGTCGGTCTGGATGATCAGTACGTTGGGCTTTTCCCGCGCCTTCGCCGGCTCCTGCTCCTCGACGGTGCGGGTCCCGCTGATCGGCGCGCGGTACAGGACGAGGTACGCCGCTACCTGGTGGAAGGGCGACCAGGTCTGGCCGCGGTTCTCGTTGACGTAGTCGTCGGGGGCGTAGTAGATCTCCAGCGCGCCGGAGTCGAGGGCCTCGCGCTCCACCTCGACCAGCCACGGCCGCACCACGTCCCCCGGCGCCCAGCCGGCGCGGTCGTACTTCCAGGTGCCCCCCTGCGGCCGGCAGGGATTGAGGTAGTTGTCGGTCTTCCACAGCAGGTTCCACGAGGCGGTGCCGTTGACGGTCAGGGTCCGTCCCAGCGGCATGAACTCCGCCGCATTCTCGCTGTTGGGCGCCATCCCGTGCCCGGTCACCACCGAGCGCACCCGGGCGCCGACGGTGGACTCGTCGAGCTCGATGTTCCTCGTGACGAAGAAGTCTGTGGTCGGCTGTTCGGGGTCGCCGATGACGCACGGGCCCTCCCACAAGGGGATGACCCGGTGGGCGAGGCGCTCCGGCGCTCCCGGGTAGAAACGGAAGGTCACGCTGACCACCCAGCCCTCGCCCTGCGTCCCGCACGCCTGCACCAGCGTGCGCTCGCCGGTGAGCAACGACCGGAAGTCGGTGACGTCGAAGATCCAGTGCCCACCCTTGTGGTAGGGCGTGATGTAGCGCAGCAGCTCGACCTGCTCTCCCTCGTCGTCGAGGACGTACACGTACGCGATGCGGTCCCACGGATCGAAGCGCGTCTCGGGCTTGTCGAGGCGCAGGTCGAGCAGGATCCGCTCATATCCGTCGGTCACCTCGGGGAACGTCACCGTCGCCTCGTTGCGGCCGTGCTTGGCGTCGTTCAGCACCCGCTCGAGCCCGACGACCTCCAGCGGCTCCGCGAAACCGTCGAAGAGCGCCGCGCAGGTGATCTCGAGCTCGTCGATCGCCGCCCAGCCGGCGGTCTCCTGGTTGTTCCCGCCGAAGACCCCGCGCCCCGCGTACGGGGTGGCGCCGGCGAGGAACCACCGATCGAACACCACCTCCTCGTCCAGCGTGAGGTCGACGAACGCGCCGCCGGGTCTCCACTCCACCCGCAGGGCGATCCGGTGCGGCTCCTCGTCGCGAAAGTCGGTCTCGGTGAGCTTCTTGATGCGCTCCTCGCCGGCCCAGTGCAACGAGATCTCGTGCTCGGGTCGGTTGTGGATGTTGCCGCTGCCGCGGAAGGGGTCGAGGTTCGGCGGATCGGAGGCGTCGAAGCCGATCGAGAAGCTCGCCGGCAGCGTCGGGGCCTCCCACGCCTCGGGCTGGAGCACCTCACCGTCCTCGCCGTGATCGGCGGGGCTCACCCAGGCGAAGCCGATCCCCTCGGTGCCGCGCGCCAGCTGCTGCGTCCAGCTGCACTCGAGAACTCGCGCGGGGCGCTCGGCCGGCGCGGGGAACGCCGTCGAGACCTGCAGCTTCCACCACGGCTGGAGCAGGATCAGCTCGCCGCCCTCTCGCTTCGGCCCGGTGCCCTGGCGCTTCGCTCCGTCGCCGGTCGCGGTGGCGCTCCAGAGCAGCTCCTCCTCGCTGTCGAAGCTCCACTTCCGGGTGATCGCGTCCTCTTCGGCGGGGAGCGGGGCGGGGGAGAGGATGGCCAGCAGGCAGAGGGTCGATAGCATCGAGCTCGATTCGAGGCGGGGGGAGAGGGGACTGGACTCGCCACAGATCTTAGGCGACCCGTCCCCTTCGAGGCTCGACGAGCGGGCTCAATCGACCGGGGTCGCCGTGTGTTCCCGCCAGGGAGCCGGATCGACCTTCACGACGAGCTCCTCGGGCACCGCCTCGTCGATCTCGATCCCCGCCCCGGTCGCGGTCAGGAGCTCGACGAAGTCGATCGGGTCCCGGCGGGTGATCAGCTCCCACAGCTCGTCGGCCTCGGCGGGGGAGAGGTACTCGGTCAGGACCTCGCGGAAGGCCTTCACGATCTCCGGCTGGTCGGCCTCGCCCCCGCGGCGGTCGTTGTTGAAGGACCGCATCAGGTCGTCGAGACTCCGACCCTCCCCTTTCGCGCGGATCCGCCGGTCGACGAGGGCGGCGAGCAGCAGCCCACCGTCGTAGACGAGCGAGTAGGCGGGCCCTCCCTCGAAGAAGCGAGGCCCGCCCGCCTCGGCGAGCGACAGCTCCCCGACACCCGAGCTCTTCAGGTAGTCGCGCAGCTTCCCGCCCAGCGTCTTCGCGAACGCCTCCCAGGAGGAAAGCCCCTCGCGCGCCAGCAGCAGGTAGGCGTGGTAGTCGGTGAATCCCTCGGCGAAGAAGCGCAGCTCGTCGGGGGTCTCGAGGGAGCTCGTCCAGGTGTGATGGAACTCGTGCGCGATCAGGTGGCCGAGGTACGGCGCGGGATCGCCTCCCGGCGGCAGCCCGCGCAGGAACAGCGTCATCGAGCCGCGCTTCGGCGAACCGCCCAGGCTCAGGCCGCGCTCGCCCGGCGCGAGCGGCGGGTCGGGTCGGCCGAAGAGGAAGAGGTACTTCTCCCGCGGGACGCGACCGAAGAGGGTGAGCTCGGCGCGCACGATCCGGTCGATCAGCGGGGCGACCGCCTGGAGCAGCGCCGGCTGACCGGGCGCGACGGCGAGGGTCACCTCGCAGCCACCCGTGTCGATCACCTCCTCGTCCCAGTCACCGATCGCGAGCAGGTCGTCGTGCAGGCTGGCGAGGTCGGTCGGGGTGAAGACTCCCGGTTCGGACTCCGGCCAGGGGCAGCGGACCTCCCAACCCTCGGGGAGCTCGAAGCGCACGCTGGCCCCGGCCTTCGCGGCGCGAGGTGGCTCGACCACCGGCAGCGGGAAGAGCGTCCCCGCGACCAGCATCCCGTGGTCCTCGGCGAGGTAGGGGTACTCGTAGGCGTCGCGCTCCAGCACCTCGGGGATCTCGCGGTGCTCGAGGGGAACTCGCAGTCGCACGCGCACGGTGGCGTTCGTGCCGCGGTGGACGGTCCAGCGGAAGGGATCCGTGCGCTCGACCCGCAGGGGGGCGCTCCCGCCGTCGTGCGCTTCGAGCTCGCCCTCGAGCAGCGGCTCGTCGAGGGTCACGTAGGCGAAGCGGCGAGGGAGCGCCAGCTCGAGCTCGGCGGGGCCCTCGCCGAGTCCCGGGAGGCGCAGCTCGACCTCCACCACTCCGGTCACGGGATCGGGGATCCGGACCGTGTAGCGGAGCTCGGGAGGATCGGGGATCCCGGTGGCGGGGAGGGAGGTGGAGAGGGCGAGGAGGAGGCCGGGGGTGGGGAGGATCCGACTCGTGAGGTTCATGGCGAGAGGTACGGGAGGAGCGGCTTCGGCGTCGATGCCAAATTGGCATCGTGGCTGTCGATTTGGCCGGAATCTGCGGCGGGCACCGCTCTCGGGGCCCTGGAAGGGCCCTTTTCGGGGTGGCACACCCGTTGCTTCTGCTTCGCCGGCGGCGCGGCCCGGGGGGCTGCGAAGGCCGCCCCCCGACCCTACCTAGCCACAGGAGCGACGAAAATGATGACCCTGACTCCCTGGAGAAGACTCCCCACCGGACGCCACCCCGCCCCCTTCTCGGAGCTGCGGCGCGAGATGGACCGGTTCCTCGCCCCCGCCCTGGGCGGCTGCGCCAGCGACCGCCTCGAGACTCGCCTGGACGTGGCCGAGACCGAGGAGGCGATCCGCGTGCGCGTGGAGCTTCCCGGTGTCGACCCCGAGAAGCTCGACATCCAGGTCAACGGGGACCTGCTGACGATCTCGGGCGAGAAGCCCGAGGAGAAGACCGATGACGATGGGAAGAACGAGGAGAGCGGCCGCCGCTACTCCGAGCGACGGTACGGCGCGTTCGAGCGCAAGATCCGGCTCTCCTCGCCGGTCGATCTCGACGCGGTGACCGCGAGCCACGAGCACGGCGTGGTCACCATCACCCTCCCTCTCGCCGCCGCGGCGCGTCCCCGGCGGATCGAGGTGAAGTAGCTCGCCGGGGCGACGTTCTCGACGTCGCTCGAGACGGTCGACGCGGGTGGGGGTCCTTCCGGGCCCCCACCCGCGCTCCAATCCGGGGGGTCGGGAGGCGAGAGGGGAGAGAGGCTTCTCCCCGATCGGGGCTGGAATCGTCGTAAACGCCCGGGTTGGGGGGCATCCCGGCCTCATGCCGGGGGGCGCGATCGGTCGAGGATTGAGGGGCGATCCTCCCCGATCGCCGCTCTCATGATCGATGACTCAATGAACACCGAGGCTCTCAAGAAGAAGATGGGGGGCAAGCTGAGCTTGCCGTCCCTGCCCGAGGTGATCGTCCGCCTGCAGGAGCTGATCCGCGACCCGAATTGCGGGATGAAGGATCTGGGCGAGGCGATGGCTTCCGATCCGCCCTTGACCGCCCGGGTCCTCCGCATCACCAACAGCGCGTTCTACAGCCTGCGGGCCCCGATCCTCGACATCCGTCACGCCGCGGCGATCCTGGGCCTGGATGCCGTGCACAACCTCCTGATGCAGGTGGGGGTTCTGGAGCTGATCGACAAGCTCGGTTCGGGACCGGGATTCGATCCGCGCGAGCTGTGGAAGCACTCGGTCCTCACCGCCCAGGTCGCGGCGAGCTTCCCCAACCGGCTGATGCGCGGCACCAAGACGGCGGAAGCATACGTCTGCGGCCTGCTGCACGACATCGGCAAGTTCGTCATCTACGAGCAGCTCGGATCCGAGTACCTCGAGTCGATCCGCGAGGCCCGCCTGGGGAAACAGCGACTCCACGTCGCGGAGATGAACAAGTTCGATTTCGATCACGCCGAGGTCGGAGCGCTGGTCGCGGATCGCTGGGGTCTGCCGTCGAAGGCAGTCCGGGCGATCGGCTGTCATCACCTGGACATGAAGGAGCTCGACCGCGAACCGGACATGGTCCCGCTGGTCGCCCTGGCGGACGAGATCTGCAAGCGAATGGCGGGGGCGAAGAACACGAAGCTCTCGACGCCGCTGCCCGCGGAGCTGATCGACCGACTCGAGCTGAGCGAGGACGAGGTCAAGAAGCTGCTCGAGCTCTCGCTCCAGTTCCAGCTCGACCAGGCTGCCTGATCGTTCCCGGGTCGGGTGGAGCTCACATCGCGTGGGAAGAGCGCGTGGCGGGTCGTATCGTGAGCAGGGGTAGAGCGGCACGATCCATGGGCAGCACCCTCCCCCCACTCCGACGCCGGCCGATCACCTTCCGCCGGCGCGGAACGGCTCGCGGGCGAGGTACAGCTCGCGTCGAGTGTTCAGCCCCTCGACCAGCTCCTCCGCACCCCGTCCGCTGGCCAGCTCCAGCGCGCGACTCACGGCCTCGACCGCCTCGTCCCACCGGCCGCACTCGGCGTAGGCCGCCGCGAGCGTGTCCAGCGACGTCGGGTCGCCGCGGCCGATCCGGTCCACCACCCTCTCGGCGAGCTCGACCGCTCGCTCCCCGTCGCGCGCACTCGGCTCCGGGGCGGTGGCCAGCAACCACGCGCAGTAGTTCAGGTTGCCCGGCTGCTCGGGATCGAGCTCGATCACCCGCTTCCAGGCGGCCACCGCCTCGAGCCACTGCTCCTGGTGAACGAGCAGGTTGCCGAGGTTGATCCAGTGCAGCAGCTCATCCGGCTCGAGCTCGACGATGCGCCGGTACTGCTCGATCGCCCCGAGGTGATCGCCCTGGGTGACCAGGAGACGAGCCAGCGGGAGACGCGCCATCAGGCTAGAAGGGCGCAGCTCGACGGTCAGCTGGTAGTGCGCCGTCGCGAGTCCCTCGTCCCCTTGCGACTGGTACGCGCGGGCCAGGTAGTAGTGCGCGGGGTCGTAGTCGGGATCCAGCTCGACCGCGATCAGGAGCTGCTCTATTCCCTCGCCCCGGCGTCCTCGACGGGTGTACGCCTCGCCGAGCAGCGCGCGGAACCCCGCCGATTCGGGGCAGCTCTCCACCACCTCTTCGAGCGGCGCGATCATCCGCTCCGTCTGCCCGAGGTGCCCGTAGCCGATCGCGGCGTGGTAGAGCTCGAGCACCTCGATGCGCTCCACCGGATTGATCCCCACCCCCGCCTCGCCGACCACCCCGCGGCCAAAGCCCTGGGTGTAGCCCAGCTTGCCGAGCGCGCGGGTCAGGTCGGCGTCGATCTCGCGCGCGTCGCCCTCGCCGCGTCGCCAGCACGCGCGCACGTCCTCGAGGCGCCTCTCCAGCGCGCTCACCGTCTCCGGGTGCTCGGCGGCGAGATTGTGCTCCTCGCCGGGATCCCGGGCCAGATCGTACAGCTCGCGCGTCGGCGCCTGGATGAGCTTCCAGCGCTCGTGAACGATGCCGCGCAGCGGGCTCCAGCCGAAGTTGAGCGCGCAGTAGTCGCTCTCCAGGTAGACCGTACCCGCCGGCGACTTCTCACCCCGGAGCACCGGCGCGAGGCTGCGACCGGACACCGACTCCGGCGCCTTCCAGTCGCAGAGCTCCAGGACCGTGGGCAGGAGGTCGACCTGCTGCGCCAGTTCGGTGGCGGTGACTCCTTCCTCGAGCACGCCGGGCCAGGAGACGATCAGCGGGATCCGCTGGGTTCCCTCGTAGATCAGCGAGCCGTGCGTCTTCTCCCCCTTCTCCCCGAGGCTCTCGCCGTGATCGGCGACGACGACGACCAGCGTGCTCTCGACCAGTCGCTCCGCCTCCAGCCACTCGAGCAGTCGCCCGAGCTGGACGTCGACGTACGCGATCTCGCCGTCGTAGAGGTCACCCGACTCGCGGAAGGCCGAGGGTGGGGCGTAGGGTGCGTGCGGATCGTAGAAGTGAACCCAGGCGAAGAACGGTGCCTCGCCCGAGGTCAGCCAGGCGAGCGCGGCGTCCACCACGTGCGCGGCGCTTCGCTCGAGCGCCTCCCGCCGCGAACCGGGCGCCACGTCCAGCTCGTCGTCGTAGTGATCGAACCCGCGATCGAGCCCGAAGGAGCGATCGAGCGCGATCGCGGAGACGAAAGCGCCGGTGCGGAAACCCCGCGCGCTGAAGAGCTCCGCCAGCGTCGTGGGCCCCGGCCCCAACGCGCGGCGGCCGTTGTCGTGGAGCCCGTGCTCGGGGGGGTGCAGGCCGGTGAGGAGGCTCGCGTGCGAGGGCAGGGTCAAGGGGACCTGGGCGTACGCGCGCTCGAAGCGGACGCCGCGCGCGGCCAGCCGGTCGAGGTTCGGGGTGCGCGCCGCGGCGTGGCCATAGGCGCCGATCCGATCGGCGCGGACGGTGTCGAGGGTGACCAGGAGCAGGCTGGGGGCGGGGCGGGGCGCCGCCGCCTCGCCGCAGGCGCCCAGCAGGAGGGCGATGGCGAGGATCGGCGGGGGGGCGGAGCGGAGGCGCATCGAGGGCAAGGTAGAGGACTGGCCCCACCGCGGCAACGAGAGGCGCTCCGTGGCCCCTCGCCACGGGGTTCCGTACCGCCGGAGCCGAGAGCCGCCCCCGAAGAATTATTCCCTGGGTACTTCCCTGGGGAAGATAGGCGGGTTAGATTGAGGCCTCGCTCATCCGACCCTCGCGGCCCCACCCTCCTCTCGCCATGATTCGACTCAGCCTCCTCTCGGGTCCCTTTCTCCTGGTCGCCCCGGCGCTGGCCCAGTCCGTCCTCGTGCTCGACCAGCCGCCGAACCAGACCAACGTCATCTGGAGCGATGAGGACTGCGATCGCTGCGGTGGCCTCGGCACGTTCCAGCAGTCGGTGGCCGAGAGCTTCTCGGTGACCGTCGACCCCGGCAGCGCGTTCTTCACCCTCGAGGAGATCGTCGTGTGGGGAGGCCACGACGTGGCGAGCCCTCCGGCCGATCACTTCTGGATCAACGTGCACAGCGGCTTTGGCGGCACGCCGGACCAGCTCCTGTACTCCGAGTACGACGTCGCCCACACCGCCGTACCCACCGGCGCCAACATCTACGCCACGTACGAGGTCGAGTACACCTTCGCGCTGGCCAATCCGCCGCAGCTCGGAACGGGCGTCTACTGGATCGAGATCTACAACGACACCACCGGTGACGTCTCGACCTGGGGATGGGAGTCGGGGACCCTCGACGGCTGGAGCGGCACCGACGACTTCGCCTTCTCCGAGTACGCGCCCGGCACCCTCTGGTGGCCCGCCGGCTACGTCGCCGGCAGCCCGTCCAACAACTGCGCCATGCAGGTCCGGGGAACGGGCGCCTTGCCCACCGGACCGGTCCGGCCCTTGTGCTACGGCCAGGCGTGCCCGTGCGGCAACGACTACGGCGCCGGCGGCTGCAGCAACTCCACGGGTACGGGGGCGCGACTGAGTCACTCCGGCACGGCGAGCATCGCCGCGGACGACCTCGAGCTCATCGGATCGAACCTCCTCCCGGGCAAGACAGCGTTGCTCTTCTCCGGCGGCACCGCCCTGGGCGGTGGGGGTGGCCTCCTCTTCGGCGACGGCTTGCGCTGCGCCGGTCAGGGAGTGCGCCGACTCGGGGTGGCGAACCCCGACGCGAGCGGCACCACCAGCTGGAGCGGCGGTCTGGCCGCGATGGGGGGCTGGTCTCCGGGCGACACGACCTACGTCCAGGTCTGGTACGCCGACCCCACCGGCTCCGCCTGCTCGTCCGGGTTCAACCTGACCAATGCCCTCGAGGTGGTCTGGCAGCCCTGACGCGGACGGATCCGCTCGCCGCTGCTCAGCGATCGGGACCGAGCCGCACGAAGATGATCTCGGTCGCCTCACCGCCGGTCACCCCCTCTCCCGGGCCGCCGCGGGTGTACACCAGCGAGGGCGTGCCGGCGATCGGTCGCGCACCGAAGGGCCGCTCGAGACTGGCCAGCCAGCAGGGTCTCGTCGGATCGCCGGGGGAGATCGGCAACAGCTCGAAACTCGCGCCGCGATCGTTCGAGGTGAGCAGCACCACCTCGGCGGAGGGATGACCCCAGCCGCCGGGTGACTCCTGGACCTCCAGGGCGACGTACAGCCGCCCGCTCGCGTCGATCGACATCGAGCCCGACTGACCGATCTGGTGCTCGGGGTAGGCGGCCAGTACGACGGGGAGGAGCGCGGTCCCGCGCCACTCCCGTCCCTCCAGGCGCCAGTGCGTGGCGGAACGGGGCTGCGTCTCCAGGTGGAGCACGACGACGTGCGGCCGGCCCTCCTGATCGACGACGAGGTTGCCGGCGCGGACGTCCAGCTCCGGACCTTGCTCGATGAAGCAGGCGGTATCGGGGGTGGCGGGCAACTCGACGCGCGACCCGACAGCGGTCTCCCACGTCTCCCCGCCGTCCCGCGAACGCAGGTATCCGGCGGCCTTGCCCGCCTTCGGGTGGACGTCGTAGATGTGGAAGCCGAGGTGGAGCGTTCCATCCGGAGAGATCGCGACCGGGTTGCCGAACTGCGTGTAGCCGTCCGGCACCTCCGCGCTGACGAGCACCCGCGGCTCGCTCCACGAGCCACCGGCGGGGCGCCGCGTGTACATCAGTCGCGCCGGCATCGGATTGCCGCGGTAGGTGAGGTGCAGCGTGCCGTCGGGACCGCACACGAGACTGGGGTAGGTCGCCCGCTCACCGACGCTCTCGACCTCCGTCCACTCGCTCCCGTCGAAGGGGCGGACCGAGCGACGCAGCTGGAAGGGGTCTCGTCCGTGCGGGCCGAAGATCGCGTAGAGGTGGCCTTCGGGGTCGAGAGTGAGCGCCGGCCCGCTGTGGTTGTCGACCCCGCGGCCGAGGAGCAGCGGCTCGCTCCACCGCCGCGCCTCCAGGTCGTAGCTCGCCAGCCGCACGTCGGCGACGTGATCGAGCCAGCCGACGAAGATCCGGTTGCCGGCGGTGATGATCTTGTTGCTCATCGCGTAGCCGGTCCCGCGCGTCGAGCCGCCCGTCGAGAGGGACTTCGACCAGAGGACCTCGGCCGGGGCGCGGCCTCCGCCGAGGAGGGCAGCACAGCTTCCGAGAAGGAGGGCGAGAGCGACGAACCACCTCGGTCCGGCAGGGGGGGAGATCATCTCTCGAGGATACCGGGCACTCCCGACCCTTCGCAGCCGCCGTCCGTCCTTCTCCGCAGGCGGCGGCCGAGGGGGACCGCGCGGAGCCGCGAGGATCCGACCGAGGCCGCAGGCGAGCCCCAGCCGCGGGACCGATCCCGCCCCGCGCGCGGGCGATTGTCCCGGAATGCCCCGGATCTGGCCGATCTACCCATCTACAATTCTCCCGGTCCGGTCGCCGGGCCCCAATCACCTCTCCCGCCCTGGGCCCGTGCGGCCCGAAGCCCCTCTGACCCGGACCCGTGCGTTTCCTGGTAGCCGCGGCCTTCTTCCTCCTCGCCGGCTGGTTCGTGACCGTCTCCGGGAGAGGCGTCGCGCCCGCCGCCCCCGGGGCGCAGGTGCCCTTCGGGGCCGGATCGCGCCCGATCTCGCGGACCGTGCTGGGGGACCCGCCCACCTCGTCGATCGGCGGCCTCGACCTCGACTGCGTGCACTGCCACAGCCTCTTCCCCCTGCGGCCCGACCCGCCGGAGCTGCTGGTCCAGCACGCCTACATCGACTTCGACCACGGAATCGTCGAGCGCTGCGACGTCTGCCACTCCCGGGAGAACCAGGAGAAGCTGCTCCTGCCCCGCGGGGTGGAGGTCGGCTTCGCCGAGGTCGAGCGCCTCTGCGAGAGCTGCCACGGGCCCACCTTCCGCGACTGGGAGCGGGGGATCCACGGCAAGACGGTCGGCTCGTGGGACCCGGACTCCCCCCGGCACGGGAGGATGCGCTGCACCGAGTGCCACGATCCGCACCAGCCCGCCTTCGGGACGATGAAACCGCTGCCGCCGCCGAGCACCCTGCGCATGCGGGTGACTCAGCCAGCCGCCGGGTCCGGCGCGCCGGCTACGCGAAACCCCCTGATCCTGGATGGCGGACCGTCGGGAGGCGGCGACGGAGATGCCTGAAGCGAGCGACCCCCGACCGCCCGTCCCTCCCGCGCCCGGACTCACCCGGCGGAACCTCCTCCGCAGCGGGGCCGTCGCGGTGGGGGGGGTGACCGCCACCACCGCCGCGTTGTGGCCGGTGCTCGATCCGGAGGTCTGGGAGAAGCTCCCCACGCGCGAGGAGTTCTTCCAGAAGCACTACAAGGAGCTCTCCCCCGAGGAGATGGCCGAGGTCCTCGCGCGGATCACCGAGAGCATCGAGGAGCGCTGGGGCGTGAAGGCGAACGTCCGCGACGTACGCGCGCCGGAGGGCGTGGAATTCGTCTACGCGCTCAACCTGACCCGCTGCATCGGCTGTCGCAAGTGCGTGTACGCCTGCGCCGAGGAGAACAACACCAGCCGAGAGCCGGAGATCCAGTACATCCGCGTGCTGGAGCTGCCGCTCGGCACCATGGACGTCGAGCGCGGGGATCACCACTACGACCCCGAATTGGTCCCGCGCGAAGGGCACTACTACATGCCGGTTCAGTGCCAGCAGTGCGCCGACCCGCCGTGCACCAAGGTGTGCCCGATCGAGGCGACGTGGACCGACGACGACGGCATCGTCGTCGTCGACTACGACTGGTGCATCGGTTGCCGCTACTGCGAGGCGGCCTGCCCGTACTGGGCGCGCCGCTTCAACTACGCCGAGCCGAAGATCGCGAGCGAGGAGCTGCAGCCGGAGATGGCCTACCTCTCCAACCGACCCCGCGATGGCGGCGTGGTGGAGAAGTGCACGTTCTGTCTGCACCGCACCCGGGAGGGCCGGCTGCCCGCCTGCCTGGAGGCGTGCCCGGTGGGGGCGCGCAAGTTCGGCGACATCCGCGATCCCCGGAGCGAGGTCGCGGAGATCCTGCGCAGCAAGCGGGTCTTCGTGCTCAAGGAGGAGCTGGCGACGCTGCCGCGCTTCTTCTACTACTTCGACGAGCGGCAGTCCCGGCCGGGCGCCGGCGCGCAGCGAGACGGGGACGGATCGTGAAGGAGTACCTCCGCTTCCTCTGGCGCTGCTCTCGCCTCGCCTTCGTCGGCGACTGGCGGTACACCGCATGGCTGGGAGCCCTCACGCTGGTCGCGCTGCTCGGGCTGAACGCCTTCGCCAAGCAGTACGTCGTGGGGCTGGCCGTCACCGGTCTGACCGATCACGTGTCGTGGGGGCTGTACATCGCCAACTTCACCTTCCTCGTCGGCATGGCGGTCGCCGCCGCCGCGCTGGTGATTCCGGTCTACGTCTACCGAAACCGGGAGCTCGGCGACCTGGTGATCTTCGCGCAGCTCTTCGCGGTCGCGTCGGTGATCATGGCGCTGCTCTTCGTGGTGGTCGACCTGGGGCAGCCGGACCGATTCCACCACATGTTCCTGCGCTTCAACTTTCCGGTCTCGATGCTGACCTGGGACGTGCTGGCGCTGAACGGCTACCTGCTGCTGAACCTGCACATCTGCGGCTACCTGATCTATTGCGCCTACCGCCGGCGTGAGCCCAGCAAGGCCTTCTTCGTCCCCTTCGTCTTCGTGGCCATCGTCTGGGCGATCAGCGTTCAGCTGGTCGAGGCCTTCCTCTTCGTGGGGCTGGGGGGACGACCCTTCTGGAACTCGGCGATCATCGCACCGCGCTTCCTGATGTCCGCGTTCGCCGCGGGGCCGGCCTTCCTGATCCTCGCGCTGCAGCTCATCGATCGCTTCACCAGCTACACCGTGGCCGAGAAGGCGCTGCTCACGCTGCGTCGAATCGCCACGGTCGCGCTGACCCTCGGTCTGTTCATGCTCGTCGCGGAGATCTTCACCGAGCTGTACGCGGGGTCGACCCACAGCGCCTCGATGAAATACCTCCTCTTCGGCCTCCACGGCTACGAGGCCCTCGTCCCCTGGACGTGGACGGCGATCACGCTCCAGGTGCTCGCCTTCCTCGTCCTCTGCACCCCGCTCGCCGGGAGGAGGAGCGGGGCGAACGTCGCCTGCGCTTTCATCGTCGTCGGGATCTGGATCGAGAAGGGGATGGGGATGATCGTCCCCGCCTTCATTCCCTCACCCCTGGGTGAGATCGTCGAGTACGTGCCGACGTCGGGAGAGATCCTGGTGTGCGCGGGGATCTGGGCCTTCGGGCTCCTGGTGTTCACGATCCTCGTACGCGTCACCGTTCCCGTCCTCACGGGTCGGTTGACCCATGACTCGGACTACGACCCGAACCACCAACCCCTGTCGAATTCGGCCGCCGCGGAGAGTCCCTCGACGCCGCCGGCCAAAGGATGAGTTTCATGTTCGCTACCAAGACCTTCCTGGCCGCGCTGGCCATCGCTTCCGGGGTGCTGGTTACCGTGTTCGGCGGCCCGATCACTCCCGCGCCGGCACCCGCCTCTCCGCAGGGCATCGGCCTCCCCGAGCTGAGCGAGCAGTCGGAGGAGTGCGTCGACTGTCACCGGCGCGAGAGCATCGGTCTGTTCCAGCAGTGGGGGGCCAGCCGGCACTACCGCGCCAACGTCGGCTGCTACGAGTGCCACAAGGCCGAGAAGGACGACCCCGACGTGATGAAGCACTACGGGTACAAGATCTCGGTGATCGTCAGTCCCAAGGACTGTGCGCGCTGTCACTCGAGGGAGGTCGAGGAGTTCCTCGGCTCGCGCCACTCCAGGGCGGGGCGGATCGCCGGGTCCCCGGAGAACCTCCTGGCGGAGGTCGTCGAGGGGAACCGGGGCTTCGTGACCGAGGGAATCCCCGAAGGTGTCTCCGCGGCGACGGTCAGCGGCTGCTGGAAGTGTCACGGCTCCCCGGTGCGAGTCCTCGAGGAGGGGAAGCTGGATCCGGCGGGCTGGCCGAATGGCGGGATCGGTCGGCAGAACCCCGACGGGACCGAGGGTTCCTGTTCGGCGTGCCACACCCGCCACGAGTTCTCGGTGAAGCAGGCGCGCCACCCGGCCACCTGCGGCCGGTGCCACCTCGGACCGGATCACCCGCAGAAGGAGATCTACGACGAGTCCAAGCACGGACTCGCCTTCTACACCAACATCGACGAGATGAAGCTCGGTGCGCCCAAGTGGGTGGTCGGCGAGGAGTACTGGGCCGCCCCGACCTGCGCCACGTGCCACATGTCCGCCACCCGCAACCAGCCGGTCTCGCACGACACCGGGGGGCGGATCAGCTGGAACAACCGCCCGGTCATCTCCGTCCGCCCCGAGGTGTCGGACAAGCAGCTGGGCTTGCCGGGGCGAAGGATGAAGTGGAAGCAGCGGCGCACCGCGATGAAGGACGTCTGCCTCAACTGCCACAACAAGGCCTGGGTCGAGAGCTTCTACGTCCAGTACGACGCCGTCATCGACCTCTACACCGAGAAGTACGCCAGGCCCGGTGAGGAGCTGTACAACCTCGCCGGCCCCCTCCTGAACCCCACGAAGTTCAGCAACCGGCTCGATCTCGTGTGGTTCGAGCTGTGGCACCACGCGGGACGTCGCGCCCGGCACGCCGCGTCGATGATGGGACCGGACTACACCCACTGGTACGGCACCTACGACCTGGCCAAGAGCTTCTACTTCGAGTACGTACCCGAGCTCCAGCACCTCGTGGCGGCGGGTCTGGAGTCCGGCGAGGCCGGGCAGGTCGCCGCTGCCCAGGCGCTGCAGGCGAAGCTCGACGAGGTCCTGAACGGCGAGGACCACAAGTGGTTCCTCGGCAAGATGGACCCCGAGGAAGCCGCCGCCAGGGCCCGGGCCGCGGAGGAGTTCAAGACCCGGTACAAGGACGAGTGAGGTCGGTCGGCCTCCGGTAGCGATCCTGGACACCTCGCTCCCGGGGGCCCCTCGTGGGCGAGCGAGGAAATACAGCAGCCCCTCGCCACCGGCACGTCCGCATCGCCGAATCGTCGTTAGTCCCCATGAGGCAACGGTTTACGGCAGCGCGTGGGCCGCGGCACGCCCGGTGGTGGGGTTCGTCCTCGGGAAGGTCCTCCCCGATGGGCGACAACGGATCAAGAAGGGGTTCGGAGGAGGTCGAAGGGGGGAAGACGCAGTGTTCCCCATACCCGAACCGAGCCGATCCGATGAACGAACGCGACTTCCCCGCAACGGACACTTCCGATCGCCGCAGAGCCGCCCGCCGCCCGCACGAAGGAAAGGTGCGAGTACACCTCGACATGCTCGAGCTGGAAGGTCCCGCCAGCAACATCTCCAAGACCGGTGTTCTGTTCTTCACCGAGGGCGAGCTGACCGTGACCGTCGAGATCGAGCTGGAGGGCAAGCTCGTCCAGCGCGTCGGCCACCTCGTCCGCTGCGAGCGCATCAAGGGAGAGCGCCGCGGCTGGGCGGTGGAGTTCGAACACCAGTAGGCGTACAGTGGCCGTCGAACGAGGCTAGATTTCACCGGAAAGGCCGGGTCTGTTGCCCGGGCTCCTCACGATCACCCTCGGGCCGATCGCTCGGTGCACGAGGACCACCGCTAGCTCGTCGCTCACGTTGAATCTCGGGTTTCCCTAGCCCTGCGGATCGAGGTAGCAGCCCTGGGAGCTCCCGGTGCTTTCCGGGGTGGTCCGGCCCGGGTACATAGGTAACACCCGTGCCGGGCCCTGATCCGTTACACTTGCGACGCTGCTCACGGTTGATCCGGGCCGGTTGTGAATCGCTCCCGGGCCCTGATCCGTTACACTACAGTGCCCGCAACCCCTTGTCATGCAATTGGTTGCGGGCGATTCACCTAGAAGAACTCGAGTTGCTGGGGCATCCTCTCGGGGTCGACGGGCAGTTCTCCGTCGAAGCAGAGCATGCGGCCGAACTGCTTGTCGGTGATGCGCATGATGCGGACGGACCCGAGGGGAGGGAGCATATGCTGCACGCGCTTGAGGTGAGTCTCGGCATTCTCCTCGCTGGGGCAGGGACGCATGTAGACGGAGTACTGCATCATGGTGAAGCCGTCCTGCAGCAGGTCCTTGCGGAACTCGGTGGCGCGCTTGCGCTGCGGGGGCGTGCGGACGGGTAGGTCGAAGAGAACAAGCAGCCACATGGCGCGGAATCAACTAACTTTCACAGTCGGCGAGGAGAATGGGGAGGCGCAACTGAGTCACGATCTCCTTGACCGAGGTTCCCTCCTGCCCTGCGAGGAAGATCTGGGCCAAGGAACTGGCGGCTCGCTCGATGGCGACGAAGAGTGGGGTCGTCTCCCCGCTCAAGTCCACAGGTGCGTCGTAGATTCCGAGCAAGGAAGCCTTGGCGAGGCGATCCAGTTCTCGGGGACCCTCTGTGGTCAGTCCCTGACAACACTCATCGACCCAGGGCCTGAAGGGCTCCATGAGATCGCTGGCCAACGCGAAGGCGTCGTAGCGATTGTGATGGTGAAGGCCGATTTCGGGCAGTAGTCCCGCGCCGCAGATGGCGCGGGCTGTGATCGCCCGCAAGATGGCATAGCCGTAGTTCAGAAGGTTGTTGGGCCAGACTCCGTCTCGCCTTCGACGGAATGGTGTCGTACGGAACGCTTGCTCGCAGTCGTAGAAGACGAGCGGCCAGTACACGCGAGCCGCTTGACCTTCGAGGTTCTTCGGGTCTCCCGATCGCACGTCATCCGCGAGCCTGAGCAGGTGCTTCTTGCCGGGCACGTCAGACAGAAGTGCAGCCTGATTCCTGATTTTGGCTTGGACCAGGCTCGTCCAAATACGTTTCTCGAGGGGGCGCTTGGCCCGCACCTGGGCTCTGATCCGTTCGCTGCGTGTGCTATGACTGCGAAGTGGAACCAGAGCTCCCTCTGGTTGATGGTCACTTCCGGCTACTATGACAATCCCGCCGAGATCTGCGAGTCGGGCGAGAAGCGCTGAAGTGACAGTCAGCGCGGGGCATGCGAGTATCAGTGTCCCCAGGTCCTCAAGCGGCACCCTCCCGACAACCTCACGGTCGCGTGTGATCGTCAAGGAGTCATTCTGAATGTGGAGATACGTTCCGGGGGTCGAGACCTCGCCGATTCGTTTCATGGCGCGAGCTGGTGTCGGCCATGGTTATCGGGCGGGCGGCCTCGCGCTCAAGGCGCAGTTGTGTGTTTTTCGCCAAGCCAGGTTCCAGGGGTGAGTCGACCGAGGGGGTCGATCGTGGTCATCCGAACTCCCAGTTGGTTCCACTTTCCCAGGCTCTGGATGCGGGCTAGGGGTGTCTTGTTCCGCTGGCTTGCGGGTCGCGAGTCCCTGACGTCTCGTATGTACACATCGAGTCCAGCGGTCGAGATCTCTGGCCTTCCCGAGATGACCTGCACCACACCGAGAACCGGGTCCTCGAGTCCCTCGATGTTCACCAGAACCGAGTCCTTGCGGAAGAGAGTCCCAAGCAAACGGACATTCGCCGGCGGGTTCTCTGGTCGATCGTGCTGGTTGGCATGGAATCTGGGCACGACGCGGAATCGAGTGTGAGGCTCTTCTGCCGAGCCGAAAACCTCAAGGCAGTAGTTACCGCCGGGCTTCGCGAATCGGTGTCCCTTGTCCCCCAACTGCACCGCCTCTCCGATTGTAGTGGTCACGCGTACGCTCCGGATCGGGTGGGGTCTGCGTTCCTTCCGGCCGTGTCGAGCGGCACGTGTGGGGAGGAACAATTCCTCGCGATACCAATCCTTCGGGAGGCTGTTCGCACTGCCATCCCAACCCCTCTCCTTGAGTCTGCTCTCGATGGTCTCTCGAACGCGATTGTCTCGTATGCTGGCAACCCACTTCCCCGAAAGCTCATCCAGCCGCTTTCGGGTCACGTAAACGCCGTCTTTGCGCGAGACCTCACCGTAGTACGTTTCCTCGTGCAAGGCTCCTCGCTTGCGTCGCATCGGCCGGTGCGAGACGTTGATGGCTTCGATGGCATGCAGCGTGTCCTCGCGGAGAGTATCCCACGGTTCTTCAAAGACCCCGTTTCCTCGCGCCGCACCGCGAGTCGGTCGCCAGGAGTCCTGCAGGCGCTTCATGAAGGCGCGGGAGGAAAGCGCGACCACGAGCGCATCCACTGCATGGTGCCGGTGATCGACTCGCACCTTTTCGTCCCAGCCATCGTGCTCGATGATCCCGGGGACGATCTCCCCATGGGCCTGGACAAGGGGGGGGATGATCCCGTTGAGTCCCCACAGTCGCCGCAAGTGGGCCGTCATGTTCCCTCGCGAGGTGTTCACCCGTTTCTGGCCGCGGTGTTCCTCAGTCGGGAAGAGCAGCAGGAGGTAGCTCGCGACGAGCTTGCTGATGTATCGCGTGTCGTTTAGTTGGCTCTGCGCGAACTGCTCGGCGTCGATGGACTCTGTCTCGAAGCGTCGGACCTTGCCGAACGGCATCCCACCTGGGTTGTCCTGGCGTTCGATGCAGCTGCGAACTCGCTTCAGCAGGGCTGCCATGCGGCCGGACTTCTTGCCGAGCCAGGCGACCGGTGTGCGATCCCCCTTCTCTGCATTGCACGTGGCACAGCTCAGAACCTTGTTGTTCATGGAATCGTCAAGGCTCTGCCAGCGCGGCAGAATGTGATCGACCTCCAGGTCGGCATTGGCCACCTCGTGCATCGCGATGCTCTTTCCGCAGTAGGGGCACCCATGCCCTTGCTCCTCCCAGAGGATCCAGCGGTTCACGTCCTCCCGCTTCGGCCAAACACCACCGCGCAACTCGCGGAGAGCGTCACGAGCCTTGTCGCGCAGCTTCCGACGACGGTTCATTCTGAGACTGTGCTCCTTGCGCGCCCTCTTGCCCTGCTTCATTTCGCGCGCCATCTCGACCACTATCCGCGCTGGCTTGCCATGCTCTCTAACGAGGGCGTTGACCACCTTGCGCAACTCGGTTAGAGCCCGGCGTACGATAGGATTGGTCAGATTCGTGAGCTCGTTCTGGATCTGGGGCGGGATGGTGGGCCGAACAGCATGGTCGAGTTGCATGGCGACCAGAGAAGGGAGTAGATCCAGTCCGTCGGCCTCGAACGTGTCAGGGTAGGCCTCGGCGATGGCCTCGTGCTCGAGCTTGCCGGCCTCCATCAGTGGAAGGATCTTCTCGAGAGCACGCTTGGAGAAGCTGAGGTAGCCGTCGTCCTTGGGGCGGTAGTGACAGAGTTTCTTGCGTTTCTTCGAATCCCGGAGGCCCCCATCGATGAGCGTCTGGTCAAGTTCTTCCGTTGAAGTGCACTCCACGAGAGCGCGGCGCAAGGTCGAGCGCTGTTCTTCCTCCAGGGCCCGCCAGATCTTCTTGCCGAACGCGCGCGCCAGGGTGGCTTCCAGATTGTTGCCCTTGATCTTCCCTCGGCCTCCTCGAGCGAGGTTGAACTCGAGAGGTTGCTCGAGCTTGAAGTGCTTGATGAGTTCCTTGCCCAGACTGCTGAAGCTGCTCTCCCCATTGCTGGAGAGGTAGTCCACCGTGTGGAGTGCTTCCTCTTGCGTGAGTGGGCGCTCCCGCCGGTGCAGCTCGCTGAGGCGCAAGCTCTGCACTTCCTTGAGAATCCTGAATCGTTGCGCCAACCAGTCGCTTCGGGGACACCCGACTTCGCCTTCCTCGTACGGGCAGGGGTGAACGCTGGGCGCGCGGTGGAGGTTGGCCCTCGACGGGGATTTCTTGCGCCTTTCGTCGCTTACTGCAAATGGATGTTGGAAGAAGAGGGCGCGGTGCAGGCGGTCGCGTTGAGCCGCGCTGAGGGGGGGCTCTTCCCAGCACGCCGTCTGTGCATCAAGGACGGCATCGAACTCGGTCTCATACATCGATCGGCGCGTGCGACGGGGCGCGTCTTCATAGAGGTCCATCCTGACTTGCCGTGCCCGCAGCCGCACGGGCAGGGGACCGGACTTGTTCTTGCGCTGTGAATCGAGGTACTCTCCAAGAGTGCGGCACCCGGAGTCATCGATGCTGGATTGTAGTCGGGAGATTTCTTTCAGCAGTCCCACCTCCTCCTTCTCGTCACCGCTGAGCCGGTTGGATTTGAATCCCCTGCGTTGCGCCAGGTGGTAGAGAGCGCGGCCGAGTTCGATGGGGGTGAGGCGTCGATCGAGTGCCGCAGACCGTAGTGCGTAGGGATCGAGGTCCCACGCATCGGCGAGTTCGGCCGAGTCCTGGGGAAGCAGACCTGCTTCCTGCAACACGGCCAGCGTGTCCCGCTTGCGCGCTCGACGGCGCCCGATTGTCTTGCGGGCGGCACGAGCCTGGCGGCGCGCCTGGTTGCGAGACGCTTCCTTTCCGGTTTCAAAATTCTGGAGGCCCGCTTCGAAGATTCGAACCCCGACCGCCGGATGGCCAGCCGATTCGGTGTCGAGCAATCCAGTCGGTCGCAGTTCCCCTTCCTCCTCCTCGGCGGCCACAAGTGCCCAGCCAATGGAGTTCGGGCCGAGATCGAGTCCGAGAATGTAATCAGACATGCGCGAGCTCCTCTCAATCGAGATAGGAAGTGGATATTCTCCTTGCGAGCATCCCTCCCGGAATCTAGGGTGCAAGGCAGTGTAACGGATCAGGGTCCTGGTCTTCACACCAAGAGACTCGATCTCCAGGCTCTGAGTCGCCGTACTCCGGCGGCTCATCCGTTTAACAGCGCTTCTGTGGACCGGCGCTGGCCTAGCCCCCATCAGGGTAATCGGTGGCAGGATCAAGCGCTGGCGGAAGACCTGGCCAGGCATCCGCCAATACCGAAGGGGCTCTCGAAAGGGGTAGAGTTCCCTGCCCACTCCGTCGCAGTGTCCACCGACGATCCCTATCGGGTGCGCGCGACCGCGGCGATCATCCCGGGGCAAGGGGATGGTCTGTCGTCGAAGCGTGCGAGCTGACTAGAAGAACGTCCCCAGGAACCACCCCGGCGCGAGGCCGAGGATCAGCACCATCACCACGCACACACCGGTCGCCAGCGACGCGGCCGGCCGGCGGGCTTGCGGGGGAGCCTGTCCCTCCGGTTCGGGCTTCATCCACATGTTGAGCACCACCCGCAGGTAGTAGCCCAGCGCCACCACCGAGAGCAGGATGCCCACCACCGAGATGCCGACCAGGTCGGCGCGCAGGGTGCTGGAGAACACGAAGTACTTGCCGAGGAAGCCGCCCGTGGCGGGGAAACCGCCGAGCGAGAGCATGAACACCGACAGCGCGGCGGCCATGCCCGGCCGGCGCTGACCCAGGCCGCGAAGGGCATCGAGCTTGGTGAAGTGCTCGCCGTCCGCCTCGAGCCAGGCGAGGACTCCGAAGGCTCCACCAGCGGTGAAGACGTAGGCCGCCATGTAGTACAGCGCCGCGGTCATCGGGCCCCCGGAGGTGAGCAGCGCCGCGGTCACGGGCCCGCCGTCCGGCGGAGTGCTGGCCAGGATGGCGGCGACGATCAGGAGCAGCGTGCCGGCGTGGGCCACGGCCGAGTACCCGAGCAGGCGCTTGAGGTCGCTCTGCACCAGCGCCCCGAGGTTCCCGATCGCCATCGTCACTACCGCGATCACCGCGATCGACGTGAGCGCCGAGGCCGGCAGCAGCAGGGTCAGGTTCAGGAGGAATGCGAACCCCGCCGCCTTGGTCCCGGTGGCCATGAAGGTGGTCACCGGCGTCGGGCTGCCCTGGTAGACGTCCGGCACCCAGAAGTGGAAGGGGAACACGCTGACCTTGAAGAACAGCGACGCGGCGATCAGCGCCAGGCCGACCAGCGGCATCGGCGTGCCCAGCTCGGCCGCGGCCAGGCCGGAGAGGGAAACGGTACCGGTGGCCGTGTACAGGAGCGCCGTCCCGTACAGGAACAGGCCCGCCGCGAAGGCACCCAGCACGAAGTAGCGCAGGCCCGCCTCGACCGAGTCGGTGCGCACGCGCCGGAAGCCGGCGAGGGCGTACAGCGGGACCGAGAGGAGCTCGAGACCGACGAAGAAGGTCAGGAGGTCCTGCGAACCCGCGACCAGCATCATGCCCAGCGTCGAGCAGAGCATCAGCACGTCGTGCGCCGGCTTGTGCGGCGCCTCGAGCGTGTAGTAGCGCTGCGAGTAGGCCCAGGCGATCGCCGCCGAGAGGCAGAAGAGCATCCCCCAGACCGCGCTGGTCGCATCGGCGGAGAAGGTGCCCTGGAAGATCGTCGCGCTCCCGGTGAGGACCTCCTCGTCGACGAGGATCCGCCACTCGAAGAAGAACGCGGCGACGAGGGAGCCGAGGAAGGCGACCGGGCGCGCGGGGCGCAGTCCCGGGATGATCTCGGCGAGGAGCGCCAGCACGATGCCGGCGGTGACGCAGAAGAGGGGCGCGCCGCCGAAGTAGTCCGCGGTGCCCAGTCCCTGGATCTCGAGGAGACCGATCATCGCACCTCACCTCCCTCGTTCGCTTGCTCGGACACCGTCGGTGGAGCGGACTTCTCCAGCTCCCCGACCTCTTGCGCTCGTACGTCCTCGATCCTCTGGACGAGCCGGTCCATCGACGCGTCGGTCTTGTCGAGGAAGTAGTTCGGCTGCACGCCGATCCAGACGCAGAGGAGGACCAGGGGAACCATCAGGCCGATCTCGCGGCCGTCGAGATCGTTGAGCTTCTCGTTGGCCTTGACCGTCACCGGACCGTAGAGCAGCTTGCGCGTCGCCATCAGGAGGTACACCGCGCCGAAGATCACGCCGGTCACCCCGACCGCCGCCCAGAAGGGGGAGGCCTGGTAGGTGCCGAGCAGGATCATGTACTCGCCGACGAAGCCGTTGAGCCCGGGGAGGCCGACGCTGGCCAGCACGGTCACGGTGAAGAAGAAGGCGAAGATCGGCATCACCGAGGCGATGCCGCCGTACTGGTCGAAATCGCGCGTGTGGCGCCGCTCGTAGATCATCCCGACCAGGAGGAACAAGAGGCCCGTCGAGAGGCCGTGGTTGACCATCTGGATCAGGCTGCCGCGCAGGCCCGCCTGGGTCAGCGCGAACATTCCCAGCGCGACGAAGCCGAGGTGGCTGACCGACGAGCAGGCGACGAGGCGCTTGATGTCGGTCTGGGCCATCGCCAGGAACGCGCCGTAGACGATGCCGATCGCGCCGAGCGCCATCAGCAAGGGCGCCGCCTCGATCGCCGCCGCCGGGAACATCTCCACGCCGAAGCGCAGGAGCCCGTAGGTGCCGAGCTTCAGCAACACTCCGGCCAGGATCACCGAGCCCGACGTCGGCGCCTCGGTGTGCGCGTCCGCCAGCCAGGTGTGGAAGGGGATCAGCGGCACCTTGATCGCGAAGGCGATCGCGAAGGAGGCGAAGAGCCAGAGCTGCAGGGAGAGGCCGAGCGTGCTGCCCCGGCGGGTCAGCTCCTCGACGTCCGCGGTTCCCAGGGTCCAGGTCAGCCAGATGACGCCGAGCATCATCAACAGGCTGCCCGCGACGGTGTAGAGGAAGAACTTCATCGTCGCGTAGAGGCGACGCTCACCGCCCCAGATGCCGACGATGAAGTAGAGCGGGATCAGCGAGAGTTCCCAGAAGAAGTAGAAAAGGATGAGGTCGAGGGAGAGGAAGACGCCGAGCATCCCCGTCTCCATCAGGAGCATCCAGATCATGAACTCCTTGACGCGCTTCGCGATGTGCACCTTCGTCGAGAGGATGACGATGGGCATCAGGATCGCGGTCAGCGTCACCAGCAGGATCGAGATCCCGTCGACGCCGAGCTTGAACTGGACGGTGATCTCGCCGTCGGAGCCCGGCAGGGAGAACCAGCTGTGTTCGGTCACCTGCTGCGCGGCGGCGAGGCTGCCGTCGAAGCCGATGTAGAGCACGATGCCGAGCCCCGCGACCACCAGCGTGGTCAGGAGCGCCAGCGCGCGCTGGAGCTTGTCGCTCTCCTTCGGAGTGGCGGCGATCGCCAGCGCCCCGACCAGGGGCAGGAAGGTCAACCAGGTGAGGATCATCGGGCACCTCCCATCATCCAGAGGATCGCGAGGACCGCGGCGGCGGCGCCCATCCACATCCCGTAGCTGGCCACCCCGCCATTCGTCAGCCTCCGCAAGTGCTTTCCGACGCCGCGCGCCAGGGAGGCCGCTCCGTTGACCGCACCGTCGACCGCGAAGGCGTCGACCACCACGGCGATGAAAGCGGCGAGGAGCTTGACCGGCTGGACGACCCAGAAGCTGTAGGCGGTGTCGACGCCCCAGGCGTCGGCGAGCTTGCCCTGCAGCGCTGGACGCTGCGCGGCGAACTGCTCGTCACGTTCGATTCCCACCTTGTAGGCGTGGAAGCCCTTGTGGGCGAAGATCAGGGCCAGACCCGCGCCGAGGAGCAGCAGCGCCCACTCGGCGACGTGCGAGAGGTGCGGCCGGGGCCCGTGGAAGAGGAGGTCGTTGCCGGGGGCGGTCACCGGCGCCAGCCAGTGCTCGAGCGCGTGGGTGATGTAGAAGACCGGCGGCAGGCCGAGCACCCCGCCGAGGACCGCCAGCAGCGCCAGCACGACCAGCGGCGTGGTCATCGATGGCGGCGACTCGTGCGGGTGCACGTGCTTGGCATCGAAACGCTCCTTCCCGTAGAAGGTCAGCGCCACCATCCGCCAGGTGTAGAAGGCGGTGAGCGCCGCGGTGACGACGCCGACGCCCCACAGCGCGTAGTAGGCCCCTCCGTGCGCGAAGTTGTGGGCGAGAATCTCGTCCTTGGAGAAGAAGCCCGAGAGCAGCGGAAGCCCCGACAGCGCAGCGGCGCCGGCGAGGAAGGTGTAGAAGGTCTTCGGCATGTGTGCCTTCAGCCCTCCCATCTTCTGCATGTCCTGCTCCTCGTGCATCCCGTGGATCACGCTGCCCGCGCCGAGGAACAAGAGCCCCTTGAAGAAGGCGTGGGTGACCAGGTGGAAGATCGCCGCCGCCCAGGCGCCCGCCGCCAGTCCGAGGAACATGTACCCGAGCTGGCTGACCGTCGAGTAGGCGAGGACCTTCTTGATGTCGTTCTGCGCGATCGCGGTGGTGCCGGCGATGAACGCCGTGGCCGCCGCGACGATGCCGATGAACAAGAGCACGTTCGGCGAGGCGGCGAACAGGGGATTCAGGCGCACGACCATGTAGACCCCGGAGGTGACCATCGTCGCCGCGTGGATGAGCGCCGAGACGGGCGTGGGGCCGGCCATCGCGTCGGGGAGCCAGGTGAAGAGCGGGATCTGCGCCGACTTGCCGCAGGCGCCGCCGAAGAGCAGCAGCGCGGCGACGGCGAGCTGGAAGCCGTGACCCGCCTCGAGAGCCGCCGGGACCGCGTCGTTGATCGTCTGGATGTCCAGGGAGCTGAAGAGACTGACCAGCAGGAAGGTGCCGATCAGGAAGCACGCGTCACCGATCCGGTTGACGACGAAGGCCTTCTGCCCCGCCTCGGCGGGCCAGCCCTTGTCGTACCAGAAGCCGATCAGGAGGTACGAGCAGAGCCCGACGCCCTCCCAGCCGATGAAGAGCCCCAGCAGGCTGCTGGAGCAGATCAGCATCAGCATCATCGCCACGAAGAGGTTCATGTACGCGAAGAACTTCGCGTAGCCGGGGTCCCCCTTCATGTAGCCGGCGGAGTAGACGTGGATCAGGAAGCCGACGCCGGTGACGACGAAAAGCATCACGCTGGTCAGCGGGTCGACCAGGATCGAGACGCCGATCTGCAGGCTGCCGGTGTCGATCCAGTTGTGCACGGAGCTGGTCATCACCCGCTCCGCGGTTTCGGGGTCGAGCCCGAGCAGCTTCACGAAGGCCAGAACCGACAGCGCCAGCGACGCACCGACCGCCAGCGACGCGACCCAGGGCGCGAGGCCGGACAGGCCGTTCGAGCTCGAGTCGCGGCGGCGCGCGCTCAGCGTCGCGAAGTGGAGGACTCCGCAGAGGGCGCTGCCCAGGAGCGGGAGCGCGGGGATGAGCCAAAGCCAGTAGATGTTGTCCACGGATCAGTCTCCTTGGCTCTCGAGGCGCTCGAGGTTCTCCAGCGATACCGTCTGCTTGCGACGGTAGAGAGCGATCACCAGCGCCAGCCCGACCGAGGCCTCCACCGCGGCCACCAGGATCACGAAGATCACGAAGACCGGTCCGTGGAGGTTCAGCTCGCCGGCGGCGGAGTGCTGCCTCGCTCCGGCGATGAAGGTCAGGTTCGCGGCGTTGAGGATGAGCTCGATGCTCATCAGGACCACGATCAGGTTGCGACGGACGAAGAAGCCGCCGACGCCGATCGCGAAGAGGATCCCGGCGAGGATCAGCAGGTGTTCGTTCGGAACCGTCATCGCGAACCCTCCTCGCGCTCGGGCGCGCGCCCTTCGCGCTTGGCCAGCACCATCACCGCCACCGCGGCGGCGAGGAGCAGGACCGAGGCCGCCTCGAAGGGGAGGAGGTAGGAGCCGAAGAGCAGCTCCGCGATCCCCCCGATCGTATCGGGCGGGGCCGCTGGCTCGGCTGCGGCGGCCACCTCGCTTCCCGAGGTGCTCAGCACGGCGATGATGGTCACCACCACCAGCAGGATGCCGATACCCAGGGCGAGCGGCAGCTTTCGCGCGCGCAGGACCGTCCTCTCGAGGAACCTCCGCGGGGCTTCGCCGAGGTTCAAGAGCATGATCACGAACAGGAAGAGCACCATGATGGCGCCGGCGTACACCAGGATCTGCGCGGCGGCGAGGAACTCGTATCCCGCCAGCAGATAGATGGTGGCCAGGCAGAAGAAGGTCCCGAGCAGCGAGAGCACGCTCGCGATCGGGTTCTTCGCGCTGACGACGCCGAAGGAGCCGACGACGGCGCCCAGGCTCACGAGGTAGAAGAGGAAGTTCGCCACCGGTCGTTGATCTTCTTGACGTAGTCGATGCGCCCCTGAAGGGCGGAAACGGGTCGCTTGAGCTGCTCGAGGTCGTACACGAGGCTCTCGCGCGTGAAGTCGGCGAGCTCCAGCTCGTCGCTCATCCAGATCGCTTCCTTCGGACAGGCTTCCTCGCAGAAGCCGCAGAGGATGCAGCGCAGGAAATCGATCTCGAACCGCTCCGGCTCGCGCTCGATCTCCCGATCGGTTTCGTGACCGTCGATGGTGATCGCGTAGGCGGGGCAGGCCGCCTCGCACATCCCGCAGGAGACGCAGCGGATGGTGCCGTCCTCGTCATTAACGGCGAGGCGCGGCTGGCCGCGAGTCACCGCGCTGGTCACCAGCGGCTCCTCGGGGTACTGCCGGGTGTCCGGCTTGGTGAACATCTTCTTGAGCGTGATGAAGAGCCCCCGGCAAACCTCCGGGAGGTACAGCTGCTCGAGAAGGGTCAGTTCCTTTCGCTTGACGATGACCATGGAGCGATCCTCAGGGGCGGAAGGTGATGTAGAGGCCGGTGAGGAAGATGTTCACCAGCGCCAGCGGCAGGAAGACCTTCCAGCCCAGGGCCATCAGCTGGTCGTAGCGGAAGCGCGGGATCGTCCAGCGCACCCAGATGAACAGCACCAGGAAGAAGGAGGTCTTGACGCCGAAAGCCGCGAGCCCCAGCAGCCAGTGCGCGTCCGGCAGGCCGGGGACCGCGAAGCCGCCGAGGAACAGGGTGACCGTCAGGCAGGCCATGATGATCATCGCGGCGTACTCGCCGATGAAGAACAGGGCGAACTTCATCGAGCTGTATTCGGTGTGGAAGCCGCCGACCAGCTCCGATTCGCACTCGGCGAAATCGAAGGGGGTGCGGTTCGTCTCGGCGTAGGTGCAGACCAGGAAGAGCAGGAAGGCCAGCGGCTGCCGGAAGATGTTCCAGGCGAGGATCCCGCCCTCGTTCTGGAGGTCGGTGATCGTGCGCAGGTTCATCGTATTGCTGATCGCCACCACCGCGAGGATGGTGAGGATCATCGACAGCTCGTAGCTGATCATCGAGGCCGAGGCGCGCAGGCCGCCCAGCAACGAGTACTTCGAGTTGCTCGACCAGCCGGCCAGGATGATCCCGTAGATGCCGAGACCGCCGATCGCCATGATGTAGATCGCGCCGATCTTCAGGTCGGCGATCGAACCCATGATCGGCTCGCCCTCGTAGACGAATACCTCGCCGGCGAAGGGGATCACCGCGACGGTCATGAGCGCGGGGATCGCGGCCAGGGCGGGAGCCAGCACGAAGAGCCAGCGCGTGGCCTCGCCGGGGATGAACTCCTCCTTGGTGAAGAACTTGAGTCCATCCGCTATCGGCTGGAGCACACCCCAGGGACCCACGCGGTTGGGACCGTAGCGCAGCTGGATGAAGGCCGAGACCTTGCGCTCGGCGAGGGTCATCACCGACACGGTGGCGACCAGACCGCCGAAGATGACGATGACCTTGAGGATATGGATCAAAAGGAGCGACATCAGCTCGAAACCTCCGTTCGGACCGTCTCGGCGGCGAGATCGGCGATGAGGGTGGTCAAGGGTCGGACCTGAGGTGGTGCGGGACGCGCCGCCGAGATCGGGCCGCGCACACCGTCGACGTTGACCCAGGTGCCGGGGCGCTCCACCCAGTTGGGCACGCCGACGCAGGCCTGGACCGCCGGGGCGTCGAAGGCCTTCACGTCGAGGATGAAGACTCGCTGCTTCGCCGGGAGCGCCGTCAGCGCCTCCTCGCCGAACAGCTCGACGACGCGCTCTCCGACCAGCGTGACCGTCTCCGCCTCGGCGAGGCTCAGGGCGATCTCTTCGGCGGTCTTCCCCTCGAAGCCGAGCTCGGTGAGGCCGCGGCGGTTGGGGCAGGGATCGCCGGTGTGCAGGAAGTCGTCCTTCAGCTCGCTCTCCGGCGGGGAGACGAAGACCGCCTTCGCGCCGAGCTCGTCGGCCAGCGCCTTCAGCGCTTCACCCTCCTCGACGGTCAGCCACGGAGAGAGCACCAGCGCGTGCTTGTCCTGGGCGGCGTACGCGCCGCGAACCCGGTCGAGCGTCGCTTCGACGCCGGCGCGCTCCAGGGTGCCGAAGCCGGAGCGGAGCGTCGCGCCGTCGAGGCGATTCTCGACGTTCGCCTTGGGGAAGGAGTGGCGGCCGTAGTCACACATCCACCAGCCGTTGATCTCGGGGTTGATGCGCGGGCGGATGCGCTTGACGTCGCGCTTGCGCAGGACCTCGACCGAGACCGAACAGCCTCGGCTGCACTCGCCGCACGTCGACGCGCGCTTGAAGAGGTTCCAGGAGCGGGCCTGGAAACGGAAGGCCCTGAGCGTCAGCGCTCCGACGGGGCAGAGGTCGGTGATGCAGCCCTGGTAGTTGCCGGTCAGGTCGCGCCCGCCGAAGGTGTCGATGTAGGAGTGCGCTCCGCGACCGGCGACGGTCAGCTGCGCCACACCCTGGATCTCCTCGAAGAAGCGCACGCAGCGCGTGCAGAGGATGCAGCGCTCGTTGTCGAGCACGATCACGTCGCCGAGGTTCCGCCGCTTCTCCTCCTTCTGCCGCGGCTCGACGCTGTGGCTCTCCTCGACCCCCAGCGCGTAGGTGTGCTCCTGCAGCGCGCACTCGCCGGCCTTGTCGCAGATCGGGCAGTCAAGCGGGTGGTTCTTGAGGGTGAACTCCATCACCTCGCGGCGCACGGCGAGCGCGCTCTCCGCGGTCGTGTTGACGATCATGCCCTCGGTGGGGGAGGTGCGGCAGGCGGCGGCGACGCGCGGCGGTCGATCCCCTTCCGTAACCTCCACCTGGCAGATGCGGCACGAACCGTGCGGTTCCATGCTCGGGTGGTAGCAGTAGTGGGGGACGTGCACGCCGTTCGCGAAGCAGGCCGCGATGACCGGCTGCTTCGGATCGACTTCGATCTCGGTGCCGTTCAGGATGATCTTGGTCACGCGTGCACCTCTTCGGCAGCACCCTTGGTGGAGGACCCTCCACCGGACTTCTTCAGGGGACAGCAGCCCTGCCTCACGTGGTCCTCCAGCTCGGAGCGGAAGTGCTTGACCACGGCCAGGGTCGGGATCGCCGCGGCGTCCGCCAGGGCGCAGATCGTCTTGGCCGGCGCCATGCCCTTCGCCAGCCGCTCCAGGTTGTCGATGTCGGCCATCGTGCCCTGACCCGCCTCGATCCGCTTGAAGATCTGGTGCAGCCACTGCGTGCCTTCGCGGCACTGGCTGCACTGCCCGCAGCTCTCGTGATCGTAGAAGCGGGCGAGCACCTCCGAGGCGCGCACCGTGCACGCGGTTTCGTCGAGCATGATCATCGCGCCGGTGCCGAACATCGAGCCGATCGCCATCACCGAGTCGTGGTCCATCGGCGTGTCGATCAGCTCGGCGGGGACCAGGCCGGTCGAGGAACCGCCGGGGAACCAGGCCTTCAGCTTCCGTCCTTTCCAGACGCCGCCGGCGTAGTCCTCGAGGATCTCCTTGGCGCTGATCCCGAGCGGGACCTCGTAGACGCCGGGCTTCTCGACGTGGCCGGAGATGCCGCAGAGGAAGTTGCCGGGGCTCTTCTCGGTGCCCATCGTGCGGTACCAGTCGGCGCCGCGCTCGACGATGAAGGGGACGTTGAAGATCGACTCGACGTTGTTGACGGTCGTCGGTTGCCCCCAGAAACCGAAGCCGGCGGGGAAGGGCGGCCTTGGACGGGGGTGACCTCGCTTGCCCTCGAGGCTCTCCATCAGCCCCGTCTCCTCCCCGCAGATGTAGGCGCCGGCGCCCTGGTGCAGGTGCACCTCGCAGGAGAAGTCGGTGCCGAGGATGTTCTTTCCGACCAGCCCCGCCTCGCGCGCCTCGTCGATCGCCGCCTGCATCCGCCGGTAGGGGTAGCGGTACTCGCCGCGCAGGTAGATGTAGGCGGCCTCGAGCTGCATCGCGTAGGCGGAGAGGAGACAGCCCTCGATCAGACCGTGCGGGTCGTCGGCGAGGATGACCCGGTCCTTGCAGGTGCCGGGCTCCGACTCGTCGCCGTTGACCGCGAGGTAGCGCCGCCGCGAATCCTTCGCCGGGTCGGGCATGAAGGTCCACTTCAAGCCGGTCGGGAATCCCGCGCCGCCACGGCCGCGCAGGCCGGACTTCTTGACCTCTTCGGTGACCGCGGCGCGATCCCGCTTCTCCTCGAGGACTTTTTTGATCGTCTCGTAGGCGCCGTTGGCCTGCGCGACCTCGAGCGTGTTAGCGTCCTTGATCTTGGCGCGGTCGAGCAGGTAGGTGGGGTGCTTGCTACTCACGAGAGCTCCTCCAGGATCTGATCGACCTTCGCCTGGTCGAGGTCCTCGTGGTAGACGCCGTCGACGTCCATCATCGGGGCGTTGGCGCAGGCCCCCTGGCACTCGACCAGCTCGATCGTGTACTTGCCGTCCGGCGAGGTGCCGCCGACTCCCGCGCCGGTCTTCTGGCAGACGCGCGCGACGATCTCGTCGGAGCCGCGCAGGTCGCAGGAGATGTTCCGGCAGATGCTGATCACGTGCTCGCCGACCGGCTCGGTGTGGAACATCGGGTAGAAGGAGACGACGCCCCAGACCTCGACGGCTTCCAGCTCGAAGAACTCGGCCATTGCCTCGATGATCTCCGGGGAGAGCCAGCCCCCCAGTTCCTCCTGGCAGCGGTGCAATGCCGGGATCAGGCCCGCGCGCCGCTCCTGGTACTTGGTGATGAGCTCTTCGAACTCACTCTTGAGATTGTCGGGGAGATCCATCAGCGATCACACTCACCCATAACGAAGTCGACACTGCTGACGACGGCCACCACATCGGAGATCAGGCGGTTCTCGCCAATGAAGGGAATGACCTGGACGCTCATGAAGCTCGGGGACCGGAGGTGACAGCGCAGCGGTGCGCTGGTCCCGTCCGAGACGATGTAGAAGCCGAGCTCGCCCTTGGAGGATTCGACCGCGCCGTACGCCTCGCCTGCGGGGAGCGACATGTCGGTGACGATCTTGAACTGGTGGATCAGCTCTTCCATCGAGCTGTGCACCAGGTGCTTCGGCGGCAGGACGTAGTGCCGGTCCTCGGCGAGGAACTCGGCTCCCTTCGTCTGTTCCAGCCGATCGAGCGCCTGGTTGCAGATCCGCGCGGCCTGGCGCATCTCCTCGACGCGGACCAGGTAGCGGTCGAAGGCATCGCCGACCGAGCCGACGGGGACCTCGAAGTCGTACGTCTCGTAGCCGGAGTACGGCTCGTTCTTGCGCAGGTCGAAGGCGACGCCGCTGCCGCGCAGGTTGGGACCGGTCAGGCCCCAGAGCTGGGCGTCCTCGCCGCTGATCACTCCGATCCCCTTGTTGCGCCGGTGCCAGATGCGGTTGCCGGTGAGCAGGCCTTCCCACTCGTCGACGCGAGCCGGGAACTGCGCCAGGAACTCACGGGTGGCCGCGATGACGTCGTCGTCGATGTCGGCGTAGACGCCGCCCATCCGGATGTACGTGTTGTTCATCCGGTGGCCGCTGAACATGTCGAGGATGTCGTAGATCTTCTCGCGCTCGCTGAACGTGAGGAAGAACATCGTCACCGCGCCGAGGTCCATCGCCGAGACGCCCAGGGCGATCAGGTGCGACATGATCCGGCTGAGCTCCATCAGTAGCACGCGGATCACCTGGCCCCGCTCGGGGACCTCGATCTTGGCGAGCTTCTCCAGCGCCAGCGCGTACCCGACGTTGTTGATCAGCGGCTGCAGGTAGTCGAGGCGGTCGGTGTGGACGAAGAACTGGCGCCAGCCGAGGCTCTCGCAGGCCTTCTCCTTGCCGCGGTGCAGGTAGCCGACCACGGGCTCGATCCGGCGGACCATCTCGCCGTCGACGGTGATCTTGAGCCGCAGCACGCCGTGGGTCGCCGGGTGCGACGGACCCATGTTCAGCTCCATCAGATCGCCCGCCAGCGGGTCGTCGCGGTCGATGTTGTCCAGCGACGGGTACTCGAGGATGCGGGTCTCGCTCATGATTCCTGGCCTCCGGCTTCTCCGGCGGGAACCTCGCGGCGCTTCCTGTCCCACTCATCGTAGAGCTTCTGCGGCTCGATCCCCTGCTGCGGGAAGTCCTTGCGCAGCGGGAAGTGGTCGTAGGCTTCCGGCATCAGGATCCGCTTGAGGCCTTCGTGACCCTCGAAGACGATCCCGAACATGTCGAAGCACTCGCGCTCACAGTAGGCGGCGCCCGGCCAGAGGTGCGTGATCGTCGGCACCTTCGGGCCCTTGCCCATCACCTTGGCGTGCACGCGGACGCGGTCGCTGTGCTCCATCGACTGGAACATCCAGCACATCTCGAAGCGCGGCTCGCCCGGATAGTAGTCCACGGCGGTGATGCAGGTGTTGAGCAGGAAGCCGCAGCGCTCGCGCAAGCCCTTCATCAGCTCGGGGATCGCGGCGAGCTCGGCGTCGAGGGTGACGACCCCGTCGACGTTCTCGCGCTCTTCGTACGCGACGCCCTCCAGGCCGCTCTTCAGCCTCTCCAGGGTGCTCATTCGCTCTTCTCCTCGCCCGGATCCTCGGGGGGCAGGACGTGCAGCGGGCGGTAGGTCTTGACGGCGGCGTTCTGCTGGTGCTCGGTCTGGCCGTGCCCTTCGAGCCACTCGTCGTCGTTGTTGCGATCCTTCAGCATGAGCTGCACCGGCCGCTCCTTCTCGATCTTCTTCTGCAGCTTCAGCAGCGCGTCGATCACGGCGTCGGGGCGCGGCGGGCAACCGGGGACGTAGACGTCGACCGGCATGATCGTGTCGAGCCCCTGGACCACCGAGTAGGTGTCGTACATGCCGCCGGTGGACGCGCAGACGCCCATCGAGATCACCCACTTGGGATCGGGCATCTGGTCGTAGATGGTCCGGGCCACCTCGGCCATCTTCCAGGTCAGCGTACCGGCGACGATCAGGACGTCCGCCTGCCGCGGCGAGAAGCGCAGCGCCTCGGCGCCGAAGCGCGCGATGTCGAAGCGCGGTCCGACCATCGCCATCATCTCGATGCCGCAGCAGGAGAGTCCCAGCGGCATCGGCCAGAGGCTGTTCTTCCGCCCCCAGTTGACCAGCGCGTCGAGCCGGGTGGCGAGGAAGCCCTCGTTGAAGACCGGCTCCGTGATCGGGTCTAACGATCCCATTCGAGACCTCCTTTGCGCCACACGTAGGCGAGAGCGAGAGCCAGGATCAGGACGAAGGCGACCACCTCGGCGAAGATCAGCGCCCCGTATTCGCCGAGCGCGAAGGTCTGGGCGTTCGCTGCCCAGAGGATCAGGAAGATCGCCTCGACGTCGAAGAGGATGAACAGCACCGCCACCAGGTAGAAGTGGATCGAGATCCTGACGCGGGTATCACCCTCCGGATCGAGGCCGCACTCGTAGGGACTCTGCTTCTCGCGATTGAGCCGCTTCCTGCTGACCAGGTCGCTCAGGAAGATCACCACGGTGACGAACGCCGCCACCAACCCGAGCAGGATGAGAATGGGTAGGTACTCTGTGAGCATTGATCGAGAATCGAGCCAGTCTGGTCGGTGGGTCTCCGGAACGCGCCGGAGCTCTGGCCGACCGAGGGGGGAGGCGATCCCTCGAGAGCGACGAGGCGTTCGGCCGAGGGGGACGCCGATACACCCCGAGCTCCCGCCGGGGGGCCCGGAAAGGGCACCTGAGCGCGGCATCCTAGCCGTGCCGCCCCTCCGGAAAAAGGCCCACTAGGCCGATAGCGGGGTGGCGAAAGTGCGTAGCACTCCGCCGGCGGCGCTCAGCCGTCGACCTGGACGAACCCGCCGCCGGTCAGCTCGCACAGCGCTTGCAGAGTTCCGTCTCCGCCACTCCCGAGCTGCACCGCGTGGAAGACGAGCCGCGCCTCGCCGTTCACCTGGCGCAGGAGCGGCTCGACCCAGCCCGGCCCCTCCGCCGTGGCGCCGTCGCACAAGACGATCACGGTGTCCGCTTCCAGCGAGTCGAGATCGATCCGACCCTTGCGGTCGACCTGCATCGCCTCGAGCACGCCCGCGCGCAGCTGCGTCCCTCCCTCGGCCCCCTGGTGCAGGACCCAAGTGGCGGCGGAGCGGACGTTCGACTGGCTCGCCGGTCGCAGCCGCTCGTGCCAGCTGTTCGCTCGATCGCTGAAGGTGACGACGGTGAAGTGGGTGTTCGGGCCCAGCTGGCCGAGGAAGGCCTTCAGCCGCTCGGCCGCCTCCTGCAGGCGACTGTGGTTCGATCCCCGACCGAAGGAGGTGGCCATCGACCCCGATCGGTCGAGCACGAAGACCACCCGGTCGGTCACCGGGCGCAGACCGAAGAACTCCGCCCGGGTGACCGTTCCCCCGACCCGCTCGGGGCGATCCAGGGCGATGTCGCCGCGGCGGTGTCCCTCCCACAGCGCCGTCCAGCGCTTCGGGTGCAGGCCGAGCGAGCGCCCCGAACGCCGGCGGAGCTCCGCCTCGATCTCGCCGAGCACCCGGCGCACCGGCCGCTCGCCGTCGGCGCGTTCCATCCAGGTCTCCATCCCCGCGATCAGCAGCGGGAACGCCGCGTCATGGGGGAGGCACCGGGCCACGGACACCCCTCGGGAGGCCTGGCGCCACTCCTCGCTGGCGAGCGCCGCGGACACGTACCGGGCGATTCGCGTTACGGTGGCCACTTCCGTGGCGGGTACGGAGGTCGTCGCGAAGTGAAGCTCGATCGGGCCCCGCGGCACGTCCGCCTCGCCGCGATCCGCGCGGTCGAGGAGCTCGATCATCCGCCGGTGCACCTCCGGATCCTCGCGGCCAGCCAGGGCCATGATCGCCGCCTCGCGCACTGCGCGTGGATTCGAGCGGGTGCAGGCGAACAGGGCCAGGACCACCTCGCGGCTGTCGTCCTCGGCCATCACCTCGCACGCGGCGACGCGACGTTCCGGAGGATGGCTCCGCTCGAGCAGGAGCACCTCGCGGGTCAGCCACTGCCGCATCTCCGGCAGGCGAAGCCGCAGGATCGAGCGCGCCTTCCGGCGGAGCTCGGCCTCGCCGCTCTCCCGGCGGAGGGGCGCCCCCCAGGTCGCGGTGTCGCTCGTCGCCATCTCGTCCGCGATCCGGATCGAGCGTCCGAGGAAGTCGAGCAGGACCACCTGGATCTCCTCCCGGCGCCCCGGATGGCTGGTCCAGGCGAGGCTCAGCTCGGCGAGGGCCTCCGCGGCGCGGTCGATCTTGTCCCGGTCGGAGACCGGTTCGTCCCGTCGCATCCAGCGCCGCATCACCCGCAGCGCGTCACCGATCGAGCCGCTGGAAACTAGGGCTCCGACCGGTTCCGGCGGACGTGGCGAGCTCGCCGGGAAGACGAGCGGTCCCGGCAGCAACAGCACCCCGAGCAGGAGGAGGGGCAAGGTCTTGGAGGTCATCATCAGCCGGAAGGAGAACCCCTCCCAGGGCCGCGAGTTACGATACTCTCTCCATGGCGCGGGCTGACACCCTCGATCCAAACGGTCGACAGACTGTTCAGATCACGATTCTCGAGAGCTACGAGTAGATCCGCGCCGGACCGGGCGGCGATCCGGCGGCGATCAGGACTCCGGGCGCGGGTACCTGCAGAGTCAGTTCCGCCTCAGCCAGCGATCTCGTCGAGGATGATCCTCTCGCTGGGACTGAGGCGTTCCAGGCTCTCTTCCGGGGTCTCGAGGGGGAACGAGAGATCGGTGAGGTCGAGAACCTGGGCGGGCGGCTCCAGGGTGTCCGTCTCAGGACCGGTGGGTTCGGGCTGCGCCAAACCCCGTGTCGTGGGCTCGTCTTTGGGCATGGTCTGGGTCTTCGGACTGGGGAGACCTCTCTTAAATAGGGTCGGATGGATTGGCCGCCACGTCAAGGCCTCGCGGCCCCGTGGGAGCTCCAGACGGGGCGAGCCCCCCCCGGAAGACCCCGAGAACCGCCCCGAGAGTTGTTTCCGATCGGGGATGAGGGCCCCCTCCCGGGCCCCGGGCGTTCCGGGGGCGCCGAACGGCCCGCTCCCCACACTTCCTGCGGAATGCTCGGCGAATGCCGGTGTACGCTCCGCTTCAGCCCTGAGACTTGGGGGGGGGGGGGGGGGGGGGGGGGGGGGGGGGGGGGGGGGGGGGGGGG
>CAZCAC010000019.1:0-97512 GCA_964496575.1 uncultured Planctomycetaceae bacterium | reverse complement strand
TCTGTTCCCTCTGTGTCGCTCCGCGTCTCTGTGATCTCCGTGTGAACCCGCCGTGCTCTCTGTTTCCTCCGTGCCCGATGTCCCGCTACCCCGACCCATTGACCCGCGTATAGACGAGCACCAACGAGCACGCCGCCGCATCCCCACAGCTACCGCACTTCTCCTCGAAGTCCCCCCGCACCGACTCCTGCACCAGCACCTCGAAGCCGAGCTCCTCGTACATCGCCCGCAGCTCCGGCACCTGCGCCGCTGCCGTCCGGTTGCGCCGGGTCCACCCCGACGCCACCAGGTCGACGTCCGCCGGAACGAGCTCGCCAGTGTCCGCGGCCATCAGACCTGCGCCCGAGCCGGGGCCGTGCTACCGAGCTTCTCCAGGCGGCGCTGGCCGAGGATCGCCGAGCCGAGCGCGCCGACATACTGCACCATGTCACCCTCGGGGACGTTCACCTCGCTCTCCAGCAGCTTCCGCACCGTCCGGGCCATCGTCTGGAAGCGCAGGATGCCGCCTATGAGCGTGTACTCGGGCTCCGCCTTGACCCGCTTCATCAGCTGGACCGAGCGGCCGGTCAGCGACTCGATCGCGCCCTGCATGATGTCCGAAGGGGGCGTGCCCAGCGAGAGATGGTTGATCACCTCCGACTCGGCGAAGACCGCGCACACGCCGGAGATCGGCACCGGCTCGCGCGAGGTGACCATCAGCGGCCCGATCTCCTCGGTCTCGTAGCCCATGTAGCGCGCGGTCTTCTCCAGGAACGCGCCCGTTCCGGCGGCGCACTTGTCGTTCAGCCGGAACGAGATCACCTTGCCGTCGCCGTCGATGCGGCTCGCCTTCATCGTCTGGCCGCCGACGTCGAGCACCGTCCGCGTTTCGGGGAACAAGCGCGCCGCTCCACGGGCCGTGGCGGTGAGATCGGTGACGTGGACGTCGCGGAAGGTCACCTGGTGGCGGCCGATCCCGGTGGCGACGACGTAGTCGATGTCGTCCCGTTCGAGGTCCGCGTTCTGCAGGGCAAGGAGATAGGTCTTCTCGGCGATCTCGCCCAGCTTGAAACCCGAAGGGCACATCGCCCGCGCCAGCATCTTCCCGTCGCCGCCCAGCACGACGGCCTTGGCGTAGGTCGAACCGACGTCGATTCCCGCGGTGATACTCATGCTCTAGGCCTCCGTGACCGGGTGGGGGACCCGGGCTTCCAGGATGTGATCGAGAGCGAAGAGCGCCGCTCCCAGGGCACCGATGATGTGCGAGTCCTCGCTGACGTTCAGCTTCGTCTCCAGCTTCTGCTCGAGGGCCTCGACCATCGCCGTATTGCGCGTCACGCCGCCGGTGAAGGTCACCTGGTCCTCGACTCCGACGCGGCGCATCAACCCGGCGGAACGCGACGCGATCGACTGGTGGACACCCCAGAGGATCTCCTCGATCTTCTTGCCCTTGCCGAGCCAGGAGAGAACCTCCGACTCGGCGAAGACGGTGCAGGTGGTGCTGATCCGCACCGACTTGTCCGCCGCGAGCGCGGTCGGACCGAGTTGGTTCAGCGGGATGTCCAGCGCCGAGGCGGCGGCGCCGAGGAAACGGCCGGTGCCGGCGGCGCACTTGTCGTTCATGCAGAAGTCGACGATCTCGCCATTCGGGCTGACGCGGATCGCCTTGGTGTCCTGCCCGCCCATGTCGACGACCGTGCGCGTCTCCGGAAAGAGCTGCACCGCGCCGCGGCCGTGGCAGCTGATCTCGGTCACCTGCGTGTTGCCGAAGGTCACGCGGTAGCGCCCGTAACCCGTGCCCACCACGTACTCCACTTCCTCCTCGGTGAGGCCGGCCCCTTCGAGCGCCTGCTGGAACGCCTTCTCGGCGGCCAGCACCACGTTGGCGCCCGTGTCGATGATCGCCTGGGAGACGAGCTTCCTGTCGATGTTGATGATCGCCGCCTTGGTCTGGGTGGACCCGACGTCGACTCCGGCTGCATAGGACATGGTTATTGCTCCTGGTAATCAGACGCCGGCCGCCCGAGCCTGGTGGCGGCGGGAAGCGAGGCCTTCGAAGAATGCGTCGACCCGGTTCTTCATCTGCGCCTCGGAGACGACGCGGCGGTCCATCATGTCGGATTCGATGAAGAGGCTGGGAATGTCGCGCTGCTCGGAGAAGTAGCGCCGGCTGTCCGCGAGACCCGTGGAGACGGTGCGGCAGCTCTTGATCGGGTGGTAGACGATGCCGTCGATGCCGAAATCGTCGACCATGTCGACCAGCATCCGGTCCTGGTGGAACATGCTGTCCATCGCGTCGCGAACGCTGATCAGCACGCCCTCGGACAGGCTCTTGATCGGGTCCTCGAGATCGTACTCGAAGCCGCGGTTGGTGCCGCCGGAGGCGAACCAGAGGTAGGTCGAGTTGACGAAGGTCCCGCGCCACTCGGTGAAGAGCTCGTTGAAGCGGCGGAAGATCGGGTAGCAGGGCACGCCGACGAAGACCAGGCGGTAGAGCTCGTCGGTCAGCGTCCCGATCCCGTGCTCCGCCTTGTACTCCATCTCCTCGACGAGCTCGTCGAAGTAGCGAGCTCCCTCGGGCGTCCCGCGGAAGCCGTTGGCGACGCCGAGGTAGATCGTGCCGTCGGTCAGTGCGTTGAAGACCGAGGGTTTCGCCTGGTTGAGCTCGAGCACGCGCTTCCAGCCGCGGGTCATCGTGTTGGCGTGGCCGAGTACCTCGCGCAGCTTGTCGATGTCGAACTTCTTCCCGGTGACCTTCTCGCAGAGTGTGATCAGCTCGCGCAGCTGGGCCTCGACGTAGCGGCGATCGTTCTCGTAGTCGTCGTCGCCGGCCCAGGTGACCAGTCCCGCCTGCCGGGTGCCGGGAACGTCCAGGGTGAAGATCGGGATGTCGTACATCCGCTCCCAGATCTCCGCCCACTTGATGTAGGTGTTGCAGGCGTTGGTGAGCACCGCGAGGCTGGGCGGGGGCATCTGGCCCATCGGGTGGTCCCCGCCGCGCAGCTGCACCGCGACATCCGCCTTGACGTAGCCGCAGATGTCCGGCGAGTAGCCGTAGTCCTCCGCCTCGTCGAGGAGCTCGTGCGCCATGTGCCGCACCGCGGTCTGCAGCGAGTTGATCTCGGGGAAGACCACGGGCAGATCGAAGACCTTGAGGATCTCGTTGATGCTGCCCATCACGAAGACGTAGGCGGACTGCCCCCCGGTCTTCGCCGTCTCCGAGAGCTCGCTGTACCACTGCCGGAAGAGCTCGGCACCGTCGTCGTTGCCGCGGCCCACGAGGCCTTCAGGTTGGACTTGCTCGGTCATCGTTTCCTCCGGCTGGTTCAGGCGAAGAGCAGGTTCTCGACGAAGGTCTCGACCTGCAGCTCGAGGTGCTCGAAAGAGGTCATGTTCTCCTCGAATTCACCCACGAAGTACGGGATCCCTCGCTGGTCGAGGGCGTTGGTGTAGGCGACCTGTTCCTCCAGGCCCGGCTCGCACATCTTGGCCGCGGCGATGATCGCCGCTTCCGCGCGTGACCTCTCGATCCGCGCGAGCAGCATCTTCTCCTTCGGCTTGTCGAGGTCGTGCTGGACCGGGCTGTAGGAGGAGCTCCAGATGTAGGCGCGGGCGAGATTGGCGAGGGGGTCGCCCTTGGTGGGCACGTCCTCCTCGATCCAGCGCATCCCGATCAGGAAGTCGTCGTCGACGACGTAGCACGTGCGGCCGAGAACGCGGATCAGATCGAGCGGCGGCTGCTCGCAGAAGCCACCCTCGAAGACGACCCTGATGCGGTCCTGGGGCCGGTCGAGGCGCTCGCGGATCTGCGGGAGGAGCGTCGCGAGCAGCTCGTTGTGCTCCTCGCGCGGGATCATCCCGCCGACAGAGACGAGGCAGTAGGCGTCCTCGGCGGAGATCAGCCACGGCTCCTCGCGCTTGATCCGGTACAGCTCGCGCAGGAGCCGGCGGTTCTCGTTGAACACCTCGATCGAGGCGGCGAGCGCGGCCTCGGTCACCTCCGTGCCGGTGACCTCCTCGACGGTGCGCTTCATCCGCCCGTACTCATCGAGCAGGTACTGCGCACTGTGCGAGGAGTTCGGGTTCTGCGGCAGGTAGAGGATCTGGCAGGGGTAGTCGTAGCTGCGCCCCCAGATCGCGGCGAGGTTTCGCGCCGCGTCGCAGATCGGGTGCGACACGAAGAGGTCGAGCTGGAGCCGATCCGAGAGGGCCAGTTCCAGCGACGTCTTGATGATGGAGCACAGGTACGAGCCGAACCGGGAGTCCGCGTTGATCGGATCCACCGGGGCGCCGCGCAGCTTGACCGGCAGCATCCCCGCCGCGTGGGCGATCTCCTCGGGGAAGTAGACCTGGAAGTGACCGGCGACCTTGCCGCCCCTCTCGCGCCAGCGCGCGACGGTGGGGTAGTCGGGATCCTCGACGAGATCTCGGCAGGCGAGCAGGGCTTCGTCGAGGGGGACTCCACGCCATTCCTCGAAGACTCTTTCGGGGTTCATGTGGTGGGCTCCTCGTGCCGGGAGACGGCTCCGTGGAAGAACTGGTCGAGGACGAACTCGAGCTTGTGGTCGAGGTCCTCGAAGACGGTGTCGGCGTAGGGGGTCAAGGCGACCTCGACCAGCGAGACGAAGCTCCAGGCGAGGAGGCGCGGGTCGGAGCGCTGCAGCTCACCGTGCTCGATCCCCTCGGTGAGGACGGCTTCGACCCGTTCGGGCAGCGCGCGCTGGTATCCCTGGATCAGCCGGGCCCGCGCCGGCCCGGTGAAGGTGTTGATGTCGCGGCGGACCAGCCGCATCACCCGCCGCTCGATGGGGGGGAGGGAGAGGAAGGCGCGGGTCAGCCGGCCGAGCTTCTCGCGGCAGCTCCCCGGTGCGGCGGCGGCCTCCTCGAAGAGGGCGCCGAGGTGCGCGAAGTCGGCGTGCAGCATCGCCAGGTAGAGCTCTTCCTTGCTGGCGAAGTGGTGGTAGATCCCGCCCTTGGTCACCTCGGTCGCCTTGGCGATGCGATCGACGGAGACGTCAGCGTAGTTGTGCTCGAGGAACAGGCGCCTCGCGGTGGCGAGGATGCGCTCCACGGTCTCCTCGGATCGGGTCATCATCATCGGCTTCTCTCTTGACATACCGACCGGTCGGTATGTACACAGGATACGGCTTCAGAACCCTCCGTCAAGGGTCTGGGGGACTCTCGCCCCTTTCCACCACCGCGCGCCACCCCGCGCGCCCCAGGTGCAATTTCCTAGACCGAGAGCTCACCCTGGACTGCCCCTCGCTCCCACTCCGCCCCACCCCACCCATGGACCCCTACCGCCCCCTCGACTTCCTCGACCTCGACGCCGACCTCTCCGAGGAGGCGCTGATGGTCCGCGACACCGTCCGCAGCTGGGTCTCCGAGCGGGTGATGCCGGAGGTCGCCGGCCACTTCGAGGCGGGGACCTTCCCGCGGCACCTGATCGCCGAGATGGGAGAGCTCGGGATCCTCGGCTGCAACCTGCCGGAGAAGTACGGCTGCGCGGGGATGGACAGCACCAGCTACGGCATTGTCAATCGCGAGCTGGAGCGCGCGGACTCGGGACTGCGCTCCTTCTACTCGGTGCAGAGCTCCCTGGCGATGTGGCCGATCCTCGCGTTCGGCAGCGAGGAGCAGAAGCAGGAGTGGTTGGCCAGACTGGCCACCGGGGAGGCGATCGGCTGCTTCGGGCTGACCGAGCCGGACTTCGGCTCGAACCCCGGTGGGATGCAGACGACCGCGGTGAAGGACGGTGACGACTGGATCTTGAACGGCCGCAAGATGTGGATCACCAACGGCTCCTTCTCCGACGTCGCGGTGGTGTGGGCGCGCTGCGAGGGCAGCTTTCGCGGATTCCTCGTGCGCACCGACGCGCCGGGATTCACCGCGCCCTTGATGAAGCACAAGTGGAGCCTGTGCATGTCGGTGACCTCGGAGCTGGTGCTCGAGGACGTGCGCGTGCCGGCGGACGCCGTGCTGCCGGGGGCGGAGGGGTTGAGCGCGCCGCTGACCTGCTTGACCCAGGCGCGCTACGGCATCAGCTGGGGAGTGATCGGCGCGGCGATGGCGTGCTACGACGAGGGGCTGCGCTACAGCGCCGAGCGCGTCATCTTCGACCGCCAGCTCGCGGGGTTCCAGCTGACGCAGAAGAAGCTCGCCGACATCGCGACCTCGATCAGCCTGGCGCAGCTCCTGGTGCTGCGACTCGCGCGCTTGAAGGACCAGGATCGGTTGACCCACCCGCAGGTTTCGATGGCCAAGCGCTACTGCGTGAAGAGTGCACTGGAAGCCGCCCGCACGGTGCGCGACCTGCTCGGCGCCAACGGCATCTGCCTCGAGTACCAGACCGGGCGCCACATGCTCAACCTCGAGGCGGTCAACACCTACGAGGGCACCGAGGACATCCACGCGCTGGCGATCGGGAACGAGTTGACCGGGATTCAGGCGTTTCGGTAGCAGTACAGCAGTACTCCGTACCGCTGCCCATCGTTCAGATGCGGTATAGCCGTCAATCCTCGGTACCGGCGGTTCTCCCCAGGTAGAGCTCGCCGATTCGCGGGTCGAGGGTGAATGGCCCCCCCCGCGTCCGACGACCGCGAGTATCCTCGGAGCCAGGCGAGAAGAGCACGGCTACTGATCGTCGGACGGGTCCGCGATTCGCGGAAAGGAGAAGAAGGGATGGTCCGCAAGTTGAGATGGTGGAGGGCGCTGTTCCTCACCGCGTTGGGTGGAATGGTGGCCACGTTACTGGGCGCGTTCCAGCTGGGGAAGGCCTCGAAGTCCCAGGGGGCGCGCAACGGCGCGGACCAGACGGGGAATCGCGCGCCGACCGATGCGTATCGCTACGACCCGCACTGGCTGGCCTGTCCGATTCCTGGAGACACCGATGGTGACCTGCTGCTCGACCTCGAGGAGATGGCCTTCGGTCTGCTCGACCACCAGGATCCCGACCAGAACTCCAATCGCCTGATCGACGGCCCGGAAATCGCCTATCGACTCGAGCGGGTGATCGACGGGTTGCCCTGGTGGAACGGTGTCGATCCTCCGCCGCCCGAGATCTGCAAGATCGACTACGGCCAGAACGGGGTCGAGCAGTGTGAGGTGTGTGGCTCCTCGGTCAACATGGGGTTCATCAAGATCTGCAACCCGTGGAACGGCCACGAGCTCGACGTGCAGTACATCGGCTTGCACTACCTCGAGCACGGCTCCTACGTCTACGAAGGGACGCTGCACGATGGCCGCATCGACGTGATCCGGCTCCGAGAAGTGCTCGCTGATCTTCACCAGCACCCCGTCAACGCCGACACCGATGGCGACCTGCTCGAGGACGTCGAGGAGCTCGTGATCGGTACCGATCCGCTGGATCCCGACGAGAACGGCGATCTCGAGGCGGACGGCCTGGATCTCGCCGCGCGGATGTGCGTCCAGATCGATCAGCTCCCCTGGGGGCCGCTGCCCGATCGGGTCTACCGGCAGGAGCACCTCGCCTGGGGGCTCGAGAACTGCGAGGTCTGCGGCGAAGTCTACAACATGGGCTTCCTCGAGGTCACCGACCCAGTGCGCGGGTTGACCGTGGCCATCCCTTTCGTCGGCTTGCACCACCTGGAGCACGGGTCGTTCACCTACGACGGCACGGTCAACGACGGTCGCGTCGACGTGGCGATCCTGCACGACATCCTCGAGAATGGCTGACGAACCGGTGGGGCGCGACGAGGCCCGGTGGCTGCAGATCCTGCGGGCCGTCGATCCCCAGTTCGCTCTTCTGGCCCTGTTGACCACTCGCGGGGTCAAACTCGCCAGCCGGTGGGAGCTACCCCTCTCCGAGGAGGCCCTGGAGGCGCTGACGGCGTTGGGACTGGGGTCTCGCCGGATCCATCGACGAGCTCGGGACCGGAGTGAGGTCGTCGAGACGGTCTTCTCGACCGATGCGAGTCGACTGGAGGCGTACGCCGCGCGCTGCGAGGGGGCGGCGATCGACAAGAGCGACGAGACCAAGCGGTTCGAGGGGCGATTCTTCGGCTACCCCGAGTGCTGCGTCGAGGCGTTCATCTGTTCGACCTACGCGCCCAACGGATTGCCCCGCGAGGATCAGGCGATCCTCTTCCACTGGGCCTGCCCGGGGTGCGAACGGACGCCGGAGTTGCTGGAGCGGTACCGCGAGGCGTACGAAGCGATCGGTGCCGATCAGGGTCCCCAGGCCACGGAGTAACCGTTGGAGATGTTGAAGCCCGCGGCGCAGGGCGAGCCGGTCGGGTTGCTGTACCAGCACTGGTAGTACCTGGTATCGCCGGCGAGGATGTTCCCGGTCATGACCGAGATCGGCAACGCGTAGCCGCTGGTGTCGGAGTAGCCGGTCCCATCGGAGACGCGGACGCCGAGGCGTTTCAGCTGGCCGCCCGCGCAGCGCAGGCCGTCTCCCCAGGCGATTCCGGGAGAGAGGTCGTTGTTCGCCTGGAAGTAGAGGCCCGGGCTGCCCGGTTCCAGGCCCGAGGTGTAGAGGGTCAAGGTGTCCGCACTCACGCTGGCCGATCCACTGGCTTTCAGCAGCGCGCCGGAGGCGACGATGCCGTTGGCGCAGCCGGAGCCGGGGACGCTGCCGTCGTTCTCGTTGGCGCAGGGGCAAGGCGCTCCGCTGCCGACGTCGCCGAAGCAGTAGCCCGTGCCCGGTTCGAAACCGCCGGCGGTGTAGGCGAGGGCGTTGGCCATCAGGATCGCCCCGTCGGTCGATGAGACCCAGAAGGAGCTACTGCAGTCGGAGGAGGGGGGGTACATCCCGAGGTCGATTCGCTGGGCGCTCGCCCCTTCGGCGACCAGGACGTGTCCGGTACTCCACTCGGCGATCAGCGTCGAGCCGGCGGTGAGCGCCGTTCCCGCGGGCTTGAAGGAGGATGATCCTCCGCTGAAGGTGTTGACGCCGGACATCACCGGATGCCCGGCATCGTGCACCGTGCCGAGAGTCCCGGCACCGCCGCCGCTTCCGCTCTTCGTGATGATCACCTCGTAGCCGCCGGTCTCCCAGCGACCGCCCAGGTAGCGGTTGACCGTGCTCGTGCTGACGGCGAAGACGGCGACGACGACGCCACCGCCGGCGTCGACGTAGTCGGCCATGACGTCGCCCCAGGCGTCCCCGTCCACGGCGCTGGTGTTGGTCCAGCAGATGACGGCGTCGTAGGCCTGAAGCTCCACCAGCGTCGGGGTCGCCTGGGCGACGTCGATGATGTCGACCGAGTTGAACATCCCCGTGGCCATCAGCTTGGCCTGAGGGTCGGTGTAACGACAGTTCGTCGACGAGCTACTCGCTGCCGCGACGATGGCCACGTCCAGCTGAGCCAGAGCGACTCCGGAGGTGGCGAGAAAGGCCAGGAGGGTGGGCAGGGTTTTCATGGGGTCACCTGACGGGGTGAGGAGACGAGTTCCAGTATGACCGGAACTGGCCTTTTCGCCAGGGTCTGACATTCCCGGAAAGTCCCGTGGGCGACAGGGCGTTCGCCTGCGGCGAACGCCGCCCCGCCAGCGGTTCTTCCGGCGCCCCTTCCACGGCGCGCGTCGCTTCGAGAGGCCGGCGAAGCTAGCATTGAGGAAGCCCTACGCCGCCACTCGACATCGTCTAGCCCCCGACCCCATGGCCACTCTCCCTCTTCGCACCGGGCCGTCACGGTCGCTTTTTCGCCCCCTGGCCGCTGCACTCCTCATCCTGCTGATCGGTGTTCCCCTGCTGGCCCAGACCGCGACCATCAAAGAGGAGGTGCGAATCCTCGAGACCTATCCCTTCAGCGACCCCGACCCGAGCCCGATCCTGCTCCGGGATCCGCGCCTCTACCCGTATCACGGCTTCGACGGATACAGCCACGAGAGCGAGCCGCGACCGTGGAAGGTGGTGACGCTCGAGAACGAGTACATCGAGGTCTTCGTGCTCCCCGAGGTCGGCGGCAAGGTCTGGGGCGCGAGGATCAAAGCGACCGGCGAGGAGTTCATCTACCGCAACGAGGTGATGAAGTTCCGCAACATCGCCTTGCGGGGCCCGTGGACCTCGGGAGGGATCGAGTTCAACTTCGGTGTCATCGGCCACTCGCCCGCGACCGCCACGCCGGTCGACTACGTCCTGCAGAACGAGTCGGACGGCGGCGTCTCCTGCACCGTCGGCTCGATCGACCTGCCCTCGCGCACGCCGTGGCGGGTGAAGATCCTCCTCCCCGCCGACAGCGCCTGCTTCGAGACGCAGGTGCTCTGGTACAACCCGACGCCGCTCGAGCAGCCGTACTACAACTGGATGACCGGGGCCGCCTTCGCGCGCGATGACCTCGAGTTCTTCGTGCCCGGCGACCAGTACCTGAAACACAGCGGCGAGGCGAAGCGGTGGCCCTTCGACGAGGAGGAGCGCCAGCTCTCGGTCTACGACCAGAACCAGTTCGGCGGCCACAAGTCCTACCACGTCGTCGGCGAGTACAACGACTTCTTCGGCGGCTACTACCACGACGCGGGCTTCGGTTTCGGGCACTGGGCGCCATACGAGGACATGCCCGGGCAGAAGCTCTGGTTGTGGGCCCTCTCGCGCGAAGGCGGCGTCTGGGAAGAGCTCCTGACCGACACCGACGGGCAGTACATCGAGTTCCAGGCGGGGCGGCTGTTCGTCCAGTACGCGGCGGGGAGCCACCAGAACCCAGTCCGCGAGGCGGTCTTCGAACCGCACCGCGTCGATCGGTGGACGGAGCGCTGGTTTCCGCTGAAGGGGACCGGCGGGGTGACCGCCGCCTCGGCGACGGGGGCGATGAACGTGGAGCGCGAGAACGGGACCTTGCGCATTCGGCTCCATTCCTTCGTGCCGAAAGGCTGCACCCTGCAGATCGTGATCGGCGAGGAGAAGCGTATCGAGGAATCCCGGGAGCTGGCTCCCCTCGATGTCTGGGAAGAGGTCCTGCCGGTCCCCGAAGACGCGCGCTGGGCGGTCTCCGTGCCGGAGCTCGATCTCCACGAGAAGTCCAGCCGCGAGCCCTTCGACCTGGAGCGGCCGTTCACGACGGACCCGCTCGATCCGACGGCGATGACCGAGACCGAGCGAGCGCTGGAAGCGGCCCGCGAGCTCGCGCGCGCGCGGCGCTACGGCGCCGCCATCGAGAAGCTCGAGGCGATCCTCGCCGAGGAGCCGTGGCAGCGCGACGCGCTCCTCGCGCTTGCCGAGCTCGAGTACCGGCGCGGTCGATACGAGGAGGGGCTGCAGGCGGTCGACCGGGCGCTCCAGCGGGATACCTACGACCCGAAGGCGAACTGGATCGCCGGTGCTCTTCACCGGGCGATCCAGCGTGACATTTCCGACCTGGGTGGGAACTGGATCACCGGCGGTCTCAACCGTGCCCGGGGTCATCTCGTGAACGCGGAGGAGTGCTTCGGCTGGGCGGCGCGTTCGATGGCCTACCGCGCCGCCGCGTACACGGAGCTCGCTGAGATCGCGCTCCTGGAGCGCGACTGGGTGCAGGCGGAACGGCGCGCCCGGCAGGCGCTCGACTACGATCACTATTCGATCGAGGCGCTGGAGGTGCAGGCCATCGCCGAGCGGTGGCAGCGCAAGTGGACCGAGGCCAGGGCGACGTGGGACCGGCTCCTGGAGCTCGATCCGTTGCACCACTTCGTAGCCTACGAGAGATTCCGGGTGGTGGAGCACGACGAGATGGTGCCGCACCGCCTTCGCAGGCAGATCGGAGGAGAGCTGCCCGATCAGACCTGGCTGGAGCTGGGGATCTCCTACGCGAACCGCGGCCAGGTACGCGAGGTGATCGATGTCCTCGGCATGCGGGCGTACCAGGGCGTGCCGCTGATCGCACTGTGGTACGCGTACATCTTCCGCGACTGGCATCCCGAGTATTCGGACCCCGCCCTCGGGGAGGCGCTGAAGCATTCGCCGGCGTTCGTGTTTCCTTTCCGGCGCGAGACGCTCCCGGTGTTGGCGTGGGCTCGGACGAAGAGCGAGGACTGGAAGCTCGACTACTACCTCGCGCTGAACCTCTGGGCGCTCGATCGCGCCGAAGAAGCGGCTCCCCTGCTCGAGGGCGTTGGCGGCGAGCCGGACTTCGCCCCCTTCTACACCACCCGCGCACACTTGCTGCACCAGGTCGACGGCCGCGACCCCGAAGCGGACCTCCGCCGCGCCGCCGAGCTCGACCCGGAGCGATGGCAACCGGCGAGGCGCCTCGTCGATCACCTTCAGACCGAGGAGCGCTGGGAGGACGCCGAGGCCCTGGCGCGAGAGGTCCGCACGAGGTTCCCCGACAACTTCCAGCTCGAGCTGACCCACGCCCGCGCGTTGCTCGAGCTCGGCGTCCTCGACGAGTGCGTCGAGCTCCTCGAGTCGGTGAGAGTCCTGCCCTCCGAGATGGGACGCTTCGGCCGCCAGCTCTTCGAGTGGGCCTACCTCGCTCGAGCGATCGAGAGGCTTCGCGCCAAGGACTTCGCCGGCGCGGAAAAGGACGTGCGCCGGAGCCTCGAGTGGCCGGAGCACCTCGGTGTGGGGAAGCCCTACGAGCCCGAGGAGCGCCTGCAGCGCTTTCTGCTCTCCTACTGTCTCCTACGAAAGGGAGAGGTCGACGCGGCCGCCGAGCAGCAGCGCGCGCTCCACGACGGGTGGGGGGACGATCCCGGCGGAACCCTCCTGCTCCTGTCGGTCGCCAGCCGGGCGATGTACACCGGTGGCCCGACGCCGCTCTCGACGCTGTGGAAGCCGATCGGCTCCTCCTCCGGGGTGCGGGACCCGGAGCGGGCGTGGATCGACGCCGTGATCGCGAATGACCCCGAGGCGATCGAGAAGCTCGAGGCGGCGCACCCAGAGCGCTTCTCCTCGATGGACTGCCGCCTGCTCCGCGAGGCGTTCGAGGTCACCGTGGGGGATCGCCGGTGAAGCGCCGCCTCCTACTTCTCTCGCTCCTCCCGCTCCTTTCCTCCTGCGAGAGCTCCCCGACGGAAGCCGCGCACGAGGTGGCGCCGGAGGGCGTCCGCTTCGAGATCGGAGGCTGGACCCCCGATCTCGAAGCGGGCGCGGCCGGGCGCTCGCGAGGAAACCACCGGGCGGTCGTCGAGGTCGCCGATCCGACGGGGGAAACCGTGGTGGTGCACATCCCCTGGAGACGATGTGATCCGAACCCCGAGTCGAAGGACGTGATCGTCGTCGACGCGGCGACGGGCGAGGAGGTTCTCGATCGGCTCGTCGCCCGAATCGACAACGAGGTGGGGAGCCTCGTCTTCCGATCGAACGCCAGCTCGAGCCTCTACCACGCCTACTACCTCCCGTACGAGACGACCGGCCGGCAGTATCCCACGCTGAACTACCTGCCCCCGCGGTCCACGGCCAGCGCCGACTGGCGCGACTCGCTGGGCATCGTCGACGTCCAGTCGCTCTCGCGCCTTCCGGAAGCGCGGACGGTCAGCATCCAGTCGATCGACGCCTTCCACAGCTTCGTCCCGATGGAGGTGATCGCGACCGAGAAGGAGGTCTCGAAGCTGCTCGGCGACGAGGAGCGAGCCCTCTATCTCTTCCTGGAGGACCGTGAGCTCTCGATCCGCATGCGCCACTTCTTGCCGAAGCGCTGGGTCGATCGCGGGCTCGTCGATCGCTTCGAGGGCACGGCGCGCCGCGGAGAGTACTACACCTTCCAGGTCGGCGTGTACGCCGCCGACGAGGCGCTCGAGGAGCTCTCGATCGAACTGGAGGCGTTCGACGGTCCCGACGGACAGACCTTCGGCGACGACTCCTTCACCTGCTTCAACACTGGCGGCATCGACCACTTCGGGAGACCGTTCGAGAAGACCGTCTCCGTGCCCCGGAGCGAGGTGCAGGCGCTGTGGTTCGGAGTGCTGGTTCCCGATGACGCTGCGATCGGGCGCTACCGCGGGTCCGTTTCCATCTCGGCGAGCGGCGTACCCGCCCAGCGAATCGAGTTGCTCCTCGACGTATCCTCGGAGCTCGCCGCGGACCACGGGGACGCGGAGCCCTGGAAGATGTCACGACTGCGCTGGCTGAACTCGACGGTCGGCACCGACCCGGACTTCGTCATCGAGCCGTACACGCCGATCGAGGTCGACAGCCGGACGCTCTCGATCCTCGGCCGCGACGTGGTGCTGGACGACACCGGCCTGCCCGCGGAGATCCGGAGCCGGTTCACGCCGGAGATGACCGGTCTCGCCGCGACCCCCGAGCCGATCCTGGCCCGGCCGATCACCCTTCGCCCGGAGATCGCTGAGGGCTCCGAGGCCTGGGCCTCGCGGCCGTTCACCGTCGAACGGCCCTCGCGCGGTCGGGCGACCTGGTCCGTCGAGAGTGTCACGAATCGCCTCGACCTGAAGGTCGACGGCGCACTCGAGTACGACGGCATGCTCGACTACCGCCTCGCGCTCACCGCGCGCGAGACCGTCGAGCTGACCGACGTCGCGATGCTCGTCGAGCTGGTGCCCGACGCGGCGCGCTGGATGCTAGGCCTCGGCCGGCGCGGGGGCAAGCGGCCGGAGACGCTCGACTGGCAGTGGAAGGTCGAGAACCACCAGGAAGGGCTCTGGCTCGGCAACGTGCACAAGGGCCTGCAGTACGTCCTGCGCGATGAGAACTACGAGCGACCGCTGAACACCAACTTCTACCTGCAGAAGCCGCTGAGCCTCCCGCCTTCGTGGCACAACGATGGGGCGGGCGGCATCCGGCTCGAAAGTGACGCGGACGCGGTTTCGCTACGCAACTACAGCGGCCCGCGTCGCCTCGAGGCCGGGGAAACGCTCCACTTCAACGTGCGCTTCCTGATCACCCCCTTTCGGCCGCTCGATACGAAGCAGCACTTCGAGACGCGCTTCGTCCACCGCTACGTCCCCGTCGACACGGTCCGCGAGTGGGGCGGCACCGTGGTCAACATCCACCACGCGACCGAGATCAACCCCTACATCAACTATCCCTTTCACCACCTCGACCAGCAGCGCGCCTACATCGACGAGGCGCACGAGAAGGGGGTCAAGGTCAAGCTCTACTACACCATCCGCGAGCTGACCTACAAGGCGTACGAGCTGTTCGCGCTGCGCAGCCTCGGCGACGAGATCTTCAACGACGGCGTGGGCGGCGGACACTCCTGGCTGCAGGAGCACCTGCGCGGAAACTACCACTCCGCCTGGCACTCCTGGAGCGTTGACGACGCGTCGATCCTGAACAAGGGGACTTCGCGCTGGACCAACTACTACGTCGAGGGTCTCTCGTGGCTGGCCGAGCATCAGCGAATAGACGGCCTCTACCTCGACGACATCGCGTTCAGCCGCGAGACGGTGAAGCGGATGGTGACGGTCCTCCAGGAGCACCGCGACGAGGTGGTCATCGATCTGCACTCGGCCAACCAGTTCAACCCGCGCGACGGCTTCATCAACTCCGCGCTGCTGTACCTGGAGCACCTGCCCTACGTGACGCGGCTGTGGTTCGGCGAGTACTTCGAATACGACCGCGACGCGGACTACTGGCTCACCGAGGTCTCGGGGTTGCCCTTCGGCCTGATGGGGGAGATGCTGCAAGACGGTGGCCACCCCTACCGAGGTCTCCTGTACGGCATGACCACGCGCATCTACGGAAAGGTCGACCCGCGACCCATCTGGCGGATGATGGACGAGTTCGGCATCGAGGAGAGCCGGATGCTCGGCTACTGGCTCGACGACGCGCCGGTGCGGACGAATCGCGACGGAGTGCTGGCGACGACCTACCTGCGGCCCGATGCGGTGCTCATCGTGCTGGCCTCGTGGGAGTCCGAGGACGCGAACGTCGAGCTCGAGATCGACTGGGACCGGCTGGGCGTGCCCGAGCCGGGTACCGCTTCATTCGTCTCTCCGGCCGTCGATGGCCTGCAGTCGCACGCCGTCCACCCGCTCGGTGAACCGATCCCCGTGCCCGCGGCCCAGGGTCTCTATCTCCGACTGGACCTCCCGTAGTCCTACGGCAGCCAGGTCACCGCGTACCCATTCGAGGAGTTGAAGTCATTCACTCCCGACCCGCACGGCGGACTGACCGTCGTGCGATACCAGCACTGGTAGTGCTTGGTGTCGCCGGGCGCGATGTTCCCGGCCTTGAAGGTGACCGGGTAGGACAGGGAGGTGTCGGAGTTGCCGTACGCGTCGGAGGTGCGCACGGTGAGCCGGCGCAGGTCGCCTCCCGTGCAACGAAGGCCATCCCCCCACACGATCCCCGGGGACAGGTCGTTGTTCGCCTGGAAGTACAGGCCGCTGTTGCTCGGTTCCAGGCCCGAGCAATGGAGGACCAGGGAGTCGTTGCTCACGCAGGCTGCGCCGGTGACGGAGAGCTGCGCCCCCGAGGCGAAGACGCCGTTGGCGCACCCCGACCCGGGAACGCTTCCGTCGTTGTCGTTGCTGCAGGGGCAGGGGGTGCCGCTGCCCGGGTCGCCGAAGCAGTACGGCACGCCGGGCAGCGGGGCATCGAGGTCGAAGGCGTACGCCGCCCCGGCCGCCCAGGCGCTGTTGTCGAGCTGATCACCGTTGATTCCGGTAGCGCTGCTGGACTCCCAGGCAGCCCCGACCAGCAGCGTGACGCCGACCAGCGCCACGGACGAGCCGAACTCGTCCCACTGGTTCGAGTTCGAGGCCTTGACGTACGCTTCCTGACTCCAGGTAGTTCCGCAGCGTGCGAACAGGTAGGCCGCGCCCGCCTCGTCGGCGCCGTTGTTGTACTCGTTGCCGTTCACTCCATTGGCATTGCTTCGCTCGAAGCGCGCCCCGATGGCGACCGAGTCGCCCAGCACGGCCACGGTATTGCCGAAGGAATCCCCGGGGCCGGTGTTCGAGGCCTTGAGATAGGCATCTTGACTCCAGCTCGTCCCGTTTCGCAGGAAGACGTAGGCCGCGCCGGAGTACGTGCCGTCGTTGTTGCTCTGGTCGCCGTTCACCCCGGTGGCCCAGCTGTCCTCGTACGGTGCTCCGATCACGGCCGTGGCTCCCGATACCGCCACGGACAATGAGAAGTGGTCGCCCCACTGGGTGTTCGACGCCTTGAGATAGGCCTCCTGGGTCCAGGTCGTCCCGCTGCGCACGAACACGTACGCCGCGCCCGAACCGTAGGCCGTGTCGTCGCCCTGGTCACCGTTGACGCCGGTGGCACTGCTCGCCTCGAAGGGAGCGCCGACCACCAGGGTGTCGCCCAGCATCGACAGCGTGTTCCCGAAGTAGTCGTTGCTCCCCGCATTGGAGGCCTTGAGGTAGGCCTCCTGGGTCCAGGTCGTCCCGCTGCGAACGAACACGTAGACCGCTCCGGCACCCCAGGCGTCATTGTTGTTCTGGTCGCCGTTCACTCCGCTGGCGTCGCTGTCCTCGGCCTTCGCCCCGACGGCGATGACCTCTCCCACTATCGCCACGGCTTCGCCGAAGAGGTCGTTGTCCTCGGTGTTGGAGGCCTTGAGGTAGGCCTCCTGGCTCCAGGTCGTCCCGTTTCGAACGAACACGTAGGCCGCGCCGGCCTGGTAGGCGCTGTTGTCACTCCCGTCGCCGTTCACGCCGGTGGCGATGCTGTCTTCGTCTCCCGCGCCGACGACGATCGTATCTCCCGAGATCGCGACGGCCTCGCCGAATTCGTCGGCGTAGGTGGGGTTCGAGGGGACGAGTACGGCTTGCTCCATCCAGCTCGCTCCGCTCTTCAGGAAGACGAATGCCCGGCCGCTGCCCTTCCCGGGGGCCCCGACGACCGCGGTGTCACCCGACATCGCCACGGCGTAGCCGAAGTAGTCGGAACCGGCGACGCTGGAGGCCTTGAGGTAGGCCTCCTGGGCGACGTGCTGGGGCGGGCCAGGGGCCGGGAGGGGGGCGCAGACGCAGGGGAGCAGCAGCGTGGTGAGCATGTTCGTGGTCCTCCGTGGGCGAAGCGGGCGAGGTTCGTCGCAACCAGAACGTCTGCCGGCTTCTTCCCGTCCCGGGAATCCCGCGGATCTTCGACTCCCTACTGCGACTTCACCCGCCACTCGTGGATGCCGGCGGACATCTTCTCGGGGAGCTGGACCTCGAGGCGCAGGGCGTCGGTCTCCACCGGATCGAAGGTGGTGCGGTTGTAGCGGTCGATCTCGCAGCCGAAGCCGCTGGGATTCGTGACCGGCAGCCACTCGCCGCCGTTGCGGTAGAACAGCTTCCACGACGCGGGCAGCCGGCACTCGCCGCGGCCGGTGTCGTCGAACCAGTAGACCTCGACCGCGCCGACCATCGCCGTCTCCTCGAAGTCGTACTGCACCCACTCGGTCGTGCCCTTCCGCGGCCACCAGTGCAGGAAGCGGTTGGAGTGGTCGCCCGAGCTCTTCGGCTCGCGCTGGTCGTTGAGCGCGCTCGGATCGCCTCCGGAAGCGGTCGCTTTCGAGCCCGAGGCGATCGTCGGCGCGGGCAGCGGGCGGGCCGACGAGAAGTCGCGTGCCAGCCACACCACCATTTCGCCGCGGCCGCGGTGCGCCCAGGCGTAGTAGGGGATCGCGGTGATGAGAATCGAATCAAACTGCCACCCCTGATCGGGTTCCCCGGCGACCCACCGCGTGCTCGCCCCATAGCCGCGCAGTGCACGGATTCCCCCGAGCAGCTCCGGCTCCTTCGCGACGGCGAGTTCCACGTCGTCCTCGAGCAGCAGGTTGATCACCTTGCCGCCTTCGATGTCCGGCCACTCGACGCAGTACATCAGCGGTCCGCGCTGCAGCGCCGTTTTGCGGATGTTCTCCTCGACGCGATCGTCGCAGAGCACGCGACGGATCGGCATCGGCAGCTCGAGGGTGACGACATCGTCGGGTTGCCAGGTGCGCTGGATCGTCGCGTAGCCGTTTTCGAGCTGCAAGGGGAGCTCACCGGCACGGTGCAGGCTCAGCTTCGGTTGCTCCTCGGACGTGCTCGCGAACGAGTAGAGTCCACCGGGCGCCGGCACGTTCCGCGCCCACCCGGGAATGCGTAGCTTCAGCGCGAACTCCTGCCCCGGCTTCTCGGGCATGATCGTCACCTTCACCCTGCCGTCCCACGGGTAGTCGGTCTCCATCTCGACGTCGACCGTGCCGCTCTCCAGCTCGATCTTCGCCGTGCTGCCGACGAAGAGGTTGACGTACAGCTCGTTCTCACCGGTCGCGTAGACGTACCCCGGCATCGACGGCACCAGCCGCGCGACGTTGGAGGGGCAGCAGGCGCAGCCGAACCACTCGCTGCGCTGGTGTCGGCCGTCGGACTCGAGCGGGTTGGGGTAGAAGAACGACTTCCCGTCGAGCGAGATCCCCGAGATCAGACCGTTGTAGAGCGAGCGCTCCAGCACGTCGATGAACTCGCTGCGACCCAGGAGCTGGAACATCCGCTGGTTCCACAGCACCGTCGCGATCGAGGCGCACGTCTCGCAGTAGGCGACGAGGTTGGGCAGCTCGAACTCGGCGCCGAAACCCTCGTGGCCGCCGGCGGCGCCGATGCCCCCGTTGAGGTAGAGCTTGGCCCTCACCACATCGGTCCAGATCCGCTCGAGCGCCTCGACGTAGTCCGGCCGCCCGAGCAGCGCGGCGACGTCCGCCATCCCCGAGTAGAGGTACGCCGCGCGCACCGCGTGTCCGACCGCCCGCGACTGCTCGGCGACCGGCGCGTGGTCCTGACTGTACTCGCCGAAGAGCCCGTGCGTTCGCCCTTCCGGCCGCCCCCGCAGCTCGAGGAAGCGCTCGGCCTGCTTCAGATACTCCTTCTCGCCGGTCAGCCGGTACAGCTTGACCAGCCCCATCTCGATCTCCTGGTGTCCCGGCGGCCAGACCTGCTCGCCCTCCTCGCCGAAGAGCTCGCAGATCAGGTCGGCGCTCTTCAGCGCGACGTCGAGCAGCGTGCGCTTGCCCGTCGCGAGGTGGTGCGCGACCGCGCCCTCGTACATGTGTCCGACGTTGTAGAGCTCGTGGCCGTTCGGATCGGTCCACCGTTCGGGGCCGCCGGGCGGCTGGTACTTCTCGCTGCAGAGCGTGCGTGCGCAGTAAAGGTAACCGTCCTCCTCCTGAGCGGCGGCGATCTTGGCGATCAGCTCGTCGAGGTACTCGTCGAGCTCGGGATCCGGAGCGATCTGCAGGGCGTAGCTGGCGCCCTCGATGATCTTGAAGACGTCGGAGTCGTTGAAGTAGATCCCCTGGAACTCGCCTTCCTCCAGCCCGCCCGCGCGCGCGAAGTTGGCCAGCCGCCCGGTCTTCTCGCACTGCTCGAAGCAGTGGGGGATCGTCGCCTTCAGGCTGGTCGCCAGGCGCGGCGCCCAGAAGCTGTCGCGCACCACGACGTCGGTGAAGGAGACGGGGGCGATCGGGTAGTCGCCGTCCTGCGCCGTGACGATGGGGGCGAGGAGCAGGGGGACGAAGAGAGCGAGGGTGCGCGGGGCCGGCATGGGATCCTCCGTGGATTGCTGGGGCCGCCCACTGTAGCCGCGAGCCCCTCATTCGCCATACTGCGCGGCATGAGGACCGCCCAGAACCTGACCGACCTGGTGGGCAACACCCCGCTCCTGCGCCTCGCGCGCCTCTGCCCGGACCACGAGGTGTACGCCAAGTGCGAGCTGTTCAACCCCTACTCGATCAAGGATCGCCCGGTGCTGCAGATCCTCGAGGACGCGGAAGCCGAGGGGCGGATCGAGCCGGGCGACACGCTGATCGAGGCGACCAGCGGCAACACCGGCATGGCGATCGCCTCGATCGCGGCGGTGCGCGGCTACCGGGCGATCCTGGTGATGTCGGAGATCCAGAGCGTCGAGCGACGGCAGGTGATGCGCGCGCTCGGTGCGGAGCTGGTGTTGACGCCGGCGGCGCTGGGTACCAAGGGGGCACGGGCGAAGCTGATGGAGATGCTCGAGGAGCATCCCGACTACTTCTACGTCGGCCAGCACCAGAACCCCTCCAATCCGCGCGCGCACTATTCGCACACCGGTCCCGAGCTGTGGCGCGATACCGACGGTCGCATCGATGTCCTGGTCGGAGCGCTGGGCACCGGCGGGACGCTGTGCGGCGCGGGGCGCTTCCTCGAGGAGCAGAAGCCCGAGGTGCGCATCGTCGCCGTCGAGCCGACCGAGGCGCCGTTCATCTCCGAGGGCCGCTTCCAGCCGCATCGCATGATGGGCGCGGCGCCCGGCTTCGTGCCGGAGACACTGGAGCGCGAACAGATCGACGAGTTCTTCCTGGTGAGCGAAGCCCAGGCGTTCGAGACGGTGCGAGGCATCGCGCGCACCGAGGGGCTGCTGGTCGGCATCACCTCGGGGGCTAGCGCGTTCGCGGCGATCGAGCTGGCGCGACGCCCGGAGAACGAGGGTAAGCTGATCGTGTGCATCTTCTGCGACACGGGGCAGCGCTACCTCAGCGTGGAAGGGCTGTTCACGACGACTCACTGATGGAGGAGAATGACGAGATGAATCGCCGAGAATTCGTGAAACAGAGCCTCATCGGCGTCTCCGGATTGAGCGCGCTGGCCGCCAGCGGTGCCCGCTCCGCACGCGGCGAGACACGCGGGAACCTGAAGGCTGGTGAGGTCCACGCCTACCTGCGCGGCCTCGGCGTCGAATGGCTGGACGCCAAGCGGACCGTCGACACCTTCAAGGCCGGCAGTCCCGAGCTGGTGGTCGAGGGAATCGCCGTCGGCTGGATGAGCTACTTCCAGTCGCTGCGCGAGGCGCACGACCTCGGCTGCAACCTCTTCGTCACGCACGAGCCCACGTACTACGAGCACCGAGACGACGACGCATCCGTGTTCGAGTTCGAGACAGCCCGACGCAAGCGGGAGTACATTCGGGAGACCGGCATGGCCATCGTCCGTTGTCACGACGTGTGGGACCGCGTACCCGAGATCGGGATTCGCGACGCCTGGGCGAGCTTCCTGGGATTCGAGGAAGAGCTGGACCGTCGGATCGCCTGGGATCGCGGCGAGGGTCGGCCATTCTGTGGCGTCTACGAGATCGAGCCGGTGAAGGCCGAAGAGCTGGCCAATCGCGTGGCCGCGAAGGTGGCCGACCTGGGGCAGGATCGCGTGCAGCTGCTGGGCCCAGCCGACAGCATCGTCAGTACGGTGGCGGTCGGTACCGGAGCGATCACCCCCTTCCGGCAGATGGTTCGCGAGCTGCAGGCCGATCTCGTCATCTGCTCCGACGACGGATTCAGCTACTGGCGCGACGGTGGGCTGGCCATCGACATGCAGCAGCCGGTGGTCATCGTCAACCACGCCTGTACCGAGGAGATCGGGGTCGCCCGCCTGGCCGAGCACCTGGCGGAACGCTTCCCGCAGGTCCCGGTCCGCCGCATCTCCCAGTCCTGCATGTATCGAACCGTCTCGGGTCGGAGGTGATTTCGACACCCGGCCGCCGTCCGGCTGCTCCGCTCTGCGCTCGGAGAGCCTCCCCGGCGATCACGAGGTCATGAGGGTGGTCGTCAGGACCCGGACGGCTCGACGGAAGCTCTGGTGCTCTGCGGAATCGAGGTTCTCGGCGACTGGCGAAAAACGCCGGAATCCCATATCCTCACCGATATCAGAGCGCTTTTGACTCCCTCGTGGCTCCAGGCTCGCCAGCTCGATACCAACGATGGAACCGTCATCATCCGACCGCCGCGGTTGGCGGCGCAGCACGCCGACTCCGATGAACTTCGAGAGGACATCGAGGCGAATCCTCTGCTCGGCCGTCCTGCTTCTCGTCACCTCTACCCCGGCCCTCGCTTTCGGCGGCGAAGGCGATCGGACCGCTCCGCCGATATGGACGGAGGAGGCCAAGCTCCTGGCGAGCGACGGGATGCCCGACGACTTCTTCGGCTCCGCCGTCGCCTTCGACGGCGATACAGCGATCGTTGCAGCGATCGGCGACGGCCTGGGCTCGGCCCACGTATTCGCGCGAACGGGTTTCACCTGGACCCTGCAGCAGAAGCTCGTGCCGACCGACGGGGGATACGGCCAGGACTTCGGCTGCGCCGTCGCCATCGACGGGGACACCGTGGTGGTCGGTAGGAGGAACGACGACGAAGTGGCGAATTCGGCGGGCGCGGTACACGTCTACACCCGGTCGGGGACGACCTGGAGTCAGCAGGCCAAGCTCTTCGCGAGCGACGCGAACGAGTACGACTGGTTCGGGGAGTCTGTGGCGCTCGACGGCGATACACTCCTCGTCGGCACGATCTCGCAGGACCTGGGCAGCTACGCCGGCTCGGCGTTCGTGTTCGTGCGATCGGGTTCGACCTGGACCGAGGAGGCGAAGCTCGCCGCGTGGGACGCGGCAGCCTACGATTACTTCGGTGGATCGGTCGCGATCCGCGGGGACGTCGCCCTGGTCGGCGCGATCGGCAGTGACGGGCCGTACGGGAACGAGGGTGCGGTCTACGCGTTCGTCCGGACGGGTACGAGCTGGAATCCGGAAGCCAAGCTCCTCGCCAGCGATGGTGACTCCGGAGACGGGTTCGGCTGTTCAGTCTCCCTCGACGGCGGCACGGCTCTCGTCGGAGCGGACGAACACGACGGCGCGTTCAGCGGTACGGGGGCGGCGTACGTGTTCGAGCGCCTCGGCACCGTTTGGCGGCAGCGAGCCAGGCTCGTCGCCGAGGGGCTCTTCGAGGCGGACCACTTCGGCCGCTCCGTTTCTCTCGAGGGCGACCGGGCCATGATCGGCGCGGCGGCCGGCTGGCCGTCGTTATCGGGCGCGGGCTCCGTCTACGTGTTCGGTCGGGTGGGGACCGCGTGGAGCGAGGAGGCCGAGCTGGTGGCGGCGGACACCGTTCCCTACGACTACCTGGGGTGCTCCGTCTCCCTCTCCGGCGACTCGGTGCTGATCGGAGCGTACGGCGACGACGACCACGGCCACACCTCGGGCTCCGCCTACGTGTTCTCCCTGCTGGAGCCTCCGGGGATCGGCTACTGCTTCGGCGATCCCTCGAGCGGCACGCCCTGTCCCTGTGACAACGACAACGACGGCAGCGTGCCGGGATCGGGGTGCGACAACGGCGTCTACCCCTCAGGCGCGCAGCTCACGGCGAGCGGTATCGCCAGCGTGGGGAACGACTCCCTGGTCCTCTCCACGACGCACCAGGAGCCGAACAACACCGGCCTCTACTTCCAGGCGCAGAACGACCTCTCCCCGGGCGTGACCTGGGGGAACGGCCTGCGCTGCGCCGGCGGCGGTGAGCTGCGGCTGCAGGTGCGGATGGCGGATGTCGAAGGAAACTCGTACACGACCGCCAGCATCGGCGCCAAGGGAGGGATCGTTCCGGGCGACACCCTCTACTACCAGCTCTGGTACCGGACCAACTTCTTCCCGCCCTGCGGCGTCGCGGTCGGCGAGTTCAACACCACCAATGGAATCATCATCACCTGGCATCCGTGATCGGCGGTCCGCCGGCCGGGGTCTCGGTTTCCGCCATTCGAGGGAATCAACGATGAAGCTCCCCCTCTGCGCGGCTCTCGTCCTGCTCACCTCGGTGCCGGTTCTCGCCTTCGAAGGCGGGCGCGATCCCGCTTCCTGGATCGAGGAGGCCAAGCTCCACGCGAGCGACGGCGACGCCTACGACTACTTCGGCGTCGCCAGCGCCCTCGACGGCGATACGGCGATCATCACCGCGCCGGATGACGGTGCCCTCGGCTCGGCCTACGTGTTCGTGCGAACGGGGGCGACCTGGAGCGAGCAGGCCAAGCTCGTTCCGGCCGATGGGGGAACCGGCGATGGGTTCGGCTACTACTCCGCCGCCCTCTGCGGGGATACGGCCCTTATCGGTCGAAGAAACGACGACGAGGCAGGATCGCAGGCGGGCTCGGCGTACGTCTTCGTCCGTTCGGGTGCGACCTGGATCCGGCAGGCCAAGCTCCTCGCGAGCGACCCTGGAGCGGTCGATCTCTTCGGGGGGTCCGTTTCCCTCGACGGCGACACGGCGTTGATCGGTGCCAAGTACGACGACCATGCAGGAGGCTCGAATGCCGGGTCAGCGTACGTGCTCCTGCGATCGGGGTCGACCTGGAGCGAGCAGGCGAAGCTCGTGGCCGGGGACGCAGCCTCCAACGACTACTTCGGCTCCTCGGTCTCGGTGAGCGGTGACACCGCTCTGGTCGGGTCGCCGAACGACGGCGACTTGCCCTCGGATGCGGGCTCGGCCTACGTCTTCGTCCGCTCGGGGGCGAGCTGGAGCCAGCAGGCCAAACTCCTCGCCGGTGATCCGGAGTACGGTCCCGAGTTCGGCTACGCTGTGTCGCTCTCGGGCGATACGGCCGTGCTCGGAGTGCCCTTCTACGACGGGGTCGGGAGCAACTCCGGCGCGGCGTGCGTGTTCGAGCGATCGGGTACGAGCTGGAGCGAGACGACCCGACTCACCGCAAGCGACGCGACCGTCGGGGAGTACTTCGGTCGCTACCTCTCCAGCGATGGCGACCGGGCGCTGATCGGAGCGCCCGGCGGCTGGATGGGCTCGACCGCGGGTTCGGCCTACGTATTCGAGAAGGATGGGAGCGTGTGGCGCCAGCAGGTCAAGCTGGAGGCGAGTGACGGCGAACTGGATGACGCCTTCGGGGCCGCCGTCTCCCTCTCCGGCGACTCCGCGCTGATCGGGGCGTGCCTCGATGACGACCTCGGCCACAGCGCGGGAGCCGCCTACGTCTTCGCCTTCGTCGAACCGCCGGGTGCCGGCTTCTGCTTCGGCGATCCCGGGAGCGGTACACCCTGCCCGTGCAGCAACGACAACGACGGCAGCGTGCCGGGATCGGGCTGCGACAACGGGGTGTTCGCCTCGGGAGCGAAGCTCACCGGACTCGGGACGGCGAGCGTCAGCGAGGACAGCGTGGTCCTGTCCGCATCGCACCTCGATCCGCTCCTGGGAGGCCTCTACTTCCAGGCGACCACCGATCTCTCGCCGGGGCTGGTCTGGGGCGACGGTCTGCGTTGCGCCGGGGGCAGCATCCAGCGGCTCCAGGTACGCTTCGCCGATGCGGCGGGGCTCTCGTCCACCACCGTGCCGATCGGAGCGAAGGGTAACGTCGTCGCCGGCGACACGGTGTACTACCAGTGCTGGTATCGCACCACGAGCGCTCCACCCTGCGGGCCGGGGGTCAACGACTTCAACACCACCAACGGCTACGAGGTTCGCTGGATTCCCTGATGTGGATGGACCGGTCGACCCTTCGTTGACCGATTCACGCTCCGCATTCTCTCACGAGCTGCCTTGAGGGAGCTCCGGGGACTCTCGATCCGGGGGCCCGGCATCACCAGCGGCCGTCGTGCTCGCGGTCAATACTCACCCGCTGGGCGGGCGTCTCTCCGCTCTTCGATCCCGGCTCGCTCCAGCGCCTCCATCCGTCGCCGCTTGGCGAGGAAGTGCTCGTACTTGGCGTGCTCGGCCTCGGTCCACGCGGCGCCCTCCAGGTAGTCGCCGCAGAAGGGCACGGCGAGGTCGATCCAGCAGGCGATCCGGGCCAGCTCCGCCGGGGTCAGCGTGACGCCGTGATGATCCTGCTCGAGCAGCGCGATCAGCTCGCTCACCGTGGCACCCGCGTGCCGCGGCGGCAGCATCGACGGCTCCGACTGGGCGCTGAGCCAGCTGGTCCGCTCGCCGGGTTCCGCGACGAGACCATTGCCCGTCATCCGCGAGCCGGTCAGCGCGACGTAGGCCTCGCTCCAGTTCCGCTTCGAGACGGCATCGTGCACCGGCACGTCGCGCAGCCCGAAGGCGGCGAGCTCCACCTCCGATGTTGGTCGATCCTCGCCGAGGTGGTGGCACTCGACGCAGCGGTGATCGAGGATCGGCTGGATCTCGCGCGGGAAGCTGAAGCCACGCGGGTACTCCGCCGGCCGCTCGAGCGTGAGCGGCCCCCGGCCCATCGCGATCGTGTTCCACCCCGGCCGCGCCGCCTCGTTGGGATCCTCGTGGCAGCCGACGCAGGAAGCGACCTCCCCGGGCTGCAGGGTCGTCCACGAGCGCATCGACTGCACCGCGTGCCCCTTGGCGTCGAGCAGCTGCAGGTAGAGCGGCGTGCGCGCGGGCACCTCGAACATCGCCGAGCCGTCCTCGTGGACAGGCGTCGTGCCGAGCACGCGCTTGACGTCCCAGGCGCCGTTGCCGGTCGCGACCGGCGTGCTGGAGAGCGCGGCGCCCGCAGGGCCCTCCGACCGGTTGCGGCCGATTCCCGCGGCGCGGAACTCCAGCGCGACGACTCGTACGGATCGAACCGTGCCCCGCTCGATCCCCACCAGCCCCGGACCGTGGTAGACGTCCTGCACGTACAGTGTCGCTGTATCGGAGGAGAGGTCGACCCGCGATGGGAACGCCGGGGGCGCTTCACGCGCGGTGAGTGGGACCGGCTGGTTCGAGGAGATCTCCGCGTTCCAGGCGAGCAGCTCGCGCCGCCCGTCGATCGTGGTGAAGTAAATGCCGTACGGTCGCCGGTAGTTGCGGTTGCCGCCGCTGTCGGGGTCGTAGGTGACCAGGTACTCCGTCTCGCTCAGCGGATAGGGGTACTGAAACTGCTCGCCGCCCTGCCCGTAGGAGTCGATGCGCTCCGCCTTCGCCTCGCGCTCGGGCGCGACGAAGCGCACCCCGCTCGCCTCCTGGCGCCCGCGTGCCGGGTCGACTATCGCGAGCTTGCCGCGCTGGTGGCTGTGGTGGCCGGAGAGCACGCAGATCACCTTCCCGGTGCCGGGGATCCCGCGCGCGTGCAGGATCGTCGTGGGGAACCAGGAGTTGTTGCCGTAGAACTCCGCCTGCCCCGTCCCGTCGGGGTTCATCTGGAAGAGCGCCTGGGGGAAGACTTGGCCGCGGTCGTTGTACTCCCAGCGCGTGTAGGTGACCCGACCGTCGTCGAGCACCTGCGGATAGTTGTCGTGGACCTGATCGAAGGTCAACCGCCGCAGCTCGCGGCCGTTGGCGTTGCAGGTGTAGAGATTGGAGACCTCGGTCCACCAGCAGTCGACGGTCTGGATGCAGCGGGTCGAGTTGAAGACGATGTCACCGCCCGGCAAGTAGGCCCCCTCGTAGTCGGCGACGCCGAGCCCGAAGGTCAGCTGCCGGATCTCACCCGTAGCGGCCTCCATCTCGTAGAGGTGGTAGTCGTCGTCGGTGGGGGAGGTGCGCCAGGCGAAGAGGATGTGCTCGCCGTCCCACGACACCGCCGGGTCGCGGATCACGCCGCCGGGATCCTCGAGCAGCGTGCGCACGGTCCCAGCACCGTCGGCGTCGAGCTCCAGCAGACAGAGCGCGGCGCCCATCCGGTAGCTCTTGTTGGTGCGCTCCGCTTCGACGTACTGCGCGTCGCTGAGGTTCTCGGTGTAGGCGTAGTGCGAGCCGCCGAAGTCGAAGTGGCGGGTGAAGACGATGCGAGGCCAGCGCTCGACCAGCGGGGCGAGGTGCGCGTGTCGGCGGTCGTGGCAGGCGCGGGTGTAGAGGTCCAGCCAGCGGGGATCGGTATTCGGCGTCGAGGCTCGCTTCAGCTCTTCCAGCTCGGCGCGGTGAGGGGCGGCATCGTCACCGAGCTCGACGAGGACGCGCTCGACCGACGCGGCTCCGAGCTCGCCGTCCTGCAGCTGCCAGTCGCGGAGCAGCTCCTCCGGCGGGACGGCCTGCTGGTCCTGGTCCTGGGCTAAGGCGGACGGATCGAGAGAGGGGAACAGGCCGAGCGTGGCCGAGATGAGGAAGGGCTTCAGGAGCATCGAGGAACCGGGGCGGAGGGGAGTTCCGAGTCTATCCCGGATCGCCCGCGGCGGATCCTCCGGAAAGCCCCAAGTCGCCCAGATCGCGGTGCCGATCGAGGAAGACGAGCCTCTCTCCCCGATCCGATGAGCCTGTTCCCCGCCGAGATCCCCACCGCCGCGTCCGCCGATCCCGAGTCGGACCGCTTCCGCTTCCAGTGCGGGATGCTCGAGAAGGGCTTTCAAGAGGTGCAGCGCCAGATCGGCCGCTTCGACGACATCGCCTTCCGCATCAAGACCAGCGCGGCGACGGTCTGGGTCGGCCTGGTCGGCTGGTCCTTCACCACCGAGAAGGCGTCGATCGTGCTGCTCGCCTTCGTCATCCTCCCGGGCTTCTGGATGCTCGAGGCGCTCTTCCGCGCGACGCAGAACCGCTACATCGAGAAGTCGCGCGAGCTCTCGGCCTTCCTGAACGACGAGGTCGCGCTGGAGCGGAGCTTCGCCAGCCGCCAGTTCCCGCCGGGGATCGTCTACCCGGTCGGCCTGCGCGACAGCGAGTGGCGCAACCTGCTGCGCTTCCTCCGGGCGTGCATCTCGCCGCACGTGGCCACGCTCTACCTGTTTCTGGGTCTGGCCAACGTGCTGCTCTGGCTGGCGATGGATCTGGTGGTTCGCGGGGAGCTCTGATCGGGCCGGGCCCGGCGGTCACCAGGAAGCCCCGTCCCGGCAATTCCACCGCCTCGCTTCGTACCCCTGTAAGCCCGGGCGCCTATACGTAGGTGCGAAGCTGCCCCGCCAGGCTGCCTCATCGGCCGACTCTGCCCGGAGAACGTGGGGCTCGACATCTCCCCGATTCGAAGAGGTACTCGAATGGGATGTTCTGGTAGCGCGCTCGGAATCGTTCGTCGCGCGGCGTGGATCGTCGGCCTGATCGCGGGAAGCAGCCTGGCGTCGGCCCAGGAGCGGCCGATCCTGAAGCTCCACGACCTGCGCGGCATCCTGGCCGTGGATCAGTGGAGTCCAACGGGGGTCGACTGGCGCTCCCACCTCCACTCCGCCTTCCTGGAGTGCCTCGAGACCGAGCAGTGGCCGATCCCGCTGGAGGACGCGGTTACGTCGGAGCGCATCCTCGGGGAGTGGCACCTGGAACAAGGGGTCCTCTGGTACCTCGGCGAGGGATGGCCCGACCAGGAGTTCCCGCTCGGCCAGAGCGGGGAGTTCCTGCGCGTCGTTGCGACCCCCGACACCCAGGAGAAGGTCGCCGAGTTCATCGGCCTGATCGAGCGCCGGGCATCGCGCACCGTGTTCTGCGAGGCCTTCGTCTTCCCGGCGGCAGCGGTCCGTGATCTGCGCCACAGCGTGCTGACTCCGAGCGAGGTGGAGGCGCTCCTGGCCACCGCGACTCCCCTCGATCACTCGTGCGCGTCTGTCCCCTTCGGCCGTGTCGCTGCGCTGGGAGCGACCAGCGTGCGCTCGGTGCTGTACGACTTCGATGTCGAGGTCTACATCGCGGGGCAGGGGCCCGCCGATCCGCAGGTGACCGTCGTCCAGGAAGGGACGCAGATCGGCGTCGTGGTCCGGGAGCTGGCGAACGGCGAGCTCCTGCTGCGCACCTGGGGACGGCGGGGCTTCATGCACGAATCGCCCCGCGAGATCGAGCTCGAGTACCTCGGCGGGACGAAGCTGCAGCTGCCCCGGATGACCACCTCGCGCGCGGCGGGGTCGGCGTGCCTCGCGGACGGCGGCGGCCTGCTGCTCGGGCAGAGCTGGAACGGCGATGGTGTTTGGCTGGTGACCGTGCGTACCTCCGGGGGCGACGCGAGCGATCGTGAGGCCTGGATTCCGCTGGCCGGTCTCACCGCGGCGCCGATGATCACTTCCGCGCCCTGGACGTTCGGACCCCAGCCCTCGGGAGGGCTGATTCGAGACCCGGACAGCGACCCTCTCGCGGGGCGCGATCTCGGTCACACACTCGACGAGGAGGGCTGGCTCTCTCTCATCGCCGAGTCCCTCGAGCTGGAGAACTCCGACCCACCCGTGGCCGTATTCGACGGCGCCCTCTGCGTGCGCGAGGACGTGGCGCTCCACGGCGAGGTTCACCGGTTGGTGAGAGAATGGGAAGCGCCGGCGACGCGGACAGTCGAATTCGACCTGCGCTTCGGACTGGTCGAGAGGGAAGTGGGCGTGGCCATCCTTCGCGGGGAGTACGAGACTGCTGAACTGGTCGGGTCGCTCGACCAGCGCCTGCGGGGAGCCTGTCGTCTCGGCGACACTCTGACCGTGGTCGGTGGGCAGCAGGAGAACTATCTGAAGGACATCGACACCGAGGTCGCCCAGGCGGTGATCGCGGCCGACCCGATCGTCGATACGTATTTCCAGGGCGTCTCGTTCTGGTGCCACCCGACGATCCTGACCTCGGGCGAGCTGTTGGCGCTGGTCGAGCTCGAGTACCAGCAGGGACTAGACGACTGGCAGCGCGAGACCGTCGTCTTCGGTAGCGATCGGTCGGCCGAGGCACGGGGTGAGGCCCAGCCACGGTGGCCGCAACGCGCCCTCCTCGAAGTGAGGCGCTCCGCCCGCGCGGACCTCTCGCTGGTGATCCGGCCGGAGATGGGGGAGTGGTCGTTGCTCGCGTGCCACTCGCTGCCGCACACCGATGACTCGTTCGTCGCCGTGCTGCGGGTGGGACCGGCCGGGGAGTGGTGATGCGGGGTCGCCGTGGGTGTTGCTCTGCGGGCGCACACCCCCCCGCACCGGAATCCCGGCCCTCTCCTCACGAGCTCCCAGACAGTGCGTAGCGGTGAGCGACACCGTATCGTGTACGCATGTACGACCTCGATTTCATCCGCGCGCAGTTTCCCGCTCTCCGCACCCACTGGGCCTTGATGGACAATGCCGGCGGCAGTGCACCGTGCCGTCAGGTGATCGACCGCGTCACCGAGCACCTCTCGCACCACCCGGTCCAGCTAGGAGCGACCTACGCTCTCTCGGTTCGCGCCCAGGCCGCGGTGGACTCGGGGCGTGCGGCGGCGGCGACGTTGATGAACGCCGATGTCGGCGAGATCGTGCTCGGGGCGTCGTCGACCGCCCTGGCCGCGATGCTCACTCGCGCTCTGCGCCCCGGCTGGAAGGAAGGGGATCAGGTGGTGGTCACCGACCTCGACCACGAGACCAACATCGGCGGCTGGCGAGCGCTGGAGGCCACCGGGATCGAGATCGTCGAGTGGCCCTTCGACCGCGAGACGTGCCTCCTGCGCCTCGAGGATCTCGAGCCGCTCTTGACCGAGCGCACACGGCTCGTCGCCTTCACCCACTGCGCCAACGTCATCGGCCAGATTCACGACGTGGGCAGGATCTGCGAACGCGTGCACCAGGCGGGCGCGCTGACCTGCGTCGACGGCGTCGCCTTCGCGCCGCACCGCCGCGTCGACGTGAAGATGCTGGGCACCGACTTCTACTTTTTCAGCTTCTACAAGACCTACGGCCCGCACCTCGCGGCGCTCTACGGCCAGCGCGAGAAGTTGCTCGCGCTGCGCAGCCAGAACCACTTCTTCATCGGCGAGGAAGAGGTTCCGTACAAGCTCGAGCCGGGCGGCGTGAACTACGAGCTCGTGGCGAGCCTGCCGGGGATCCTCGACTACCACGAGGCGGTCGACGCCCGTCACCACAACGCCTCCGCCACCGGCGAGCTGCTCGATCGCACCTCGAAGCTGTTCGCCACGCACGAGATGGACCTCGCGCTGCCGCTGCTCACCTTCCTCGCCGAGCACCCCCGCGTCACCCTCTACGGTTCCGCCGCGACCGACTCGAAGACCCGCGTCCCTACGATCGCCTTCTCGGTCGAGAACACCGACTCCTCGTCGATCACCGAGCAACTCGACGAGCGCAAGCTCGCCGTCCGCTACGGCCACTTCTACGCCCACCGTGCGATCGAGCGGCTCGGCCTGCACGATCGCAACGGGATCGTTCGCGTCAGCCTGGTGCACTACAACGCTCCCGGCGAGGTGCTGCGGCTGGTCGAGGCGCTGGACGAGATACTCTAGGAGCTCGCCGCCTACGGCTGCCAGACGATCTCGTACCCGTTGGTCGTGTTGTGACCGGCTCCGCAGGGAGAGCTCGTGGGGTTGTGATACCAGTACTGGTAGCGCTTCGTATCACCCGGTTGACAGCCGGCCTCTGCCGAGAGGGTGACCGTCGAGCTGGCGAGACCGGAGGAGTCGGAGATCCGGGCCTCAAGCCAGATCAGGTTCCAGCTGGCGCACAGTAGTCCGTCCCCGAACATCGGGCCCGCATCGAGAGCATTGTCCGCCTGGAAAAACAACCCGAACCGGTTCGGCTCCACGCCGGAAACGGTCAGCTGCACGAGATCCTCGCCGACACTCGGGTACCCGGAACCGGCGAGCTTCGCGCCGGCATTCCCGACACCGTTCCGGCAGCCCGAGCCGGGCATACTCCCGTCGTTCTGGTTGTCGCAGGGGCAGGGATGACCATCGGGGTCGCCGAAGCAGTAGGCGATCCCCGGCTCATCCGGATCGCCGGGCAGCGTCGTGGCAGCTTCGCCAGGGGAGAAGCCGTTCTGGTTCCGATGCGTGGTCTTGTCCCGGGCCGTGACCCGATAGGTGTATTCGGTACCCGGCTCGAGCTTCGAGTCCAGGTAGAAGGGATCGTCCTGCCACCCGCTGTCGTGCCCGCCGACGGTGGTGCAATCGAAGTAGTACTCGACCCCCCCGAGGTCGAACGCCGGGGTGGCCGACATCGCGATCGAGAACTTCGAGGTCGCCTGGGGCAACGCCGCCCAGGTCATCGGGTCCGGCGCCGGTGGCGTGACGTCGGGATCGGTGAGCATCCCGGTGATCTCGACGTCGTCGACGAAGGTGTACGCCTGGTTCCCCAGGCCGGATGCGTGGAAGCGGAGCTTGAACGAGACATTGTCGTTCGCCGCGACCGGGAGGGGGATGTCCTGGAAGATCCAGGCCGTGTCCTGGGTCGACTCGAGCAGATTCCAGCCAGTACCGTCGAACCACTCGATCACCAGGTACTCGTTCGCGCTCAGGCCCTCCGTCTTTCGCACGTACCGGACGCGAATGTCGGTGAGCCCCTCGGTGCTGATGATCCTCTCGAGGGAGGCGGTTCCTTCGGTCCGCGCGGCGAACGTTCCTCCGTGGGAGTCGGCGACCACGTCCACCGTGCCGCCGGACCGCCACCCTCCCGCGATCAGGTCGCCGCTCTCGAAATCGTCGCTCCAGGGAAGGGCCGGGACGTACGGATCGGAAAGGACGAAGCTGTCGATCTCGTCCCCGGTGTCCTCTCTCGTGGTGAAGGTGAGCAGACGCCCCAGAACCTGGATCTCGCAGAAGTGGTAGGCCTTGGCGGCCGTGACCACGCGCGGCATTCCGAGGTCGGGATCCTTCAGGGGGGCGCCGCCACCTCCCGTGGTGATGTGCTTGATCCCGTCGACGTCGCAGTGAGCGTAGTAGTGGTTGTGACCGCAGAAGAGGATGTCGACCCCGTAAGCGAGGCACAGCGGTTGGATGTGCCGCTGCACGGGAACCTCGTTCGAGTGATTCCCGGCGGACCACCCGGGCTCGTGGAAGAGCAGGAACTTCCAGGTCTTGTCACTGGCGGCGAGGTCCTTCTCCAGCCAGGCGAGCTGTCTCGACCCGGGAAGGTAATCGACGTACTGATCGACGACGGCGAAGTGCATCGGGCCGTAGTCGAAGGACCAGTACTGGCCTCCCGGTTCGTAGGGATAGGGCCAGTACTTCTCGTAGAGCACCCCATCGCCCTCGTGGTTTCCCCGGCACCCCTGGATCGGCAGGTTGGCCTGCATCTTCAGGAGATTCGCCTTGCTGCGGTCGAAGAACTGCGACGTCCAGTGCGCTTCGAGCTGGCCGTTACCCACCCAGTCGCCCACGTGCAGGGTGAAGGTCTGGAATTCCTCATCCCCCTCGAAGGTCTCGATCATCCTCCCGTTCACCATGTCCTGGGCCGTCGGATTCGAGCGCGTATCCCCGTAGGCCAGGAACTTGACGGTATCCTCGGTGCTCGGAGGCGCGGTCCGGAAGCTACCGGTGTGGACCTGGTCGGCCGAGACCCGGTAGTGATACTCCGTGCCGGGGGTGAGGGCTGGGATGGTGTAGATGTGCTGGTGATCGTGACCGGACTCCGCGGTCTGCACGCTCCCCCCCGAATACGAGAGATCCTCGCCCCATTCGAGAGTACAGAAATCGGTCGAGTCGAGCTGCCACAGGACCATCATCGAGGTGGCTTCTCCCGTGTAGATCAGATAGGGGCCCTTCTCGACCTGGCCGGCGTGAACGGTGCTCGACGTGGCTGCGAGGATGAGAACAGTGGCGAGCTGGAGAAGACCCGGGGCACGCATACGAACACTCGAGGGAGTCTGGATCAGGGCATGGCAGGGGATAGGCGTCCTGGGGGGACAGGAGCGATTGTAGCATCGAATACCGATCCAGGGTTGGAGCCGCCGCATTCGCTGAACGGCCAGGCAGAGCCGGTCCGTTCGGCGAATGCAGAGCATCCTACCCGGGATCGGAACTGCGCAGCAGACGATCCAGAGAGAAGCGCCCCGATCCCTGCCAGATGAAGACGACCAGGACGATGAGCACCAGTGACGCGAACTGGAAGTTCAGGTCGGTGCCCAGTACCCCGCCCCCCGAGTCACTGAGGTGCATCACCACCGCCCCGGCCAGGACGATGGCATTGATGAGGGAGGAGAGCCGCGTCACGAAACCCAGGGCGAGAGCGGCCCCTCCGACACCGTGCGCCAGCACGACGAACCAGGCGATGACGGCGCGCATGTTCTGGCTCATGCCTTCGCCCATCTGGGCGTCGAGCTCCTCCATGTTCGCGATGAAGAAGATGCCCTTGATCATCAGTGCCACGCCAATGTAGACCCGGAGCAATGTCAGCGGAGTCACACGCCGCTTGGTAGCCGTCGCAGTCGGGAGCTCGAAGCGGGGCTTCGGCTTGATGATCGCCGCTCGAACCTCCAGTGCCTTGGTGTGTTCGGTACGGGCCGTCGCCTCATCCGCCGTGCTGAAGCGGACGAAGAAGGTGAAGAACGAGAAGAGCAACACGAGCCCCCCGAGGATGAGGAAGGCATCCTGATAGGACAGGGCCTCGGAACGGAACAGGAAGCCCGCCGCCACGGCGCCCATGTTTCCACCCGCACCGACGATCCCGGCCACCGACCCCAGAGCTTTCTTGTTGATGAAAGGCACGACGGAATAAGTCGCGCCCTCGGACATCTGCACGAAGAGACTGAAGAGGATCATCGAGGCGATCGCCACGTGGAGGATCTCCATCCTCGAGAACAGGATCAACGCCAGACCCTCGATGAAGAGCGCGATGAACAGCCACCGGACGCGGCCCCTGAGTCCGTTCTTGTGACCGAACTTGTCGCCGATGATTCCCCCCGTCGTCCGCGCGAAGAGGTTCATCAGACCGAAGAGCCCGGCGATCAGGCCCGCCTGGGCCATGGAGAGCTCGAACTCCTTGAAGTAATAGCGGGCGGCCACGTTGTTGATCGTCAGCTCGATACCGAAACAAGCGGCGTAGATCATGAACAGGGCCCAGACTCGCCCGTCCTTGGCCGCGATCCAGAACGTGCCACTGGTCTTTTCCCTGCCGGCTATCTCGCCCCTCTCCCGGAGCTTCTTGAAGTTCCCGTTGGGGAGGTCGGTGGTGACGAAGAAGTAGGCGATACCGGTCACGAAGCAGACGGCCCCGGCGGCGAGCATGGAGAGTCGCCAGGCCTCGGGCTTCAGATAGCCCATGCCGATGAATGCACCCATGACCAGGGGCATCACCATGTTGGTGACACCCCCCCCCAGATTCCCCCAGCCCGCACTGGTTGCGTTGGCCGTCCCCACGCAGTTCGGGGCGAACATGACGGACGTGTGATACTGGGTGATGACGAACGAGGCTCCGATGACGCCGATCCCCAGACGGTAGAGCAGGAAGGCCTCGTAGCTATGGGCCAGCCCGATGCACATGACCGGTATGGAGCCCACCATGAGCAGGATGGTGTAGCTGATCCGCGGCCCGACGTGGTCGCAGAGCCATCCGATCAGGAGCCGCGCCACGATCGTGATCGCGACGGAGGCGATCACCGTGTTCCCGATCTGCTGCTTGGTCAGGCCGAGTTCTTCCTCGACGGCTATGATCAGCGGAGCGATACCGAACCACGCGAAGAAGCAGAGGAAGAAGGCGAACCACGACATGTGGAAAGCCCGCATCTGCGGCGTTTTGAGGCTGAAGAGATCAATCCTCGTCGCCTTGTTCTGCACGTTCATGCGCTCACTCCGATCTTGGGGTTATCAGGCCCTGCTCATCCTCCGACGAGGAGCTGGATCTGGAGCTACCGCAAACCGCATGCCAGAAAGAAGGACCCCCGGAGCTCATTCAAGGCTCTGCGAGGGTCCCCATCGCGTAGTGGTGCGTACGGCACTATGCAGTGGGCATTGTGCTGATCACACCTTGGCTCCAGCCCGGCGCATGCCGCGGCCGGAAGCGACTCTTCATCCGGATCCCGCCCCGGGCAGGCTGAAGGCGCGGCCAGAGAGGCCGTGTCACGGCCGGCGGCGCGGGAGCACTGCCGGTGTTGACATTATTCTAGAGGTCTGGCCGTTTCCGGCCGGACCTCTAGCGGAGATCAGCCGGCGGAGAGCAGCGATCCCATCTTCAGAACGCGCTCCTGGTTTATCGCGAAGAAGTCCTCACCAGCCTTCTCGTCAATCCGCCGGTACTCGACCAGCAAGCCCTCCATCTCATCAGGGGTAAGCGCCCTGCGAGCCATCGGATAGAGGTGGTGATCTTCACGATTGATGTGGTTGCGCAGCATGGCGATGTAGCCGGCCAGGTGCTGGATCAGGGTGTCCATCTCCCCCTGCTTCCCCTGGTCGTAGCCTTCTTTCGCGAAGTTGATCGCCGCTATGTGATTGCGGCCGGTCTCGTGCTGGTTGCGCAGCCCGGCGATGGCCGTGTCCAGATCACCGCTGGCCTTCTGGGCCAGCAGGGTGAACATCTGGAGCTCTTCCTTGCCGTGATGGTACTTGTCCACGAACTCGCGAGAGAACGTGACCAGCTGCTCGAAGAAAGGCAAGGGGACCTTCTCCCCCCGCTCCATCTTGCCCAGGGCGATGGCCAGGTTGTCGAGGAACTGGCGGATCAGGCCGTGTTCCGCGGTGAGAATATCGATAGCGTTCACTTGCGACCTCCGTGCACGTCGTCTTGGTAACCGCGGGGGCGGGGCTGTTCCCCACTCCGAGGGGGGGCAGAAACCGGCCCCCGTCGATGCTGTGGAGACCTGCTGGTCTCATATTCCAGCGCAGGGGCGGAGCCAGATCAACCTCGGGCCGGTCGAAAACGATGTCGAGCCGGATACCGAGGCCTCGCCCCGCCCTCGTCGGTCGGCGCCCACCGCCGACCGCCGCATCCCTTGCGCTGCCATTCTCGCCAGAGGAGAATGCGTTTCCCCTGGCCTTCTCCTGTTTCCATGGCACTGCGCGACCCCCTCCACTGGGTTCCGGTTCGACTCAAGCTCGCCCTGACCTTCGTCAGCGTCTGCCTGCTGGCGTTCGGGGTGGGCGGATACCTCGTGTTGGGCACGGCAAAGTCCGCCCTGGAGAAGGAGATCAACGCCCGGCTCGACTATCAGTCGGGGGTCTGCGCGATCGCTCTCGAGGGGCAGCTACAGATGCTGACGCGGCGCACCGAGGATTTCGCGTCCGACGGCAAGATCCGCGAGCACACGCGAGATCTGCTCTTCGACCCGCCGCCGGAGGAGGCGGCGGAGCTGCGCCGGAAGCTGGTCGATCATTTGCGGACCAACAAGATCCCCCTGGAGACCGCCTTTCTCGACCTGAGCCTGATCTCGGAGGAAGGAGAGCTGGTGCTGGCCGCGGTGCAGCCTCCCCCGGCGGAGATCCTGGCCGAATTCCGGGACGGTGCGCTCTCCGGGAAGGCCTGGTTCAGCGGCCTCGTTCCATCGACCGAGCCGGGGGGGCTGCCCCGTCTGGCGATCGGCACTCCACTCCTCAGCGTGACCGGCGGAGAGCGACTGGGACACCTCGTATCGTGGGTGCACCCGGGGGTCTGGATCGTCCGGGCGCTGCGCTTCGCCGGTTCGGATGTCGAGGGTGAGGAAGGGCGCGTGACCCTCCAGCTGATCGACCGAGCCGAATCTCACCTGCGCCTCGACAGCTCGCTGACATCTCCGGGGGGGCCGAGTCCCGAATCGCCGCTGGTCCTCTCCGGCTACGGGCTGGAGCTCAGCTCCGCCGACGAGGGCGACCAGGTGGAGCGGGCGTTCACGCCCCGCGGGACGGAGATTCGCTCGCGCTCCCTGCCGATCCCGACCAACGGCTGGAGGGTACAGGTCGACCTGGTCACGCAGAGCGCCCTCGCGGCGATCAGCGGCTTGCAGAGTCGCTTCATCGCTTTCGGCATCATCCTCACCGCCATCGCCAGCGTACTCCTGTACTTCCCCATGCGCTTCCTGGCGCGCCCCCTGCTGGAGCTCGCCGCCGCGGCGAGGTGTATCAAGGACGGCGATTTCCGGGCGCGTGTCGAGGTGGACTCCACGGATGAGATCGGAGAGCTGGGGCATTCCTTCAACATGATGGCCGAAGCGATCGAGGAGCGGACCGGCAAGCTGGAGCACACCGCGGAGGACCTGCGCGAACGGCAGCGGGAGCTGGGCTTCGAACGGGATCGGCTCTTCGCGGTGATCTCGTCGATGCGCGACGGCCTGATCGTGCTCGACGGCCACGGCCAGCCGGTGGTGCACAATCAGGCCGCGCGTCCGTTGCTCGACCAGTTCCGGTCCGAGATCCCGCAGGTCACCTCCCACCACAACTGCGACCGTCACGTGGAATCGGAGCGCAACTGCATGGCCTGCGTCTTCGATCCGACCGCTCCGCCCCGATCGTGCACCCTGGAGATCAGGGGGGGAGTCTACGAGATCCACACCACACGCCTGGTCTCGAAATCATCCGATCGGTCGGGGCGGGTGCTGGTGAGCCGCGACATGACGGATCGGATCAACCAGGACGAGCAGCAGATCCACCAGGAGCGCCTGGCGGTGCTGGGCGAGGTGGCGGCGGTGATGGCGCACGAGTTGAACAACCCGCTGGCGGCGATCAGCATGTACAACCAGATGCTGGCCGACGAGCTGGTCAGCGCGCCAGAGCTCCTGGAGAGCTCGGAGGTGATCCAGCGCAACGTGGAGACCTGCAAGCGGACGATTCGCGATTTGCTCGACTACGCCACGGATACCACGCCGGAAGTGGTTTCGGCGGACATTGGCGCCCTGCTCGAGGACGTGTCGATCTTCCTCCGGCCGCTGCGCGAGCGAGTCTCGGTCAGTCTGGAGCTCGACGCTCCCGACGAGCCGGTGGAGGTCGTCGGTGACGAGGTGCAGATCCGGCAGATCTTCGTCAACCTGATCGTCAATGCGATCCAGGCGATCGGTCCGAAAGGAGGCGTGGTTCGGGTGGCCGTCGCCGTCGAAGACGGTGCGGTCACGGTCGAGATCGCCGACGACGGCCCTGGAATTCCCCCGGACGTTCGCGCCCAGATCTTCCGCCCCTTCTTCACCACCAAACCCCGAGGCGAGGGCACAGGGCTGGGATTGCCCACCTCGCGCCGGATCGCCGAGATGCAGGGGGGACGTCTGGAATTGACCAGGACCGATGAGCATGGGACGGTGTTCAGCGTGCGACTGAGAATCCACCAGGAGGGCGAGGCTTGAAACCCGTCGGCGGAGAGTGCGCGGATCTATCCGGCCTCGAGGTGCTCGTCGTCGACGATGAGGCGGACATCCGTTTCGGTCTACGCAAGCTGATCTCCGGCCTGGGAGCGGACGTCTCCGTGGCCGCGGATGGAGAAGAAGGGTTGCGGAAGGCGGAGAGCAACGCGATCGATATCGTGCTCACCGACCTGATGATGCCGAAGATGTCGGGGACCGAGCTGCTCGCGGCGATCAAGGAGCGCATGCCCGCGGTGGAGGTCGTGGTCCTCACCGGCTTCGGCACGATCCAGGGTGCCGTTTCGTGCCTGCACGGAGGCGCCGCGCACTTCATGACCAAGCCGTTCGACAACCAGGAAGTGCTGAACCTGGTCAGCCGGATCGGCCGGCAGATCCTCGCTCGCCGAAAGGTGGAGCATGGTTGCGATCGGGGGGCGGGATTGGTTTCCCGAGATCCGGTGATGCAGCGGGTCATGGAACTCGTCACTCGCGTGGCGAAGAGCCCGGTGCCGGTCCTGATCGAGGGGGAGAGCGGGTGCGGCAAGGACGTCATCGCTTGCGCCATTCACGAGCGCAGCGCCGTTGCCTCCAAACCGTTCCTGGCGGTCAACGCCGCGGCCCTGTCGGACACCCTGCTCGAGTCGGAGCTCTTCGGCCACGTGCGCGGCTCGTTCACCGGGGCGGATCGCGATCGAAAGGGGATCTTCCGCGAGGCTGAAGGGGGGACGGTCTTCCTCGACGAGGTCTCCTCGATGTCGAAGTCCTTCCAGGGGAAGATCCTCCGCGTCCTCCAGGAGAAGCAGATCCGCCCCGTCGGGGCCTCCCGCGACGTATCGGTGGAATTCCGGCTGGTCGCCGCCACGAACCGTGACCTGGAGGCGATGGTCCGCAAGGATGAGTTCCGCGAGGATCTCTTCTACCGGCTGGGCGTGGTGCGAGTGCACGTCCCGCCCTTGCGCGAACGACCCGGCGACATCGAGCCGCTGGCGATGAAGTTCCTGGCTCGGGCTTCCCGCGATTGCCTGGGCCCCGACGCCATCCAGCCGAGGCTGACTCAGGGGGCGCTGGATGCGTTGCTGGGCCACGACTGGCAGGGAAACGTACGCGAGCTCCAGAACGCCATCCAGCGCGCAGTGATCGTTAGCCTCGACGGCCGGATTCGGCCGCATCATCTGGGGCTGACCACTTCGCCGTGGAATACTCCCGAGGCCGAGGAATCGCCCCAGTACGACGAGAGCAAGCAGCGCGCAATCGAGCGTTTTCAGCGGGAATTCGTCCAGCGGGCTCTCGAGGCGGTGGGGGGCAACGTGTCTCACGCGGCGCAACGGTGTGGACTCACGCGGGCCGCATTCCAGCGGATCATGCGCCAGCTGGACATCGATCGGAGCCGCTTCCTGAACGAGTAGAGCACCGCATACAGCGTCGGTCGGGCTGCTTAGCCGAGTATGCACTCGGAGCGCTCGGCCGAGCCACGTCGAGCTCGAGACGCGCGGGAAACCCCGTCGTGACGGTGGTTTGTGTTGCCTGTCGCGAAGCTCGGCGTGCCTCGGCACAGCTCTTGCACGAGACGGGTACACCCAAAGGAGGTCCCTCCCGTGCCTGCGACCAAGCGACTGCTAGTCTCACTGCTCACGCTTCCCGTCCTCGTCGGGCTGCCGCTCCAGGCGTCCCAGGACCCGCCGGAGCTCGATCCCCCGGCAGAGGACACGATCGAGTTCTTCGCCCAGGAGTGCGCCAGCTGTCACACCATCGGCGGCGGCGTGCTCACCGGCCCCGACCTGAAGAACGTCTCTCAGATCGATGAGAGGGACTGGCTGATCCGCTTCATCAAGGACCCGGAGGGGATGATCGAGAGCGGCGATCCACGCGCCGTGGAGCTCTTCCAGGAGGCGGGTGGCCGGACGGTGATGACCACCATCGTCGGTATGGACGACGAGCTGGCTGGCAAGCTGATCGACCTGATCGACTACGAGTCGACCCTGGAGAAGTCACGCTTCATCGGCCTGCAGCTGAGCGACCGGGCCCTGACGGAGAAGGACATCGCCGACGGTCGCGAGTACTTCCTGGGCACGAAGAGCTTCGCCGAGGGCGCACCCGCGTGCGTCTCCTGTCACACCGTGGAAGGCCTCGCCGGCTTCGGTGGGGGCCGCCTGGGGCCCGACCTGACCGCCGCGTTTGCGCGTCTGGAAGGACGCAAGGTGCTCGGCGCCTGGCTTTCCGCGCCGCCGGTCCTGCCGATGCGTCCGGTCTTCAAGAACAAGAACCTCGAGTCCGAGGAGATCCTCGCCCTGCTCGCCTTCCTGAAGGACGCCGCGGAGAGCGGCGAGCAGGAAGCCGAGAGCTCCACGCTGGAGTTCGTGCTGGCCGGGATCGGCCTCGCCGCGCTTCTGCTGATCATCGCCGATCTCATCTGGAGAGGTCGCTTTCGTGCGGTCCGCCGCCCCCTGGTTGCCAATCACTGAGCCATGAACAACGGCAAGAATCCCTACATCCTCGACCAGGTCAGTCCCATGACTCGTTCCTGGGAGGAGTTCTACAGGAACCGCTGGCAACACGACCGTGTGGTGCGAAGCACGCACGGCGTGAACTGCACCGGCTCCTGTTCGTGGAACATCCACGTCAAGGACGGGATCGTCGCCTGGGAGATGCAGGCGCTCGATTACCCGCGCCTCGTCGCTGAGCTTCCGCCTTACGAGCCCCGAGGTTGTCAGCGTGGGATCTCCTACTCCTGGTACCTCTACAGTCCGCTGCGGGTCAAGTACCCCTACATCCGCGGTGCCCTGCTCGATCTGTGGAAAACCGCCAAGGCTGAACACGACGACCCGGTCGATGCCTGGCGCTCGCTGATGAGCGATCCGGCGAAACGCGCGCGTTATCAGCGCGCTCGCGGCAAGGGCGGGCTGCGCCGGGCCAGCTGGGATACGGTGCTGGAGCTGATCTCCGCTTCGATGATCCAGACCATCAAGGATCACGGACCGGACCGCATCACCGGCTTCTCGCCGATCCCCGCCATGTCGATGCTCAGCTACGCCGCCGGTTCGCGAATGTTGCAGCTGATGGGAGGCGCGAACCTCTCCTTCTACGACTGGTACTGCGACCTGCCCAGCGCTTCCCCGGAGACCTGGGGCGAGCAGACCGACGTCAACGAGTCAGCAGACTGGTTCAACGCCAAGTTCCTGGCGGTGATGGGGTCGAACCTGAACATGACGCGGACGCCCGACGTGCACTTCGCCGCGGAGGCGCGTCAGAACGGGACCAAGATGGTGGTCTTCGCTCCCGACTTCAACCAGGTGGCCAAGTACGCGGACGAGTGGATCTCGCTCAATGCGGGCCAGGATGGTGCCTGGTGGATGGCGGTCAATCACGTGATCCTGAAGGAGTTCCACCACGAGCAGCAGAACGAGTTCTTCCTGGACTACGTGCGCCAATTCTCCGACTCCCCCTTCCTGGTCGAGCTCACCGAAGATGGCGGTTGCTGGAAGGCGGGGCAGCTTCTGCGCGCCGGACGCGTCGAGAAGTACGCACAAGAACAACACGGCGAGTGGAAGTTCCTGCAATGGGACCGGGGCGACGATCGGGTGAAGATGCCGATGGGCAGCTCGGGTCACCGCTGGGGCGAAGAGCAGGGCAAATGGAACCTCAAGCCCGAGGACGGTCTGGACGGAAGCCCGATCGACGCCGAGCTCACCTTCCTGGAGAAGAACGACAGCGTCGTACAGGTCAAGTTCGACGACTTCGGTGAATGCGAGGATCGCCTACGCGGCGTGCCGGTGCGCACCGTCGAGACCGCCGATGGTCCGGTCAAGGTGGCCACCGTCTACGACCTCTTGATGGCTCAGTACGGCGTGGGTCGCGGCCTGGACGGTGAGTACCCCGAGGACTACGACACCGATGCGGTCTACACGCCCGCCTGGGCAGAGCGCTACACCGGGATCTCCCGTGACACCCTGATCCGCTTCTCGCGAGAGTGGGCCTCGACCGCCGCGGCCACCGGCGGCAAGTGCACCGTGATCATCGGTGCCGGGATCAACCACTGGTACCACGCGAACCTGATGTACCGCGCATCGATCCACGCCATGGTGCTCTGTGGCTGTATCGGCACCAACGGCGGAGGCCTGGCGCACTACGTCGGTCAGGAGAAACTGGCGCCGGGAGAGTCGTGGGGCAGCGTCGCGCTGGCCAAGGACTGGTACGGCCCCTCCCGGCTGGCGAACGGTCCCAGCTGGCACTACGTGCACAGCGATCAGTGGCGCTACGAGCGAAGCTCCCGCGACTACCACACCGTCCCGCAGGACCAGCCGGAGGACAACATCGTCGACGGCCACACCATCGATACGAACATCCGGGCGGTGCGCAGCGGCTGGTTGCCCTTCTATCCCCAGTTCGACCGGAACCCGATCGACCTGGTCACCGAGGCCGAGAGCGCAGGGCAGGATCCGGTCGATTTCGTCGTGGACCGGCTGAAGAGCCGAGAGCTGAAGTTTGCCATCGAGAAACCGGACGCCGAGGAGTGCTGGCCGCGGGTCTGGTTCATCTGGCGCGGCAACGCCCTGATGTCCTCCGCCAAGGGGCACGAGTACTTCCTGCACCACTACCTCGGCACACATACCAATCGCATCGCCGAAGAGACGGCCCAGGACACGGTCCGTGACGTGGAGTGGGCCGAGAAGGGTGCCGCCGGGAAGATGGACCTGGTCGTCGACCTGAACTTCCGGATGGATACCTCGGCGCTCTACTCCGACATCATCCTTCCGGCGGCGACCTGGTACGAGAAGGCGGACCTGAACTCCACGGACATGCACGCCTTCATCCACCCGCTGTCCGAGGCGGTGCCGCCGTGCTGGGAGTCGAAGAGCGATTGGGACATCTTCAAGGCCATCTCCAGGAAGTTCTCCGAGATGGCGACCAAGCACCTGCCCGGCAAGACGAAGGACCTGGTAGCGGTGCCACTTGCACACGACTCACCGGGGGAGATCGCCCAGACCGACATGCGGAGCTGGATCGATGGCGACATCGAAGCGATTCCCGGCAAGACGATGCCCGGTCTCAAGGTGGTCGAGCGGGATTACACGAGACTATACGACCAGTTCTGCTCCTTCGGCCGGAACGTCCGCGAGAACGGACTCGGGGCACACGGCACGCACTACCACGTGCAGGACGTCTACGACGAAGCGCTGACCGACTCCCCGGTTCACTACTTCGATGACGAACCCCATCCTTCGTTGGCGGAAGCGGAGTACGCGGCCAACACGGTGCTGCGCTTCGCCTCGGTGACCAATGGTGAGCTGGCCTATCGCTCCTATGAGAACATGGAGAAGAAGACCGGCCTGAAGCTGACCGATCTGGCCGAGGGAACGAGGGACTCGCGGGCGACGTATCAGGACCTGCAGACTCGGCCTCACCGGCTGCTCAACAGCCCGATGTGGTCGGGTCTGGTCACCAAGGGCCGAGCCTACGCACCGTTCACCTACAATCGCGAGAAGCTGGTTCCCTGGCGGACGCTCACCGGACGCCAGCACCTCTACCTCGATCACCCGGGCTACATCCAGTACGGCGAGCACCTGCCCACCTACAAGCCGAAGCCCCGACCGGCCGAGTACGCGGACCTGACGTTCAGCAAGCAAGAAGGCAAGACCATCATGCTGAACTACCTGACCCCGCACGGGAAGTGGCACATCCACTCGACCTACGGGGACAACCAGCGGATGTGCACGCTCTCTCGTGGAGTCGAGCCGTTCTGGATGAACCCCAAGGATGCCGAGGAGGTCGATGTAGTGGACAACGACTGGGTCGAGGTTCACAACGACCACGGCGTGGTTGTGACCCGGGCCGCGGTCAGCGCGCGAATCCCACGCGGTATCTGCATCGTCTATCACTCACCCGAGCGGACCTACTCGGTGCCCAAGTCTCCCTTGCGAGGCAATCGCCGAGCGGGCGGACACAACAGCCTTACCCGTACCCGGCTGAAGCCCAACCTGATGGTCGGTGGCTACGGACAGTTCACCTACCACTTCAACTATTGGGGCCCCACGGGGTGCAACCGGGATACTCACATCCTGGTTCGCAAGCTCCCCAAGCTCACCTGGTAGGTCCGGTTACACGCAGCGCTGAAGAGAACAGGGAACAAGCACTCATGGACGTACGCTCACAGATGTCGATGGTCTTTCACCTCGACAAATGCATCGGCTGCCACACCTGCAGCATCGCCTGCAAGAACGTGTGGACCGATCGTGAAGGCACCGAGTACATGTGGTGGAACAACGTCGAGACCAAGCCGGGAACCGGCTATCCGACGAAGTGGGAGGACCAGAAGGCCTACAAGGGAGGCTGGAAGACCGACGGTGACAAGCTCGAGCTGCGTGCCACCGGCAAGTCCAAGATCATTCCGAACATCTTCCACAACCCGGCCCAGCCGAGTATGGACGATTACTACGAGCCCTGGACCTACAAGTACGACGAGCTCTTCACCGCTCCCGAGGGCGATGATCAACCCACCGCCAAGCCGATATCCATGGTCACCGGTGAGTACATCGACGTGGAGGCCGGACCCAACTGGGACGATGACCTCGGCGGCTCGGAGTTCTACGCCAAGAACGACGTGAACATGGAGGGGCTTTCGCCCGAGCAGCGCGCCCAGATGATGGCCATCGAGCGGCTGGCCTTCTTCTACCTTCCCCGGATCTGCAACCACTGCCTGAACCCCGCCTGCGTCGCCGCCTGTCCCTCCGGGGCACTGTACAAGCGCGGCGAGGATGGGATCGTCCTGCTGAATCAGGACCGCTGTCGCGCCTGGCGATCCTGCATTCCAGCCTGTCCCTACAAGAAGACGTACTACAACTGGTCGAGTGGCAAGTCGGAGAAGTGCATCCTGTGCTTCCCGCGGCTGGAGACCGGGCAAGCGCCGGCTTGCTTCCACAGTTGCGTCGGTCGAATTCGCTACGTCAGCAACGTGCTCTACGACGCGGACAAGCTGCGCGAGCTCGCCGCCCGCCCCGATCACGAGCTGGTCGACGCCCAGCGGGAGATGATCCTCGATCCTCACGATCCCGCGGTGATCGAGGCCGCGAAGCAGAATGGAGTCCACGACGGCATCATCAAGTCGGCCCAGAGCTCGCCGGTCTATCGCTACCTGAAGGAGTGGAAGATCGCGCTTCCCCTGCACGTCGAGTTCAGGACCTTCCCGATGCTCTTCTACGTGCCGCCGCTGTTGCCGGTGATGTCCTCGACGCAGGGCGACGTGGTCAAGAACGACCTGGAATCGCTCTTCGCCGACATCGACACCACTCGGGCCCCGATCGAGTACCTGGGCAATATGTTCACCGGCGGTAACCACGGCAAGCTACGTTACGCGCTGCGTAAGCAACTCGCCGTGCGAGTCTGGCGCCGGCACGTCACCGTCGGTGATATCGACCTGGTCACCGCCAATGCCGCCCTGAGCGAAGCCGATTGCTCCCAGGAGGAAGCGGACGCCATCTTCAAACTGTCGGCGCTTTCCAGCTTCACGGAACGTTTCGTGGTGCCCCCCTTCCAGCGCGAGATGGCGATCGAGATGCTCGGGGATCCCCACAAGCATCGCTCGTCGATGGGCTTTGGCAGCCGTCTGGCGCCGAAGAGGAGCTGACCGGTGGCACGAGAGATCTACCAGGCCTGGTCCAGTTTGCTCTCCTATCCGGGAGACGGCGCAGCCGCGCAGACCGCGTGGTGCATCGATGAGATCAATCGGGCCGATCCGGAGAGGCGAGAGGACCTCGAGGCGATGCGCGAGTACTCCGGTTCCCACGACGATTCCGATCTGGAGGAAACGTTCGTGCGGACGTTCGAGAACAACGCCGAGCGGGCCCTGGAGCTCGGCTGGCATCTTTACGGGGAAAGCTACTCCCGCGGCAGCTTCATGGTGCGCATCCGTCAGCTGCTGCGCGACAACGGGATCGAGGAGAGCGTTCAGCTGCCCGATCATCTGACTCACATCCTGAGCTTGCTCTCGGTCGTCGACGACGACTCGGCGGGACAGCTGGCGAAGGACGTCCTGCTACCCGCTCTGACCAAGATCGAGGCGGGCTTCTCCCAACCCGGGAATCCGTACCACGGCGTCATCGCCGGTCTGAGCAAGCACCTCAGCCTTGCTCACGCCACTTCTCTCACTCACGACTCAGCTCTCCCCAGCGCCGATAGAGGGGTTCCCGATCATGAATGAGTACTTCTGGTTTGCGATCTTCCCGTATGTTTCGCTGACCGTCTTCTTCCTGGTCACGATCATCCGCTACCGGATGCGCTCCTTCTCCTACTCGAGCCTCTCCTCTCAGTTCCTCGAGAACGAGCAGCACTTCTGGGGGTCCGTTCCTTTCCACTACGGCATCATCACCGTCCTGGGAGGACACCTCTTCGCGATCCTGTTACCCAATGCGATCCTGGGCTGGAACTCCTCACCGATACGCTTGATGATACTGGAGGTCACCGGACTGGCCTTCGCCATCTTGACGCTGAGCGGCGTGATCAATCTGATCATCCGACGCTTCTGCAACCCGAAGGCGATGCGGGTGACGAACCTCGGCGACTGGGTGATCTACGGATGCCTCGTCTTTCAGGTGATCACCGGCATGCTGATCGCCGTGCTGTACGGCTGGGGATCTTCCTGGTTCGCCACGTCGGTCAGCCCCTGGCTGTGGTCGCTGATCAAGCTGAGTCCGCAAGTGGAGTTCGTTGCGCCGCTGCCCCTGCTCATCCAGCTGCACGCCATCAACGCTTTCCTCATCCTGTTCGTCTTCCCGTTCACCCGCCTGGTTCACATCCTGGTCGCGCCCAATCCGTACCTGTGGCGCAAGACTCAAGTTGTGATCTGGAACTGGGATCGTTCACAGATCAGGCGGCCATCGTGACGTGTCGTTTGACGCAAGACTGCATCTCATGACCGTCAATTCGTAGGCCCGCCTGCATATGAACACCAACTACCCCGCCACGAACACCGCAACCGAGGAGATGCCGTGAGTACACTGGAGAAGTGGGAGCCGGAAGACGAACAGTTCTGGGCATCCATTGGTAAGAAGGTCGCCACACGGAATCTCTGGGTCTCGATCCCCAGCCTTCTGGTCGGGTTCTCGGTCTGGCTCATGTGGGGGATCATCACCGTCCAGATGAAGAACCTGGGCTTCCCCTACAGCCAATCCGAGCTCTTCACGCTCACGGCCATCGCCGGATTGACGGGTGCCACGCTCCGCATTCCGAGCACGTTCTTCATCAGGCTCGCTGGCGGTCGGAACACGATCTTCTTCACGACTGCACTCCTCATGGTGCCGTCGATCGGGGCGGCCCTGTTCTTGCGTGATCCGGAGACGCCCCTGTGGATCTTCCAGATCCTCGCGCTCCTCTCGGGTATCGGCGGCGGGAACTTTGCTTCCTCGATGTCCAACATCAGCTTCTTCTACCCCAAGCGGGTTCAGGGTTATGCCCTGGGAATGAATGCTGGGCTGGGCAACTTCGGGGTGACGACGATGCAGATCTTGATTCCGCTCTGCATGACCGCCGCCATCGCCGGGCCTCTCAGCGGCGATTCGATGAACCTGACCTCGACCAGTGGGACCATCTTCAAGCGGATCCCCTCCGGCTCGGAGACCTGGCTCTCGAGCGCCGGTTGGGTGTGGATGTTCTGGCTCATCCCGCTGGCGCTTCTCGGCTGGTTCAGGATGAACAACATCACGACTGCAGCCGTGACGCCGAACCTCAAGAGCCCGCTGGTTTGCTTCGGGCGCATCTCGTGGCTGCTGCTGATCGGGTTCGTGACCGCCGGTCTGGGGCTCTACGTCATCCTGACGTTCCCGGAGCTGACCTGGATCAAGTGGCTCGTCTTGCCGGCGGTCATCGCGCTGACGGTCTTCCTGATGAAGGCCCTCTCGCCCGGAGAGATCAAAGGCAACCTCGATCGCCAGTACAAGATCTTCAACAACAAGCACACGTGGGTGATGACGATCATCTACACGATGACCTTCGGATCCTTCATCGGCTTCTCGGCCGCGGTCGGTCTAGCCATCAAGTTCATCTTCGGATTCCAGCACGTCGAGGTCGATGGCGTGATGACTCACGAGCTGACCAACCCGAACGCGCCGGCGACCTTCATGTACGTGTGGGTCGGGGCTTTCGTCGGAGCGCTCATTCGCCCGGTCGGTGGCATCCTTGCCGACAAGGTCGGCGGGGCCATCGTGACCCAGGTCGTGGCGGTCGTGATGACGGTGTCCGCAATCGGCGTCGGGTATTACTCCGCCCAGGCCTACGGCTCAGCCACCCCCGAGGAGTACTTCATGCCGTTCTTCGTCCTGATCGTGATCCTCTTCGCGGCCACGGGCGTCGGCAATGGCTCGACCTTCCGCACCATCTCGATGGTGTTCGACAAGGAGCAGGCCGGCCCCGTGCTGGGCTGGACGTCTGCCGTGGCGGCATACGGTGCCTTCCTGATCCCCAAGTTGATCGGTGAGCAGATGAAGGCCACTACGCCCGAGATTGCCATGTACGGCCTGGCCGCCTTCTACGCAGTCTGCGTCGTACTCAACTGGTGGTTCTACCTCGGCCCCAAGGCAGATTTCAAGAACCCCTGAGCGTGCAGGCTCCATCCCAATGAACGTCAAGATCTTCGCCGCCAGCAGCTTCCTTCTGGGAATGGTCATCGTCGTGTCATCGGCGGATATGCGACTGCCAGGAAACAACGTCGGCTACGAACCCGTGCAGCCGATCGCCTTCTCCCACCGCGTGCATGCGGGCACCCTTGCTCTCGATTGCATGTACTGCCACTACGGTGCACGCAGCAGCCGTTGCGCGGGAGTGCCCTCGGCCTCGATCTGCATGAACTGCCACACGCTCGTCACTTCCAGTCGGGACGCGAAGCTCCTGGAGAAGGACCTTGCCGAGGCGGAGGGCCGCGAGCCGCGGCCGATAGTCTCGGAGGAGTTGCAGAAGCTCTACGACGCCCTGGCCCTGGATGCGGAGATGACTCCGATTTCCGGCAAGGAGCCGACGCCGATCGAGTGGGTGCGCGTGCACAACCTTCCGGACTTCGTGTACTTCGACCACCGACCTCACGTGGCCCGGAACATCGCGTGTCAGACCTGCCATGGCCCCGTGCAGAGCATGGAGCGGATGCGGCAAGACACTCCACTATCGATGGGTTGGTGTATCGAGTGCCACCGAGCGAACGTCCCGTCACCCTCTGGGAAGGTCCTCGAGCCGGGTGAACGACTGGAAGACCACGTTTCCACCAACTGCGTGACCTGCCACCTGTAGCCGTGAAAGAACCGATGCAAGACATCAATGGCCGGGCCGAGGATGCTTCCAAAGATGTCCTCCTGCCCGGAGAGGCGGCCAACCCTTCGCGCCGGGCCTTTCTGCAAATGGCCGGCTACGGGATCGGCTCGGCTCTCCTCAGCGGATGCAGTCGGGGACCTGTCCAGCAGGTAGTTCCCTACCTGACCGCGCCGACCGGCGTGGTTCCCGGCCGGGCGTACTGGTTGGCGACCAGCTGTCACGGATGCGCCGCGGGATGCGGCGTGCTGGCGAAGTGTCGCGACGGCCGGCCGGTGAAGCTGGAAGGGAACAACCTCGACCTGCTCACTCGAGGAGGGCTGTGCGCGGTCGGTCAGGCCGAAGTACTCTCTCTCTACGACTCCCTCCGCGCGACGGTGCCGACCCACGATGGGGTCGAGAGGAGCTGGAAGGAGATCGACGAGGATCTCGGCAAACTGGTTGCCGACATACGCGGGCGCGGTGGTCGCATCCGATTGCTGACCGGAAGTATCCACTCGCCTTCGACCCTGGCGATGATCGAGAAGTTCAGCGCTGCGGGCGGTGACGTGGATCACGTCTCTTATGACGCGCTCTCGGTCTCCGCGATTCTGGACAGCCACCAGCGCTCGCACGGGCTTCGCGCCCTGCCCCGCTATCGTTTCGATCAGGCCGAGGTGATCGCGTCCTTCGACGCGGACTTTCTCGGTACCTGGATCTCTCCGGTGTCGTTCGCCGCGGAATACGCGGCGGGACGCCGGCCCGAGACCGGGCACATGTCGCGGCATCACCAGTTCGAGGCCCGGCTGTCGCTCACCGGCTCCGCGGCGGATCGCCGGACCGAGCTGGCTCCGTGGGAGGTGAACGGAGCGCTCGCCGGACTCTGCGAGCTCCTGGAGAAGGGTGTCGGTGCGACACCGCGGATGTCCGGACGACTGGAGACCAGCGGTGCGAAAGCGGCGATCGAGGAGCTGGCCGATGAGCTGCTGCACGCTCGCGGCCGCTCGCTGGTGGTCTGCGGAGTGAACGAGGTCGAAACGCAGTTGCTGGTGAACTACGCCAACGAACTGCTGGGCAACTACGGCACAACGCTCTCGCTTGCCCGACCCTCCTTGCAGCGCAGCGGTGACGATGGCGCCCTGCTGCGGTTGGCCGAGGAGGTCAACTCCGGCACGGTCGATCTGCTGATCGTCTCCGGGGTGAACCCCGCCTATGATCTTCCCGGCGGCGCGAGTCTGGTCCTCTCGAAGGCGAAGGCACTGGCCGTGCACTCGAGTGGCCTCGACGAGACCTGGGCCCTGGGCGCGTACGGCCTCCCCGCCTCTCATCCACTGGAATCGTGGGATGATGGCGAGCCGGTCCGTGGGCGCTACACCATGACTCAGCCCGCCGTACCTTCACTGCGGCAGGGTCGAACGCTGCGCCGGGTCCTGGCCGGCTTGATGGGGGATGAGCGTGAAGATGCCGACCTGTTGCGCGACCACTGGCTGAATGCCCTGCACGGCGAGCTCGCCCCGGGAACGGGTTTCGAGTCGTTCTACGACCGCCTGCTGCACGACGGGTACCTCGAGAGCCCTGACCAGGCGACCGCGGAGCCTCGCTTCCTCGGCGACGTGCCCGTCGCGGTCGCGGAGACCGAAGCTCAGCCCCCGGAGGGCCTGCGCCTGGTGCTCTACCCGAAGATCGGCCTGCACGACGGTCGCCACGCGCACAATCCGTGGCTGCAAGAGATGCCCGATCCGGTGACCAGGGTCACCTGGGACAACTACGCCAGCCTCTCTGTCTCGCGCGCGGAGCAGCTGGGTGTCACGCTGGGTGATCCCGTGCGGATCACCGCGGGAGAGCTGAGCATCGAGCTGCCCGTGCTGATCCAGCGGGGACAGCACGACGACGTGGTCGCCGTGGCGCTTGGCTACGGGAGGATCGGCACGGATCGTTTCTCCGACGTCGCCCCGGAGTGGTGGGAAGGAAAGCCGACCATCGAGAAGGGGCAGACGATCGGGGTAAATGCGGCACCGCTCCTCGCCTTCCTCGGTGGAAACCTGCGCAGTGACGTGACCGACGTCCAGGTGGAGAAGCTCGGCGGGCACGTCGAGCTGGCCTTGACGCAGGATCACCACACCCTGGAGATACCCGAGCACCTCGCTCCCCGCGGTCATGAGGTTCGCGGCGCGGTGCACACGGCGTCCCTCGAGACCTATCGGGGCCACCCCGCGGACGCCATTCACCTCCCACACATCCCCGAAGCAGAGCTCTGGCCGGACGACCACGAGAAGAAGGGGTATCACTGGGGGATCGCGGTGGACCTCTCTGTCTGCAACGGCTGCTCTGCCTGCACGATCAGCTGCCAGGCGGAGAACAACGTCCCTGTCGTCGGTCGTGACGAGGTGCTGCGCCACCGCGAAATGCACTGGCTGCGCGTCGACCGCTATCTCGCAGGTGAGGACGGTGAGGTGACAGCGGCGTACCAGCCGATGTTCTGCCAGCAGTGCGACCATGCCCCCTGTGAATCGGTTTGCCCGGTCCTGGCCACGGTGCACTCGGACGAGGGACTGAACCAGCAGGTGTACAACCGCTGCGTCGGGACCCGCTACTGCGCCAACAACTGTCCCTACAAGGCTCGACGCTTCCACTGGTTCGATTATCCACGCGAAGACCGGCTCCAGAACCACTCGCTGAACCCCGATGTGACGATCCGATCGCGGGGGGTGATGGAGAAGTGCACCTTCTGTGCTCAGCGCATTCAGGAGGCCAAATCCGAGGCGGTTCGCCGCGGAGTGGAGCTCGCCGACGGCGACATCCAGGTGGCTTGCCAGCAGTCCTGTCCCACGAGAGCCATCGTCTTCGGAGACATGAACGACCCCGAGAGCGAGGTCTCCAAGCTGATGGATCGACAGCGCGCCTACGGCGTCATGGCCGAGCTCAACGTGAAGCCCTCGGTGCGCTACCTGGCGCGCATCCGCAACGTGAAGAACACGACGTCGCAGGAGGAACACCATGGTTGAGGCGAAAGCAGAGACGCCTCTGATCACCGGCGGGAAGTCTCCCGCGGATGTCACCCACGACGTCTGTCGACCGCTCGAAGGTCGGCCGACCGGGCTGTGGTATCTGGGATTCCTGGCTGCCCTGACCGCCCTTCTGATCGGCGTGGTCTCGGTCGGTTACCAGATCAAGACGGGAATCGGGACCTGGGGCCTCAACCGCACCGTCGGGTGGGGCTTCGACATCACCAACTTCGTGTTCTGGGTCGGCATCGGCCACGCAGGGACGCTGATCTCCGCCGTGTTGCTGCTGTTCCGGCAGAAGTGGCGGACCTCGATCAACCGTTCCGCGGAGGCGATGACCATCTTCGCGGTGATCTGCGCGGGACTGTATCCGCTGATTCACATGGGGCGTCCGTGGCTCTGCTACTGGGTGTTTCCCTACCCGAACTTCCGCGGACCCATCTGGGTGAACTTCCGCTCGGCTCTGCTCTGGGACGTGTTCGCCATCGGCACCTACTTCACCATCTCGCTGGTGTTCTGGTACGTGGGCATGATCCCCGACCTGGCCACCATTCGTGATCGCGCGAAGGGGCTGCGCAAGAAGTTCTTCAATCTGGTCAGTCTCGGGTGGCGAGGCACCGCTCGGACCTGGTCGCGCTACGAGGTCGCGTGCGTCCTGCTCGCCGCCCTGGCAACGCCGCTGGTGGTCTCCGTACACAGCGTGGTGAGCACCGACTTCGCCACCGCCGTGATCCCCGGGTGGCACACCACGGTATTCCCTCCATACTTCGTGATCGGAGCGATCTTCTCCGGGTTCGCCATGGTGCTGACCCTGATGCTGATCGCCCGCAAGGTGATGCGCTTCGAGGACTACATCACCATGAGACACATCCAGGCGATGTGCAAGGTGATCGTTTTCACCGGCAGCATCGTCGGACTGGCCTACCTGACCGAGGCCTTCACTGCCTGGTACTCCGGCAGCCCCTACGAGCAGTTCGTCTTCCTGAATCGCATGGCGGGACCGTTCGCCTGGGCCTACTGGATCATGGTCAGCTGCAATGTGATCTCCCCACAGCTGTTCTGGTTCCGCAGGGTGCGCAACTCCCTTCCGACGATCTTCGTCCTGGCCCTCCTGGTCAATGTCGGAATGTGGTTCGAGCGCTTCGTGATCATCGTCACCTCCTTGCACCGGGACTTCCTGCCTTCCAGCTGGTCAGGCTACGTGCCGACCCTGATCGAAGTCGGTGCCCTGATCGGCGGCTTTGGATTGTTCTTCACCCTCTTCCTGATCTTCTGCCGTTTCCTGCCGATGATCGCCATGTTCGAGGTCAAGACGGTTCTGAAACGGCCCGCGCGCACGACGAAGTGCCGGGAGGACGCAGCATGAGTCTGCACACCGGGTTCTTCGAGGACGAGCGGGACCTCCTCGACGCCGCACGCGAGTGCAAGGCGCGTGGAATCCCGATAGCGGATGTTGTCACGCCGTATCCGATCCACGGCATCGACGAGGTGCTGGGCATCAAACGCTCGCGGCTCCCCTGGGTGACCTTGATAGGTGGAGCGATCGGCGCCAGCGCCGGACTCGGCTTCCAGTACTGGTCCTCGGCTAGCGACTGGCCGGTCAACGTGGGCGGCAAGCCGTTTGATTCCTTGCCGGCCTTCATACCCGTCGGCTTCGAGATGACCGTCCTGATCGCCGGCCTCAGTACCGCGCTGTTCCTCCTCATCCGTTGCTGCCTCTGGCCGGGCAAGAAGCCGGTCCCGGGGCTGGAGCGGACCAGCGATGATCGGCTCGCGCTGATTCTCGAGCAGCGGGACGCTGCCTTCGTCACCGGGGATTTCAGGGAGCTGTTCGAACGCCACGGAGCCGTGGAGTCGCGCGAAGATCCGGGAGGAGTGTCGTGAACGGAGCCCGCGGATACGTCATCGTGGCCATTGTCGTGATGGCCGCCGTGCTGGTGCTGGATCGCATACTCCAGCAGGACCACAAGCAGCGCAACAGCGAGATCTTCACCGAGATGGCCTATTCGAAGGCCAACGAGCCATTCTCACTCAGCGCCAGCTTGCCTGGCGGCCTGACCCAACAGCACCTGGTTCCGGGGACGGTCGCGCGTGGCCTGATGCCCCTGCGCTACGGAACGACCCCGGAGGAAGCGCTGCGCGCCGGAAAGGAGCTGCAGAATCCCCTCCCCGCCGATGATGCCGCATCTCTGAAGCGAGGAGGCGAGCTCTTCAGTATCTACTGCGTCGCCTGCCACGATGCGGGGGGCACGGCTCGTGGGCAGGCGGTCCTGTACGGGATGATCGCGCCGCCTTCGCTGCACGCCACCCGCGCCACGCAGATGGCCGACGGCGAGATGATCCACATCCTGACTTACGGTCAGGTGAACATGGCCTCCTACGCCGCGCAGCTCTCCGTCGAGGAGCGCTGGCAGGTGATTCGCCACGTGCGAGGTCTGCAGGAGGCGAAGAAGGCCGAGAAGGCAGCGAAGCCCGAGGACACGGATCAGAACGCAACGGAAGGGACCCAGGAGGAGGACCAGTGACCAACCTCTCGATAGAGGGCTATGCTCCCTCTCCTCGGCTGATGCGAGGACTGCTGATCACCGCCGGTCTCGGTGCCTTGCTCTTCATCGTCGGCCTCTTCGTGGCCCAGCAGCGCGCCTGGGGCGGCTACCTGATGGGGTTCTTCATGTTCACCGGCCTGGCGGTCGCGGGAGCGTTCTTCATCTCCGTCTTGACCCTGGCCAGTGCACGCTGGGCGACGGCGATGAGGCGGGTCCCGGAGGCGATGACCACGGCACTGCCCTTCGGGCTGGCGCTGGGACTCGTACTGCTCGGCGGCATTCACTCCCTCTACGAATGGTCGCACAGCTCGGTCGTCGAGAGTGACGCACTCCTGCAGGGTAAGTCCGCCTACCTGAACTGGGGCTTCTTCTCCGTCCGTCTAGTCGGGTTCTTCCTGATCTGGATCTGGCTGGCTCACGGCATGGTTGCCGCTTCTCGCCGCCAGGACGCCGATGGGGACCCCGAGTTGAGTCGCCGGCGGTTCAAGTTTGCCGCGCTCTGGCTGCCGATCTTCGCCGTGACCTTCTCCCTGGCCAGCGTCGACTGGGTGCAGTCGATCGAGCCGCACTGGTTCAGCACCATCTACGGGTTGGTGACGCTGTCCGGTGTGGGGACTTCGGGGCTCGCCGTGGGGATCATCCTGATCGCTCATCTCCGGCGACAAGGTCCACTTCGCGGGATCGTCAATCGGGACCACCTTGACGATCTGGGCAAGATCGCGATCGGCTTCGCGCTCTTCTGGGGGTACATCTGGTATTGCCAGTACATGGTGATCTGGTATACCGACATGCCCGAGGAGACGCCCTACTACGTGCTGCGCATGTCGGGTGGCTGGAAGATCCTGACCTGGACCAACGTCACTCTGAACTGGGGAGTCCCCTTCTTCATATTGATGCCCAAGGCCGCACGGCGCAGTGCGACTGTGCTGGTGCGAGTCGCATGGGTGATGCTGGTCGGTCAGGCGCTGAACTTGTACCTCCTGGTCGCTCCCGGGCTGCAGGGCGAGGTTCCGCAGGTGGGCCTGTGGGAGATCGGTCCGGTAGTCGGAGCTGTGGCTTTCTTCTTCTGGGCGACGCTGCGCGGACTGACCCGAGCGTCCCTGGTGCCGGAGAAGGACCCGCACCTGGTGGAGAGCCTGCATTATCATTGCTGAGCGTCGATCGGAGCACCACCACGGAAGAAGAGCAGCCCAAACCACGAAGGCCTGAAACGGAGACTCGACATGCACGAAATAAGAAACGTCGTCTTCGCGACTGATCTCTCGGAATCGTCACAACTCGCTCTCGAGACTATGCGCTTCCTCTGGCCGAGGCTCGAAGGGAATTTGACGATTCTCCACGTGGCACCGGAGTCCGGCTTCAGCATCTTGAACACGACGGATGAGGAGGAAGCCCAGATCATCGGCGAGAAGCTCGGCGCGCTCGAGGCGATGGTCGAAGAGTTCGGCGAGAACACCGAGAGCGTGCTCCTGCGCGGCGATCCGCCCAAGGCCATCGCGGACTACATCGCGAGTCGGGGTGACGTGGATATGCTGGTGATGGGCAGGCACTACTACTCACGATTGCAGAGGCTGCTCACTGGCGTCGTAGCGGACATCGTGGCCCGCGAGGTCAAGTGTCCAGTGCTCAGGTGCTAACGCTGATGCGGACGCTGGACGAAGAGCCGGTCACAGGGGACGCTCCGATCTGCCCGCGCCGCGATCCGCATCTCCCCCGATTCAGGACGTCGACGGCAGCACCCGTCGATGAGATCGGTGGCGATGACTCGATCTGCGTTCCTCCCCTCTGGTCCGCCGATCGGTAGTCCCTCGACCACGAATCAGAGCCCCATGGAAGCGGACGAAGACGACCAGCACCGGCCCGCTCGCGACGGATTCCTCAATCCGACTCCCATGCTCGACGAGCTCGAGGACGGGCCCTGGCCAAGCTTCGTCTCCGGCTTCAAGGAGCTGGCCGAGAGAACCCGTAAACCGATGCTCCGCGGAGTCCTGGACCAGCTGGAGTACTCCTACCAGACCCGGATGGGTTACTGGAAGGGTGGTCTGCTGACGGTTCACGGTTATGGATCAGGGATCATCGCCCGCTACTCCCTGATCGCCGACAGGTTTCCCGAAGCGGCGCAGTTTCACACGATGCGCGTGCAGCCGGCTCCGGGCTTCCACTACAACACGACGATGCTCCGCGAGCTGTGCGACATATGGGAGAAGCACGGTTCCGGCATCATCACCCTGCACGGTCAGACGGGCGACGTCATGCTGCAGGGCATCGAGAGCGACAAGCTGCAGGAGTGTTTCGACGAGCTGAACCAGGCGGGTTGGGACCTGGGAGGTGCCGGTGGAGCGATGCGCACCAGTTCCTCCTGCGTCGGGCCGGCACGCTGCGAGATGGCCTGCTACGACACACTCGCCGTGCACAACAAGGTCCTGACGCACTTCGCCGGCGAGCTGCACCGCCCGGAGTACAACTACAAGTTCAAGTTCAAGTTCTCGGGCTGCCCGAATGACTGCACGAACTCGATCATGCGCTCAGACATGGCCGTGATAGGAACCTGGCGTGATGCCATCCAGGTCGACGATCAGGCCGTGCGGGAATGGATCGAAGAGAAGGGGCTCGAGACTCTGGTGAATCAGGTCGTCAGCCTCTGTCCCACCAGGGCCATCACGCTCGAGGCTGGCGCCTTCACCATCGACCACGAGAACTGTGTGAGGTGCATGCAGTGCCTGAATGCCATGCCGCGGGCCCTGACTCCCGGCAAGCAGCGTGGCGTCACGCTCCTGTTGGGGGGTAAGAGCGCCCTCAAGATGGGCACGATGCTGGGCTCGATGATCGTGCCGTTCATGGAAATGGAGACGGAGGAGGACATCGAGCGATTCATCGATCTCTCGGAACGGATCATCGACTGGTGGAACGACAACGGCTTCAACCTGGAACGCATCGGTGAGACCATCGAGCGAGTAGGCATGAAGCAGTTCCTCGATGGAGTCGGGCTTCAGGCCTCCATCGACATGGTCCGGAGGCCACGGAACAACCCGTACTACAAGAGCGAGTACTAGACCAGGCCGCTCATGCAAACCTGTTGCTCCACGAGTATCGCACCGGCAACACGAATTGCCGCATTGCCGACACGAACCTCGACCCCAGGCGCTGCGACGTGGAAGGAAGGACAGCATGAGCACACCGCCTGAGAGAACGTGGAAGACGATCGAGTCCGGCCCGCATGAGTACGAGGAGGCGCTGCACCCCGTGGTTCGCCGGAACTACGGAAAGTGGAGCTACCACGAGATCCGGAAGCCCGGAGTGCTGATGCACGTCGCCGAGAGTGGCGAGCGCCTGTTCACGGTCCGAGCTGGCACTCCGCGGCAGGACACGGTGGACATGGTGCGCAGGATATGTGATCTGGCGGACCAGTACGCAGATGGGTACCTACGCTTCACGATGCGCAACAACGTGGAGTTGATGACGCCGGACGAAGAGAACGTGGAGCCCTTGATCGCAGCTCTCGAGCAAGCCGGCTTCCCCGTTGGCGGCGTGGGACCGTGCATCACCTCGGTTTCTCACACGCAGGGGTGGCTGCACTGTGACATTCCCGCGACGGATGCCTCGGGCATGGTCAAGTCGGTGATGGATTGTCTCTTCGAAGATTTCAAGGGGATGCGCATGCCGAACAAGGTGCGGCTGACGACCTCCTGTTGTGCGATCAACTGTGGAGGTCAGGCGGATCTGGGCATCGTCGTCAAGCACACACGTCCTCCTCGCATCAATCACGACCGACTTGCGAACACCTGTTCGATGCCCTCGACCGTCGCGCGCTGTCCGGTCGCGGCGATCCGTCCGACCGTCGTGAACGGGAAAGCCTCCCTGACGGTGGACGAGGAGAAGTGCATGTGCTGCGGCGCGTGCTTCGGAGCCTGCCCCGAGATGGAGATCAACCACCCCGAGCATTCGAAGCTGGGCATCTGGGTGGGCGGCAAGAACTCGAATGCCCGCTCGAAGCCGGCGATCATGAGCCTGGTCGCCCAGGATCTACCGAACAACCCGCCGCGCTGGCCGGAGGTGACCGCGGTGCTGAGGAGGATCCTCTCGGCCTACATCGAGGGTGGACGCCCGTGGGAACGCGTGGGCGAGTGGATCGAGCGGATAGGCTGGAAGAGGTTCTTCCTGGAGGCCGAATTGACCTTCGACAAGGACATGATCGACGACTACCGGCACGCCCAGACGACATTCAACCACTCGGCACACGTCCGCTTCTCGCGATGATCGCGCTCCTCGACGGGAATTCTCGATGAGCGCCAGGGACAGCTGGTCCAATCCCTATCTGGACTCCGCGCTGGAGTACGTCTACCCGCCGTACTCCACTCAGACAGGCCGAGAGAAGGTCGTCGCCTTCGGAGAGCAGAGCTACCGCTGCCCCGTCCATGTATCACGTGTTCCTCCCTGCACCGCGGCTTGCCCCGCAGGTGAGGACGTGCGCGGCCTGAACACCCTGCTGAGTGGAAGCGAGGAGGCCGAAGACGGGTGGAACGCGGCCTGGCTCAGGATAGTGGAACGAAACCCATTCCCTGCCGTCACTGGCCGTGTCTGCCCCCACCCCTGCGAGCAGATCTGCAATCGCGGGCATCATGACGAGAGTGTCGGCATCAACGCGGTCGAACAGGCCGTCGGAGACCATGCCATCTCCGAGAAGCTAGCGTTGCCTTCCCCGGCGTCGTCGACCGGAAAACGTGTCGCCGTCGTGGGAGGCGGCCCGGCCGGCCTGTCGGCGGCTTACCAGCTGCGACGTCGGGGGCACGGAGTCGTGCTCTTCGATGCGAACCCCGAGCTGGGAGGCATGATGCGCTACGGGATCATGGGCTATCGCGTCGACCGCGCCGTGCTCGATGCGGAGATCCAGCGCATCGTGGCCCTTGGCCTGGACACGCGGCTCGGCGTTCGCATCGGGGCCGATGTCAGCCTCCAGGAGCTCGAGACGGAGTACGACGCCGTCTTCGTCGCGATCGGTGCGCAGATCGGGCGAATGCTTCCATTCGGTTCTGGCCAAGCCAGGGGTGACGCGGCGGTCATGGATGCCATCCGTTTCCTCAGGTGTCACGAGCTCGAAGGCTCATCCCGCGCCATTGGCCAGAAGGTGCTCGTGGTCGGTGACGGCGACGTAGCCCTCGACGCGGCCCGCCTGGCCCTCCGGCTGGGAGCCGGCGTCGAGGTCGTCTCGGCCGTACCGAGGGACGAGATGGCCTGCTCGACGCACGAGCTGGAGGCCGCTGAGCGAGAAGGAGTCCGCGTCCACTACCGCGCTGGCGCCGTCGGACTCATCGAACGTGACGGCCGGCTGCGGGGTCTGGCTTGCGTCCGGATGACCAGAAAGGCGAAAGGCGAAGAGGGGTGGGACTCTCCCATCCCGTTTCTGCGCTACGAGCCGCTGGTCGGTGAGGAACTCGAGTTCGATGCTGACATGATCGTCATCTCGATCGGGCAAACGACGGATCCGAGCGGCCTGGAGGAACTGACTGGCGGCACGCCCTGGTTGAAGCTCGACGGCAACTACAGGGTGCGCGGGAAGGAGCGTGTGTTCGGTGGTGGCGACGCCTTCGAGATCGGCTTGCTCGCCGACGCGATCGGCCAGGGACGGCTGGCGGCGGACTCCATCGACCGTCTTCTGCGAGGGGAACCTCAACGCCCGCGGGTTCACGAGAGCGTGATCGGAGCGGATGAGCTGGACATCTCCTACTACGCTCAGGCGACACGAAAGCGCCGGGAATGGTCCCTCCGGGAAGAGCTAGCGGGATCCCATGAAGAGGTCTCGAGCGGCCTCGATCGGGGCCAGGCACAAGAGGAAGCCGCACGATGCCTGGAGTGCGGCCAGTGTCTCGACTGTCGGCGGTGCCGGATCTTCTGTCCCCAGGAGGCGATCTCGGAGTCTCCCGCCGAGTCCACCGGAGGGCCCATGCACACCGACTACAATCGCTGCGTTGGCTGCTACATCTGTGCGCTGATCTGCCCCAGCGGTTTCATCCGGATGAGTGCCGATCCAGGCTAGGAACCGGTGGTTCTTCCCCCGGATCGGTGGGACTCGGCGATGACCACCGGCAAGGGTCTCACCGCCTCGACCAGGATTTCTCGTTATCCTGAACTCGATGCCGTCACGGCGGCACTCCGAGGCTGGACCAACGATGGAGACTCCTGCCCACGATCACGACCTCGCGCTCCTCCTGGAGCACGCCGACTGGGTACGGGCCCTGGCCCGGACCCTGGTGCAGGAGGCGAGCGCCGCCGAGGACGTCGTGCAGGAGACGTGGCTGGCCGCGTTGCGCTCCGGACGCCCCGGCGACCGACCGATACGCGCCTGGCTCACCGCGGTCGCCCGCAATGTTGCGCGCCAGATGGGGCGTGCCGAGTCGCGACGGAAGTCCCGGGAGCGTCGCCTCGCGAGAGCGTTGGCCCTGCCCTCCGACCGGGAGCTGCGCGATCGCGTCGAGCTGGAGCGGTGGGTGGCCGACCTCGTGCTGGCCCTCGACGAGCCGTACCGGCGGGTGATCCTGCTGCGCTTCTTCGAGGAACTCCCGCCGCGCGAAATCGCGCGGAGGATGAGCCTCCCGGTGGAGACGGTCAAATCGAGGCTGCGGCGAGGGCTGGAGCGACTGCGCGAGCGCGTGGGGACGGAGCGGAGCCCGAACGGTCAGCTGGGCTTGTTCACGCTCCTGCCGCTCGTGAACACGGGAAAGGGAAGCGCCGCCCTCGGCGCGGGAGCACTGGTGATGGGAGTGAAAACGATTCCGGTCGCGCTCGCGGCGGCGGTGCTGGTTCTGCTCGGGGTGCTGTACCTGGTGCTGGGAGGTGGGGAGCGGGGAGCGTTGGTCGGGCCGGAAGGCGAGTTGGCTGCGGAGCTCGTCGATCCGGACCTGGGCGGGGAACGCATCGCCGGGCCAGAGACAGACGCGGCGGCGCCGGCGACGCCGGCCGATGAGCGAGTGATCGCCGCGAGCGACTCGGAGCTCCTGCACCTCTCCACCGTCGAGCGAGGGAGCGGGCGGCCGGTGGCGGGGGCGAGGATCTGGTTCGCACCCCGGCACGTCCTCGTGGATAAATGCCCGAACGCCGGTCGCGGGGAGAGCCACGACATCGAGACCGTGATCGCCACGATGGCCCAGGGCCTCACGACCGGCACCGACGGACTGGCGAGAAGCCCGCTGCCCGAAGGGTACTCGATCTTCGTCGCCAGCAAGGACGGGCTCTTCGGCGTCACCTACGCCTCGCCGGAGCCTGGCGATACGGTGGAGATCGAGCTCGCGCCGGATCGCTCCTTGACCATCCAGACCGTAGACGAGGACGGACAGCCGATCGCCGGAATCCCCGTCGGCGTCGCCGAACACGATCCGGATCAGCCGGGAAGTGGTCTTCCGGTGGTGGGCAGTCACCTCCGGGGAACTGGGTCAGGTCACTCTGCATCACGTCGACCACGAGATGGAGAGCGAACTCGAGGACGGCGCGAGGTGGGAGGTCGCGCCGGCCGTTCCGCACCCCGACCCGCCGGTGATTCACCTCGATCCCCACGATCTGCCGGACGGACCCGTGCAGCTCGTCGTCGCGCGCGGGGGGCGAGTCGTCGTTCTCCTCGAGGATGATCGCGGGGAACCGATCACCGGCGACTGGATACACCTGCAGGTGGCCCGGGACGACCGGGACGCCCTGGGGCGGTGGATCCGGCCGAGGCGCCACGATCGACTGACGAGAGACGGCGTGGCGGTGTTCGAGCCGGTCGCCCCGGGGCTCGAGCTCCAGGCCAGTGCCTATCCCCACGGCTTTCGGCCGGTCGAGGAGATTCACCCCGGGCCGGCTGCCGTCGGCCTCGAGTCGACGATCCGGTTGCGGCTGCTCGAGCCGTACCCGACCATCACGGGAACCCTCGTCGATACGACCGGCGAGCCGGTGGCCGATCGGCCCATGGATCTGCGGGTGTACTTCGTGCCCCCTTCGGAGAGGGACCGTCGCGAGGTCTCCGATCGGTTTCGGACCGACGGGCGCGGTCGATTCCGCTCCATCGCGCGGGTTCCTCGGGCCACTGATCCACTGAAGGAGCTGCTGTTCACCACCGACGAGGCGTACGAGGGCCCCACGCTCGAGGCCCGGGTCTCTCTGGGAGGTCAGCCCCAGGAGAGAACGGTCGATCTCGGAGAAGTGGTCCTGCACGCACCGAGCGTGATCGCGTCCGGGCGCGTGGTCGACGCGCAGGGCGAGCCGCTGTACTGGGCCGGGATCTGGGTGCGCCGCATGAGGGAACCGGACGATCCTCCCGGACCGCGGTTCACCCCGGTGCACGAACTGCAGACGCAGACCGATCGCGACGGGAGATTCGAGCTGACCGGCGAGTTGCCGGCCGGCGACTACCGGATCGACGCGGCCAAGGAGGGCTATCTGCGCCGAACGGAGATCCCTGTGCAGCACGGCATGCGCGGAATCGAGATCGTCCTCCTCCGGGAAGGAGGGCTGAAAGGCGACCTGATCTTGCGCGAAGGGGTTTCACCGTCGTGGCTCCGGGTCGAGTTCCTGGAGAACGACGCCGACTCCGATCGATACGGGTCGTGGGGCAGGGACCTGGTGATTCCCCATCCCGACGGGACCTTCTTCCTCCCCGGTCTGGAGCCGGGAACGTACGACCTGGAAGTCGTGGTGCCCTCCTGGCGAACGCCGCTCGTGCGGGTCGAGGACGTCTCCGTCGAGAGCGGGATCAACCGCACCGATCCGAAGTTGACCGGGCTGGATCTCAGGAACCGGCTTCATCGAATCGACACCGAGGTGATCGGCCCCGAGGGCGAGCCGGTCCCGCTGGGGTACGCGACGTTCGCACCGGACGGCGGGGAGGAGACCCGGATCGCGTTCACCGATGGCGCGGCGGTATTGCTCTCGGCGACTCTATCGATCGACGTCGAGCTCCTCGCCCCGGGCTACCGGCCGCTTCGAATCGGCGGCGTGATCGATGGCGCGCGATTGACCCTGGAACGTGGTCTGCCGGTGCGACTGAAGTTGCCCGAGAGCCTTCAGCCTCCCGAGCCCCCCTTATCGCTCTGGGCCGAGCTTTCCCCGCGGAACCAGACTCGCCGGGAGCCGAATCCCGGCGTCTACTCCACTGATGGTGACCGAGTCGATCTCTGGAGGGATAGCCAGGCGGGCGATCGCGCCCCGTTCGACGATCGGGGCGAGGCGCTGCTCCACGCCGGTGAAGCCGGGACGTGGACCCTTCGCTGGAGGATCGAGCGAGCGGACCAGGATTGGTCCAGCGGTGTGCCGCACGAGGAAGGATACCCGCAGATGATCGAGGTCGGCGAGCGAGGTTTCTCGGAGCCGATCGAGGTCTGTCCCGATGTCGAGGAGTTGCGGTCACTCCTCGAGTCGCTCGAGGATTGAAGGCGCCGGACGTAATCCCGATCGGTTGCGGGGGACGTATGATGCCCGGAGACAATCGTCCTGGCTCTGCACTCGTAACCTGGGATCGGGCCCCCGGTACGGGCAACCGTACCGACCGCCGTCCCGCCATCCCCGAGGTCCATTCATGAGCATTCACTCCTCCAGCTCGCTCGATCGCCGCGCCGCTCCGCCCTGGAGGCTCGCGGCACGACTCTCGCTCGCGCTCGTGGCGCTGCTCCTCCCCGCTTGCGGGAGGTCCGATGAGCCTCTGGTGCCGGAGGACTTCGAGGTGCCCCTCGAGCTGACGACGGAGCGGTTCCGGATCCGCCCCCTGCTCGCTTCGGATGCCGAGAAGGACTACGAGGCGGTGATGGAGAGCCGCGAGCTGATCCACGCCGCCCTTCTGACCGACTGGCCGGATGCCGACTTCACGCTCGAGGAGAATCGCCGCGACCTGGCCGAGAAAGAGACCAGATTCGCGGAACGTACGAGCTTCACCTACACCGTCGTCTCCCTCGACGAGAGCGAGGTTCTCGGCTGCGTCTACCTCCACCGCGGCATCGGCGGTCCGGACGTCGCCGTGTTCCTCTGGGTCCGTCAGAGCGCTCACGACGCGGGGCTGGATCCGATCCTCGAACAGACGGTTCGGGAGTGGATGGGGGACGCCTGGCCCTTCGAGTGGGTCGTCTTTCCCGGGCGGGGAGCCTGACTCACCGCCTCCGCGTCACTTCAAGAACCGATCGAACCACTCCAGCTCCCGCGTGAACAGATCGATCCGGTGCGCCCGCTCGCGCACTCCATGCCCGGCTCGCGGGTAGAGCACCAGCTCGGTCTCGATGCCCTTGTCCTTCAGCGCGCGGTACATCTCCGTTGCCTGCGAAGGCGGGACGCGCTTGTCGCCCGCGCCGTGCAGGATCAAGGTCGGGGTGTTCGCCTTCTCGATCGCCGACAGCGGCGAGCGCTCCCACAGGAGCCCGTCGTTTCCCGGCAGCCAGCGCTCCCAGTGCACGAGGTAGTTCTCGTGCGGGATGTCGGTCGTGCCCTGGAAGGAGATCCAGTTGCTGATGCCGGCGCCCATCATCGCGCACTTGAAGCGCTCGCTGTGGTGCGTCGCGCCCAGCGCGGAGAAGTAGCCGCCGTAGGACCAGCCGCCGATGCCGACGCGCTCGGGATCGACCAGGCCGCTGCCGACCAGGGAGTCGATGCCGGCGAGCAGGTCGTCGAACTCCTTCCCGCCGAGGTCGTGGTGGTCCGCCTTCGACCAGGCGACGCCGCGGCCGGAGCTGCCGCGGTAGTTCGGCTGGAGGACGACGTAGCCGCGAGCCGCGAAGAGCTGCGCGATCCAGTCCCAGCCCAGGCGGTCCGCGCCCTCGGGACCGCCGTGCGGGTTGACGACCAGCGGGTGCTTCGCCCCCGGCGCGGCGCCGACGGGCAGGTGGAGGACTCCCTCGATCCGCTCGCCGTCCGGCGCGGCCCACTCGAGGGTCACCGGTTCCGCGAGTTCGAGCTCGGCCAGCTCCGGGTTGACGTTCGTCAGCGTCTTCAGCCCACCGCCGTCGATGGAACCGACGGCGATCTCCGCGGGGTGGCGCGATGAGTCCGCCGTCGCGAGGTAGCGACCGGACGCGCGGTCGAGGTCGAGGGAGCGGATGGAGCCGCCGACCGCGAGCTCCTGACGCGAACCATCGGTCACACCGACCCGGCTCACGACCATCTGCGTGCCCCGCGTTGCGCCCACCAGCAGGCTGTCGTCGTCGATCCAGGTGAGCTCCGAGACCGACGCACCGAGCGACCACTCGCCGAAGGGCTGGTCCTCGCTCACCCGGCGCGCGTTGCCGCCGCCGACCGGCCCGACGAAGACCGTCTGGGCGAGCGGGTCGTGGATGTCGGTCGCGCCGAGGAAGGCCAGCTGCCGGCCATCGGGTGAGACCTCGAGGTCACCGAGCTTGCCCTCCGTCTCGAAGAGGATCCACGGCGTGCCGCCCCCGAGCGGCACGCGGTAGAGGCGCGAGTACATCATTGTGACGTCCACCGCGGGCGAGTGGCTGCCGTGGAGGATCAGCGCGTCGCCGGCCGGCGTCCACACGAACGAGCCGGCGTTGATGAACGGCCCCTCGTGCGCCGGGGTGGTCTCGCCGCTCTCGAGGTCGAGGATCCAGAGGCGATCGATCTCGTGTACCTCGTCGACCACGATCCAGTCGTGCCCGAGCTTCTCGGCCTCCTTCCGCTCCGCGCTCTTGGCGTCGCGCGCGCGGAAGGCGATCCGTCCGCCGTCGGGAGAGAACTCGAAGGAGCCGATCGAGCTCTCGTGCTTCGTCAACGCGCTCGCCTCGCCGCCGTCGATCGGGGCGAGGAAGAGCTGCGTGTGCTCGTGTACCTCGGCGCGCTGTGAGAGGAAGGCCAGCGACTTCCCGTCCGGCGCCCACGCCGGGGAGCGCGAGTCGACGCCGCGCGGCGTGAAGCGACGCGGCTCGGCGCCGTCGGTGTCGAGCTCCAGCACCCAGATCTCGGTGTGCGATCCGCCGGGCTCTTCATCGGCTCCGCGCGGCAGGGAGAGCTCGTACGCCGCCCACCGGCCGTCGGGCCCGATCGCGGGGGAGCGGACCGACTTCAGATCGATCGCCCGCTCGACGGTCAACCGCTGCTCCTGGCCCACCGCCGGCGCCGCCAGCAGGCTCAGGAGAACGAAGAGCGACGAGAACAGCACCTTGACCTGGACACGCGAAATGATCGACACGGGCACCTCCTTCGGGGCCTGAGCTGGGGGGATCGGATGGCACGAGATCCTCGAGCGGTAGGTGGGAATCGCGCTCGGATCGGCGGGGATCATACCCGATGACGAACGTGCTCACCGGCTCGGTACCTGACCGGTACAATTCGTGCGCGCCGAGAACTCCGAACCTCCGGAGACCCCCATGAACCGCAAGCCCAACCGCCGCGAGCTCCTCGAGACCACCGCCCTGGCCGGGGCCGGCCTGCTCCTCGGCAGTGCCGCGCGCGGCGCGCCCTCGAGGTCGCCGAACGAGAAGCTCGGCGTGGCCGTGATCGGCGTGGGGGGGCGCGGACGGGCGAATCTCGATGGCGTGGGCAAGACCGAGGAGATCGTCGCGCTCTGCGACGTCGACCAGGCGCACGCGGGCAACGCCTTCGACAAGTACCCGAGAGCGAAGCGCTACACCGACTACCGGCGGATGTTCGACGAGCTGCACGCGAGCATTGATGCGGTCATCGTCAACACGCCGGACCACACGCACTTCCATCCGGCGTACGCGGGGTTGCAGCTGGGCAAGCACCTCTACTGCGAGAAGCCGATGGCGCACAACGTGTGGGAGGTGCGCACCCTGACCGAGCTGGCGCGCGAAAAGGGGCTCGCCACGCAGCTCGGGGTCCAGCGACACACCATCGGCAACGTCCACCGCACCGTCGAGCTGATTCAGGCCGGGACGATCGGCGAGGTGACCGAGTGCTACGCCTGGATCAGCGGCGACCGGGGGATGCCCGCCCGGCCCACGGCGTTCCCGGAGGTTCCCGCGCACCTCGACTGGGACCTCTGGCTGGGGCCGACCGCGTCGAGGAGGTACAGCCCGGACTACTGCCCGTACCACTGGCGCTTCTGGTGGGACTGGGGCACCGGCGAGACGGGGAACTGGGGTTGTCACGTGCTCGACATTCCCTTCTGGGCGCTGGGGTTCGGGTCACCGAAGCGGGTGTGGGCGAGCGGCCCCGAGGTCGATCCGGCGCGCACGTCGAAGGGCATGGACACGCACTTCGAGTTTCCCGCGCGCGGCGATCACCCGGCGGTGACGCTCCACTGGTCGCACTCGAAGGAGGGGCTGCCGATCGTTCGCGAGCACGGGCTGGACCACGGGAGTCCCGGCGTGCTGTTCGTCGGCACGAAGGGGATGCTCTACAGCGGCTTCAGCAAGCGCAAGCTGTTGCCGGAGAGCGACTTCGCGGACCTCGAGGCGCCGCCGCGCTCGATCCCCGACTCGCCGGGCTTCTACCGCGAGTGGATCGACGCGTGCAAGGGCGGCGCCGCGGCGACCTGCCACTTCGACTACAGCGGGCCGCTGACCGAGACGGTCCTCTTGGGCAACGTCGCCTACCGCGGCGGCAAGGGTTTCGACTGGAACGCGGCGAAGCTCGAGGCCTCTTCGGCCAGGGCGCAGGCGCTGATCCGGGAGGAGTACCGCGAGGGGTGGAAGATCTGAGTTTCTATCACGGGCTCCAGGTCACGGCGAGACCGTTCGTGGCGTTGTAGTCGGTGAAGCACGGGGAGGCGTTCGGGTTGCGATACCAGCACTGGTAGTACTTGGTGTCGCCGGCGTTGAGGTTCCCCGCCCGGACCGAGATCGAGGTCGGGTAGCCGGACGTATCGGAGTAGCCGGAGGCGTCGGAGAAGCGGACGCCGAGGCGCTTCAGCTGGCCGCCGGCGCACTGCAATCCATCTCCCCAGACGATGCCGGGAGAGAGGTCGTTGTTCGCCTGGAAGTAGAGGCCGCTGTTGGAGGGCTCCAGCCCCGAGGCGTGAAGGACCAGGGTGTCGGCAGACAGGCTGGGCACTCCGCTGCCGGAGAGCTGGGCGCCCGAGGCGAAGACGCCGTTGGCGCATCCGGAGCCGGGAACGCTGCCGTCGTTGTCGTTGGCGCAGGGGCACGGCGTGCCGCTGCCGGGGTCGCCGAAACAGTAGGCCGCGAAGGGCGACGCGTAGCGCAAGACGTACGCGGCGCCGGAGTTTCCCCCCGAACTCGCCGCCGCGGTTGCGCCGACGGCCGCGACCTCGCCGTCGCGAGCGAGGGCCCAGCCGTAGTGGTCACCGGTCGAGGCGTCGCTCGCGAGCACGATGGCGTCCTCGCTCCAGCCGCCCGGACCGTTCAAGAACCGGTAGACCGCGCCGGTCGCCGAGGCGCGTTCGACCGCGCCGACCAGGACCTCGTCGCCCTCGATGTTCACCGACCAGCCGAACTGATCGCCGCCCGTCTTGTCGGACGCGACGAGCTTCGCCTCCTGGATCCAGCCGCCGCCGTCGTCCGAAAAGACGTAGGCGGCGCCGCAGTCGTTCGTGCCGAGATCGTCCCCGTGGTACGCGCCGGCGATCACCTTCTGGCCGTCGGTGTGGACCGTCTTGCCCAGCCAGGCGCCGTAGGTCGCGTCGTTCGCGGTCAGCTTGGCGACCTGGCTCCAGGTGCCGGCGCTGCGCCGGAACACGTAGGCGGAACCCGACGCGCTCGCGCCGCCGTCGTCATCCTGCGGCGAGCCGACGACGAGCAGGTCGCCGCGGATGGAGAGTGCCTCGCCGAAGGTGTCGTTCGCCGCACCGTCGGCCGGCACGAGCTTGGCGCTCTCGGTCCAGACCGTCCCGGAACGGTCGTAGATGTAGACCGAGCCCGACTCCGCCCCGTTGTCGTCGTCCTGGGCAGCGCCGATGGCGATCGTATCGCCGCTGATTTCGATCGACCGCGAGTACCAGTCCGAACTCGCGCCGTCGCTCGAAACCAGCTTCTGCTGCTCCGTCCACACTCCGCCGGCGCGCACGAAGACGTAGGCGCTGCCGCTGACCGCCGCGAGGCCATTGCCGAAGATCGCGCCGACGACCGCCGTATCGCCGTCGACATCCGCGGACCAGCCGAAACGCTGGCTCAGGGCTCCGTCGCTGGCGAGCAGCTTGGCCTGCTGCGACCAGCTGACGCCTCTCCCGGTGAAGACGTAGGCGGAACCGGTGAAGATGCCGTAATCGTCGTCACCGGTGGCGCCGACGATGACCGTCTCGCCGGAGACCCCGACCGAGTGACCCAGGTAGTCACCGTTCGCGGCGTCGCTGGAGACGAGCTTCGCCTCCTCCTGTGGAGTCGCGAGGGCCAGGCCGGAGCAGCCGAGCAGGGCCAGGGGCACGAGACGGGCAAGCGTCATGTCTTTCCTTGGTCAGGGGGCGGGGCGGGGGAGATTCGGCGCCACTCTCTCTCGTTCTGTTGGATGTACGGGTCGCGGGCAGGTTCCCTCGCACTCGGAATTCGCAGTCCGGGAGGTCTCCGGAGGTGGGGGTCGGGTATCCGGTGGTCGAGGTTTGGAACCGAGATCTTCATCGCGGGCTCGCCAGGGTATTGCCGACCCCGGATTCCGAAAAGCCGGTCACCTTCCGGAGGATCGCCCTTATCCTTGCCGTCGACCGTGAGCTCTCCGGATTCCCGCGAAGCAGGAGCGTGAGAAGATGCTGGGAACGAAACTCGCGCTGGCCACGCTGGCCGGCTCGCCCGCCGTGGAGGTCGCTCCGCCGGCGGACATCGTGGTGCCGCTCGAGTACGGGTCGTTCGTTGAAGGAATGCACGCCGAGGAGCTGCCCGAGCTATCCGGGTACACGTTCCTGGAGTGCTCGTTCGAGCCACCGGCAGGAGACTGGGTGTTGCCGGAGCTCTCCACCGAACGGCCTCTCTACGGGCGGCTCACCCTCGGCGACGCGGAGATACTCTGCATCCTCGACATGGAGAAGGAGAAGGCCCCCTTCTACGACCGGCTCTTCTGCGACGTCAACGCCAACCGGGATCTGACCGACGACGAGGTGATCCTCTCCAGCGATTCCCGGGCGTCGTTCTTCTTCGCCACGGACCCGGTCGACCTGGAGGTGCCGGTGGGGGACGAGCGGTTCCCCTACTGCCTGACCTTCTTCGCCTACGGCAGCATCGACACCTCCTCCGGGCCCGACCTCGAGCTGGAGGCGCTCGATTCGATCCGGATCATGGCGAGGAGCCGCTGCGCGTACTCGGGTCGGTTCGAGATGGCCGGCGAGACGTATCGCGTCGTGCTGGGAGACGGAGAGCTCGACGGCTACTTCCACGATGTCGCCGAGCTGGGCGACGAGAGCGAGCTCGAGCCCGATCAGGCGTTGCACCCGATCGGCGACACGTTCTGGATCGGAGGCGAGGACGGCGGTGAGCGGCGCGACGGCTGCTCGCTCGGTGACCTGCTCCTGATCGCCGGCCGGCTGTGGAACGTGCGGGTCGACTTCCCCGAGCGGAAGCTGATCCTGAGTCCCTACGTGCGACGGGTGACGCGCCTGCGCCTGCCCGCGAAGCTGGAGCGGCTGCATCTCTCGGTCGCGGCCGGCAACGGTCAGCTGGTCGCCTACCGGCCCGGCGAGATCATGGTCATCCCGACGGGCGAGTTCCGCCCGATCTGGTACCAGATCTACGACGAGGACGAACAGGGAGATGGCTGGTACGTGGAAGGGACGGCCACGCCGGAGACGAACGCGATCCAGGCCGTCGGTGGTGTGATCACCGACGTGCGACTCGGACCGCCGTTCGAACCCCGGGCCGGGATCTCCCCGCGCGCCTACGAGGCGTTCGCCGAGGAGAAGGAGCTCGAGGACGTCCGGATCAGCTTCTTCATCAGCGGGTCGGGCAACGAGCGAGTCACCGAGATCCTGCACCTCGACGGCAGCGCGACGGAGATCGAGCTCGAGGAGGACCGCCGGAGACCGAAGGAACCGACCTTCACCATCGTCGACCGCGACGGGCAGCGAGTCGCGGGCGGCGCCTTCCGCTACGGCTGAGGTTTCACCTGCTCGGCCACATGGGATGGCCCGGAAGTGAACGAGAAGTACACCATCGTCTGCAACTACCAGGTGGGGCCCTTCGCCACGAAGTCGGTCACCTGCGAGATCGAGCCCTTCCTGTCGGAGGAGTAGCGATACCGAACCAGCCTCACCCACACACACCTGGGGCGGTGACCGGACCGAGCCCGGTCGCCGCCCCAGGTGTCTGAGAGCGAGGCGGTTTGGGGGTCTAGCCCCAGACCGCCGGGTCGGCGAGCAGCCGCTCGACCGGCTTGCCGCCGACGAGGTGTTCCTCGACGATCGTCGCGACGTCCTCGGTCTTCACCCCGCAGTACATCACTCCCTCGGGGTAGACGAGGACGTTGGGGCCCATGTCGCAGGGGCCGAGGCAACCGGTGCTGGTGAGACCCACGCGGCCGAAGAGGCCCTTCTGCTCGAAGTGACCGGCGAACTCGTTGAGGAGCTCGCCCTTGGAGCGATCGGAGCAGCTGCCGCGGGGGTGGCCGGGGGGACGGTTCTGGACGCAGACGAAGACGTGGCGTTCGGGCTTGGGCATCGGACGGTGGGGGGGCGGTGGTTGCGGGGGACTCTCGGTCAGGCTGCGAAGGTCTCGTCGGCCTTCTTCTGCAGCTCGCCATTCTGGAACATCTCGAAGATGATGTCGCTGCCGCCGAGCAGCTCGCCGTTCAGGAAGACCTGAGGCGTGGTCGGCCAGGAGCTGTGCTCGACCAGCGCGGGGCGGATGTCGGGGTGCTCGAAGATGTCGACCACCTCGTAGGGCTTACCGAGCTGATCGAGGATGGTGAAGGCGCGCGCGGAGAATCCGCACTGGGGCGCCTGGCGGGTGCCCTTGGCGAAGATGACGAGCTTGGCGACGCCGACGATCTCGGCGATTCTGTCCTTGTTCCACATGGCTGGCGAGTCAGGGGGTTCGGGTCTTGATTTCGAGGGCGTGGATCGCGTTGGTCAGGTGCTCTCCGACCGCCTGGTGCACCAGCTTGTGCTGGTCGATCAGGCTGAGGCCGGCGAAGCGGGTCGAGATCACCTCGACGCCGAAGTGATCGGAGGTGCCGGTCAGATCGGTGACGATCACCTCTCCGTCCGGGAACGCTTCACTGACGATCTCGCGGACGCAATCGACGGTCAGGGTTTCGTTTTCCATGCTCACTGGGGCTGGCCGGGGGTCGGCGAGGGATACGACGGTCGACAGCGCCGGAGGACGGCGATATCGATATTCATACTCTTACGTAAGCTGCCACTTTGGCCCTGTCAAGTCGGAGGGACCGTGAGAATCGGCCCCTGAGCGGGCTCCAGACCCCCGCCAGGGGGGGTGGGAAGGCCCGAAACCCGGTTCCAGCAGGCACTTGGGGGGATCGCTCGGGTCTTGCCGCGCCGCCGTCGATATAGTACTAAAACAGTCCTATATTTGCCGGCGGACTCGTAGAGGTGGGCACTCGCCCTCCGCCTCCCCTTCCCGTCCAACCCATGCTCCGGATCTCGAAACAGGTCGACTACGGCATCCTGCTCCTGGCTTGCTGCGCCCGGGGGCCGGCCTCGCGCGTGCACAACGCCCGGGACCTGGCTCGCGAGACCGGTCTGCCGCTGCCGATGGTCGGCAAGGTCCTGAAGTACCTCGCCCGCGAAGAGATCCTCGTCTCGCATCGAGGGACGAAGGGCGGGTACAGTCTTGCGCGCGACGCGGAGCAGATCTCGGTGGCGTCGGTCGTGCAGGCGCTCGAGGGTCCGATCCAACTCGTCGACTGCGCATCCGGTGCCTCCGAGCAGATGGATCGATGCCGCCTGCGCGGATCCTGCGACGTCGTCGCCCCCTTGCGTTCGCTGGCGATCGCCGTGCGCGAGCTGTTCGAGCGAGTGACCCTCGCCGAGCTGCTCGCGGACTGCGATGCCGCCCAGGCGACCCAGAACGAAGAACCGCCAACTTCCGCCGCCGACGCCGGCGGGAGCCCGCCGGCAACCCGATCCGAACTCGAAGATGACCATTGAACCCCTGACCCCAACTCTGATGAATGGCGAGCCGCTCTCCATCATCGCGGCGGACGGGAGCATCGGAGCACACGACTCCGGGCTCACCGACGAGGAGCTCCTGCACTGCTACCGGACGATGCTGCGCGTGCGCGCCTTCGACGCGACGTGCATGAAGCTGCAGCGCTCCGGCCGGATCGGCTTCTCGGTCCCCAACGAGGGGATCGAGGCGTGCCAGGTGGGAGCGGCCAGCACGCTGCGCAAGTCCGACTGGATGTTCCCCAGCTACCGCGACTTCGGGATGGCCCTGTACCACGGGATCAAGCCCGTCGACATGCTGCACAACATGGCCGGGACGGCCGAGGACAGCAACCGCGGCCGGCAGATGCCCGCGCACTTCTCCTTCCTCGAGCCGATCCGCTTCGTCACCATCTCCTCCCCGATCGGCACGCACCTGCCCCATGCGGTCGGTGCCGCCTACGCCGCCAGGTACCGCGGCGAGGACACCGTGGCGCTGGTCAGCTTCGGCGATGGCGGGACCTCCAGCTCGGGATTCCACTCGGGGCTCAACTTCGCCGGCGTGCTCGAGGCGCCGGTCGTCTTCCTCTGCCAGAACAATGGCTGGGCGATCTCCTGCCCCTCCCACGAGCAGACCGCGTCGGAAAGCTACGCGGCCAAGGCGATCGCCTACGGGATGCCCGGCGTGATCGTCGACGGCAACGACCTGCTCGCCGTGCGCCAAGCGGTCGGCGAGGCGGTGACTCGCGCGCGCGGCGGCGGCGGCCCCACGCTGGTCGAAGCGAAAACCTACCGCCTCGGCGGGCACTCCACCTCCGACGACCCGAGCAAGTACGTGCCCGAGGACGAGCTGGCCGCGGCGCGCGAGCGCGACCCGATCGCGATCTTCGAGCGCTATCTCACCGCATCCGGTCTCTGGAGCGAGGAGCTGGCCGCGACGATGCGCGAGGAGGCGACCCAGGAGGTGGTCGCGGCGGCGCGGATCGTCGAGAACACTCCTCCGCCCGCCCTGGAGACGGTCTTCAGCGAGGTCTACGCGGAGATCCCGGCGCACCTGCGCGAGCAGGGGCGGCAGACTTTCGAGCTGGCCAAGCGCCGCGGCGACGCCGCGGCCGGCACCGGCGAATTCCCCCTCTAGAGCGCAGGAGACCAAGAGATGGCGAACATCACGCTACTGCAAGCCGTGAACGAGGGGCTCCGCTCGGAGATGCAGGCCGATCCTTCGGTGCTGGTGCTGGGCGAGGACGTCGGCCGCAAGGGCGGGGTCTTCCTGGCCACCGAGGGGCTCCGAGACACGTTCGGCGCCAATCGTTGCTTCGACACGCCCCTCTCCGAGGACGGTATAGTCGGCACCGCCGTGGGCATGGCCATGAACGGCCTCAAGCCCGTCGCCGAGATCCAGTTCCAGGACTTCATCTACCCGGCGTTCGACCAGGTGGTCAGCGAAGCGGCCAAGATGCGCTACCGCTCCGGTGGGCAGTACACCGCGCCGATGGTGATCCGCACGCCCTACGGCGGCGGGATCCGCGGCGGGCTCTACCACAGCCAGTCGGCGGAGGCCTACTTCTGCCACACGCCCGGACTGAAGGTGGTCATTCCCTCGACCCCCTACGACGCCAAGGGACTCCTGATCGCCTCGATCCGCGATCCCGACCCGGTGCTCTTCATGGAGCCGAAGGCGCTCTACCGCTCGGTCAAGGGCGAGGTTCCCGAGGAGAGCTACACCGTTCCCCTCTCGACCACCCGCAGCGCCCGCGACGGTGGCGACGTGACGATCTTCTGCTACGGGGCGATGGTCCCGCTATGTGTTCGCGCGGCCGACACCGCGGCCGAGGATGCGGGGATCGAGTGCAACGTCATCGACCTGCGCACCCTGCTGCCCCTCGACGAGGAAGCGGTGCTCGACGCGGCCAGGCGCACGGGTCGAGTGGTCATCGTTCACGAGGCGCCGCGCTTCTGCGGCCTCGGTGGAGAGCTCAGCGCATTGATCGCCGAGCACGCGATCGAGTACATGGAGGCTCCGATCAAGCGCGTCACCGGCTTCGACACGCCGTTCCCGTACACTCTCGAATACCACTACATGCCCGACGAGCGCCGCATCCTCGACGCCGTGGAATTCGTCGCCCGATTCTGAGGACACCATGACACTAGCTTTCAAGTTGCCCGATATCGGCGAGGGAATCGCCGAGGCGGAGATCGTCGGATGGAGCGTTTCCGTCGGCGATCAGGTGGATGAGCTGCAGACGGTAGTCGAGGTGATGACCGACAAGGCGGTGGTGGACATCCCCGCGCCGCGCTCGGGGAAGATCACCGAGATCCGCGCCACGGAAGGACAAACCGTCAAGGTGGGGGACGTGATCTTCGTCATCGATGGCGACGGCGAGGTCTCCGCGACCACCGAGCCCGCCCCGGCCGCCGCTCAGGAAGCAGCGCCCGCCACCGAGGCGGCCCCCGCCCCCGCGCCCGCAGCTCCGGCCCGGAACGGCGGCAAGGTGATCGCGGTGCCCAGCGCCCGCGCCAAGGCCCGGGAGCTGGGGATCGAGCTCTCCCGGGTGACCGGGACCGGTCGCAACGGCGTCATCCGCCGTGTCGACGTCGAGAAGTTCGCCGAGAGCGGCGGAGCGAGCCCCGCCGCCACGGCCGTTTCCCCGCTCGTCGGGGCAACTCCGGTCTCGATCCCGTCCGGTGAAGGGCAGACGCGCACGCCCTTCCGCGGCCTGCGGAGGAAGATCGCCGAGGCGATGTCGCGCTCGAAGTACACCGCGACGCACTTCACCGTGGTCGAGGAGCTCGACGTCACCGAGCTGGTAGCGCTGCGCGCGAAGGCCAAGGCGATCGGCGCCCGCGAGGGAGTCAAGGTCACCTACATGCCCTTCATCATGAAGGCGACCGCGATCGCGCTGGCGCGCTACCCCGAGCTGAACAGCCAGCTCGACGAGGTCGCGCAGGAAGTCGTGACCTTCGAGCACGTGAACCTCGGCATCGCCATGGATACCGAGGGCGGCCTGATCGTCCCGGTGATCCCCGACGTCCAGCGCAAGAGCCCGATGCAGCTCGCCGCCGAGCTGGGCGAGCTGGCCGAGCGCACGCGCGCCGGGAAGGTCATCGCGGCCGATCTGAAGGGTGGGACCTTCTCGATCACCAACGCGGGGAACATCGGCGGCATCCTGGCCACACCGATCATCAACTTCCCCGAGGTCGCCATCCTCGGCGTGCACCGGATCGTCAAGCGCCCCGGCGTCGTCGAGACCCCCGAGGGCGACCGCATCGAGGTGCGCCACTACATGAACCTCTCGATCAGCGTCGATCACCGCCTGGCGGACGGCGCTTCGGGCGCGCGCTTCCTGGTCGAGGTGAAGGAGCTGCTGGAGAACCCCGCGCTCCTGGCGCTGCACTCCGGCTGAGCCCGGGGGCCCACGGGGGCGGCTCTACTCCGGCCGCCCTCCACCCGATGCCCGGGGCGGGATTCCCGGCCCCGGGCGATCCTCCTGGTCGATGGATCCACCTCTTCGCTGGGTGGGGGCGGTCGCGGCGGGACCGGCTTTCCTTTTGCGGATCTCCGCGAGTCGTTATCCTGACTCTCTGGCTCGGGGAAGAGCCTGACGATGGGGTCGGAGAACGACGAGCTGCGAAGGAGGATCGCGGAGCTGGAGGAGACTCTCCACCGGCGCGCCGCGTTCGAGGGGATGCTCTCCGGCCTGCTCGCGCGACTGCGAGTCGCCGTGTATCGCCTGTCGCTGCCCGGCGGGACCTACGAGTACTTCAGCGAGGCGGCCGCCGAGGTCTTCGGGTACGAGGCGGAACGGTTCCTGGCCAATCCGCTCCTGATCGGCGAGATCATGCACCCCGACTTCCGGGAGTACTTCGGGGTCAGGTGGGATCGGCTGATGCGGGGCGAGGTGGATCCGACCTACGAGTACAAGATCATCGACCCCTCCGGCGCGGAGCGCTGGATCGCCCAGACCAATACCGGAGTCTTCGACGCCGAGGGACGAATCGTCGCCATCGAGGGCGTGTGCGACGACATCACCGAGCGGAAGCGGATCGAGGCGGCCCTGCACGAGTCCGACGAGCGAGCCTGGAGCTTCGTGCAGGCGTCGCCGATGGGGATCTTCACCTACACGGTCGACGACGACGAGAACCTGATCTTCAGCGGCGCGAACCCCGCCGCCGACCGGATCCTCGGGCTCGACTGCTCGAAGTTCATCGGACAGACGATCGAGCAGGCCTTCCCGAACCTGGCCGACACCGAGATCCCGCCCGCCTATCGGCGCGCCGCGCTGGAAGGAGTGTCGTGGCAAACCGAGCAGGTCGACTACGAGGATGCGGACATCAAGGGAGCCTACGAGGTTCACGCCTTCCAGACCGGACCGCGCCGGATGTCGGTGATGTTCCTCGACATCACCGACATCAAGCGCGCCGAGGCCGACGCGCGCAGCGCCCAGGCGCTCCTGCGGGCGGCGATCGAGCAGACCCCTGCCGGGGTTCTGATCGCCGATGCCCCCGACGTGCGCATTCGCCTCGCCAACTCCGCAGCGCTCGGCATCCGTGGCACCACTCCCCGCTCGCTGACCGAGATCACCGCCGGAGACCACCCCGGCAACTGGCAGGTGTTCCGCGCCGACGGGACTCCCTACGAGCCCGACGAGTTGCCCCTGTCGCGAGCCGTGCTCCAGGGCGAGCAGGTGCGGAACGAGGAAGCCATCATTCGCCGGGAGGACGGCAGTGAGCGGTGCGTGCTCGCCAACGCGGGGCCGGTGTACGACGAGGAGGGGGGGGTCGTGGCCGGCGTGGTGGTATTCCTGGACATCACCGAGCGGAAGGAGCACTACCGGCAGCGGCAGCGCCTCGAAGCGCAAGTTCAGCACGCCCAGAAGCTGGAGAGTCTGGGGGTGCTCGCCGGGGGCATCGCTCACGACTTCAACAACCTCCTGTGCGGGATGCTCGGCGGTGCCGACATCGCCTTGCGCAAGCTCGGGCCGGATCACGAGGCGCACACCGACCTGGAGATGGTGCAGGCGACTGCTCATACCGCGACGGAGCTGTGCCGGCAGCTCCTCGCCTATTCGGGCAAGGGGCGCTTCGAAGTCGAACCCCTCGACCTGTCCTCGGTAGTCGAGCAGATGCACCAGCTCTTGCGTGTGTCGGTCGCCAAGAACGTGACCGTGCGCTACGACCTGGCGAAGGGCCTCCCCACGGCGGAGCTCGACGCCACCCAGCTGCGGCAGGTCGTTCTCAACCTGGTGGTCAACGCCTCCGAGGCGATCGGAGACGCCAACGGGGTCATCTCGATCTCGACCGGAGTCGTGGAGTGCGACGCGAAGTACCTCGCCGGCGTGTCGTTCAACGACGACCTGCCGGCGGGCCGGTACGTGTTCTTGGAGGTCTCGGATACCGGCTGCGGAGTGGAGGAGGAGGTGACCTCGAAGCTCTTCGACCCCTTCTTCACCACCAAGTTCACCGGCCGCGGACTCGGCCTCGCCGCGACCCTGGGAATCGTGCGCGGACACCGGGGAACGATCAAGGTCTACAGCGAGCCTGGCCGGGGTTCGACGTTCAAGGTCTGCTTCCCCGCTTCGACCCGACGGGTGATTCGCAGGGCGAAGCCGTCCACCACCGAGAAGTGGAAGAGTTCGGGTCTGGTCCTCGTGGCCGACGACGACCCGACGGTGCGTCGGGTGACCCGGCAGATGCTGGAGCCCATGGGCTTCTCGGTGGCCGAGGCCGCGGATGGAATCGATGCCGTACGCGAATTCGAGAGCCACCGCGAGGAGCTGGTCCTGATCCTGCTCGACATGACCATGCCGAGGATGAGTGGCGAGGAGACCTTCCGCGAGCTGCGGCGTCTCGATCCGTCGATCCCCGTGCTCTTGATGAGCGGCTACAACGAGCAGGACGCGACGACTCGCTTCACCGGCAAGGGCCTCGCCGGCTTCCTGCAGAAGCCGTTCCGCACCGCGGCGCTCCGGGACAAGGTGCGCGGCGTGGTGGAGTCCTGATCGGGGCCCGGTTCGCGACCGATGCCCCCCGGCTGTACCCTGACGACCATGAGAACCCACCGATCCGTGCTCCTCGCCGGCCTGCTGTTCGGCTGTTTTCTCCCTCCCACCTCCGCCCAGCAAGGGGAGAGCTACTTCCCACCCGCCGGAGAATGGGCCACGCGCTCGCCCGAGGAGGTCGGGATGGACCCGGCGTTGCTCGACGCCGCGGTCCTGTTCGCGATCGATCACGAGGCGAGCACGCCGACGGACCTGCGCGAGTACATCTCGACGGCGCTGGCCAACGAGCCCCACGGGGAGATCGTCGGACCGGTGAAGGACCGCGGGCCGATGACCGGCCTGATCGTTCGGCACGGGTACGTCGTCGCCGAGTGGGGGGAGCCGAGCCGCGTCGACATGACCTTCAGCGTCTCCAAGACCTACCTCTCGACGGTGGTGGGGCTGGCGTACGACCGCGGGCTCATCCCCGACGTGCACGCTCCCGTGCGCGAGCTGGTGCCGACCGAGCACTTCGAGGGCGAGCACAACGGCGCGATCACCTGGGATCACCTCCTGCGCCAGACGAGCCACTGGCGCGGGACGCTGTTCGGCAAGCCCGACTGGGCGGATCGGCCGACGCCCGGTCTGATCCTGGAACAGCTGCCCGATCAGCCGCTGCACGAGCCGGGCAGCCGCTACGAGTACAACGACGTCCGGGTGAACCTCCTCGCCTGGGCCGCGCTGCAGGTCTGGCGCGAGCCGCTGCCGGTCGTCCTGCGCCGCCACGTGATGGATCCGATCGGCGCCTCCCGATCGTGGCGCTGGCACGGCTACGACACCTCCTGGGCGGTCCTCGACGGGATGCGGATCCAGTCGGTGAGCGGCGGCGGCCACTGGGGCGGCGGGATGTGGATCAGCTCTTTCGACCACGCGCGCTTCGGCTACCTCTTCCTGCGCGAGGGACGCTGGGGCGACCGTCAGCTGGTCTCGAAGAAGTGGATCGGGATGGCGCGCACGCCGACCGAGGTCAGGCTCTCCTACGGCTACATGAACTGGTTCCTCAACGGTGCGGTGCCCGCGGGGCGCGGTCAGCTACGCCAGCGGATGCCCTCGGCCCCCGCCTCCAGCGTCGCCTTCATCGGCGCGGGCAGCAACGTGGTCTACGTCGACTGGGAGAACGACCTCGTGATCGTCGTGCGCTGGATCGACAGCCAGATGGACGCCTTCGTCGGCAAGGTGCTGGCGTCGATCACCGGGTGACTCGATGGCCGTGCGTCCGATCCTGCTGCTGGGCGACCCGCGGCTCTACGAGCCTTCGAGTCCCGTCTCGCTCGACGAGACCCAGGGACTCGAGGGCGTGATCGAGGATCTCCACGACACGATGCTCGAGTTCCAGGCTCAGCACGGCTGGGGGCGGGCGATCGCCGCGCCACAGATCGGCGTGCACAAGCGGATCGTGGCGATGAACGCCGGTGAGCGGCGGGTCTTCCTCAATCCGGTCTTCGAGCCGGAGGATGGTGAACCAGAAGCCTACTGGGAGGACTGCATGAGCTTCCCCGATCTCCTGGTGCGGCTCGAGGCCGCGACGCGGGGGATCCTGGTCTACCGGGACCAGGACTGGGTCGAGCGTCGTGTTCATCTGACCGACGACTTCGCCCGCCTGATGCAACACGAGCTGGACCACCTGGATGGAATCCTGGCGGTAGATCGCGCCCTCGACTTACGCTCGATAGCGCTTCGGTCTACGCACTCGGAGAGAGACCTGGAGCCGCGCGGGTCGTTCGGGGAGGGGTGAGGGGAAAGCTGCCCCGAGACGGCGGAGATTTCGTGGCGAATAAGCGCGATCTGCACCTTGTGAGGAGCCACGAATCCGCTAATCTCCGCCCGAGTCGAGTGCCTGGAGGCAGATATGACAGTCAAGACTGGTGCGGACGCGGTCCCTTTTGATCCGGATTCTTTCGATCCGAATTCCCCTTTCACCATCGTCGGGAGCGGAGCGCTCGGCGGCACGGCCGAATACCTCGACCGGCTGCGAACCCGGGTCCTGCCCCTGCTGGACCCCGAGGAGTTCCCCGACTTCGAGATCGGCGTTCCGAACCTGGTGGTTCTGACCACCGAGCTGTTCGACGCGTTCATCGAGGAGAACAAGTTGCGCGAGGTCGTAGCCTCGGGGGTCTCCGATAGAGACATCGCCGGCGCGTTCCTCGAGGCGGCCATTCCGGCCCGTTACCTCCGCGATCTGGTGAGCCTGTGCCAGCGGCTGGAGACTCCTCTGGCCGTGAGGCCCTCCACCACGTTGGAGAGCGAGCTCGGCCACCCGCTGGCCGGTGCGTACACGACCAAGATGATCCCCAACAACGAGGAGGAGTTCGACGATCGCTTCGAGCACCTCTGCCAGGCGATCCAGCGAGTCTACGCCTCGGCGTTCTTCGAGAAGGCGGCGGACTGCGCCCGCCGGTTGGGGCGGGAACCCGGAACCGACCGCATCGCGGTGATCCTCCAGGAGGTCGTCGGCCGCCCGCACGGCTCGCGCTTCTACCCGACGATCTCGGGATCGATCAGCTCCTACAACTACTACCCGACGTACGGTGCGAGCCCTCGTGATGGCGTCGGCAACCTCGCGCTGGGGCTCGGCAAGACGATCGTGGACGGGGGACGTTCCTGGGTGTACTGCCCGGCGGTCCCGCACCGACCGCCGCCGTTCCTCAACATGCGCGGGTTGCTCAAGAATTCCCAGACTCGCTTCTGGGCGGTCGGGCTGGACAAGCCCGTGATCTCCAGCCCCACCCAGGAGGAGGAGTTCCTGGCCCGCTGCGGCCTCGACGAGGCGATGAATGACGGCACGCTCCGCTACGTCTCCTCCACCTACGACCCGCAGTCGGATCGTCTGACTCCGGGAACGGCGGGCAAGGGATCGCGCGTGGTCAACTTCGCCCCGATCCTCGCCTCGACGGAGATCCCGCTGAACGACCTGCTCCAGCGCCTGCTCGAGGTCTCGAAGGAGGAGTTCTCCACGCCGGTGGAGCTGGAGTTCGCGCTGGACCTCGACCCGGAGAAGGGCTTGCCCGCGCGCGTGGGCATGGTGCGCGTGCGGCCCGTGAACGTCTCCGAGGAGCGCATCGAGGTGACCGACGCCGATCAGAAGGGGGAGAGCGTCCTCCTCGCCTCGAGCGCCGCGATGGGCAACGGGCGTCTGGATACGATCCAGGACGTCGTCTTCGTCAAGCCGAAGGAGCTCGATCCGATCCACACGGTGTTGATCGCCGCGGAGATCGGGCGCTTCGACCAGGCCTTGCGGGAAGCGGGGAATCCCTACGTCCTGATCGGTTTCGGCCGGTGGGGGACGCAGGACCCGTGGCTGGGCATCCCGGTGACCTGGGGTCAGATCCAGGGCTCGAAGGTGCTCGTCGAGGCCACCCTGCCGCAGATGAACCCCGAACTCAGCCAGGGCGCGCACTTCTTCCAGAGCATGGTGGCGGGCGACATGCTCTATCTCGCCGTGGGTCAGAGTGAACCGGTGCCGATCGACTGGGACTGGCTCGACCAGCAGGAGACGATCGCCGAGGGTGACTACATCAAGCACGTGCGGACCGCCGCGCCGATCGTGGTCTCGGTGGATGGGCGCACCGGGAAGGGAGTGATCCAGAAGGGCGTTTGAGCGGGGGCCGAGGATCAGAACCGGCAGGAGCCGCCGTGCTTGGCGTGGTAGTCCTGGTGGTACTCCTCCGCCTCGTAGAAGGTCGCGGCCGGCTCGACCTCGGTGACGATCGAGCGATCACCGAAGGCGCGCTTCTCGTTCAGCTCCTCGATCACGGCCTTGGCCACGCTGGCCTGCTTCTCGTTCGCGGTGTAGATCCCCGAGCGGTACTGGGAACCGAAGTCGGGGCCCTGGCGGTTCAACGTCGTCGGATTGTGGATCTCGAAGAAGCGCTCCACCAGCTGGCGGTAGCTGACCCGAGTCGGATTGAAGACCACCTTGACCGCCTCGGCGTGTCCGGTCATCCCGCTGCAGACCTGCTGGTAGTTCGGGTTCTCCAGCTCACCGTTCTGGTAGCCGCTCACCGCGTCGATCACGCCGGGCATCTTGGCGAACGCGTCCTCGATCCCCCAGAAGCAACCGCCGGCGAAGTAGGCGATCTCGGCGTACTCAAGGGTCTCGGCCGCCCCGTGTGCGCTCGACCGCGGCGCTTCGGGGAGCTCCTCGCCGACCCCGTAGAACTCCAGCGATGCCGAGTTCAGGCAGAAGCGGCGCCCGGTGGGCGGCGGGCCGTCGGGGAAGACGTGGCCGAGGTGCGCGTCGCAGCGCTGGCAGACGATCTCGGTGCGCGGCATGCCCAGACTGCCGTCCGTGCGTTCGCCGACGTGCTCCGGATCGAACGGAGCGAAGAAGCTGGGCCAGCCGGTACCGGAGTCGAACTTGTGCTCGCTGGAGAAGAGCGGCAGGTCGCAGACCACGCAGGTGTAGGTCCCTTCGCGCTTGTTGTCGAGCAGCGTCCCGCACATCGGCGGCTCGGTCCCCGCCTTCTGGGTGATGCGCACCTGTTCGGGGGTGAGGGTCGCGACGCGCGCCTCGAGCTCCTCGGCGGTGAGCGGGGTCAGGTCGTAGCCTGACTTCGACGTGAGGCCGGAGCCTCCCTGGCTGGAGTGGACTTCGGTCATGGCGGTGGGCACGGGCTGGTGGAATTCCTGGGTGCCGCTGGGCTGGCAGGCGGCGAGGAGCGCTCCGATCAGGAGGACGCTCGGGGAGAAGGCTCGGTTCTTCACGGCGCTCTCCTCGTCAGGGTCGGTCCGTCTCGCGAGGGACGGACCGATCGGTTCGCGGGTCGGTCTGCGGCTGTGCATCATCGGTCTTCGATACGGATCGAGAACCGCTCCTGGACGCGAGAATCCGTGATTCGACGCCCCGGTGAGGCGGTTCTCCGGACCGCGGAGTCCGCAGCGGTCGCGCGGAGCTCAGTCCCCGCTCCCCGCCCGATCCCGGGCTCGCAGCGGGGTCGGCGGCAGCGGCACCGTGCCCAGACGCCTCCCCACGCCCCTCTCGGTCGTATCCTCGCCGCCGGCATACCCGAGGTCGTGCAGGTCGTCGCCGACGATCTTCGCGAAGTCGGTGGTCAGCTGGTCGAAGGGCGTCTTCGCCCGCCGGCCCCACGCCCGTCGGACCGCCTCCATCTCCACCTCGAGCGCCCCCCAGGCGGCGCGAACCCGCCTGTCCTCGAAGGTGGTCAGCGGCTCCAGCTCCTCCGGATCGGCGTGCAGGTCGAAGTACTCGATCGTGCGCAGCTCGGGGGAGCGATCCCCGAGCTGCACCCAGCCCCGCACGAGCTTGAAGTCCTCGGTGCGCAGCCCCTCGAAGAGGGTCCTGCCTACGGTGCGCTCGCCGTCGAGCAACGGTACGCAGAGACTGGAGAGCGCCGGTCGGGCGGCGAGCTCACCCCCTTCGACCAGCGGGCGCAGCGAGCGCCCGTGGACCGTTTCGGGGATCGGCTGGCCGGTGTAGTCCAGGATCGTGGGCAGGATGTCGGAGAGGGAGACCAGCTCGTCGCGACTCCCCGACACCTCGCCCGCCAGCGTCCCGGGCGGGACGACGAGGAGCGGCACGGCCAGCACCTCCTCATACAGCGTCCGGCGATGACCGCGGTTCTCGTGCTCGAAGAACTCCTCGCCGTGATCGGCGGTGACGATGATCAGCGTGTTCTCCAGCCGCCCCCGCGCCTCCAGCTGCTCCAGGAGGCTTCCGATCGCCGAGTCGGTCCACCCGACCTCGCCGCGGTACAGCGCACGGACGTGCTCGAGGTCCCGCTCGGAGATCTGTCGCGGCGGGTCCTTCGTCTCGTCGTAGACCGCCTTGTTCTTCCAGTAGTCGATCCCGTCGATCCCGCCGTCGTACTCCGGATCGAACCTCGTGCTCCAGGGCGCGGGCGGGACGTAGTCGAAGTGGGGATCGTACAGGTGAGCGAACAGGAAGAAGGGGGCTCGAGGGTCGGCGGCCTCGATGCACTCGGCCGCGTTCTCGACCACCTCGAGCGAGGTGACGAAGCGATTGACGCTGCGCATCGAGCGCTTGTACTCCGCGCGTCGCGCCTCCAGATCCCCTTCGCCGCGCAACAGCTCGGTGACGATCGCCTCGAGCTTCTCGCCGTCGCGCATCGAGTTGCGGTAGGAGGCGAAGCCGTCACGGAACCCGTACTCGCCCGCGAGGTACCAGCAGGTGTACAGCCCCGCGCACTCGTACCCGGCGCCGTCGAGGAGCCGCGGCAGGGTGGGGAGCAGCGGGTCGATCCGGACGTCGTCCTCCTGTACGCAGTGCAGCACCGGTGGCATCCCGGTGAACATCTGGACGTGCGAGGGGAGGGTCCAGCTGGTTCCCGCGACCGCCTGGGTGAAGATCGTCCCGCGGCGCGCCAGCTCGGTCAGGTTCGGCGAGGTCTCCTCGTCGAGGAAGGTTAGGTAGTCGCTGCGAACGCTGTCGAGGGAGATCAGGAGGACGTCCGGGCCATCGGGCTCGCTGCCGCAGGAGCAGGCGGCGCAGAGCGCGAATGGGGCGAGCCAGGCGCGCCGGCGAGGCACGCTCGTGGAATCGGGTCGGGTGAACATCGATCGAGAGGAGATCCGGGGAAGACAGGAGCCGGATCATACCCTCGAGTGGGGGAGGCGAGGAGTCGGACGACTCTCCCGAGAGCTTGATCCTGGCCCGGTCATTCCCCAGGTCGGGGCCGTGCCTTCCCCTCGATGGGCATCCGCGGGCTACTTCACCGAGAGGGGGATCGCTACTGGCGCGGCCAGCTTCAGCCCCGACTCGGAAGTCAGGCCGTCATGGAGCTCGATCACGAAGCCGCTCTCCCACCCCGCGGCCGGCGGAGTGATGTGCAGAGCGCCGTCCTCCACCCACGCGATCACCACGACGGGAATCATGTCCGGGCGAACCACTTGAACGAAGAGTGGCGCACCTGCCGGGTCGGGTGTGTCCCCCTCGAACCGGAGCTGGATCTCCGCCTGGGCGTCGATCGGGAGGACCCACGACGGGGAGCTGTCCGCGAAGAAGAACAGCGGCTCGCGCAGGATCTCCTCGCCCCCCGGTTGGCCGCCGAGTGGCGAGCCGTGTACTCCCGCGTCGGTCAGACCGCCGACGATCGGGGGCATTCCGGCCCCGAGGAAGGCGGAGGCGTGCGAGAGTCGGTAGTCCTCGTCGACCGACTCGTCCGTGTCGAAGAGGGTGATGACCTCGGGTAGGGCGATTCCCGCCGGCGGGGGATCGAGAGAGAGGGAGGATCCGGACTGGGCCAGGACCGACCGCATCACGCCGTCGTCGGAGATCTCCGCGAGAAGGCCGGCGGAGGCGGGGGGCGTGGCACTCAGCATCACCTGCTCCCCTTCGAAACCCAGAATCTCGGTGACGAATCGAGGTGTGCGCACGAACGGAGCGGGGTCCGCGGCGACCTGATCCACGCTGTGGTGATTCGTCATCCCTGTCCACGGCGAGTCCTGGATCAGCGCGGCGCTGGAGACTGCCGACCCGGGAGCGAGGAGGCTTTCGAATCCCGCGCCCCTGTTGCCGAGGAGCACGCAGTGGCTGGCCAGGACGCCGACGTTGCCCAGCTCCGACCGGATCCCCGCGCCCTGGTTGGCGAGGAAGGCCGAGGACGACACCGTGACCGTCCCAGGCGCCGTCTCCGAGCTCACGTACAACCCGTGTTCGCCATTCGCATGGCTACCCAGCCGGTGGACGAATGCGACGGAGTTCGAGTCCATGTCGAGGTGGACCCCCGAGCCCAGGTTGGCGCGGGAGTAACAGCCGCGGACCACGATTTCGGAGGACCACGCTGGATACGCCTCGTAGTCGACGTCGATCAAGAGCCCTGCAGCGCCGTTCTCCTGGAAGGTGGAGGAGTCCACCCTGATCTTGAACTGGCCGCCGGTCGCGCCACCGGTCAACGGCGCGTTCATATCGATGTCCAGCCCCTCGGTGACGTTTCGAAGGAAGGCGCAGTCACGGACGGTCAGCCTCATTATCTCCCCGTCGGGAGCCGTCCAGCTCCCGAGGTCGACCCCCTCCTGGTTGTTGTCGGAGAAACGACAGCCGTCCAGTCGGAGATCGATCGGGCCCTCTCCCGAGAGGCCCTCGAGCTCGTTCAGCCGGCCCGAGCAACTGGTCAGACTCACGCTCACCGGATCGGAGAAGCTACCTCTCCGCAGCTTGAAACCCCGCTTGCAGTGGGTCGCGTGCAACTCGCGTCCTTCGAATGGCGAATCCTCGATCTCCACTCCAATGGCCGCCGCTCCCGCCCCGTCCAGGTGAAACCCGTCGAGGATCGATAGCGCCTCACCATTGGTGAGGGTAGCGACGGCGAGGTTGGGCAGACCGACGAGGCGCGTCGGATGGGCCGTCGAGTCTCGCCCTTCCAGGTGGAAACCAGGACCGAATCCACCGTAGACGTCCACGTTCGAGAACAGAGGGAGAGACATGTTTCCGAACTCCCCCTCCGCAACCCAGACGTTGCCTCCGCCGAACGTGAAGGCCATCAGCACGCCGAGGATCAGGTCGTTGTACGCCGTTTCGGGCGTGGTCCCGTCCGCCACGTCGGGATTCGCCGTGATGTCGACGTAGATCGGGGCTCCGGTCCGGACGGTGAGCTCCGGGCCGACCGGCACGTGAAGCTCGCTCCCTTCCGGCAGCACACCGAGGCGCACCTTGAAGCGAAGCCCATCGGGCAGGCCGTCGATCACGTGGTGGGTCGACTCCTCGTCGAGCGGCAGCGGAGTCGGATACCAGGGCGTGTCCTCGGGCGCCGTGAGGAACAGCACCAGCGAGAGCGGCTCCGCCAGCGCTGAAGGTGGACGCCAGTCGACGCGGATCGACCCGAGGCCGCCCACTGCGCTGGTGAGTCCCAGGGGCGTGCTGCTGACCAGCGGCGCCGGAGGCGGAGGGGGTTCCTCACCACCCCCGCCACCTCCGCCTCCACCGGGGAAGTCTCCCAGAGAGAGCCGATCCGAGCAGCCGCTCGAGAGAGGAACGACGGCGGAGATCGCGAGCAGAAACTCCAGCCAGCGCTTCATGGGATTCCGGGTTGGTTCAGGGACAGAGCAGGGCGTCGAGGTCCGGGGTACGGGCGACGCCGCCCGAACCCTGGGGATCGATGACCCTCCCGTTGGCGAAGATGCTCAGGCCGATGAGCAAGGGGTCCTTGGGGATCGGCAGGGGCAGGGTGCCCGCGCCGACTCCAGGCACACCGGCGGGACCGGAGAGCTTCATCAGGTGAATCGACGGGAACGCGGTGATCCACGGACCAGACCAGGGGGCAACCCGACCGCCTCGCGCTACCGCGACCTTGACCATGATCAGCGCCTGGGCTCCGCCGAGGCCGTTGGCGATCCTCAGCGAGTAGTCAGGGTTGGTCAGACGCGGAGTTCCCCCGACGGCGATCAGCTGGGGGGTTACACCACCGCTCCCGGCCGAGCCGGTGCCACTGTTGGTGTAGAACGGGCACGACGGAAGGATCGCGTTCAGTGAGGTGTTGCCGGTCACCACGACTGGATCGTGCGTATCGAGGCCCAGCGGCTCCGAGAAGGGAGGATCGGCTGATACGCGGAAGGTCCCCGTCGGCACGATGACCGAGTAGAACCCATTCGCGTCGGTGTTGTCCGAGTACAGGGGGATCTTGGTGCCAGTCGCCGAGTCGTTCAGGTCGATATCGACCCCGGCCACTCGAGCTCCCTGGTAGGAGACGACCACGCCGGAGAGGGTGACTCCCATCTGCAGGTTGATCAAACCGAGGCTCATGTTCCCGGCCACGACGGTATCTGGTTGCCACCAGGCGACCAGGCCAGCGCCTGCGGGCGGAGCGAGATCGATGTCGTAGGTCCCCGCCGGGACGACGAAGTCGGCGAACCCCGTGCCGTTCGTGTTGTCTCCCGGCGTGTAGAGCTTCTCTCCGGTGATCGAGTCGTGGGCGTCGAAGTCCGCGTTCTCGACCGGGAGACCCCCCGGTCCGCGAACGATTGCTGTCACCAGATACCCGACCTCGAGCAGCACGTCTCCAAGCTGTACGTCCGCTGTCGGGGCGAGCTCGAAACTCGTCGGGGCGATGCTCTGGCTGACGGGAGCGGGATCGAAACGCAATTCGATCGGTCCTGCAGGCACCGCAATACCGAACTGCCCCAGGGAATCGGTCTGATCCCCCGGCACGATGAGCTTCTCGCCGGTGGACTCGTCGACGACGTCCAGGTCGACTCCCGCGAGCGGCAATCCGGTGGGGTCCAGCACGCGCCCGTAAGCGGCCACTCCGGGGGGCAGTGCAACGGTACCCATGGCGACCGTTCCGACGATGTTCACACCCGCGACCTTCGTCACCAAGTGCGTGGTGGTCGGCGGAACCGGGGGCTTGAAGATCACATCGTAGATGCCGGGCGGAGTCACCTCGGTGGTGTAACTACCGTCCGGTGCGGTCCCGCCGTTCAAGACGGTGGGGGTGACCGTCCCGGTTGGATCGACAATGTCGAGATTCACCCCGGCGACACCGACACCGAACTGATCGACGACCACTCCGGTGATGAAATCGGCCCTCGACTGAGGCGCCAGCATTGCCAGGCAGAGGGGAAACAGGCCGGTCGCGGCTAATCTGGAGATCATGGTTGGTTTGTCTAGATACCCGTTCGTGGTTGATCAAAGGGGAGTGCCGGTGCATCACTCCTCCATCGAAGAGTACCGGAGGATCAACGCTTGGGTCATTGCAGGGCTGTAATCCTGCGGCATGCGCTTCTCTACTACCTCGCCTTGATTGCTGACTTCCAGGGACGTCTCGCTGCTCGGAACGGCACAGGGCTCGTTTCAGGCATACGTTGCACGATCGTCATCTGACGGACGCTCGATAGCCTCTAGAATCGAACTGGACGCGATATGAGCTGGAGTCTCGGGACGGTCCCGACCTCTCCGGTCTTCTTCTCCAGATTGCCCAGGATGCTCGATGAGGACCTCCAGATGACAATGCCCCGTGTCGCCTATCTGCTGAAGAAATTCCCGAGGCTATCGGAGACCTTCATCCTCAACGAGATCCTCCGCCAGGAAGACCTGGAGGTCCCGATTCACGTCTTCTCCCGGCGAGCACCGGACCTCGAGCCCAGGCACCCGCAGCTGGAGGACCTCAGAGCCGAGGTCGAGCTGATCCCCGGGACCCGAGGTCTGGATGCCTGGATCACCCTGCTGGACGAGATCGCGGAGGACCCGGCGTTTCTCGATCATTTCGGTCCCTGTGTCCGTCGTCTCTCCCGCTTCGAGCACCCCCGGATGCACTCGCTGATCGCCGAAGCCCTGTATCTTCGCCGGCGCGTGGTCGAGCTTTCGATCGATCACATTCACGTTCACTTCGCGACCGACGCAGCGATCACCGCGATGATCCTGAAGGAGCTGGGTGGTCCTTCGTTCAGCATCACAGCTCACGCCAAGGACATCTACCGCTCAACGGTCAATCCGGAGTTGCTCTCCCAGGTCGTCTCGCATTCGGCCTTCACCATCACCGTGTGCGACGCCAATGTGGACTATCTATCCAGGCGTCTCGACTCCACGGCAATCCCCAGGTTGCGTAGACTCTACAATGGCATCCCGCTCGATGATTTCTCCTTCACTCCCGACGGCCGCGACCAGGATCACATCCTCGCCGTAGGTCGGCTCGTCGCCAAGAAGGGCTTCGATGTGCTGATCCGCAGTCTGGAGATCCTGAAGCAGCGTCGGCCCGAGTTTCGTGCCACGATCATCGGGGAAGGGGAGGAGCGTCCGCGGCTGGAGGAGCTGATACGCGAAACCGGCCTCTCGGATCGAGTCGAGCTGCTCGGAGGGCTGGATCAGGAGAAGGTCCGTTACTGGATGAAGCGAGCGACCCTCCTGTGCCTTCCGTGCGTCATCGGAGAGGATGGGAATCGAGACGCACTCCCCACGGTCCTGCTGGAAGCCCAGGCGACGGGCCTGCCCTGCATCTCCACTCCGGTCACCGGCATCCCAGAGATTCTCGACGGCGGAGAGACCGGAGTCCTCGTGCCTCAGCACGATCCGGTGGCCACGGCGACGGCGATCGAGGAGCTCCTCGAGAACGGAGCTCGTCGCACGCACCTCGCGCGAGCGGGAAGACAACGGGCGGAGGAATGCTTCGACGGTCTGGGCAGTGCCCGGACCCCCGCGAGCTGGTTCCAGGAGGGCCGGGAAGTCGAGCGGTGCGCGTGATATGAGGGTGGCACACGTCAACCAGGATCCGGGCATAGCCCCGTCGAAGCGAAAGGGCGCATGCGTTCACGTGGAATCGATGCGACGGGCATTCCTGGCGCTCGACGCCGAGGTCCTGACGGTCGACACACCAGGGATGGACGCCGCGCGGGCGATCCTGGAGCGAGGATTGCCCACCGGACCAATCGATCTGGTCTACGAGCGTTACGCACTCGCCAGCGGTACTGCGTTCGAGTTCGCGAAGCGCGCGGGCATTCCGTTCGTGCTGGAGGTCAACGCACCTCTCGAGGACGAGGAAGCCAGGTACCGTGAGTCCGCGGGGAAAGCCTCTCCGGACCAGGATCTACGGCGCGCGATGTTCCGCGATGCCGACCTGGTGCTCGCCGTGTCCAGTAGCGTTGCCAGCTACGCGCTCAAGAGTGGGGCGACCACAGAGAACGTCCAGATTCGTCCCAACGGGGTAGATCTGGACCGATTCAAGCCCCGTCGCGATGACGATCCGTTGCGGGGTGAGCTCGCGCCCGAAGGGAGCTTCCTGATCGGGTTTCACGGGAGGCTCCGCCCCTGGCACAACCTGCCAATGCTGGTCTCTGTAGTTCACGTTCTACTTGAGGAAGGAGCTCTCCTGCACCTGCTGCTGATCGGAGAGGGCGACTACTCCGGTCTGGTCGAAGGCGTGCTTCCCCCTGAGACCTGCACGATTCGACCCTGGGTTCCGCACTCGGAGATTGGTTCCTATGTCGCCTGCTACGACGCGCTCGTGATGACACATTCTGCTCGCGTTCCCTTCTACTTCTCCCCGCTGAAGCTCTACGAGGCGATGGCCGCGGCAGTCGTTCCCGTCGCTCCACGCCTCGGGGATCTGGCCTCGCTCCTGGAGCACGGTCGTAACGCCTGCCTGTTCGAGCCAGATGACGAGCAGTCGTTGATCAGCAGCCTTCGGGAGTTGATCGAGGAGCCCGGCCTCCGGGCCGAAATTGCCCGGGGAGCCCGTTCCCTCGCCGTGGAGAACTCGTGGGAGGGCATAGCCCGCGACGTCCTGACGGTCCGAGGGGGACGAGCGTGAAGCGGCTGGACGAGCTATCCCACGGATTCGCCGTCTGGCGACGCTTCGCAGATCACCTGCTGAAACATCGGGTCCGATTGCTGTACGTGGTCGCATTGATTCTCGTCGCCGTCGGCCTGGACCTGGTCCGCCCCTGGACGATTCAGTGGGTCCTGGACAACGCGCTGGCGCCAGACGGGCCCCGTGAGTGGGAGCCCATGTTCTATATCTGGACCGGGGCGATCGCGGCAGCCCTGATCGTACTGCTGCGTTCTGGAGCAACCTACGCCTCGACGCTCCTGGCCACGCGAGTCGGCCACTCCGTGACCCGGAGCCTCCGCAACTCCATCTTCCGTCATCTCGGACAGCTCCCGCCCAGCTTCCACGCGCGTCACAAGTCGGGGGACCTTCTGGTGCGCATGATGGGGGACGTTCCGATCCTGAAGACGATGCTGGTCGATTCCAGCGTCGTGATCATCTCACGATCGGTTCTCATCGCGGGCACTGTGGTCATGTCATTCGTCGTTGATCCGGTAACCTCGACGGTCATCGTCTGTCTCTTGCCGACCCTGGTGCTGACGGTTCGATTCATCGCAGGAAGGCTCACCCAGGCCGTGCGCAAGCAGCGCCGGAAGGAAGGCCGCATGGCGGACTTCCTGCACGAGGCAGTGGACGCGCACGTGTTGCTCCAGTCCCTGGGACGGTCGGAAGAGACGGCGCAGCGATTCGCGGCCAGCAATCGCTCCGCAGCACGGGCCGAGATGAGGGCTGCTCGTCTGGGAGCGATGATGAGCGCCTCCGTCGAGAGCTTGCTGGGTATAGCTCTTGGTGTCGCCATCGGCCTGGGCAGCTGGCGAGTCATCTCCGGGCACCTGACGGCCGGAGAGCTGATCGTGCTCATCTCGTACATTCGCACGCTGATGAAGCCAATACGTTCCGCCGCCAAACATGCCGACAAGATCGCCAAAGGAAGTGCTTGTGGTGATCGCATTCTGGCGATTCTCGATGCTCCCATCGAGATGACCGATCCCCACGACCCGATTCCGGTCCCGTCTTCGGCGAACTCTCTTCTGTTCGCGTCAGCCTCGTACATGTACCACGACGGGACCATTGCTCTTCAGGATGTCAACGCCAGGTTCATGCGGGGCCAGCTGTCCGCGCTGTGTGGTAGGAGTGGTGCGGGGAAGACGACGATGGCGGCTCTGGGCGCGCGCCTGTTCGACCCGACTCGCGGCCACGTCCTGTTCGGAGGAAAGGACCTGCGCGAGTTCAGTCTCCAGGAGTATCGGGATCAACAGGCTTTCGATCTTCAGGAGCCGATCCTGTTCGGGGAGACGATTCGAGAGAATCTGCTCCTGGGTACTCCCGGCGCCTCCGACGAGGCGCTCCTTGCGGCCTGCCGACTGGCAGCAGCCGACGGATTCCTCGATGACCTGCCGGAGGGATTGGACACGGTCCTGGGAGCGAGTGGCGTTGGCCTCTCGGGTGGAGAGCGCCGGCGGCTCTGCCTGGCCCGCACATTCCTGAGAGATGTCCCGCTGGTGATCGTCGATGAGCCCTTCGTCGGCCTCGACCGGATCGCCGCTACACGTGTACGGGAGTCTCTGCAGGTGCTGGCGAGTGATCGCATCGTGATCGTCATCACCCACGAGACCAGAGAGCTCGAACACTTCGATCATGTCTGCTTCCTAGAAGGGGGCCGCGTGTCCGATTCCGGCTCGCACACCGATCTCATCTCCCGCAACCCCTCCTACGCGCGAGTGGCAACAGCCTCGAAGGCGGTGGCGTCGTGACGGGGCTGGAGGTGCACTCCCGCGATCGCAGCCTCCCCCTGCTCATGGGAGATGAGAGTCTTCGGGTCCTCGAGGATGCCGAGATCCTCACCCTGGTCGAGACGCACCTCCTGGAGAAGGACTCACCACGGCCCGTTGAAGCCAGGTGCGTCTACGCTCGCTGGAAACCCCGTGTGGCCGTGACGGCCTGCTTCGATCTTCGCTTCTCCGATCGAGTGAATCGGCTGATCACCTACAAGCGCTACGTCGGGATGAAGGCCGCGCACATCCGAGACAGCTTCGAGCCCGATGAGTACACCGCCGAGCTGGTAACTCCATCGGTAAGCCACCGCCTCTGGCGGTGAGACTCGAAAAGGCTCCGC
>CAZCAC010000018.1:0-97786 GCA_964496575.1 uncultured Planctomycetaceae bacterium | reverse complement strand
CAGAGCGATGACGGCCGTCGTCAGATTTCGGCGGATTCAGGCAGTCGTCGACACCACCTCGACGACGACACGAGCGACGCGCTGGCCGGGGGGGACCAGCGGAGCGACGGTCTCGCAGATGCTCTGGGCCAGGCCGATCTCGTGCATCCCACTCTCCGGGTGAGGCTTCGCGCCGCCGGGGACTCGAGGATCGAGCGTACCGTTCGTCCGGAATCCGGACAACGGAATCCGCGATCGGACGCGCACCTCGGCTTCCCACACGACTCGATGAGGGAGCTGATAGGATGGCCCGCGTTCGGTGAACAGATGGACATTCGAGAATCCGGCGAGAGCACCACGATCCGACGACGGCTGATCTGCCGGGGAGTGGTACAGGGCGTGGGCTTCCGCCCCGTGGTGTGGCGGGTGGCCACCTCCCTCGGCCTGGGCGGGTGGGTGCGCAACGACTCCGCAGGAGCCACGGTGGAGATCGAGGGCGAGTGTGAGCCCGTCGAGGCCTTCGCGAAACGACTGCGCGGTTCCTTGCCCCCGCTCGCCCGTCTGGACCGGGTCGAGGTCAGTGCCCTGGAGCCGCAGCAGGAGTCTCGCTTTCACGTCGGCGACTCCGACGAGGGCCCGCGTGAGCACAGCCTCATCCCTCCCGACTCGGCCCCTTGCGAGAGCTGCCGGTCGGAGATCGACGACCCGGCCGACCGTCGGTACCGGTACGCCTTCACCACCTGCACCGACTGCGGGCCGCGCTTCTCTCTGGTGATGGCACTCCCCTACGACCGTGAGCGTACCTCGATGGGGCGCTTCGCGCTCTGCCCGGAGTGCGCGGAGGAGTACGCGGATCCCGCCGGCCGGCGCTTCCACGCCGAGCCGATCTGCTGCCCGGCTTGCGGCCCGCGGCTCGTGCTCTTCGATCGCGAAGGGACGCCTCTCACCGAGGGCGTGAAGGCTCTGGAGCAGGCGCGCGAGGCGCTGGCGAACGGCGAGCTGGTTGCGGTGAAGGGGCTCGGTGGTTACCAGCTCGCGTGCCGGGCCGACCGGGAGGCCAGCGTGCGGCGTCTGCGCGAGCGGAAGCGCCGGTTGTACAAGCCGCTGGCGATCATGGTTCGCGATCTCTCCACCGCGCGAGCCCTGGTGAAGCTGACCCGGGAGGACGAGGCCCTGCTGCTCTCGCCGCGATCCCCGATCGTGCTGGCTCCTGCGAACGAGCCAGGAACCGTCACCGGCAGCGTCGCACCTGGCATGAACGATCTCGGGGTCATGCTGGCGACGACACCGCTGCACGTGGAGCTCTTCCGCGACGCCCCCTACCTCGCGCTGGTGATGACCTCGGGCAACGCGAGCGATGAACCGATCTGCTGCACCGAGGACGACGCCTTCGCCCGCTTGAGCTCGATCGCCGACTACTTGCTCGCCCACGATCGCGAGGTGGTCCGCCGGGTCGACGATTCCGTCGCACGCAGCAGCTCCCATGGTCCGTTCCTGATCCGTCGCTCACGCGGCTGGGTCCCCGGACGGATGCCGGTGCCCGAACCCGCGCCGGAGCCGGTGCTGGCGCTCGGCGGGTACCTGCAGACGACGGCGTGCCTGGTTCGGGGCGACGAGGCGTTTCCCTCGCAGCACGTCGGCGACCTCGATACCGAGCTCGCGCGTGCCTTCCTCGGGGAAGTGGCCTCGGGGCTGGAGAGGTTCATGGAGACGGATGCGAAGGTGCTGGCCGCCGACCTGCATCCCGACTATCCCAGCACACGGCTGGCGGAGGAGCTGGCGAGCGAGCGCGATGGGCGCGTGATCTTCGTGCAGCACCACCTCGCGCACGCCGCGGCGGTGCTGGCCGAGAACCGCTCATTCCCTCGGCCCGGCGAGACGGCCGCTGCGCTGATCCTCGACGGAACGGGCTTTGGACCGGACGGTGTCGCCTGGGGTTGCGAGCTGCTGGTCGTCGATGGTGACCTCCGCTGGCGCCGGCTCGCGCATGGCGCGTCCCTTCCGCTGGTGGGCGGCGAGCGAGCGGTCCTCGAGCCCTGGCGGGTCGCCGTGGCGGCGCTCACCGAGGCGGGCAGGGCGGAGCTCCTGCAGAGGACACCCCTCGCCCGCCTTCCCGGAAGGGAGAGGGTGGATGCGCTGCAGCGGATCGTCGCGACGGGTGAGTGGCCTCGCGCGACCGGCGCCGGCAGGGTCTTCGAGGCGGCGGGAGTCCTGCTGGGGCTGGGGCCGGACAACCGATGGGAGGGCGGGTGCGCCGCACGGCTGGAAGCACTGGCGGCGCGCGCTCCCCGCGCGGGTGTCCCCTGGCCCGAGCTCGCAGCCGATACGGAGAGCGAGATCGCGACCATCGGCCTGCTCGTCGCGCTGGCCGAGCGCATCGCCTCCGGCGCACCGCTCGCCGAGCTGGCCGCCGACTTCCACGCATCCTTTTCCTCCCTGGCGACGGCGGCGGTGCGGTGCGCGGTGCCGCCGGGCACAACCGTGGCCCTGGGCGGGGGCTGTTTCGTCAATCGCCTGCTCCGCGAGCACCTCGACGGCGAGCTGCGCGCGGCAGGCTACGAGCCCCTTCTCGCCTCGCAGTTGCCCAGCGGTGACGGCGGGCTGTCCTACGGGCAGGCGATCCTCGGTACGCTGTCCCTCTCCCGCTGCAGTGAACCCACCCTGGAAGAGAGCTGAAGCCGATCATGTGTCTCGCCATTCCTATGCAACTCGTCGAACGACAGGAGCTCGAAGGCACGGTCGAGCTGGGCGGCGTTCGCCGTGCGGTCGGACTCGCGCTCTGTCCCGAAGCCGAGGTCGGCAACTTCCTCCTCATCCATGCCGGCTACGCGATCGGCGTGGTGGACGAGGAGGAGGCGCGCGAGACCCTGGCGCTGCTCGAGCAGGTGATCGACGACATGGAGGAGCCTTGAAGCGAGACGATCCTCTTTCCGATCCCCGAGCGGTGGAGGCCATCCGCCGTCGCCTGGTCGAAGTCGCCGGGCCCCTCGAGGTGCCGGCGACCTTCATGGAGGTGTGCGGGACACACACGCATGCGATCGCGCGCGCGGGACTGCGGGAGCTCCTGCCTCCGCGAGTCCGACTCATCTCGGGGCCCGGCTGTCCCGTCTGCGTCACGCCGATCGACTACCTCGACCGCGCCGAGGCCCTGGCCGCGCTGCCGGACGTCATCCTCTGCACCTTCGGCGACCTGATGCGCGTCCCTTCGAGCCGCGGCAACCTCGAGCAGGCCCGGGCCGCCGGAGCCGACGTACGCGTCGTGTACTCGGCCCGCGACGCGCTCCCGATCGCGAGGGAGCATCCGGGTGCACGCGTGGTCTTCCTCGCAGTCGGCTTCGAGACCACGATGCCCACCATCGCGGCGGCGATGGACGAGGCCGAGCAAACCGGTGTGGACAACTTCCTCCTCCTCTGCGGCAGCAAGCTGATCGAGCCCCCGCTTCGTGCACTGGTCCAGGACGAGACGGTCGAGGTGCACGGGTTCCTCCTGCCGGGGCACGTCTCGGTGATCATCGGCTCGGACGCCTATCTGTTCCTCGCCGACGAGTTTGCCTTGCCTTCCGTCGTAGTGGGTTTCACGCCAGTCGACGTGATGTCCGGAGTCGAGGAGTTGCTCCGGCAGCGGGTGAGCGCCGAGGCCGAGGTCTCGAACCTCTACGCACGGGCCGTACGCCCCGAGGGGAATCCCGCGGCCCGGGAGCTGCTCGAGCGCTTCTTCGAGCCGGCGGATACGAAGTGGAGAGGGCTGGGGAGCATCCCGGGCTCCGGCCTCGAGCTGCGAGAGGAGTGGCGACACCGCGACGCCGGACGGATCGCGGTCGAAGTCCCACCTCCGAGGGAACCGGAAGGCTGCCGTTGCGGCGAGGTACTTCGCGGCGGAATCGACCCCCCAGAGTGCCCTCTCTTCGCCGGTCCCTGCACGCCCGAGCAGCCCGTGGGTGCCTGCATGGTCTCGAGCGAGGGCACGTGCGCCGCCTGGTTTCGACACGCGCGCCCGGAGAACCGGTCGTGAAGTGCGGGAAGACGATCCTGCTCGGTCACGGCTCGGGTGGCCGGCTGACCGGTGACCTGGTTCGGGAGGTGTTCCTGCCGAAGGTGGGCAATCGTTATCTCGAGACGCTGACCGACGCCGCGCTGCTGGAAGACCTGCCGCCCGGGCGACCGGCGCTGACCACCGATGCGTTCGTCGTCGATCCACCGGTGTTTCCCGGTGGTGACATCGGCTACCTGTCTGTCTGCGGGACGGTCAACGACCTCGCCGTCGCCGGGGCCCGGCCCCTGTGGTTGACCTGGGCGCTGATCCTCGAGGAAGGACTCGACGTCGAGCTGCTCGAGCAGGTGACCGCCGGGGCGGCCCGCGCTGCGGAGGAAGCCGGGGTCACCATCGTCGCCGGCGACACCAAGGTCGTGCCGCGCGGCAAGGGGGACAAGGTGTTCGCCACCACCACCGGCTTCGGCGTGGTTCCGCCCGGCCGCGAGCTCGGGGATTCCAGGATCCGGGCCGGTGACGCGATCGTCGTGAGCGGGCCGGTGGGGGACCACGGCGCCACCATCCTCGCCTGCCGCCATGGGATGGCCGGCGAGGGGTTGTGCACCGATGCGGCTCCGCTGAATGGTCTGGTCGAGCACGTGCTCGAAGCGGGTCTGGCCGTGCGCTCCATTCACGACCCGACGCGCGGAGGCGTGGTTACCACCTGCCACGAGACGGCGCAACGGTGCGGTTGGCGAATGGTCCTCGACGAGCGAGCGCTGCCGGTGCGGCCGGAGACCGATGCAGTCTGCGAACTGCTCGGTGTCGATCCCCTGTACCTGGCCAACGAGGGGAGGATTCTGCTCTGGGTGGCGGAGACGGACGAATGCGCGTTGCTCGACGTGCTGCGCGCGCATCCCCTGGGACGTGATGCCGCCTCACTCGGTCGGGTCGGCGAACCCGGAGCGGCGGGATCGAAGGTCATGCTGCGAACTTCCGTCGGAGGCGAGCGCCCGCTGGATCTCCTGTCGGGGGCGGAGCAGCCGAGGATCTGCTGACGAGGTGACCGGCGCCAGCGTCGCCGCGAAGGGGCAAGCCCGTCGTCCTACCGGAACTGCGGCGCCTCCTCGAGCAGCGCGTCGAGCACCGGGTTCTCCGGCGTGTCCTTGCGCCACACCGCGTACACCGGGTAGGTGACGCGCGGCGAGTCGATCGGAAAGGCCTTGATCCCGCGGCTCTTCGGGCCCTGCGCCTCGAAGGAGGGGATCAGGGAGTAGCCCAGCCCCGCCTCGACGAAGCCGATGATGCTGTCGGCGGCGGAGGCGGAGAGCATCCCCGGCGGCGTGACCCCGAAGAAGGAGAGCGCCTGCATCTGCAGCTGGTGTGGCAGGAGGCCGGGGGTGTAGGCGATGAAGGTCTCTCCGGCGCACTCGGGCAACCGCACCCTGTCCTGCCGGGCCAGCTCGTGGTTGCGCGGCAGGATCAGGAACGGGCGCATCTCGCCGACCTGGACCGAAGCGCAGTCGGAAGGGATCTCGGGGAAGTAGTCGACGACGAGGTCCACCTCGCCACGGCGCAGAACTTCGAGGTCGGGGTTGGGCGCCTCGGTCATGTGCACCTGGATCCCCGGGTGCGCGCGGTGCACCCGCTTGATCCAGGAGGGCAGGATGAAGCGCAGGGCGAGCGCCGCGACGGAGAGGTGGATCTCACCGCCGTAGTCGCCGTCGACCAGGCTGCGCACCACTCCCGGCAGACCCTCGAAGAAGGGCGCGACGAAGCGGTGGAGCCGCTCCCCCGCGGGGGTCAGCTTCATCCGATCCTTGCCGATTCGCTCGAAGAGGGCCAGGGAGAGCTCTCCTTCGAGCTTCTTCACCTGCTGGTGCACCGCCGGCTGGGTGATCGGGTAGGGGAAGGCGCGAGCGGCGCGAGCGTACCCCCCGGTGCGGGCGACCCAGTAGAAGCCCTCCAGCCGGTGGATCTGGATCATCGGCGCGGTCATCTCGGGGCCATCCTCACGGCATGCTCACCGCGCGGCCGAGTTTCTGCGAGACGACCTCCTCGATCCGGCGCAGGAGGTCCGCACCCTCCTTGTCGTCGATCCACGCCTCGCGCTCCTCCTTCCAGTCGAAGTGCCAGGCGCGGGCGCCGGCCGCGAACCACATCTGGCAGGCGGCGGTCTGACGGTTCAGCACGAACTTCGCGCCGTCGGCGAATTCCAGCGTCACCACCCCGTCCGAGGGCGTGAAGTCCAGCTCGTCGGGGTCGAAGTCCTCCAACCAGGCGGCCACCTGTTCCAGGCAGTCGTCGGCGAGCTTCTCGAATCGCGGCTCATCCATGACGAGAATCCTAACCTCCGCCCGCCTTCGACTTCTTCTTCTTCCCGCGGGGGGCGTTCTTCCGCCGCTCCTCGGCCTTGCACCGGGCGCTGGCCGCCCAGCCGCAGATCGGGCAGCCCTCGAGGTCGTGGCCCCGGGCGGGGCAGTGCTGGCGGCCGAAGTAGATGATCGAGAGGTGGAGGTGGTTCCAGGCTTCAGGGGGGAAGAGCCTCTTGAGGTCCTTTTCGGTCCGCTCCACGTTCGAACCGTCGGAGAGGCCCCAGCGCGCCGCCAGCCGGTGGATGTGCGTATCGACGGGAAAAGCGGGCACCTCGAACGCCTGGGCCATCACCACGCTGGCGGTCTTGTGCCCGACCCCGGGCAGCGCCTCCAGCTCTTCGAAGCTCGCCGGGACCTGGCCGCCGTGGCGCTCGACCAGGAGCTCCGAGAGGGCCCTGATGTTCTTCGCCTTGGAGGGGGCCAGCCCGCAGGTCCGGATCATCTCGAGGATCTCCAGGGTTGGCAGCCGGGCCATCGCTTCCGGGGTCCTCGCGCGGGAGAAGAGCTCGGGGGTGACCAGGTTGACCCGCGCGTCGGTGGTCTGGGCGGAGAGCAGGACGGCGATCAGGAGGGTGTAGGGGTCGGCGTGCTCGAGCGGGACGTCCGGCGTCGGGTAGAGCTCCTCGAGGATCTCCCGGATCCGGTCCGCCTTCTCCTGCTTGGTCATTCTCTTCACGGCGCCGAGTTTGCAGACTGTGAGCCATGGACGTCCAAGCCCAGATCGAGGATTTCCTCGCGGGTCAAGTCTTCGCGGTGGCGGGGGCCTCGACCGACCGCGAGAAGTACGGCAACAAGGTACTGCGCGCCTACCTCAGCAAGGGGCTCGTGGTCTGGCCGGTGCACCCCAAGGAGAAGGAGATCGAAGGCGTGCCCTGCTCCCCGGACCTCGCCTCCCTGCCCGAGCCGGTCCATGGCCTCTCGATCGTCACCCCGCCGGCGGTGACCGAGAAGATCGTCGAGGCCGCCGCCGAGGTGGGGATCAAGAGGCTGTGGATCCAGCCGGGCGCGGAGAGCAACACCGCCATCGCGCGAGCGGAGGAGCTGGGGCTCTCGGTGATCGCCGGGGGGCCGTGTTTGTTGATTGCGCTGAAGTTCGAGCACTAGGTGGTCTGGCCCGGGGCGGCGTGGCGTTCGCCTGCGGCGAACGACACGCCAGCGCGGGTACCCTCCCGTGCGGCCCGGTCGGAGGCCTCGGGGGGAGCTTCCACCCGTCCTTTACGCTGTGAGCTCATGATCCGTAGCCTCCGCCGAACAGATCGAGAGCCTTGTTTGACCCGAATCCACCGCGCGAGCGACAATACGACCGCTCGACGTCTGACCGCGAGCAAGAGCTCGCGCTCACCCACCGTCGATCCGTGGAGGTAGCGTCATGCCCAGCACGCCCGAAGACACGGTCAACCTGCTCGTAGCGATTTCCGCCGGTGATCGATCGGCGGAAGGCCGACTCTTCACCCTCGTGTACGAGCAGCTCCACGCGATGGCGCACGCCGCCATGCGCGGAGAACCTCGAGGACACGTCCTGCAGACTACCGCGCTCATTCACGAGGCGTATCTGCGCCTCCTTCCGGCGAGCGACCTCTCCTTGCAGGACCGCGGACACTTCCTCTGCCTCGCCGCCAAGGCGATGCGGCGCATCCTCGTGGACGAGGCTCGGCGCAGGCGAACCGCGAAGCGAGGAAAGGGCGCGGTTCCCCTGCCTCTCGACGCGGTACAGGCCCAGATCGGAATCTCCAGCGATGCCCCGAGCACCTTCCAGGAGCTGGAAGCCCTGGACCGCGCGCTACAAAAACTGGAGGCCCGTGAGGACTGCGAGCGGATGTGCCGGATCGTGGATCTGCTCTTCTTCGTGGGCTTGACCCAGGAAGAAGCGGCGAAGATCCTCGGGGTCTCCAAGGGAACGGTGAGGCGGGACTGGGACTTCGCCAAGGTCTGGCTGCAGCAGGAAGTCCGAGGCGGCGACGACGATGGAACCTGATCGGCTCGAGAGGATCCGGGCCCTCTACGAGTCGGCCCTGGAACGTGAACCCGAGGACCGGGGGGAGTTCCTGGCCGAAGCCTGCGGCGGGGATCTCGCCCTGAGGGACCGGGTGGCTGCCCTGCTCTCCGCCCGTACCGAAGCATCGGAGATGTTCGCCGAGCCGGCCTGGAAGTCGTTCGTCTCGTCCGGGTCGAATGCGGCCGACGATCCGCCCGAGCCGGACACCGAACCGGGACTGCCCTTCGACCACCTGGGTCCGTTCCGGCTGGTCCGGCGACTGGGGGAGGGCGGCATGGGCGTGGTCTACCTGGGCGTGCAGGAGCCTCTCGGACGTCAAGTGGCCATCAAGATCCTGCGCCCCGATCGGGCGGGGTCCTTCGAGGCGGAGAAGCGGTTCTGGCGCGAGATCAAGACCGTCTCCCGGCTACGGCACCCGAACATCGTCACGGTGTACGACAGTGGCGAGGAGCACGACGTTCGCTACTTCGCCATGGAGCTGGTGTCCGGGCGAGACCTGGATGAGGTGCTGACGGATGCGTCGTCGCGCGGAGAACGGATCGCCACCTCCCGGGCGCTGGCGTGGGCCCGGGAGATCGCTCGGGCGCTGAGCAGTGCCCACGAGGCGGGGGTCGTTCACCGCGACGTGAAACCCTCGAACATCCGGATCGACACCGAGGGTCGGGTCAAGCTCATGGACTTCGGCGTGGCGCGGCACCTGAACCTCTCCAAGATGACCCTCACCGGCGACTTCCGCGGCACCCCGCACTACGCGGCGCCGGAACAGGTCGACTCGAAGACTCACGCCGTCGACGCGCGCACCGACGTTCACGCCCTCGGGGTGACCCTGTACGAGATCGTCACCGGCCGGGTGCCCTTCGCGGGAGAGACCACGGCACAGACCTTCCGACAGATCCTGAGCAAGGATCCCACGCCGCCGCGGCGGCTGAATCCGACCCTCTCCCGCGACCTGGAGACGGTGATCCTGACCGCCCTGGAGAAGGAGCCCGGTCGGCGGTACCAGACGATGTCGGAGTTCGCCGACGACATCGATCGACTCCTGCAAGGGGAGATGATCCACGCCAAGCCGGGCGGCGCCGTCACCCGGTTGTGGAAGCGGGCGAAGCGCAATCCCACCCTGAGCGCCGCGCTCGGCTTCAGCTCGCTGGCCGCGGGCGCGCTGATCCTGTCGATCCCCTGGTACATCGATCAGATCAGGGGAGAGCGGGACGAGGCGGAGACGGAGGCGAAGAAGGCCAACACGGCGAACGAGTTCCTCGAGTCGATGTTCTCCTCACCGGAGCCCGGGGTGGACGGGCGGGAGGTGAAGGTCGTGGACGTGCTGGATAAGGCCATCGCCGGGATCGCCACCGACTTCACCGACGAACCGGAGATCGAGGCCTTCCTGCGTCGGACGATCGGCCGGACCTACTACCGGCTCGGCCTCTACGAGGAAGCCGAGGAGCAGCACGAACTGGCCCTGGAGCTTCGCACCCGCGTGCTGGGCCCGGAGCACCCCGATACCCTCACCTCGATGAACGACCTGGGTCTGGTGTTGCGCAAGCAGGGCCTGCTCGACGATGCCGAGAAGCTCTACCGCCGGGCGCTGAGTGTCCAGCTGCCGACCCTGGGAAAGGAGCACCCCGACACCCTGATCACCCTGAACAACATCGCCAACGTGCTCAGGAGCAGGAAGAGGGCTCTGCAGGCGGAACCGATCTACCGGGAGGTGCTCGAGATCCGTCGCCGGGTGCTGGGGAAGGAGGATCCGGAGACGCTGACCTCGAAGAGCAATCTCGCCCTGGTTCTCATCACCAAGGGGATGCTGGCCGACGCCGAGCGGCTCACGCGCGAGGTCCTCGAGACCCGCACTCGGATCCTGGGCGACGAGCACCCCGACACGACCAGCTCGATGAACATCCTGGGCATCGTCTTGACGAAACGGGGCTCGTACCCCGACGCGGAGTCACTTCTCCGGGCGTCGCTCGAGATCCGGCAGCGCCTGCTGGGTGACGAACACTCCGATACGCTGCTGGTGATGGGCACCCTGGTGCGCCTCTTGAAGAAGACCGGGGGGCTCGAGGAGGCCGAGACTCTCTGCCGTCACGTGGTGGAAACCCGACGCGCGCGTCTTGGGGAGGCCCACGCCTACACGCGCATCGCCATCGGCAACCTGGCCGACGTGTTGCGATTGCAGAACCGACCCGCCGAAGCGGAAGATCTCTGCCTCGAGGCCCTCGATACCCGGTGGCAGGTCCTGGGGGAGGAGCATCCAGAGACGCATCTCGCGATGGATGCTCTGGTCAAGCTCTATCTGAACCTGGGCAAGCTCACCGAAGCCGAGGAGCTCAGCCGGGAGATCCTGGAGCTCCTGTGTCAGCAGGGAAAAGGGGAGGAAGAACCAGCCCTGAGCACCAGGATGCACCTGGGGCGCGTGCTGATGAACCAGGGGAAGTTCGCGGACGCGGAAGTGCTGCTGAAGGAAACTCTCGCCATCGCCGTGAGGATCCATCCGGAGAGCGCTCCGCTCGTCCTGTCGATACGCGTCTACCACGGGGAGTGCCTGCTTCGCCTGAAACGCTTCGAGGAGGCGCGGACCATCCTGCAACCGGCGTGCGTGGAGCTGGAGAGGTCGAGGGGCGAGGCCGACCCCGAATTGAAGAGCGTTCGGGGGCACCTGGCACAGATCCGCCGGGTGTTGGGTGAGCCCGACCCGGAAGCGGAATAGGCGCCGCTCCTGGCCAGGGGCCAGCCCGGTGGTGGCAGGGGCCCGGCGAGAATCGAGAAACGCCGTTGGCACATTCTCCGGGCTTCACGCTCAGGCCCCCAGAAGGCGATCCGAGGTGTCGCTGCCCACCAGACAGGGCTCGCGATCGACTCGGGATTCCCTTCCTCGCCCGTCCTGTTCCAACGGAACCCCAAGAGAACGATAGGAGCTTCAGATGTCTGTCCTCCAGAAGAGCGTGATCCGTCTCTCCTCCAGCCTGCTGACCCTTGCGGTCGTGTTGCCCGCGGCCCTCGAAGCGCAGGACCGCACGCCCTCTCACAACTGCGACATGGCCGCGGTCATCACCCACGCGAGAGCAGTGGAGAACTGCTTGATCGCCCAGATGCCGAACGTTCCCGGGGATTTCAACGACCCCGAGGATTTCTTCTACGACTTCATCATCGACCGATCGTCTCCCGGGACCAATGACGACGGCTACCGGGTCGTCTTCTACGCCGACGATGAGCTGACGCTTCCCCCGGGTCAGCTGTCCGGATCGGACTACCGCTCTCCGCACTACTACGTCGCCGACCCGGGGCCGCTGAACGACGCTCGTCACGACATCATGAACGAGGAGTACGAGGCGGTCATCGCCCTGGCCCACTCCCGCAACGGCACCGGCGGATTGTCCGGTGGAAACCACCCCTTCACCTTCGCCGGGGAGGACCGGACCTGGACCTTCATGCACAACGGGGGGATCAAGGATGAGGGCGATCTCCCGGATATCAAGTACGCCCTGTGGTACGACCTGTACTACAACTCGGGTGGCCAGAACGGCTCGTGGTTCGAGGACCATCCCTCCAACTGGGTCTCTCCCGCCAACGTGGGTAACTACAGCGAGTTCATCGACAGCGAGCTCCTGTTCCACTGGATCATGAAGAGCATCCTCGCGGAGGGAGGAGATGTGCTGGCCGGCCTTCACGAGGCGTTGACCGGTGAGGTCCCCGATCCCGTCGGCGGCGGCGACATCAACCTCTACTCCCAGTTCATGCAGAACTACCACACCACGAACCGGATCAACTTCGTGCTCTGCGACGGCGAAGCCCTGTACGCGTTCAGGAATACGCCCTGGGACTGGGGGCACCACGAGCTGTCCTACGAGGTCTTCGACGTCGAAGGAGGATTCGTCGCCGTGAAGACCCAGACGCCGCTGGAGCACCGCCTCCCGCAGTTCACCCTCGCCTATCTTCCGCGCTTCGGATCGCCCGTCGAGTTCCCGAACTTCCACCTGGGCTATGCCGACACGCACATCGTCCCCACGGAGTACCTCACCATCCAGGGAGCGATCGACGCCTCCTCGAATGGCGACGTGGTCCTCGTCCAGCCCGGGATCTACGCGGAGAACATCGACTTCGGGGGTCGGGCGATCACCGTGCGCAGCGACGGGGACGGCGATCCCGAGACGGTGGATCTCATGCCGGTGGTCACCATCATCGACGGCGGTCAGCTGGACACCACGGTGACCTTCCAGAGCCAGGAGACCCGGCTCTCCAGGCTGGAGGGCTTCAGGATCCAGAACGGTGACGACCGCACGGGGGCCTACAAGTTCGGGGGCGGCGTCTGGTGCTGGCAGTTCTCCTGCCCGACCCTGATCAACAACGTGATCATGGAGAACCGGGCCAAGTACGGCGGAGGGATCTCCTGCCTGGACCAGTCCTCACCGTTGATCGCCTGGAACGTCATCCGGTTCAACATCGCCGACAGCTCGGGCGGCGGTCTGCACCTGGGTCGGTCCCGCGCCACGATCACCCACAACAAGATCGAGATGAACGAGGGAGGTGCCACCACCACCACCGCTCAGGGAGGGGGCCTGGGATTCAAGGAGTGCGACCTGAAGATCGTGAACAACTTCATCGCGTGGAACAGCAACACCTTCGGCCACGGAGGCGCGATCTCCTCGAACTCCTCCAACGTGGTGATGACCAGCAATACGGTGTGTGACAACCGGGACAGCGGCCAGACCTGCGACGGCATCTACATCTACAACCAGTCCACCCTGGCGGTGTACAATACGATCCTGTGGGGCAACAGCTCCAACCTGCCCTACGAGGTGGTGTTGGAAAGCGGGAGCTGCGCTGGTTTCCAGTACTCCAATGTCGAGGGAGGATTCGGAGCCGTATTTGTCGGTCCCGGCTGCATAGCCGGCTGGGACTATTCCAGCATGATCGACGAGGACCCGCTCTTCCAGGGTGGCGGCTTCTACCTCAGCGCCTTCTCCCCCTGCATCGACCGGGGCTGGAACCGGGCGCCCGGGCTCCCGGAGCTGGACCTGACCTGGGAGCCGAGGTGCATGGACGGGCCGGACCCGGCCCCGGTGGACTACATCATCTCCCTCTTCGCCCGGACGGACATCGGGGCCGATGAGTACCCCGGTCCTACCTGGGACTACTCTTGCCTGGATGCGTTCTGAGCCGGGTCGCTCGAGTGTGTGAGTGCGAGTGCTGGGGCACCGCCGGTGGGCGGTGTCCCCTCTTGTGGTTGTCTGGATTCCCCATTCCTCATTCCCGAGAACAAGTCACCCGCCACTACCCCTCCGCTACCACCACCGCCATCGCGATTCCCGCGTCGTGGGTGATGGTGACGTGCAGCCGCTCGATCCCCTTCGCGCGCGCGAGCTCCGCGGCCTTCCCGTGCAGGACCACCCGCGGGGCCTGGCCGCGGTCGCGCAGCGTCTCGATGTCGATCCAGCGCACGCCGCCCGACCAGCCGGTGCCGAGCACCTTCATCACCGCTTCCTTCACCGCGAAGCGACCCGCGTAGTGAGTCAGGCGTTGGCGGCGGCGTTCCTCGCAGTAGCGTTGCTCCTCCTCGGTGAAGAGGCGATCGAGCAGCGAGCGGCCGCGCCGGTCGATCACCGCGCCGATGCGCTCGATACGGGTGAGGTCGCTGCCGATGGAGACGATGGTCATGGGGGAGCTCAGCGGGCGAGGAGTGCGGCGAGGGCTTCCGCCAGCTCGGGGTGATCGAAGTGGAAGCCGAACTCGAGCGCCCGGTCCGCGCTACAGCGCTGGCTGGCGAGGAGCATCGAGGCCGCCTCGCCGAGCACCAGCCGCAAGCCGAATCCGGGCGCGGGCAGGAAGGCGGGGCGCCGCAGCACGCGTCCCAGCTCGGCGGTGAAGTTCTTGCCAGTCACCGGATTCGGGGCGGTGCCGTTCAGCGGCCCCTCCACCTCCGGCGTGTCGAGGGCGAAGAGGATCATCCGAACGAGGTCGTCGCGATGGATCCAGCTCATCCACTGAGCTCCCGAGCCGATCGGGCCGCCGAGACCGAGGCGGAAGAGCGGGAGCATCTTCTTCAGCGCGCCGCCGCCAGGGCCCAGCACCACGCCGGTGCGCAGCAGCACGGTGCGCACGCCGAGATCTCGGGCCCGGTTCGCGCTCGCTTCCCAGTCGAGGCAGACCTCCGCGAGGAAATCGGAGCCCGGGCGGCTCCGTTCGTCGAGCAACTCGTCTCCGCGATCGCCGTAGAAGCCGATCGCCGAGGCGTTGACCAGCACCGCCGGCCGCGGGTCGGCGCGCTCCAGGGCGAGAACGACGTCCCCGGTCCCCTCGACGCGACTGCCGACGATCCGGGCCTTCTGCGCCGCACTCCAGCGACGGCCGAGGATCGGCTCGCCGGCCAGGCCCACCACCGCGTCGAAGCCGGAGAGCTCCGGGAGCGCGCCGACCACCTCGGTATCCGGCGTCGGAGGCCGCACCCCCGCGGGGTCTCGGGAGGTGAGGGTCAGGCGATCTCCACGGGCGGCCAGCCGCTCGACCAGCGAGCGCCCGATGAAGCCGGTCGCACCGGTGACGAGGATTCTCATCTCGATTACGATACCACCTCGACGAAGCGATCATGAAGGACCTCGAGATGCACGAACCGATCCGGCGCGGCCGGCACCACCTCGCTGGCGGCGCGCTGGTCGCCTTGACCCTGCTGCCTTTCCTCCTCGGCGGCTGCGGCGGAGGAGACGACGATCCGCCGGAGCTTCCGACCGATGCCGGGGAGCTCCGCTGTGTCTCGCCGCAAGGCGGGGGCGCGGACCTCTCCCTCTTCCAGTGGGCGGGCGAGCTGCCCGAGGGGGGCTACTTCCAGGTGGCGGTGTACGACTACAACAGCGGGGGTGTGCCGCTGGGGCCGCTGATCCGCTCGCCGGAGCTGCAGGAGCGGAGCTGGGCCCCGCGCGCGAACTTCGTGGAGGGCTTCCCCGACGAGATCTTCTGGAAGGTCTTCGCGGTGAGCGCGGAGCGGAAGACGGTTGCTCGCAGCAGCGCGGCCGCCTCGCGCTGATCTACTCCTGGTAGAAGAAAGTGTCGTGAGCACGCGCCGCCACCGCGGCGGTTCCGATCACCGCTCCACCGTCGACCAGCACCACCTCCTCGGCGAGGTTGACCGTTGGGCAGACGTGGCGGGGCACGAGGTACAACTCGGTACCGCGCGCCGGAGGTGGGCCGGCGCTCACGGTGAGCGGCAGGTGCTCCTCGCTGGGGACCCGCGCGATCAGGCCCGGCCGGCCGATCACCCGCGCGCAGGGCGTCCCCGCCTCGGCGGCGATCGCCTTCGAGCCGGCGTCGCAGGTCACGGAGGTTCCGGTCGGCGCGCTGACCACGCGCGTGAACAGCACCGCTGCCGGCTCGAGCCCCAGCCCCGGATTCTCCTCTTCGGAGCGTCCGTCGTGGAAGACCACCGTGCCCGGCGAGACTCGATGCTGCGTATCCTCGAATGCAGCGAAGGGGGCGTACTCGAGCGCGCAGCGGAAGCCGGGCGTCCCGCTGGTGACGAGCTCCCCGGCGGGCAGCCCGCGCTCGCGCAGGGCTTCCAGGAGCCCCAGCAGCTCCTCGTACCCCGTGAAGGCGTCTCGCCGTCGCTCGTCGTAATCGACCTGGGTGAGATGCCCTTCGTAGTGGTGGACGCCCCGGAAGCGCTCCCCGGCCGCCTCGGCGACCGCCAGGACGGCGTCGCGCGCGGTGAGCGGCAGGCCGGTGCGATGGTAGCCGGGGTCGACGTCGACGAAGACGGTCACGCTCTCCGGCACCCGCCGGACGTGGTCCGGGTCCTCGCTGAGGATAGAGAAGCGCACCATCGGAAAACGCTCGGCGAGCTTCCCCAGCGCCGCGGGGGCGGGCCCGGCCGCCGGGTAGGCGAGCAGCACGTCGCCGCTCCCCTCCAGCGTCTCCGCGAGCAGCCGTGCCTCCCGGATCGTCGCGCACTTGAACTGCTCGACCCCCGCCGCGCGGAGCTCCCGCCACACGCGCGGGATCTTGGTCGTCTTGACGTGCGGCCGCCAGCGGTCCGGATCGCCACCGCAGAGCTCCAGCACGCGCGCGACGTTCCTCCGCACGCGGTCGAGGTGCACGCACAGGGCAGGGGAGAAGAGCGTCGCCGTGACCTCGCGCGGCAGCTGATACGAGGCGGGATCGAGCCCGTCCATCCTGGACCCTACGGCGCCTCGACCTCGATCAGCGGCTCACCCTCGTGCATCTCGTCCCCGTCGCCGACCAGGATTCGGACCACCCTGGCCTTCGAGGGCATCGCCCCGGTCGCCTGGTAGGTCACGTGGGCGAAGGTCTTCATCACCTCGACCAGCCCGACGACGTCGCCTTCGGAGATCACCGAGCCGACCTCGACGAACGTCGGCTCGTCGGGGGAGGGGCGGTGGTAGAAGCGGCCGGTCTGCGTGGCGCGCAGGGCGAGACCGCTCCCGGCCTCCTCCTCGGCCGCGGCGCTCTCCAGCGCTCCGTCAGCGGAGATCGGCGCCAGCTCGTAGAGCACGGTGCGGTAGCCGACAGGCTGGTGGATCCGCTCCGGCAGTGGGTTCTGCACGCGCCCCGACACGCTCTCGGGCACGCGCAGGAAGTAGGAGCGGCCGGTCACGATCAGGACGCCCGCGTCCTGCCCCGGACCGAGCATCCCGCCGGGAGGAATCGCGCCGGTGAACTCACCGACGCCGGGGCAAAGGAGTCGCGTCGTCTCTCCGTCGCGCTCGAACAGGAGTTCTCTTCGCTCGTGCATGTCGGATCCTCAGCCTCGGGGTTCGGAGAGCGCGTCGATATCGTGCAGTGACCAGATCCGCGGGTTCTTGGTGCGGCGGTAGCCCGTCGACTGGTAGCTCGCCTCGGCAAACACCTCGAGCCACGCGCGCAGCTCGTCGAAGCGGACGATCTCGTCGGTGTCCATCTGCCGCGCGGCCTGGTAGGGGTCCATGTCGGCCTCGATCCGCTGCTCCGTCTCGCGCATTCCCTTCTCGATCTTGGCGCGCTCCTCGGGATCGGTGGTGGCGATCTCGAAGTCGTCGTCGAGCTTGGTGTTGAACGCTGCGATCGCCAGCGTCCGTCCCTCCATCACCGACTGCCGCGTGATCGGGGTCGAGAGCTGCACCACCGGGTCGTAGGGGTGCCCGGCCATCGCGTAGTAGCCGGCGCCCGACGCCTTGCGCAGCAGCACGGTGAACATCGGCGTCGAGTTCGTGCTGTTGGTGTAGATCAGGCTCGAGCCGTAGCCGAGCAGCCCCAGCCGCTCCGCCTCGACGCCGATGTCGAAGCCGGAGATGTCCTGCAGCCACACCAGCGGGATGCCGTCGGCGTCGCAGGCGCGGCTGAACGCGGAGACCTTGGCGATCCCTTCCTTGTAGAAGATCCCCGCCGCCTTCTTCGCGCCGTGGAACTCGGGGTCGTCGACGACGCCCTGGCGGTTGGCGACGAAACCCATGTAGAGGCCGTTCACCCGCCCGACGCCGATGAGCATCTCCTGGCCGCGGCCGGGCAGGATCTCCCAGAAGAGGCTGCGGTCGACGAGGCGCGCGATCACCTCCTCGACCTGGTAGGTCATGCGGTGGTCGGCGGGGAAGAGCCCCTCGAGCTCGTGCGGCGGGAAGAAGGGCTCGCCCGCGTCCATGCCGTGGCGGTAGAAGTCGTAGGCGGGCGAGGCGAGCTTGGCCACGTCGCGCCGGATCATCGCCAGCGCCGCCGCGTCGTCAGGCACGCGCACGTCTGCGCAACCCGACTGGTGGACGTGCACCTCGGGGCCGCCGATGTCGAGGCTGGAGAGCTGCTGGCTCTTCGCCCCTTTGATCAGCGCCGCGCCGGCGATGACCATGTACGCCTGCTCGGTCATGTACACGCGATCGGAGATGATCGGCATGTACCCGCCGCCGGCGATGCAGTCGCCGAACACCCCGGCGATCTGCGGCACGCCCGCCGCGGCGAGCTCGGAGTTCTTCTTGAAGATGTGGCCGGCGCCGGTGCGCCCGGGGAAGGAGCGCGACTGCTCCGGCAGGAAGAGTCCCGAGCAGTCGACCAGGTAGATCACCGGCAGCCGCAGCCGGATCGCCATCTCCTGGCCGCGGATGATCTTCTCGGGGGTCTGCGGCCACCAGGAACCGGAAGCGACGGTGTTGTCGTTGGCGATCACCATCGTCCAGCGCCCCTCCACCCGCGTGAAGGCGGTGACGATCCCCGCGCCGGGCGACTTCACCCGGCCGAACTCGCGGCCGTAGTTGACGAAGGTGCCGACCTCGAAGATCCGCGTCCCGTCGTCCTTGAGCTCTTCTATCCGCTCGCGCGCGGTCAGCTTCTTCTTGGCGTGGACGCGCTCCTCGTACTTCGGTCCCCAGCCGGCTTGCACCTCGGCGCGGCGCTCGTCGAGCACCCCCGACTTCTCGCGCATCGCCTCGACGTTCTTGCTGTAGGTCTTCTCATCGAGCACCGCATCGCGCGGGCGTCCGATCGAGATCAGGGGAGGGTGGGGCATCTCGTCTCTCTATCTCCGGGGACTCAGTGGTTGGCGACCTGCTCGCCGCTCCAGCCGGGAATGCTCGCGGTGTCATACTCGCCGCGGCGGAACTCGGGACTCATCAGCACGGCGAGGTGCAGCGGGGTGGTGGTGGAGACGCCTTCGATCCGCGCCTCCCGCAACGTGGCCAGCATCGTCTCGATCGCCTCGTCGCGGGTTGCGCCGTGCGCGATCACCTTGGCGAGGAGCGAGTCGTAGTACGGGGGCACCGTATCGCCCGCGACCAGGTGCGTGTCGACGCGCACCTCGCCGGGGCCGACCCCGGCGGGGAACTCGTAGACCTCGAGCTTCCCCGGAGTCGGGCGGAAGTCCGCGCTCGGGTCCTCGGCGTTGATCCGGCACTCGATCGCGGCGCCCGAGAGCTGCACGTCGTCCTGGGTGATCTCCAGCGGGTGGTTGGCCGCGACGAGGAGTTGCTGCTTCACCAGGTCGATCCCGCTGACCATCTCGGTCACCGGGTGCTCGACCTGCAGCCGCGCGTTCATCTCCATGAAGTAGAGCTGACCGCCGGGCTCGCGGAAGAACTCGACGGTGCCCGCGCCGACGTAGCCGATCGCGCTCGCCGCCTTCGCCGCCTTCAGGCCGAGCTCGCTGCGCTGCTCGGGGGTCAGCGCCGGGCTGGGGGACTCCTCGATCAGCTTCTGGTGGTTGCGCTGGATCGAGCACTCCCGCTCGCCGAGGTGGATCCCGTGGCCGAAGGCGTCGCAGAGGATCTGGATCTCGATGTGCCGGCCGCCGGTGATGTACTTCTCCAGGTAGAGCTGCCCGTTGCCGAAGGCCGCCTCCGCCTCGGCCGACGCCTGGTGCCAGCCGCTCTCGAGCTCGCCCGCGGAGTCGCAGCGGCGCATCCCGCGCCCGCCGCCGCCGGCGTCCGCCTTGACGATCACCGGGTAGCCGGTCGCCTCGGCGACCTCCCGCGCCTCCTCGAGGCTCCCGAGCAACCCCTCGCTCCCGGGGATCCCGTCGAGGCCCGCGGCGCGCATCGCCTGCTTGGCGGGGATCTTCAGCCCGAGCTTCTCCATGGTGCCCGGCCCGGGGCCGAGGAAGGTGAGGCCGTGCTGCGCGCAGAGCGAGGCGAAGCGCGAGTTCTCGGCGAGGAAGCCCCAGCCGGGGTGGACCGCTGCGCACTGAGTCTGCAGCGCGGCCTGGATGATCCGCTCGATCCGGAGGTAGGAGTCCTTGGGCGCGGCGGCGCCGACGCAGACCACCTCGTCGACACCTTCGAGCCAGGAAGCGCCCAGGTCCGCCTCGGAGGAGATACAGACGGTGCGGATGCCGAGCTCGCGCGCGGCGCGGGCCACGCGGACGGCGACCTCACCGCGGTTCGCGATCAGGAGACTGCGGAACATGCGATTTCGGAGGGGTTTTCGGGAGGAGAAGAAGCGGCGGGGAGCCCGATAGGTTACCGCTCCGGCCGCCGGCCTCGCCAGTCTCGACGGGTGAGGACTGGCGAGCGCCCGATTCCGCGCCGCTCCGACGGTAAGCTCTGGGGCGATGATCCTTCCCTCGGCCCGCCTCCTCGCGCTCCTGTTCCTCGCCCTGCCCCTCGCGCTCCCTCTCCGTTCCGCGGGGCCGGCACCCGAGGACGGCGCCACGAAGTGGCTCGAGCGCCTCGCCAGCGGCTCCGCCACCGAGCGCGACCGCGCCCAGCGCTGGCTCGGCGCGAATCTCGCACTCGAGGACTACCCCGAGCTCGCCGCCGGCGCCCGCCGCGCCGACGCCGAGACGAGCCGGCGGCTGATCGACGTGCTCGGGGCGGACGGCGCGCACCTCGGGCTGGTCGCCCTGCTGCTCACCGACCGCGAGCCCCTCCTCGAGACTATCGGGGAGGGAGCCTTCGACGAGCTGGTCGCCCGCTGGTGTCCCGGCGCCACCGGCACGCCGGCGTTGGCCAGCGAGATCACCGATCGCCTCGCCCGCGAGGCGACCTTCGACCTGGTGGTGGAGCCGGCCAGCGAGGCGCTGGAGCGCGGGATCGACCGCCTCGCCCGCTTCGGCGGCCTCGGCATCCCGCTGGTCGTCGATCCCGCGAGTGCGAGCACTCCCTTCGAGCACCGGGGTTTCAGCGGCACGGCGCTGGAGATCCTGAAGCGGATCGTGAAGGAGCGGCGGCTGGCGATCACCGGGATCGGCCGGTGGGAGGGTGAGCAGCCGGGGCCGGGCGCCTGGATCCTGGTCAGCGCCCGGGGCGGATCGCGCAGCCAGAGTGGGGCGGAGAGGTTGCGCCGCTGGGTGGTCGGCGTCGAGCGCGGCGGCACCGACGCGGCCCGCTGCGCGCGGGCCCTGGGCGCCTGCGGCTGGCCCGCTGCGCTCACCTGGCTCGACCGGCGGTGGAGCGAACGCGGGGACGAGGCCGCGCTCGAGGGGGTGCTGATCGCCGGCGCGCGCGGGAGGGTGAGCCGCTCCCTCCGGCGCCACGGCAATCGCCTCGAGCTCCTCGCCGCGGCCGACCGGGCCCTGGCGTCCGGCTCCACCGAGGAGCGGCGCCGCGCCGAGCGGATCGCCCGCGCGCTGGCCGGCGCGGGGGCGATGTCGCTGGGCGGCGAGGATCGGGGCGGCGAGATCCTCGAGGGGTGGGAGCGACTCTCGCCGCGATCGCGCTGGCTGCGGCTGGTGGTCGCCGAGGGGCAGCGCTCCTCGCGGAGCGACCTGCGCGACTCCCTCCTGGAGGTGATCGAGAGAGAACCGGGGCTGCCCCCGGCGCTGCGCTTCCAGGCGCTGCGCGCACTCGCCGCGCCGCCGCGCCGGCCGCTGCGCTCGGTGGTTCCGGCGGAGATCCCGCGGCTCCTGCAGTGGGCACGCTCCACCGGCCACTCCGCGGAGCTGATCGTGCTCTTCGGCGCCCTGCGGGTCACACCCCCGGTGGCGCCCTCGTCGGACCCGCCGTCTCCACTCCTGCTCGCGGGGTGGTGGCTCCAGCTGGGAGATGCCGAGGCCTTCGTCGAGCTGCTCTCCCGCCGTGGCGTCCTGCCCGAGCCGCTCCGCGACATTCGCGCGCCGGCGGAGGACTCCTGGAGTGAGCACTTCCGGCGCTGGGCGCACGAGCGGGGGCCGACCCGACTGCGCGAGCTGGTCGGCGCGGCGCTGGAGCGGACCCGGGGGATCGACCGGCGGCGCCTCCGCGCCCTGGCGCTCTTCGGCGGGTGCCTCGACGTCGGGGAGCAGCGGGCGCTCCACGAGTCCCTGGCGGAGAAGCACCCCCTCGGGCCCCTTCAGCTCCAGCAGCTCGGCGCGCTCTGCGGGGGCCCCGAGCGCCGGGCTGCCCAGGAGGAGCTGCTGCTCCTCCTGGGCGAGCCGCCCGAGGAGCCCGAGCGGCGGGAGGCGCTGGCCCGCGGCCTCGATCGCGCCGTCGCCGCCCTGACCGCGGCTCGGCGCGACCGGGCGGCGAGCGAGCTCCGGACGAAGGTCTGGGCGCTCGCCTGGAAGGACGAGCACCCGCTGAAGCAGCGCCTCGCCCCGCCCGGCTGGCCGGCGAGGGTCGCCCCGATCGTGGTCGAGCTGGCGAGCCTCGAGCGGGAGCTGCCCGGGTCGCTCGGCCCCTGAGCGAGTGGGCGCCTCTCGGATCTGGGAATCGCCGGGGCGAGGTGGGGCCAGGATGGAATCCGCCGCCACCCCTGATCCACTTCGGGGTTGACCGGATCGGATCGAGGAACGCGGTGGAATCCGGCCTGGCGCCACACGGATAGCCTTGGGGGTTGGTCCCATCGTGGTCGAAGAGGCAGGATGAGCGTGCGCTCCCGACGTGGGGCAGAAGAGGAACAGACCCGATGACCGAGACCGAGACCGAACCCGAGACCGAATCCGAGGCCGCGTCCCCGCCGCCGCCCCAGGCCCCGGGCCTGAGCCTGGCCGACCCCGAGGCGGCCGCGAAGGCGGAGCTGCTCGCCGACGAGATCCGGATGATCTCGGCGCCACGCGGGCAGATCGCCGAGCAGTTCCGGAGCCTGCGCAACTCGATCACCGCCCTGAACCCCGACGGCGCCTCCCGCACCCTGGTCGTGACCAGCTCGGTCGAGGCGGAGGGCAAGACGGTGGCGACGGTGAACCTCGCCGTGGCGCTCGCCGAGCTGCCGGGGAACCAGATCCTGGTCGTCGACGGCAACCTGCACACGCCGGCCCTGGAGCGCTATTTCGGCCAGGAGCGTCACCAGGGTCTCGCCGACGTCCTGCGCGGCCAGTGCTCCCTCGACGCCGCGATCCGACCCACCTCGATCGAGCGGCTGATGCTGATGGGCGCGGGAACGCTGCCGGAGAACCCCTCGAAGCTGCTCGGCTCCGACCGCACGCGGACGGTGCTGAAGATGCTGAAGCAGCGCTTCTCCTACGTGCTGATCGACACGCCCGGGGCGACGTCGAAGAGCGACGCCAGCCTGCTCGGCGCGATCGTCGACGGGATCCTCCTGGTGATCCGGATGAGCTTCACGCCCAAGCACATGGTCGAGCAGGCCTACAACCAGCTGGAGACGCTGGGAGGCAACGTACTCGGGACCTGCTTGACCGGTGGTGAGGAGAGCGGGGCGCCCCGGGAGTAGTCGTTGACTCCACGCTGGTGAGGGGCGGATTCGCTCCTCGATTGCGGTACGCTCTGCCGCACCTTGGCCTCGTCCAGCTTCGAGCTCGAGCGCCGTCCCGCCGACGGGGGGATGGTCGCGCTGCACCTCTCGGGGTCCTGTCACCTCGAGGACGCTCCCCGCTTGTGGACACGGCTCGGGGAGAGCGCCTCGCCGAACGAGACGATCACCCTCGATCTCTCCGAGGTGGAGAGTCTCGACGGAGCCTGCGCGGCGCTGATCCTCGCCTGGATCCGCGAGGCGCCGGCGAGAGGTGGCCGCGTCGAGCTCGTCGGCGCGCGAGCGGGCTGCGCCGAGATGCTGGAGCTCTACGGCTGCTCCGACGACGAGGCGTGTGGGGCGGCGCCGCAGCTGAAGGTCGGCACCTTCGATCAGATCGGGCGGGTGACGGTGGAGATCCTCCGCTCGACACGCGACGTCTTCGCCTTCGTCGGCGACCTGATCGCCAACCTGCGCAAGGCGGTGCTCGCGCGGCGCTCGATCAACTGGCGTGACGTGCCGCACCTGATGGAGCGCGCGGGCGCCGACGGCGCGCCGATCGTGCTCCTGATCAACTTCCTCGTCGGCCTGATCGTCGGCCTGCAGTCCGCCTATCAGCTGCAGAAGTTCGGCGCGAGCGTCTTCGTCGCCGATGCAGTCGGCCTCTCGATGTCGCGGGAGCTCGGACCGCTGATGACCGCCATCGTCGTCGCCGGACGATCGGGGGCGGCGTACGCGGCGGAGCTGGGCACGATGCGGGTCAACCAGGAGATCGACGCCCTCTGGACCCTCGGCCTCGACCCGCACCGCTTCCTGGTCTTTCCCCGTCTGGTGGCGATGACCCTGGCGGTGCCGCTGCTCACCCTCGGCTCGGTGATCGTCGGCATCCTCGGCGGGCTCTTCGTCGCCGTCGGAGTGCTCGACCTGACGCCGCTCGCGTACCTGACCGAGCTGGAGAGCGCGGTGGGGCTGAACGACCTGCTCGGCGGGCTCCTGAAGAGCGCGGTCTTCGCGGTGACGATCACCCTCATCTCCTGCCAGCGCGGACTCGCCACGCGCGGCGGAGCGGCGGGAGTCGGACGCTCGACCACCTCCGCGGTGGTGGTGATCCTCTTCTTCCTGGTCGTGCTCGATACTCTCTTCACCGTCACCTACAACTTCCTGGGGATCTGACCGTGGAGCGTGGACTGGCGATTCGAGTGCGAGGGCTGGTCGCCGGCTACGGCCGGGAGGTCATCCTGCAGGGGATCGACTTCGACGTCCCGCGAGGACGGGTCTTCGTCATCCTCGGCGGCAGCGGCTGCGGCAAGACCACCCTGCTGCAGCACCTGATCGGCCTGCTCGACCCGATCGCCGGGACGATCGACATCGACGAACGCGGCGCGCCCGATCTGACCCGCGGCCTGCCCGGCTTCGGGGTCAGCTTCCAGTCGGGCGCGCTGTTCGGCTCGATGACCCTGCTGGAGAACGTCGCCCTGCCGCTCCGGCGCTGGTCGGGACTGCCGCTGCCGGCGATCGACGAGCTCGCCGCCGCGCGGCTGCGTCTGGTGGGGCTCGCGGGCTACGAGCATCACCTGCCCTCGGCGGTCTCGGGGGGGATGCAGAAGCGCGCGGGGATCGCGCGCGCGCTGGCGATGGAGCCCTCGATGCTGTTCCTCGACGAGCCCGCCGCCGGTCTCGATCCGGTCAACGCGGTGGAGCTCGACGACCTGCTCCTGTCGTTGCGCGATCGCCTCGGGGTCACCACGGTGCTGGTCACGCACGAGCTGCCCAGCATCTTCCGCATCGCCGACGACTGCATCATGCTCGACAAGGAGGCGAAGGGGATCATCGCCTCCGGTGACCCGAAGGCCCTCAAGACCGAGAGCTCCGATCCCCGCGTGCACGCCTTCTTCAACCGCCTACCGAGGACGCGCTAGTCATGTCCGTCTCGAGCACCAATCGCTGGAAACTGGGGATGTTCGTAACCGTCGGCCTCGCCGCGCTGGTCGCCGTGCTCCTGTGGGCCGGCGTCAGCCAGATGCAGCGCCGCACCGCCCCCGCCTACTTCTACTTCGACGAGACGGTCAACGGCCTCGAGCTCGGCTCGCCGGTGAAGTTCCGCGGGGTGGTGGTCGGGCGCGTCGACGACATCGATCCGGCGCAGGATCGCCGCCACGTCGAGGTGCGCACGGGGCTCTACGTCGACGCGCTGGCCAAGTGGGGGATCTCGCCGACGAGGCAGCGGAGGGAAGGGGAGTCGTTCGTCCCCGACGACCTTCGCGGCCAGCTGGTCACCTCGGCGCTGACGCAGGTGTCGTTCATCCAGATCGACTTCTTCGACAGCAATCGCTACCCCATTCCGCACTATACCTTCCCGCCGCCGTGGGAGACGATCCACTCGGTTCCTTCGACCTTCAAGAGCCTGGAGACCGGCATCATGGAAGCGCTCGACCGCTGGCCGGAGCTGTCGCGCCTCGCGCAGGACCTGATGAGGAACGTCAACCAGGGCGTGGTCGACCTCGAGCTGGGCGTGCTCTCGCGGGAGGTTCAGGAGACGCTGGTCACCGGTCGTTCGTTGATGGACAAGCTGCGCGGTTCCCCACTGGTCGATTCCGATTCACCGACGCTGCTCAAGCTGCAGGGCACCCTCGACGAGGTCGGGGGGCTGGCCGCGGAGCTGCGCGGCGAAGGGGGACAGGTCGATCGGGTGGTGGACCGCTTCGACAGTCTCGGCGCCGCGATCGAGGCCGACTTCGAGGGCTCGGACATTCCCGGCGCCGTCGAGGCGATGCGCGGCGCTGGCCAGGGGATGACCGGAGCGAGCGAGGAGCTCGTGCTGCTCTTGCGGGAGCTTCGCTCGGGGATCACGAACCTGGAGTCGACCCTGAGCTCGATCGGCTCCCTCGCCGACGTCCTGTCCCGCGATCCCGGCGCGCTCCTGCACGGCAAGGCCAGCTCGCCCGCTCCTTTCCGCCGCCAGTGATCTGGAGACTCCGATGAGAACCTTCACCCGTTGCAGTTGCCTCTTCCTCGCCGCCGCCCTGTGCGGCTGCATCTCCCGCGACGAGCCGACCCCCGTACGCTTCTTCGAGCCCGAGCTCCCCCCGCTCACCGCTCCCGAGGTGCCGGGGACGCGGCCGCTGCGCTTCGGCCCGGTCTCCGCCTCGGCCCACCTGCGCAGCCAGATGGTCTGGCGCATCAGCGGTACCGAGGTCGCCACCGACGACGTCCACCTCTGGGTGGAGGAGCCCGCGAAGATCCTCGACCGGCGCCTGCGCGACCTCCTGTACGGAGGCGAGGGGTATCGTGAGTCGCTGCGCAGCGCCGATCCCGAGCTGCGGGTTCATCTCGCCGCGTTCGAGGGCGACGTCGACGGCAACGCGCGGGTGGAGGTGGTGCTGGAGCTGTCCACGGGGAGCGGGGTCGGGCATCGCACCAGGTTGGTCGAGGTGGAGACCTTGAGGTCGGTGGATGCGGAGGGGCTGGCGCTGGCGATGGGGAGTGCGCTGGGGCGAGTGGCGGATGGGTGTGTGGTCTGGGTGGAGGAGAGACTCGACCGATGAGTGGGTCGCGTCGGCGGGGTGGGGGGCTCGAAGCGTCCAGCACCTATCCCCAGCGCCCCTCTCCCCTCATGGCCCTATTCGCCCGAGCAGACCGCAACAGCTTGCCGAGGTTCTCCTCCTCCCACGCCAGCGCTCGCCGGTAGTCGGGATAAGCCCTCTCACGGCGCAGGAACTCCGGGCCGTGGGGGCGAGGGTCGCGGTCGTCGTGAAGGACGGCGTGCAGGAGCTCGTGGAAGAGGACGTAGCGGACGAACCAGCGCGGGACCGCTCGCTGATCGAGGACGGAGTGCACGCGAACGACGCCGGTGCGAGGACTGTAGCTGCCCAGGTGCAGCCGGCCGCGAGAGCGGCTCTTGCCGCGGCGGCCCCAGGTGATCGGCGGGACCGGAGTGAACAGGTCGAAGTCGCCGGCGAAGTGCTCGGCCAGGAGCTCGTCGCGGATCTCCTCGAGGTCGTGAACCTCTCCCCGAGGCTCCAGGCGGCGCCGCGGCGGCTCCTTCGGCGGGAGGGTCGCGAGGGCCGCCTCCGTCCACTCGCCCAGCTCGCGGGAGGCGCGGCGGGCGCGGCCGCCGACGCGGATCCACGCAGCGAGGTTGGCGCGCATCGGCGCGGGAGCGTCCGCGAAGATCCGGTGGAGACGGATCACCCAGCCGGCACGAAGCTCCGGTCGTCTCGCGAGCTCGTCACGGCGGGCTCCGCGCAGCTGGATCGGAGAGGTGCGTGAGCGGCCGTAGCGCACCTCCACGGCGTGGCCGAGCGCCTCGCGCAGCTCCTCCTCCCAGTCTCTCTCGGTCAGTGGCACGGAGTCCTCGGGGAAAGACGTCGCGGCGGCTCCAGGGTGGAACCGCCGCGACGAGTCATGCGCGAAGGTCGCTCAGTTGCCGAGCTGGAGGTCGAAGCGGAGGTCCTGGCCGTCGCTGACGGTGACCTGCTTCATGCTGTTCTTCTCGCTCTGGAACTGACCGAGGAAGTCGCCATCGCCCCGACCGGACGAAGCGGTGAGCTTGTAGGCGCCGGGATGGATGTTGGCCAGCACGTAGTTGCCGTCCGCGCCCGACTTCACCTTGTAGCGCCGGGGCATCCCCGGTTGCCTCCCGTCGGGCATCAGGCTGACGTTGGCCACCGTCGGTTCCCCCGCGGCATTGAGCACCTTGCCGGTGATCTTGCCACCGCGGGTCAGGACGATGCCGTCCACCTGAGTGGCGACTCCCTCCTTCACCAGGATGTCCTGCTTGACGTACTCGCAGTAGCCGGGGGCCTTGATTCGGATCTGATACGTCTCCGCCTTGAGCCCGCCGACCTTGAACATGCCCTCCTTGTTGCCGCGGGCCGTCCGCAGGGTGGCGTTGGTCGGGAACTCGTCGCCGAGGGCCTGATCGAAGAGGGAGTTCGACCAGGTGTTGTCGTGGGTGGTGACCAGCGCGCGCGGCACCGGCCCATCGGAGCCGATCACCGTGCCGGTGATCGATCCCCCGGTGGTGAGCGTCACGAGGATGCCGTTGACCGACTGCCCCTGGGTGACCCGGAAGGTGTCGGAGTAGCTCGGCGCGTAGCCGTCGGCGGTCGCCTGCACCACGTAGCTCGCTTGTCCCGGGCTGGTCAGCGAGAAGCTACCGTCCTCCTTGGTGAAGGTCTCCTCGGTCCCGATCGGCGTGGTGAGCGGAGTCTGCGGGTAGGTCTGCCGTATGCGGACCTTGTACTTCGGCACCGGCTGCCCGGTGTCGATGGCGACGACGCGTCCATTGATGGTGGGCTGCTCGACCAGCTCGATGATCAGGTTCGACTCTCCGGTCTTGACGCGCGACTCGTGGCCGGGGCGGTAGCCGTCCGCCTTCACGGCGATGGTGTACTGCCCGGCGGCCAGACGCTCGAGGGTGAACTGCCCGCGCTCGTCGGTCTTGACCCCTTCGCGGCACTGGCGATTGCTGTTGGAGAAGCTCATCGCCAGGACATCGGCCTCGGGTACCGGGGCGCCCGACTGGCTCACCACCGTGCCGGAGATGCGCTCGGCGATCTCCAGGGTGATGTTTCGCTCGACCGACTGGTCGCCGCGGAAGACGAGGCCCCCGACCTGGACGTTCGCATAGCCATCGGCCATGACGGTCAAGGAGCGGTTGCCGGGGGGAACGTTGAGGATCTCGTAGTGCCCGGCGCTGTCGGAGACGGCGCTCAATCGGTCGGGTCCCGGCTCGGCGCCGGGACGGTAGAAGGAACCGTCGAGGTGCAGCACCGCGTCGGGCACGAGGTTCTTTCCGGAGTCCTCGACGCGGCCGTAGAGCATCGCCCCGGTGGTGAGGATGATCGGCGGCTCGGTGAACGTGCCCTCGACGTCGACGGCCACGTTGGAGGCGGTGGCGGTGCTGTAGCCCTCGGCGACCACCTCGAGCCCGTAACGTTCGAAGGGCTCGACGTTGTTGAAGCGGTAGCTCCCCTTCGCGTCGGTCTTGACGGTGCGGTCCTTCGACCGATCCTGCGGGTCGTTCTGAAAGAACATCGCCGCGGGACCGGAGCGGGTCAGCGTCACCTCGGCGTCCTCGACCGGTCGCTTGTCGACGGTGAGCACCAGGCCGGTCAGGACGTTGCTGAAGTAGTCCTGAGAGGCGAGCGAGGCGCGCTCTTCGTCGCCTCCGGTCGTCGGCTCCAGCTCCGTCCGCTCGCCGGGCTCGGGGGGCGGGAGCTGGTCCGGGGGTCCGTCGGTCGTGACCGCGGGGGGCTCGGGCTGGAGCTCATCCGGGTCGTCTCCATTGGAGCCGCCACCGAGCTGGAAGATCGCGAACAGAAGGCCGCCGACGGCGACCACGACGAGGAGAAGAACACCGAGAGGTTTCATTGGAATCGGATGGAGGGTCGGGCCGGGGCCCGACGTCGGATGAGCGCTGATCGATCAGGGCAGGGGATTTCTGGGCGGAGCGGGACCGGGGCGCGGGGCGCCGGGGCCCGGAGGAACCTGAATAGAGTACTCGGCCCGCTTCGACGCTGCCCGTCCGCCTCTCTTCCCCGATTTGCCCAGTTCCAGAGAGTTCGCAGGGGTGTTTCGGCCAGATCGGGCTCCGGCTCCAGCCCCATTGGCCGGGGACGGGGCCGTTCGCTCAGAACAGGGCACTCAGGAGGTCGGGCAGGGCGGCCAGGGTCCGCTGGCACGGTTCGCAGAAGTTGTTGTCGGAGCTGGGCTCGAGACCGCAGGCGCCGCAGTCCTCGAGCTTACCCAGCGCCTCGGCGACGCGGTTCCGCATCGCCCCGAGGGTCGCGATCCGCTCCTCGAGGAGGCGTTCTTGCCCCTCGAGCGCTCTCCGGACCCTGGCCAGGCGCTCGTGGCGGTCGAGCTTCTCGTCGGGATGGCCGAAGAGCTCGGCGATCTGCTCCAGCTGCATTCCCAGGTCCTGCAGGTCGCGGATCAGCCGCACCCGGTTCACGTCGGTGGGGCGGTAGTAGCGGAATCCGCCGGCGCTGCGGGCCGCGGGGCGGATCAGTCCCAGCTCCTCGTAGTAGCGGAGGGTGCGGAGATTGGTGTCCGCCCGACGGGCGAAGTCGCCGATCTTGATCAACTCGTCGGGGGTGGGCATCGGGTCGGTCACGGGGTGAGGGAGAGCCACAGAGGTTAACCCTTGCGAGAGGGTTCGAGATCAGCTTTCTGGTCGAGTTGTGCCCCTCGAGGCCGATTCCGACGCGTGGGTGCGCGTTCCGGGACAAATCCGGGTCTCGCCCCGTCCCGAGTCAGATCCGGCGGCGGTGGCGATCTCCCCGGTGCCGGCCGGGTCTTCCTCCGAGCCCGACGTCGTAGCATGATGTGCCGCTCCTCGCCCGCCATCCCCAGCCCCGCCCCCGCGCGAGCACCCCCATGCAAGAATTCAGGAAGATCGTCGTCGGCCTGGAGCTCGACGACGACGGCGACGCCGTCACCCCGGGCAGCCACAAGGCGGCCCAGCAGGCGATCTGGGTGGCCAAGGCCAACGGCGGGGTGATCCGCTACGTGCACTCGACCCACGACGCGGTGTACCGCGAAGAGGTCACCGCCGAGCAGCCGCTGGTTCACACCGGTCTCTCGCAGGCCGGGATCCGGGCGCTCGAGGGGATCGTGGCGGAGACGAAGAACTCCGGCGTCGACGCGCGGCTCGACATCTGCGAGGACCGCGCCTGGCTGGAGATCACCCGCCGGGCGCTCGCCGATCGGGCGAACCTGGTGATCGTCGGCAAGCGCAATGCCAATCGCGAGGGGGGGCGCCGCCTGGGGACGGTGGCGATCAAGCTCCTGCGCAAGTGCCCCTGCCCGGTCTGGGTGGTGCGCCCCGCCCACGACCTGGTGCACCGCCTGGTGCTCGCCGCCACCGATCTGTCCCCGGTGGGGGATCTCGCCGTCTCCTACGGCGCGTTCCTCGCGCAGCGCCACTCCTGCAACCTGCACGTGGTCCACGCCTGGCAGATGCCGATGTCCCTGCAGATGCGGGCCTCGCGCCTCTCCGAGGAGGAGCTCGAACGGGCGGTCGACGAGATCAAGCAGGGGGTCAACGAGCACATCCGCTCGAACCTCACCGGGTACACCTGCACCGACGGGTTGACCACGCACCTCTCCAAGGGGGCACCGTCCCAGGTGATCCGCGAGGCGGTGGCGCACCTGGACCCCGATCTCCTGGTGATGGGATCGATCTCGCGCGCCGGCATCGCCGGACTCCTGATCGGCTCCACCGCCGAGCGGTTGCTCGACCGGGTCGACTGCTCGATCCTGGCCGTCAAGCCGGCGGACTTCGTCTCGCCGGTCACCCTCGACTGATACTGTTCGCGTCCCGCACCGGGGCCTCCGCTCACGGGGGCCCGCCGATCATGCCCGAGACCGAAGGAAACCAGGAGGAAGCCGGCTCCGAGGGCGTCGCCCCGAAGAGCCCCGAGCCCGAGGAGTCCGCTCCGGGAGAGGATGCCGCCGAGGAGGCGGGGGGCGAGACTCCGGCCTCGAAGACGGGGGGGGCGAAGATCAAGGACCGTTTCAAGCGCGGTCTCGTCTCGGTGGCCAAGGCCACCTACGACGCGCGGGCGGACGACCTGCAGGAGCGCGCCATCGACGCGATGCGCACCGCGCTGGCGCGCGAGAGCGAGCGGCTGATCGAGGTCGCCAAGCTCTCCTACGACGACCGCGCCGACGACCTCGAGCAGCGCGCGGTACGCGCGATCCGCAAGGTCTTCGACGAGGAGGCGGACCGGTTGATGTCGATGGCGCGCGACGCGTACGACTCCCGAGCCGACGACATCGAGGAGCGCGCGGCCCGAGCCCTCCGCGCGGCGCTGATTCACGAGTCGCGCCGCATCCAGGCGTTGATCGAGCGCTCGGTGGTGGTCAAGCGCAAGGAGGTTCGCCTGTCGATGGGGGTGCTGGTCGTCGCCAACCTCCTGTACCTGCTGGTCTACAAGCTGACCGAAGGATGATCCCCTCGCCCGAGAACGGCCTGATCAACCCCTTCTACATCATGCGGGGGTTCACCCTGGGGCTCTTCGGTTTCTGGACGGTGCGCGGCTACTGGCGGCTGATCCGGACGATCCGCTACTGGACGGGGATCGGCGAGCAGTACGGAATCCCGGCCAGGTTCGCGCGCGCGCAGGTGATCCGCTTCGCCCTTCGCGTCACCATCTTCGACCCGGTGTACGTGATCCTCCTGATCATCGCCATGACGATCTGGTTCCCTCTTCTCGAGCGCACGCTCGGCCGCTTCTTCGGATGACCGACTCCTCGGACGACTTCCCCCGCACTCCCGTCGCCGTCCTCGGAGCCACCGGCCTCGTCGGCCAGCGGATGGTGGCGATGCTCGCCGAGCATCCGTGGTTCGAGGTCGTCGAGCTCCTGGCCTCCGAGCGCTCGGCGGGCCGCCCGTACGGCGAGGCGACCGAGTGGCTGCTCGCCGGGGACGCCCCGACCTCGGTCGCGGGGATGGACGTGCGCGCGGTGGGGAGCGATGTCGACTCGCCCCTCTGTTTTTCCGCGCTCGACTCCTCGGTCGCTCGCGACGCCGAGGCGCAGCTCGCCGGGGCGGGGAAGCTGGTCGTCTCCAACGCCAGCTCCTGGCGGATGGACCCGAGGGTCCCGTTGCTCGTCCCCGAGGTGAACGCCCCGCACCTCGAGCTGCTCGACGCCCAGACCGAGTGGCCCGGCGGGATCCTGACCAACCCGAACTGTTCGACGATCGGCCTGGTGCTGGCGCTGGAACCGCTCCGGCGCGAGCTCGGCCTGGAGCGCGTACGCGCCGTCACGTTGCAGGCGATCTCCGGCGCGGGCACGCCGAGCCTGCGCACGGCGGGGATGCTCGCCAACGTGGTGCCTTTCATCCGCGGCGAGGAGGAGAAGCTCGAGGTCGAGACGCACAAGATCCTCGGCGAGCTCGCCGGCAGTGCGGAAGCGGGCGACCTGCGCATCGACTTCGCCGAGATCGACGTCGGCGCGCAGTGCAACCGGGTGCCGGTGATCGACGGCCACATGCTGTGCGTGAACGTGGAGCTGGAGGACGAGGCCGACCTCGAGGAGCTTCGCGAGGCCTGGACCGGGTTCTCCGGTGCCCCTCAGGAGCTAGAGCTCCCATCCGCCCCCGCCCCGGTGATCCTGGTGCACGAAGAGGAGGACGCCCCGCAACCGTTGCTTCACCGCGACGCGGGCGAGGGGATGGCGATTCACATCGGCCGCATCCGCCAGCGCTCTCCGCGCGAGGTGCAGTTCACCACCTTGAGCCACAACACCGTGCGCGGTGCGGCGGGTGGGTCGCTGCTGGTGGCGGAGCTGGCGCTGGCGAGCGGTGTGCTGAGCGGGTTGACGATGCGTTGATGCGGACGTCTACGTCCAGGCACGCGGAGGGAGCTGAAACTCCGCGTTCTCAGCTCCCTCCGCGTGCCCGACAACGGAGACCACCCATTCACCGCGGCGGCAACCCACACCGATTCTGCAGCGTATTCGGCCCCGACACCCCCAGCGACGTGCGCGTCTCCAGCAGCCGGCTCACGGCGTCCTCGGGCAGCGGTTCCAGTCCCCCGCGAGCGACGTGGGCCATCCACAGGATCTGAGCGGTGTGCTCGAGCATGTCGAGTTTCTTGAACGCGTCCAGCAGGTTGGAGCCCAGCGTGACCGAGCCGTGATTGCTCATCACCAGGGTGTCCGAGCAGCGCACGATCTCCCGGATCGACTCGCCCAGCTCCGGCGTCCCCGGAGTCGCGTACGGGGTCGTCGGGATCCCGCCGATGGTGACCACCACCTCGGGGATCACCGGCGTCTGCATGTCCACGCCCGCGATCGTCAGCGCGACCGCGTACGGCGGGTGGCAGTGCATCACCGCGCCGATGTCGGGGCGCTCGGTGTAGCTGGTCAGGTGAATCCCCGTCTCCGAGGAGCAGCGCGGGCCGCCGTCGACCGACTGGCCGTTCATGTCCACGTGCGCGAGCTGCTCGGGGTTCAGGAATCCCTTCATCGAACCGGTCGCGGTGATGATCACCGTGCCGTCGCGAAGGCGGCAGGAGATGTTGCCGTCCGCGCCCGCCACCAGGTCCCGCTGGTAGCAGATGCGGCCGATCTCGCAGATGCCGTTGCGGATCCGCGCTTCTTCGTCGGACCAGCCGTGAGTGTTCGCCAGTTCATCGAGATTCACGGTGTACTCCTCGGTCGCGAGGGTCTTCGAGAGGTCGGAGGAGGCGGGGGGAGCGGTGATCGTAGACCAGCTCCTCGTCGCGCTCGACGTAGTCGACCACGCCGATCACGATCGTCTTGACCGGCGCGTCGGGCGCCTGGAGGATCTGGCGGGCACCGTTGCCCTCGTCGGCGACCAGCACCCGGTCACCGACGCCCGCGCCGGCCTTGTCGATCCCGACGCGGGTCTTGCCGGTGGGCTTGCCGTCCGGCTCGACCGGGCGCAAGAGCAGCAGCGTCTGGCCGTCGAGGACCGGGGTCTGCACGGGCGAGACCACCGTGCCGATCACGTCGGCGAGGAACATCAGCGCTTGGCCTCCCCGCCGATCTCGCGGCCCAGGGCGATCGCCTGCTCGACGATGCCGATGATCGCCACGTCGACCGGAACGAAGGTCTCGGGGCACGCCAGCGCGCCCTCGCGGCCGTCGACGAAGTGGACGAAGTCGCCCGGGCCGCTGGGCACCGTCGCGGCCGCGACCAGCGCGTCACCCATCTCCGCGCCGCGCTCGTCGAGCGGCTGGATCCACTGCAAGGTCACGCTTTCCAGCCCCGGGTAGATCGTCGTCGCGACCACCCGGCCGATCACGCGCGCGAGGTACAACTCAGGAGCTCCACTTCTCGTAGACGTTCTCGCCGCCCAGGTCCCACGAGTCGATGATCGCCATGATCGTCGCGTCGCACGGCCGCCCGTCGGTGAGCGCCGTCTGGCGCGCACTCGAGCCGGTCGCGTACATCACCATGTCGTGCGGGCCGGCGCCGACCGAGTCCACGGCGACCACGTACTGGTCCCTGGGCTGGTTGTGCTGGTCGTGGACCTGCACCAGGAGGAACTTGCGGTCCTGCAGCTTCTCGTCCTTCTGCGTGGCGACCACGCTGCCGACAACCTGTCCGATCAGCATCTGATAGTCGTTGGGGGCCTGGGGTGAACGGGGAGGTTACTCTCGGTCGAGGAAGGTCCAGACCTCTCCCACCTCGAGAGCTCCGGCGGCGAAGCGCTTGCGCAGCTCCCGCTGGACGTAGACGACCATCGAGCTCCACGCGGGCACCGGGCGCCGCTGGCCCAGCCAGAGTAGCACAACGCCGCTCTTGTTGCGGACCGGCCCGACCAGGCGGGAGGTGGCATTCTCCGGAGCGAGGGGTTGATAGGTCCCCTCGTCGAGCGCGTGGAAGATCGCGTCGCGCGCCGGGTTGGGGCCCTTTACCGCCTGTCGGGTGACCCAGCCGAGGTAGCCCTGCTTCTCGCGCGAGGCGCGGTCCTCGGAGCGGCGGGAGACCTGCGCCTGGAAGTCGCTCTTCGAGGTGATCTTGCGAGAGAGCTCGTAGAGCTCCTTCTCGGCGGTCTCGAAGTCGCGGGGGATCAGCTCGTTGGGGCGGTCGGTCGCCCGGAAGAACAGCACCCACGTCTCGACCGCCTCGCCGTAGGTGCCGTCGAAAAACTCGCGCTCATCCTCGTACTTCGCGCGCAGCGCGCCTTCGTCGTAGCTGCGCTCGATCCAGAGCCGAGCCAGGGCCGACTTCATGATCTCCGGATCGTCGCGCCAGAAGTCCATCAGGATCCCCTGGGAGGCGAGCAGCTGCTCGTAGGAGATCCCCTTGTACCGGGGATCCGCGGCGACCTCGTTGCGCCGGCCGCGGATCTCCTCCTCGACCGCCGCGTGGAGCACCTTGTCGGTCACGTCCGGCATCCGCGCCCTCATGCGCTCGACCCGCAGCAGGTTGATCAACCCCGTGCGCAGCTCCTCGGGGTCGATCCGGCGGCGCAGGAACAGGAGGAACTCCTCGCGGCCGATCTCGACCCCGCCGCAGCTGAGGACCACTCCGTCCTCCCACGGTGCCGGGATCTCCTCCAGCTGACGCCGGGAGATCTCCGACTCGATCCACATCTCCTGCTGCTCGCCGCTGACGGGCTGGTCCTTTGGAATCCCCAGGCTGCGCTTGGTGAGCAGCTGGTGCAGCACGGCGAGACGGAGGTTCTCGCGAAACTCCTCGGCGGAGACCCCCTGGTCGCGCAGGTACTGGTCGAGGTCACGCGCCTGACCGGCGGCCACGATGCCCTTCTCGACCTCCTTCATCATCGCCTCGACCTCCTCGTCGTCGGCGGTCACCCCCTGCTCCCGGGCGATCGTCTCGATCAGGCGACGCTTGAGCATGAAGAGCCGCGTCTCGCGGCCGACCTTGGACAGGGCGAAGCGCCCGAGGATCAGGTGATCCAGCTCGTCGAAGGTGATCGTCGAATCCCGGTAGCGGGCCGCGACCTCCGGTGGGCCCTGGGCGGGGGCGAGCCAGCTGGAGGAGAAGAGGGCGAGCGTCGCCAGGACGAGGTGGAACACGGAGTGAAGACCCGTACGAAGGGGAGAGGGGAGGGCGGAGAGCACGGCGACCTACTCGGAGTCGGTTTCGGCGCGTTGCGCGAACAAAGCAGGCTGGGAGGGCATCGAGGCTCTCGAGAATCGTGATTCGAACGGTCTGTCGACCGGTTGGGTTGCGGGCGCCAGCCCGCGCTAGGGGAGTCGGAGGCGGGGCAGGATAGTCCCGCTCCCGCCGGGGAGCAACGAAGCGAGGCGCGGGGACGCCCGAAGGACCCTTCCGCCCCGATCGACGCCGCCGCGCCCACGCGCGCGGGCGGGGGCGGGTCAGGCCACCTCGCCCTGCCTGGAGAGGAGCCGGTTCACCTCCGCGAGCAGGGCGGCCGGCGAGAAGGGCTTGAGCAGGAACGGGCGCCCGTCGATGTCGGCGTCCTCTTCCTCGAGGACGTCGGCCGTGTACCCGGACATGAACAGCACCGCGATCGTGGGGTCTCCCTCGAGGATCCGATCGGCCAGCTTGCGCCCGTTCAGTCGCGGCATGATCAGGTCGGTGATCAGGAGCCGGATCCTCCCCCGGTACTCCTCGGCGAGCTCCATCGCGCGGTCGACGGTCGTCGCCTCGAGGACCTCGAGGCCGCGCCCCTCGAGGACCATTCGCAGCAGCTTCAGCACGGCCGAGTCGTCCTCGACGACGAGGACCGTGCCGCTCCCTTCACCTTCCGTGGAATCCATCGATCGTTCCTCGCGACAGCGCCCCGCGACCTGCCTCGGTTGACGCGACCCGACGCCAGTTTGTTCCCTCTCTCTCGTCGACCCCGAATGCGCCCATCACCAGCCGGATTCGGAGGAATCTGATACGATCGAGCCGTTCCCTCTCCCGCTCATCCCACTTTCGATCCCCAAGTCCGATGACCCGCGACCGATCCCCGCTTCTGCGCCTCCCGTACCGGTGCGTCTCCGCACTCTGTCTCCTCTCGCTCACCTACGGGGCGCCCCCTCAGGAGCGGGCGCAGGAGGTGCACGAGCCACTCTCGCCGGGGCAACCCGACCTGCAGCTGGAGCGGAGCTCCCCGCGCGTGCATCGGGGAGAGCGCCTCGATCCACGAACCTCCGTCGGACCCGGCGTGATCGAGACGATGGCAGCGGTGCTGGAGCGAGAGCGGCGCGCGCCCTACGGGCCGCCGCACAATCACAAGGCGCGGAATGGCGCCCGGGGAACGTGGGTCGTGCCGTCACGTCGCGGCAGCCTTCACGCTCACTCGGGTGAGCACTACGCGTTCAACAAGTGGGGAGACACCCGCATGGGCATCTCCTTCGGTCGCACTGTCGACTTCGTCGGCGCCCAGCTCGCCGGTCAGGGTGCCCAGCCGCTGTGGGCGCGCGGCCTGCGCGTCCTCGGCTATCGCGAGGATGTCCTGGTCGCCCAGAGCGAGTGGCTGGAGGAGCTGACGTTCGACCCGCAGTGGTTCGAGGCGTCGCTCGAGGAGGTCGACCGGATCGAGATCGAGGCGCGCCCCGCCTGGCGGGGAAGCGGCTGGTACGCCCTCGACGACCTGACCTTCGTCCAGGAGGGTGAACGCGTGGTGATCGACTTCGACGACCTCTCCTACCACGCCCGCCTCACCGGCTCGGGGTACGCCGGGCTCGTCTGGGAGACCGGCAGCGGTGACTTCGACCAGGAGAGCGGGGTGATCCCCGCGCCCGAGGCTCCTCCTGGAGCGGCTGGGCCCGAGGGCTTCGGCGGCACGATCGGCTCCTCGTCCGGCCGCGCGGGGACGCCGCCCGACGTGGTGCAGGACTTCGCCGGACCGAAGCTCTTCGACGCTGGCGCGGGCTGGCTGCCGCCCGACACCTGTGGCTCGGTGGGGATCGACCACTTCGTCGCGGTCGTCAACCAAAACCTCTCCGTCTACGAGAAGGCGACGGGCACGAGGGTGGTCGAGACGGGGCTCGCCAACTTCTTCAACACCGGGAGCAGCGCCGGCGATCCGCGCTGCGTCTTCGATCCCGACAGCCAGCGCTTCTTCATCATCGCGACCGACTTCGGCACGAACGTCTGGTTCGCGGCGTCGGTCACCAGCGACCCGACCGGGTCGTGGTTCAAGACGTACATCAACGTCTCCCAGGGGGCGGACGCGGGCCGCTGGCCCGACTACCCGACACTCGGGGTCGACGCGTACGGCGTCTATACGGCGGCGTACATGGTCGGCGGTGGCATGAGCCTCTTCGCCGTCGACAAGGCACCGCTGGTGACCGGCTCCCCGAGCATGGGGACGGTCACCGCGTTCCGGAACCTCCCCTGGGAGGGCGCGATCCAGCCGTGCGTCACCCACGGCGACCCCGGCGTCGGCTACTGCATCTCGCGCAAGGCGGGCAATCAGCTGCGCCTGCGCTACGTGCAGGGACCGATGACCTCGCCGACTCTCGTCGAGGCGGGCGTGATCGGGGTGCCGAACACCTCCACGCCGCCGAACGCCCCCGCGCTGGGGAGCTCGGCCCCTCTGGACTGCCTCGACGCTCGGCCGATGAACGCCGTCTACCGCAACGGCTCGGTGTACACGACGCACGGGATCGCGGTGAGCGGCAGGGCGGGCTGCCGCTGGTACGAGGTCGACGCAGCGTCCGCCAGCCTGGCCCAGTACGGGACGGTGGCCGACTCCTCGATGTACTACTTCATGCCGGGAATCGCCGTGAACGCCCGCGACGAGGTGATCCTCGGCTTCTCGGGCTCGAACGCGAGTCAGTACGCCGGCGCCTATCTCGCGGCTCGCACGGCCACCGACCCCGCCGGCGAGATGTGCACTCCGATCCTCTTCCAGGCGGGGAACGGCCCCTACAACATCGGCAGCTCCGGCGGCTCGTACCGCTGGGGGGACTACAGCCTCTCCAGCATCGACCCCGTCGACGACACCACGTTCTGGACGATCCAGGAGCACACCCGGAGCACCGACACGTGGGGGACCTGGATCGCCAAGGTCGAGTACGAAGTCTGCGATCCGGTGATCAGCTACTGCCTCACCTCGCCGAACTCGGTCGGACCCGGCGCGGAGATCGGCACGATCGGTGAGCCCAGCCTGAGCCAGAACGACTTCCACCTGCTGGCCACCGAGCTTCCGCCGAACCAGTTCCTGATGTTCTACTACGGCGCCGGCGCGACCCAGGTCGCCTTCGGCAACGGCTGGCGCTGCGTCAATTCCGGGGGGGTGGGCGTCTTCCGCTTCAAGCCCTTCAAGGCCGACGTCTCCGGCTTCGCCATGATGCAGGTCGACTTCGACGCACCCCCGGCCGGAACGGGCGGCGGTCTGGGGCAATGGCTCGTCGGGGATCACTGGTACGTGCAGGCCTGGTACCGCGATCCCGCGGCGGGCGGTGCCGAGTTCAACCTCTCCGACGGGGCGCACGTCGTCGTCTGCCCCTGAACCCGCTCGCGTTTCCGGCCGGCGCGCCTCGTCCTGACGAGGCGCACCGTGCCGTCAGACCATCGAGAGCACCCGCTGGACGAAGTCCCGGGGGGTGAACGGCTTGGGCATGAACTCGTAGCCGGGGGCGAGGCTGCTGGCCTCGATCATCGCCTTGAACCCGTAGCCGGAGGTCAGGAGCACGCGCATCTTCGGCCACCGCGTGGAGAGCTCGCGCGCCACCTCCACTCCGGAGATCCCGGGCAGGCAGAAGTCGGTGATCAGGATGTCGGGGCGTCGAGCTCGCTCGCTCGCGATGTCGAGAGCCGTCTCGCCGTCCCGGGCGTACAGCACCTCGAAGCCCGAGCCCTCGAGACTCTGGATCAGGAGCTTCGCCACCAGCTCCTCGTCCTCGACCAGGAGAACACAGCTCTCCCTCGGCGAGCGATCAGGAGTCGCCCTGGTTCCGGATTGTCGGATGCGTGATGAAATACTCTGTTCCCCCCGGGGTTCCCGACGAACCCCGCGAGGAAACCTAACCCCGACGGGAGCTGCTGGCGATTCGGGCGAATACCCCAATTTCAGCGCGCCCCCCCCCACGGGCCTCTCAGCGGCCCCTACGGAGGAATCCGCACCGTCGAGCGCCCTTCCGGCGTCTCGTTCGTGGGAAGTGGACCCGCATCCACGAGCTCCCACGCCCCGCTCGCCGGGTCACTCCGGGCTCGTGGGAATATCCAGCGTGCACCAGTACACTCTCGGCGATCGCCGGGACGGCGGCCATGCTCGCGGGTCCGGGCGGTCTCTCGTCGGTCTGTCGTCCTTACCACCCCCTGAATCCGGGACTCCGGAGAGCTCCTCACGAAAGGTCTGGCCATGCCTTCCCAGTACAAACCCACGACGCGTCTCGTTCACGGCCCCGATCACTCGGCGAAGTGGGATTTCTCGCACCACGTCACTCCGCCGCTCTCCTCTTCGACCACCTATCGCCTCGACTCGGCCAAGCGCGGGGCGCGCGGCTTCGTCGAGTTCGGCAGCCACGTCTCCGATATCGGCGAGGCTCCGGTCTACATCTACGACCGCCTCGACGAACCGACCCGCTCCATCCTGGAGGGCGAGCTGGCCGACGTGGAAGGCGGTGACTGCTGCGTCACCTTCACCTCGGGGATGTCCGCCATCACGGGGATCATGGGCTCGATCCTTCTCCCCGGTGACGAGGTGATCGCGCACCCGATCCTCTACGGGTGCACGCACTCCGTCTTCACCAACTGGTACCCGCAGATGGGCTACGGGGTGAAGCGCTCCGGAATGAACGACCTGGAGGCACTGCGCTCGACGATCACCGACAAGACCCGCATCCTCTACTTCGAGTCACCGGCCAACCCGACGCTGGAGCTCACCGACATCGGCGCACTGCGCGAGCTGGTCGACGAGATCAACGAGGAGCGCGAACCGGAGCGCCAGCTCTTGATCATCATCGACAACACCTTCGCCACGCCGTTCTGCCAGCGCCCCCTCTCGCTGGGCGCCGACATCGTCGTGCACAGCCTGACCAAGAACATCGGCGGCTTCGGGACCGAGATCGGCGGTGCGGTGGTTTGTCCGAAGCGGTTCCTGGCCAAGCTCCTGCTGTACCGCAAGGACTTCGGCGCGATTCTCTCCTCGAAATCCGCCTGGGCGATCCTGGTCTACGGCCTGCCGACGCTGGCGCTGAGGCTCAAGCGCCAGCAGTACACCGCCGACAAGGTCGCGAACTGGCTGGAAGCGCAGCCCGCGATCAAGACGGTGACCTGGCCGGGGCTGAACAGTTTCCCCCAGCGCGAGCTCGCGTTGAAACAGCTGCGTGACTTCGACGGCGAGTTCGCGCCCGGCAACATGATCCACTTCGAGCTGGATCCTGCGCGCATCGACGCCGAGGAGTTCGTCAACCACATCGCCGAGTACGCGTACTCGCTCACCCTGGCGGTGAGCCTGGGCCACACCAAGACCCTGATCGAGATGCCCTCGACGATGACGCACTCCGTCTACGGCGGGGCGGCCACCTCCTCGGTCCGCCTCTCGATCGGCCTGGAGAGCCCTCCCGACATCATCCACGACCTCGCCGAGGCGATGGAGGCGGTGACCCGCGTCTGATCTGGGCGAAAGAATCCCGGGAAACCGCGGAGGATTCCGGGGCCCCGATTCACCATCGGGCGGCGGAGCTCTTCCGATGGTCCAGGCACGTACCGAAGGATTCACCGCGGACGCGCGGATACGCGACTCGATCCTCGCGGGGGATCGGAGCGCCGCGGAGGCGTTCTTCCGCCGTCACCTCGAATCCCTCTACGAGTTCGTGCACTACCGGGTGGGGAAGCGCGCGTCGGTCGCCGAGGACGTGGTCCAGGAGACCTTCCTGACCGCGTTCCAGCGGCTGGAGAGCTTCGACGCCCGCTCCAGCCTCCACACCTGGCTCTGCGGGATCGCGCGCAACAAGATCCGCGAGGAGAGCCGGCGACGCCGGCCGCGCCCGATCGAGGAGGTGCTGGCGGCGAGCGACGACGGCATCGACGCGATCCTCGCCGAGATCGAGCGGGAGCCGCTCCCGGAGTGGGTGCTCGAGCGCGAGGAGACCTCGGAGCTGGTCGGGGCGACCCTCTCCTCGTTGCCCCCCGACTACCGCGAAGCGCTCGTCTCGAAGTACGTCGACGGCCTCTCGGTGGCGGAGATCGGTGCGCGGCGGGGGAAGAGCGAGAAGGCCGCCGAGAGCACGCTGCACCGCGCCCGCCTCGCCTTCTCCCGGGTCTTCCGGGTGCTGTCCAGGAATCGGGGGGAGGTGGAATGAAGCCGTCGAGCCGGATCCTCGACCGGAACCTCGAGGCGCTGCTGCGCCGCTGCTACCAGCCGGTGGTGCCGCGCGCGGAGTTCGTCACCCGGCTCGAGCGGGTGCTCGCGCCGTGGATCGACGCCGAGGCGAGCTCCTCGGCGCGACTCCCGAGCATGCGATCGTCCCGCCTGCGCCGCGTGGGGCTCGCCGCGTTCGCCGCCGCCGCCGCGCTGCTCCTGTGGTTGGTGTTCCTCCCCGACCGCGGGCCGGGAACCGATCCCTCGCGCGGAACCCTCGAACCCCTCCTGGTGGCGGGGGAGATCGCGGTGCGCCGGGGGGAGGACGCTCCCTGGCGCGCGGTGACCCCCGACGAGCTCGAAGCGGCGATCGCGCCGGGGTCGGGCTACCTCGAGGTCGCCACTCCCACGGGAAGGGAAGCCCCGTTGCGCGGGGCGGGATGGTCGGCCCGGCTGCGCGAGACCGGTCGGCTGCGCCTCGAGGAGGTCGGCGAAGGGGTGCGCTTCACCCTCCTGTCCGGGTCGGCCCGAGTCGCGGGGGCCGAGGGTGCGGGCGAGGCGACCGCGCCGATGGTGCTCTGGTGGCGCGAGGGGGGCTTCACCGATCGAGCGGGCGCTCCCTGGCCGCCTCGCGAGCTCGCCAGTGACCTCGAGGTCGGACGACGCGAGCCGGTGGAGCCCGTCCACGAGGCGGCGAGCGAGGAGCCGCCCGAGGAGGAGCCGGCCGTTCCCCCCGCGCCCGGGACGGCCTCGCTGATCGGCACCGTGAGCGTCGCGGCGGGAGAGGAGCCGCCGGGCTCCTTCGAGGTGAGCTTGCTCCGGGCCGTCGCGCCGCCGCAGGTGGCGATGCCGGAGACGAAGCGCTTCGGGGACGGCGGCGGGACCTTCGGATGGGACGACCTCGCCCCAGGTCGTTACTCGCTCTTCGTCAAGGCGCCGGGCTGGGCGGTTCACCGGGTTCAGGGACTCGACCTTCTCGCCGACACCGCGCGCGAGGTCGACGTCCGGCTCGCGCGAGGGGGGACGATCATCGGCTACGTCGTCGACCGCGAGAGTGGCGCGGCGATCGCGGGCGCCCTGGTGGTGAGCGAGCGGGAGCTGCCGATGCAGGTGATCCCGTCGAAGGCCGAGGAGCTCCCCGAAGCGGCGAGAGCATTCACCTTCACCCGGGCCGACGGCTCCTTCGAGCTGACGGAGATGAGCTCGGGAACGCACCTTCTGCGCGCCGGGGGAACCCGCTTCGCGCCGAGCTGGACCGACTCGAGTCCCGTGACGGCCGGGGAGACCACCGACGGCGTGATTCTCGAGCTCGGCCCCGGCGGTGGAGTCACCGGCCGTGTCGAGTACCCCGACGGTCGCCCACGGCCCGGGGTCCTGGTGGTGATCAGTCGCTACTCGGGGGTCGGGGAGTTCACCACGATGACCTACGCGTCGGCGGTCACCGACGAGAATGGAGAGTACTCCGCCGAGCCCCTGGCTCCCGGCATGTACGTGGTGCTCGAGTTCGGCGACGGGAGCGTGGAGGCGCGCGAGCGGGAACCCCGCTACACCCCGACACGGATCGAGGAGGGACGGGTCACGCGCGTCGACTTCCTCGGCAAGGGGGCCGGGGCGGTCCTCTCGGGCAGGATTCACGACGGGAGAGGCGTGGCGATCTCGCGCGCCAACGTCTACCTCTGCGTGAAAGGCGATCGGTGGACGGCGTGGGAAGGGGACACGGCCACCACCGAGGGGTTGTTCGCGATCGAGGGGATCGTACCGGGCGACTACTGGCTCTACGCGGGCATCGGCGACAGCTTCGTCATGATCGAGCCCCTGACCTTCCAGGCCGGCGAGGAGAAGACGGTCGAGGTGGTCCTGAGCGGTCGGACCCTCGACGTTCAAGTCGCCGATGCGGTGAGTGGTGCCCCCCTTCCCGATGCGATCGTCATGCTGTTCGAGGTTTCTCGAGACGCGATCGACGACGATGGGACGGGATTGCTGGTGGCTCGCACGTGGTTCGGTAGCGATGGGGACTATCACCTCGACTCGTTGCCCGAGGGGACCTTCGACCTGCTCGTCGTGGCCGAGGGAGGAGGGTACGCTCCGAGCTGGCACCGGGACGTACTCATCGCGCCGGAGGGAGGCGACGAGACGATCGAGGTCGAGCTCGAGCGCGCCGGAGAGATCCAGGTCCGCGTCGTCGACATCGCGCAGCGTCCCATCCAGGATGCCCTGGTACAGGTGACTCGATCGTCCCCGGCCGCCAGCCACCATCACACCACGCCGGAGGTCAGGTCCACCGACAACCTCGGGGAGGCCCGCATCCGCTACCTCTTGCCGGGGGAATGGACCGTGAGAGTACACCGCGACGGGTACCGGGAGCGGGTGCTCGCCGTCGACGTGGCCGCGGACCTGGTCAGCGAGGTGCGGATCCGGCTCGAGGTGGAGTGAGCGAGCGGAGAGTCCCGGATCCGGTTCGAGAAGTTCAGCGCTTTTCCAGAAGGATCGGTATCAGCCTGCGCACCGAGATGGAGGATTCGAGCTCCGTCCCCGGAGCCCCTCGACCGACCACCGACCCACACCCTTGATCATGAACGCTCTGCCCATCGTCCTCCTCTCCGTGCTTCTCGGCGCCGGTGCCGGCGTCGCCACCTCGATCGCTCTCTCGCCCGCAGCGTGCACCCATGACGAGCGCCAGGAGCTCGAGATCGACGACACGGTTCTGCTCCGCGAGGAGGTGGCTCGGCTCACCCGGGAAGTGGAAGCGCTCCGACAGGACGCGACCGGACGTCTCGCCGGTGGCCCGGGGGGCTCTCGCCTGCCGATCGGCGAGATCGAGGAGGTGGTGCGGAGGTACCTCGCCGCGCAGGAGGGCCTCGCCGTCCCCGCCTCGGCCGGTGAAGCGAGCGGTTCGACGGAGGCGACGGCGTCGCCCGAGGACCTCGTCGCCCAGCTGCTCGATCCCGAGCTCGACTACACGGCGCAGGAGGCGATCTGGGCCCGGATTCGCGAGAGCGGCCAGCTCGACGAGGTGATCGCGTTGATGGAAGCGTACGCGGAGGAGAACGCCAGCGATCCCGACGCGCAGGTGGACGCAGGCTACGCGTACCTCCAGAAGATCTTCGAGGTGGGCGACGGACCCGAGGCGGGAGTGTGGGCGATGAAGGCGGACTCCGCGTTCGACCGCGCTCTCTCCCTCGACGAGCGCCACTGGGACGCGCGCTTCAGCAAGGCGATCTCCCTCTCTTTCTGGCCGCCGATCTTCGGCAAGCAGAAGGACGCCATCCAGCAATTCGAGGTCCTCATCGGTCAGCAGGAGGAAGGCGTGATCGAGGATCGCCACTCACAGACCTACCTGCTGCTCGGCAACCTCTACCACCAGGTCGGTCAGCCGGAGAAGGCGGACTCGATGTGGAAGCGTGGTCTCGAGTACTTCCCCGGCGACGCGGGTCTGCTGGAGAAGTTCCCCGACCAGGACGATCACTGAGTCAGGCCTCTCCCCCGCCGCGGGGAGATCGCGGAGGCGGAGGGGAGGTTCGACCGCTCGTCACCCCGGCGCGAGGGGGCGTTGCTGGAACTGCGAGCGACCGGGGAGTCGGACTCGCCGACCGCTCTGTACGGTCACGCTCTCACGGGAAGCCACCAGTCGGAACGAGGTGCGGTGGCGGCCTCCCGCTCGAGCAGGACTACATCCGTTCTGCTCGGCATCGGTTTCTGCGCGCTGCGCGCAGAAAGCAGGCGTGAGCAGGCTTGAGCAGGCTTGAGCAGGCTCGAGAGGGCATTGAAGCTCTCGAGAATCGTGATCCGAACAGTCCGTTGACCGCTCGGGTCGCGGGCGTCAGCCCGCGCTGGGTCTTACCGGAGGCTAGATGCGCGTCCAGTTGTCGATGATCAGTGCCATTCCCAGGACGCCGAGGACGATGAGTACTTCGAGCGTCCGACACAAGCAATGGGCCACGACGCGGGCCATGACAGTTCTCCTGGTTCCGGGGATCGCGGAGACGATCCGCATACTCGAAGGCGTTTCCGAGAGATGAAGCCCGCGCGGTTCAAGCAACCGTGATCCCCGCGTCGGAGGTTCCCGTTCTCGGTATCAACCGCGCTGACGGTGTCGCCAAGTGGGTTTTTTCCGATCGAGGAGCGAGGCGATTCCGTCTCCGTGCGCGGGTGACACCGCGCGAGTCCCGATGATCGGTGTGGCGACGGACACGCCTCGTGCCTCTCGTGTCACGAACGATGCGACGTCGCTTCGAGGTCGCAACCGCGCTGTCCCCACGTCGCGCGAATCGATCCGGTGCGTCGACCGAGCGCTCCGTGCCAACGCGACTCCGATTTTCTGCGCGGGAAAACCTTTTGCCCGTCCGAGATAAAGCTATAACGCATGCCTCCCCATACTTGCGCCACGACATACAAGGGCGCGCTGGACTGTTTCCAACGCGCAGGGGAGCTAGAAGATCACAGCCTTGCCTGGGGTTCCCCCGGCAAGGCTGTGTGTTCAAGGGCGGCAGCGTGGTTCGGGACCGGTCGCCCCGGTGAACTGGGACGGCGAACGCGCGGTCGCGCGGCTCACTCCTCGATCTCGACGCAGAGCTCGCCGTTGCGAATCCGGACCCGGATCAGGTGATCCGCGGTCACCGAGTTGTTCATCAGGAGCTGGGCGAGCGGCGGCTCGATCTCCCGCTGGATGACGTGGCGCAGCTCTCTCGCTCCGAACTCCGGTGAGAAACCGCGGTCGACGACCAGGCGCGCGACGGCGGGCGTGAACGCGACCTTGATGCCGTTTCTCCTCGCACGGATGGCGAGCTCGGTGAGCTGATCGGTGGCGATCGCCTGCACGGCGCGCTGGTCGAGCTCCTGGAACTGGATGATCCGATCGAGGCGACCGAGGAACTCGGGGCTGAACTGCTCCGCGAGGGCTCGCGTGGTGATCGCTTCCAGCGTCTCGTTCCCGAGGAGGGAATCGCGATGGAATCCGACGGTGTTGGACGCCGAGCGAATCGCATCGGCTCCCGCGTTGGAGGTGAGAATCACGAAGTTGCGGTCGAATCGCACGCGATTCCCGCGACCGTCGGTCAACGCGCCCTCCTCGAGGATCTGCAGCAGGATGTTGTGCATCCGCGGGTGCGCCTTCTCGATCTCGTCGAAGAGCACGACGGCGTCGGGATTCTCGGTGAGCTGCCTGGTCAGCTGTCCACCCTCGTCGTGACCGACGTAGCCGGGAGGCGAGCCGATCAGCTTGCTGTACTCGTGTGCGAGCGCGTACTCGCTGCAGTCGATGCGCAAGAGGTTGCCCCGCTCCGTACCCCGGCGATCGGTGGAGAGCTCGATCGCCAGCCGGCGCGCCAGCTCGGTCTTGCCGGTACCGGTGCGGCCGACGAAGAGGAAGCTGCTCAGCGGGCGGTCGGGCGCCGAGAGTCCGACCGCGGCCTTGTCGACCGCCTGGCACACCTGCGCGACCGCCTCGTCCTGCCCGTAGATCTTCTTCCGGAGTCGGCGCTCGAGGTTGCGGGCCACGCGGGTCATCCGCCGGTGGAGGCCCTCGTCGGAGTCCCGCTCTTTCGTCTGGGTGGAAGGGGCGAGGCCCTCCCGTTCGCAGGCCCCGCGCAGCCTCACCGTGTGGATGTCCAGCCCCGGGTTCACCTCGACGCAGAGGTCGTAGAGGAGGTCCTCGGCGAGCAGGGGGTCCTCGGGGAAGAGACGCTGGAGTTCCTCGACCACTTCCGAGGTGAACTGCGGCATGCACGTCTGGATGACGAACCGGCGGTAGCCGATGCGATCCAGGCTTCTCGGAGCCGCCGCCTCGACGGTCTCCGGTTCGATCTGGCGGACCTCCACGAAGGAATCCGCAAGCTCGAAATAGCGATGGACGCTGGTTCTTCTCTGCTGGGACACGGGCCCTGTGTAGCTGGGTGAGCGGCGCGAGGGTATAGGGGGGGACAATCAGCCCTTGGCGTGCTGGCTTTCCCCGCGGTTTCAGAGGTTTCGGAGTCGCTGACCACGAGACTTGACCGGGTCTGTCGATCCTTGGAAAAAAGGGGGGACGGTTTACACGAGAAAGGGCTTAACTACGGCCCACTTCATCCGACGCACTGCCTATGACCCCCACCACCGAGGTTCAGTTTCTCGCTCTCCTGGTTCACCGCGGCCACCTCGAACGCGACGAGGCGGAGGCGGTCGTGCCGAGGATCCAGCAGGGAGAGGCGCTCGACGACCTCCTCATCGAGGTCCTCGGGAAGGACGCCGCCTGGGTGGCCAAGATGCGGCGGACGAACGGAGGGGAGATCCCCGAGATCCCCGGCTACCAGATCCTGGGGCGGGTCGGGACCGGAGGGACCGCGGACGTGTTCCGGGCCAGGGAGAAGAAGACCGGTCGGGTGCTCGCGCTCAAGGTGCTCAACCGCCGGAGCACCCAGGACGCGCCGACGCGCCGCGCCTTCATCTCCGAGGCGAGGCTGCTGGAGAGCCTCGAGCACGAGTCCCTGGTGGCCGGCTACGGGGTCGCCCGAAGTGGGGAGACGTACTTCACGCGGATGGAGTTCGTCGAGGGAGCGACCCTGCTGGAGATCCTCGACCGCGGGCAGGCGCTGGAGGAGGACGCCGCCCTGCGCATCGTGGTGGAGGTCGCCGAGGTGCTCCTCTATCTCCACGACCAGGGGGTGATCCACCGCGACGTCAAGCCGGGGAACATCATGCTCACCGGACGCGGGGCGGTGAAGCTGATCGACCTCGGCTTCGCGGCGGGGGAGAACAGCCGGCCCGTCTCGACCGAGAGCACGGTCGGCACGGTCGCGTACCTCTCTCCGGAGCAGGCGCGCGGCGGAGCGAGGGCCGACCTGCGCAGCGACATCTACAGCCTGGGGGTGACGCTCTTCCAGCTGGTGATCGGCCGCTTGCCGTTCGAGAGCTCCGACGACCGGGAGACCCTGCGGATGCAGATCATGGAGTCCCTGTCCTCGCCCGAGCTCAAGAGCCGCGGTCTCTCTCCGCACCTGCACTACTTCGTGGAGAAGATGATGGCCAAGGACAAGGACGTCCGCTACCAGTCGTGGGAGGAGTTGATCGAGGACGTCAACACCCAGCTCGACGGACGCGCCAGCCTGGACTACTCCCGCGAGACGCGCCCGAGGAGCCGAGGGCGGCGCGGGCCGTCCACGGGTCGCGGTCGCTGATGTCGGGACCGCCGCGGTGACGGAACAACCGGGACTCACCGGGGTCGTGCCCTTTCGCTTCACGTGCCAGCGAAGCGGCCGCTGCTGCAGTGGGGGAACGGGGCAGGTGTGGGTCGAGGAGGACGAGGTCGAGGCCCTGGCCGCCGCCCTGCGCATGAGCGCCGAGGCGTTCGCGGACGCCTACTTGCGGCGGTCACCCGATCCCCGGCGCGGGGTCTCCCTTTCGCTCCGAGAGGCCGTCGGTGCCGGGGACTCGGGGGGAGCGTGCGTGCTCCTGCGCGCCGCGCGCGAGTGCAGCGTATACCCGGCGCGTCCACGGCACTGCCGTTCCTTTCCCTTCTGGCCCTCGATCCTCGAGGACCCCGAGGCCTTCGAGCTCGCGCGCCGGACCTGTCCGGGAATCGTCGTCGAACCGGACACGCTGCTCCGGGAGCGTGCTTTCGCGGAGCGGTCGTCGCTCTATGCAGAGGTCGACGCCCGGATCGGCGAGCTGCCCGCCGAGTGCGTCCAGCGCGGTTCGTGCTGCCACTTCGAGAGCTACGGGCACGAGCTGTTCGCCACCGCGCTGGAGGTGGACTACGCGCTGTCCCTCCATCCGGACCCACCGACTCCGGAAGCTCCCGGGCGCTGTCCGTACCAGCGAGACCGCCGCTGCACCGCGCGCGAGGGGCGACCGCTCGGCTGCCGGACCTTCTTCTGCGATCCGGTCGGGGAGCCCGAGCGGCAGGAGCTGCACGAGAGGTTCCTCGCCCGGATTCGTCGGGTGGAGCGGAAGATGGGCTACCCTGCGTCGTACGGAGTCTTCCCGGCGATGCTGCGGAGCCGCGGCGCCGCGGGAGCGACCCCCGACACCGAGAGATGAGCCGAACCAGTGATGAGGAAGGCGAGCGATGAGTCGAGGTGACGCCATCGGCTTGAGCCTGGTCGGCGTGGTGGGGCTCCTCTCGGCTCTCTACTTCGGCCGCGACCTGTTCACCGGCGGAGGCCACCAGGACGGGACGGCCGACCCGGTCGTGGCCGACGGGCGGCCCGAGACGAACCCGGTGAGGCGCGAGGTGGGCAACGGCGGGTATACCGCGGTCGAGCCGGAGATCCCCGGCGAGTCGATCGCCGCCTTCCTCTCGGAGCTCAACGACCGGGCGATCGCGGCGCTCGAGGCGGAACGGCTGGAGGAGGCGGTCACCCTCTTCGAGGAGTGCCACGAGGGAGAGCCGGACGAACCGGTCTTCTCCTCCAACCTGGCCGAGGCGCTCACCCGGCTGGCGCGGGCGAGGTACGCCACGGAGGCGGACATCCAGGGGCCGATCGCGCTCCTGAGGCGGGCGACCACCCTCGCGCCCGATCGAGAGGACCTGGGCAAGCTCCTGGAGCGATGGGAGAAGACCGCCGAGACGGAGAAGGACTTCTGGACCGACGAGACCGAGCACTTTCGTCTCTCCTACGACGGCAGCCGGACCGACCTGCTGCACCGCGGGCACGTCATCATCACCTCCGCGCTCGAGTACGCCTACGCGGAGTTCACTCAGGTCTTCGGGTACTATCCGGTGGACAGGGGGGCGGCGAAGATCCGCGTGGTGATCTACCGGCGCGAGGAGTTCAGCGAGCTGACCGGCATCGGTCACTGGGCCGGTGGGGTCTACGACGGCGTGGTCCGGATCCCCCTGACCGACTTCGACGAACAGCGCTCCGAGCTCGAGCGGGTGCTCCGTCACGAGCTGATTCACGCCTTCGTCAAGGAGGTCGGCGGGTCGGACGTTCCCGCGTGGCTCAACGAGGGGCTGGCGCAGTGGCACGAGCTCGTCCACCTCGACGAGCGCGCCACGCGGGTGGGGAACGCCCGGAAACGCCTCGAAGGTCATTCTCTCTTCGCCCTGGACGAGCTGAAGGGCAGCCTCGCGAGCTGGACCGACCGGGAGAAGATCGAGCGCGGCTACGCCCAGGCGCTCGCCCTGGTCGCCTTTCTCGAGCGCTGGTACGGCGAGCGCATCCTCTACGAGATGGTCGCGGGCTGCAGCGAGGGCCGCGCCTGCGGGCAGACCTTCAGCGAGCGGATGGGGGTCGAGCTCGGCGCGGTCCTGAGGGACCTGGAAGCGAGTCTGTAGGCGGGGCGACCCGGGCGAATTGAACGGGGAGCAACCGATCCCGAGTGCGGTTGCCCCCCTGCGATAGCATCCCGTCAGTTGTGTGCCACGCCGAGGGTGATGGACCGGCGCGTTGCCCGAGTGGGTTCACCGGGAGGAGCCCTCCGGGTGAACGAAAGGAGGATGAGAACCCGAGAAGAGCTGGACGCGGCTCAAGCCCCGCGCAATGAGCGGGAGAAGAGTCGGTACGAGTAGAGGAAGAAGAGCACCTCGACTGCCCAGACGATGAGCAGAACCATGGCGCCGGAGAGGATGTTCATGATCAGTGTTGTTGCCCGATTTGGATCGACCTGGCGATCTCTCCAGCTAGTTGAATCGGCACGGATCGGGGCGGGCACGACTCGCGTTCTCCGCCAGGATCGAAGTTGGGAAGGATCCGGGGCCCGATTGACTCCGGCGTGGGTTTCGAATCCTCATTTCCGCTGGCCCGGCCGGCGGCCCCGTGGAGCTCCTCGAGTCGTTGATTTGCCGATTCCCCGCGTGACCACTCCCGCGAGGAGGCGTCACTGTGGGGAGGGGGAAGTCGTTCCTCCGCAGCACCAGCACCGGAGGAACGGAGGCCGCCGATGACCCCGGAGGACCCGCGGGGGGAATGCGTGTTCGAAGAGATGGGCCGGCAGCAGCGGTCATCCCAGGAGAAGTCGGCGGCGCCGGTGGAGACCAGGCGGCTCCTGAGGGCCGCGCTCTCGCCGGCGGCCGGGGATGGAGGGGCCTCGCTGCTCGGGCTGCTCGATCGGTGTGGAATCGTCTCGCTCTCCCGCGCGTCGGCCGAGCGGCTCGCCGCGGAGACCTTACTCTCCCCGGAGGAGTGCCGGCGGCTGGTCGCGATCTTCGACCTGGGGCGGCGGGTGGAGGAGGAGCGCTGGGCCCGGAGCGATACCGTTCGCACCCCGGCCGGCGTGTACCGCCTGATGGCTCCCAAGCTCCGCGGCGTCGAGCGGGAGACCTTCTACGTCCTGCTCCTGGACGGACGCCACCGCCTGCGCGGCTGCCACCGGGTCTCGGAGGGCACCCTGACCACCTCGCTGGTGCACCCGCGTGAGGTCTTCTCCCCGGCGATCCGCGACGCGGCGGCGGCGATCATCGTCGTCCACAACCATCCCTCCGGGGACCCCGAGCCCTCCCGGGAGGACCTGGCGGTGAGCCGGCGCCTGGCCGACGCCGGCCGGCTGCTGGGGATCCCCCTGCTCGACCACGTGGTCATCGGCGAGGGGGCGCACGCGTCGATCCGCGAGCGGATCGAGCTGTGAGCGGTGAGAGATGAGAGCGAAATCGCTCCCGGCCGACCCGGTCGGAGTGTTCCTCCACCCGGAAAGGCTCGAAATCGCACTGCTGTCTCGAGCGAACGCGGATTCCCCATGTTTTTTCGGAATAGAGGTGCTCCTTCCACCGCGAAAAGACCTTTAGAGGGTGGGGGAATGGACCGGGTCAGACCGACAGGGGGGCCATCACCCTTCGGTCTGCCCGGCATCTTTTTTGGCCCGCCCGTCCGCCCGTATCAGGGTGGACGGGCGGTGCTATTCGGGCAGGCCAGAACGCCCTCCGGCGGTTTCGGGGGCGGGAAAAATAAAATGGGACTTCCAAGCCCCGACTTGCGCCGAATCCTTCAGGCTGGGATCGAGCGAATTTGCGGGCTATTCCGGCCATAGGGTTGGCTCACCCCTCCCGGAGCAATTTTTTTTCCCAGAGTTCGGGCCCCGGGGGGTGGGCGTGGTCGGAATCGTTCCCCGGAAAGGTGCGTCCTCCGCTCGGAGAGGCGGCCTCACGGGATTCGCGAGTGAGCAGAGATGTGGACCACAGCCCGAGCGATGGAGAGGACCCCAGCCTCGAAACGGCCTGACTCGAAACCGGGTGAGGGGAGGGGGGACCGAGGTCAGAGCATGAGTCGGATCAGGGCTAATAGAAGGAATGCGCTTTTTGGCGGGAGCTGCTCCGAAGCGGGCGGCGGCAGGCCAGGGAGAGGAACGACGAGATGAGCACCCAGAGCGATCAGTGGATCAGAGCGGCCATCCAGCGAGAGCGAGCTGGAGCTGCGCCCGCCCGTGGAGGTCAGCCGCGCTGGCGCAGCTGGCTGGCGGTGCACCCCCGCGCCGGACGGTGGGCGGTTTCCGGGGTCCTGGCGATCCTCCTCTCCGGCTTCTCGCTGGCGGCTCTCGCGGGGGTGCCCGGGGACGCGGCCAAGGGAATCCTCCAGCCCGTGCCGCAGCCGGCGACGGTCCCGCAGCCCAAGCCGGCCACCCCGGAGCCGGGCGTGGCGGCCGACGCCACCGCCGCGGTGGCGCAGGGGGCGAGCCACGAGGTACGAGAGCACGCACACCTGCGCCTCGGCTTCGACAAGGACATCGAGCGCGTCGCCGTCGGCGGCGAGCACTTGCTCGACGTGCAGGTCCTCAACACCCGCGAGCTCCTGGCCCTCGGAGTGGAGCCGGGGACCACCACGGTCCTGATCTGGTTCTCCGACGGCACCATCGAGAGCATCGAGATTGTCGTCACCCAGGACCTGCGGCTCCTGGAAGCCGTGCTCGCGGACATCCATCCGGATATCCGCGTCCAGAAGGCGTCCGATCGCGACGCGCTGGTCCTGACCGGGACGGTGCCGCGCGCGGTCTTCTCGAAGCGCGCCGAGGACGTCACGCGATCGTGGCTCGAGTCCACCAAGCTCGACGAGACGCTGCTCGTCGGCGACGTAGCTCGGGAGCTGGCCGACGTGCAGAGCACTACCACCAAGAAAGACGAGCGGAGGGCCCGGAACCGCACCAGCAAAGGGGCGGTAATCAACCTCATCCGTGTCGATGGGGTGCCGGAATCCGTTCAGTACGCCCTCCCCGAGGACCGGATCGAAGACGCGATCCGTCCATTCGGAGGGGACAAGGTCACGGTTCGCCGTGTGCAGAAGGGTCCCGTGCCTGACGACGAGGTGGACGTACTCGTGCTGGAGGGCGAGGTCGAGGACCAGATCGCGCTGATCCGGGTCCTCAGCTTGGCGTACAAGATCTACGTCGGTCGGGTGAAGGGCCCGGACGTCGTCTTGACCGATGGAGTCTCCGGGAAGACCCAGGTCATCAAGGGGGACGACCTCTCCATCCTCGAGGACATCAAGGTGATCGCCGACGAGGCCGGAGCGCTCTTCGGGTCGTCCGCGGGCTCGGACCAGAGCGGCCAGGGCACCGACAACATCCTGCAGGGCTTCGGGCGCTCCAGCGGCCGGGGAGGTCGGGGCGGCGTGCGCCAGTTGGGGCTCGAGAACCGCATCGGCTCCAACATCGGCCGGGCCTCGGCGATCGAGCTCGCGGACGGGCGGATCCTCTCCTTCATCGAGGTCACCGACCTGCCGCAGGTGCGCGTCGACATCCGCCTCTACGAGGTGAACCGCACCAAGCTCCTCGCCTACGAGTCCGATCTCGCGGTGCTCACCTCCGACTTCGACCAGCCGGGTCTCGAGCCCGCCGCCGGGGCGTCGGTGGTCCAGGGGGATTCCGCGGCACGCGTCGGCGTCCAGGGTGGGCAGGACATCCAGAACGTCTTCGGCTTCCTGGGCGGGACGATCAGCAACCAGCTGCAGGTCAGCGGCTCCAACTGGGCCGTAGACTCGATCCTCGGCTTCCTCGAGACGGAGGGGATCGCGCGCAGCCTCGCCAATCCCTCCCTCTCGGTGCTCTCCGGGGAGTACGCGATCTTCGAGGTGGGCGGCCGCATCCCGATCGACGAGGCCTTCGCCACCCAGGTCGGGATCCAGGGGGTCTTCAACTCGACGCGCTTCATCGACTACGGGGTGAACCTCGCCGTCCGGCCGCTGGTCGGCAAGGACGACTACATCACCATCGACTTCGCCCCCGAGGTGACCACGCCCGACGCGCTCCTGACCCAGCTCCTGGTCGAGGCGACGGGGAAGAACCCCGCGACCTTCGCCTTTGAGAGCCGGCTGCTGAAGACCAGCTCCCGCCTGCTCGACGGGCACACGCTGCTGGTCGGCGGGCTCGCCCAGACGCAGCGCAGCGACGAGGACCACCAGGCGCCGTGGCTCTCCAAGATCCCGCTGATCGGTCTCCTGTTCCAGGGCTTCGACTACTCCGACGACGACCTCGAGGTGGTGGTGATGATCCGGCCGACGATCGTGCGCGATCCGCTGACCGACGCCGGGTTGTGGGCCTACCCCTGCGCCGGCGAGCTGCTCGCGGGCGCACTGCCCGTTCCGCCGCCTCCCACCGAAGAGGAGGAGGTGGTGGAGGAGCCGGCCGAGGAGCCGCCCGCGGAAGAACCGGTGGAAAAAGCGGCAGAAGAGACCGCGCTTCCCTCCGGGTCCGCGATTGAGGGGGAGGAGGTCGCCGCCACCCCCGGTGCGGACCCCTCTTCCGAGACGCCGGCGGGAGGTTCGCGGTGATGAAGATCCTCCAGACGATGAAGCTCTCCCACCTCCTGCTGCTCGCGGCGTTCGCCGCGACGAGCCTCGCCTGCTCCTCCCCGGCCCCCGGCTACCGGCACGAGGGGCAGGGGCCGGACCAGCGTCTCCTCGACCTCGTCGAGCGCTACCACGTCCTCCAGGACCCCTCGAGGCCGCGGGACCGCGCCGAGGAGCAACTCCTCGTCGACGGTCAACGGGTCCTCAACGAGCTGCGCCGGCTACACAACGACTACCCCGGCCACGTGGCGACACTCTACACCCTCGCCTCGGTCACCTACGACCAGGGCGGGCGGGAGCGCGCCAGCGGCTACCTCGATGCGCTCTTCGCGATCCAGGCGGCTCACCCCGAGGCGGGGGTCCTGCGCAGCCGGATCGCCATCGACGAGGGCAACCTGCCCGCCGCGAAGCGGGTGCTGGAGCGGCAGCTCCGCTTCCGTCCCGACCACGCCGGACTCTGGGAGGCGAGCTCCGCCGCCGCCTACCTCGACCACGATCTCACCGGGGCCCGCGAGGCCCTGGAGATGGCCCTGCGCCTCGGTGCGCCGGAGTGGCGCGTGGCCTTCAACCAGGGGCTGATCGAGGAGGCCGACGAGAACCCCTCTGAGGCCCGGAAGAGGTACGAAGCCGCATTGTCTGAGAACCCCGAATACCAGCCCGCGGCCTCCAGATTGGCTGGATTGCGCGCGGCCGGCGGGGAGAAGGTAAGATGACGCATATTTCGGGGGATGACCTTATGATGGGAAGTCGCAATCTCGTCGACGCGTTCTCGGTGACCGGGCGGAACACCCCGGCCTGGCGTGCCGTCGACCTTGCGCGAAGAGTGAGGGGCCACCGTCGGCTCCTCGCCAGGACGAACACCCCGCTTCTCCGAAGCGGGGCAGTGGGGGGCTCATCCCGGTCGGGTGAGCTTCCTGCGAGCCCGTCCATCCGGGCGGGTCTGTTGGAGGAGATTCGGGCTCGCAGAGGTGCGGGAGAAGCCGAGTCGCCGTCGAACCTTTTCAAGAAACCATTTCTCCCTCCGTTGCACTGAGGAGGCTTCTTACCCATGAAAATCTCTAAGACAAACCGCAAGCGCGGTGCCGCCCTGGTCGAGTACGGCCTTCTCGTGGCGGGAGTCGCGCTCACCACGGCTGCGGCCGTTTCGATTCTCGGCCACAAGACCAACGACCTCGTCGGCACCATCGCCGGCGCGCTGCCTAGCAGCAATGCCGAAGACGTCGGGCCCATTCTCGGCGGGCGCGTCATCAAGACTCATGATCTTGGCGACGGCATCCAAATTAAGTTCGACGAGCAGAGCTCGTTCAGTGATCTGTACGGGTCTGGTGCCGACGGGATGATCGATGACTCCCAGTGGGGGATAACCCCGTAGGGGACCATCTCTACGTGCCGGACCCGAGCGATCTCTCGCCCGGCCTGGCCCTGATGATTGGTCATGAGAACCATCCTGCAGAATGAACGCGCGTCTCCGGCGCGGATGAGCAATCCGCGCCGGGGAAGTGTGCTTGTCGAATTCGGCCTCGTCGCCTTCACCCTGTACCTCCTGATGGTGGTGCTCCTCGACCTTGGTCGTGGGACTCTCGCTACGCAGACGGTCCAGGGTGCGGCCGACGTTCTGGCCCAGGAACTCTCCAGGGCCCCGATCGACGCCACGCTGACCTTCGAGGAGGCGCTGGCGACCGAGTACGTCAAGACGCGCATCTACGACGAGGAGCATCTCGTCGTCCGGCTTGCCGACAGCGGTTCGACCCAGGAGGAGATCGACACCTACTTCGCCGCTCTGCCCCTGGTGAATCAGATGCTGCGGCCTCTGATGTTCCGCGACACGATTCCTGGCGATCAACCGGAGGAGGTGATCCGCTACCCCGGTGCTCTGGCCAAGGTGGTGGATGGTCAGGATGCTTACACGGTCCTGATCCCCCGCGTTCTCGAGTACTCGGATGCCCCGGATACCTTCGGCGTCGAGACGATCGACTGGATTCCCGTCGTCGAGGAGGTGCTTCCCGCGGGTGACGTGGAGAGTCACTTCCCGATCAACGCGGGCAGCCCCTTCGCCGGTGTGGTCAACGTTCGGATCAACTATCCATTCCAGGCCGCGGCGATGAGCGCCTTCGATCCAAACGTATTCCCCAATGGTCCCGCAAGCGTGTACATGGCCAGCGACAGCCTGGTACAGGACACCGGACTACCGACCGACTACGACTACGCTATTCCTCCCGACTTCGGGCCAAGCGCGCCCTACAGTGGCAAGTATGGCCTGGGCTATCACTATGCCTTCCTTCAGAGAGTGCGTCCCTATCGGAAGATCGTCTCGGTTCAAGCGGTCGCCCGCCGCGAGGTGATCTTCGGCCCCGAGGGACCTTGACGCCCCGCTGGCCTCTCCAAGCTCACCCCTCGCAACTACCCTATCAAATGTCATGAGCACCCAACGCGGACGACAGAACAAGTCGCGGTTCAACCCCTTCCTGGCCCTCTTGCTGGTCGTGCTGGCCGTCGTCGGAACCATCGTCACCCTCGAAGCGACGGGGAAGACGAATATCGGGCTGGCTAACTTGTGGGGGGGGGAGGTCCAAGCCGCACCTCGCGGAATCCCCGTTCTCCTCTCGGTCCGGTCCCTGCAGCCGGGAGACCAGGTTAGTGTGTCGGCCGTCTTCGATCCCCAGATCCAGGGAGTTCGAAGGGCCTACATGGACCTGACCGAGGAACAGGTCGCGAAGCGCGGATACGCCACCGGGTTCAACGAGGTAAAGGGTCGCGTCCTCAAGAACGCCATGGGGAGTAACCAGCCGTTCATGATCTCGGACTTTCTCCCCGAGGGGACCGCTCCGGGAATCGTCGGGTTGGTTCCAGAAGGAAAGCAACTGGTGATGCTCGATGCCAAGAAGGTCCAAGGGATCGACAGCCTCGGATCCCGGAACCGCTTTGACCTGAAGGTGAGCCGTCCGGTGGACGACGGGATCGAGAAGGCGGCCAAGGCCGCGCTCGACGCCCGTCCGTACGTCTCCCCCACGGACCAGATGACCCTCGCCTCGATCAGTCGGGAGCCCGAGCGGCTGCTGCTCGCCCAGAACGGCATGATCATCCGTCGTGCCGAGAAGCAGGGGAGCAAGACGGTGGTGGCAGTGGCCCTGCACCCCGACGACGTGGACCTGGTCATGGACGCGCTGGTGCAGGACGAGACGATCTATTGCGTCGGCCACTCCGGCGTCGGTGAGCGCGAAGAGCGCGAAGTCCCGCGGATTCAGCCGGAGCCGGTCGACCAGATCGCCGCGTATCGCTGGCTCCTGGATTCGATGCAGAAAGTCGAGGTCTACAAGGGAAATGAATGCACCTTCGGGATCGTCCCGGTGAAGGAATCCCCGCGCTAGCAGCGGTCCCGAGGAGGAGGAGTGACTATGGCCTGCGGCAGAAGGAGGACGACCGATCGAAGGCGCGAAGGGACCGTGATGGTCCTGTTCGGGCTGATGATGGTCGCCATCCTGGCCATGGTCGGAGTGGCGATCGAGATGGGGCTGGTGTGCATCACCCGCGATCGGATGCAGAGTGTCGCCGACAGCGCGGCTCGCGAGATCCTGCGGGAGCGCGACCACGCGGTGGGCCCCATCGCGGAGAACAACGTGCACATCCGCGACCTGGAGCGTCGAATGCGAAACCGCCGCTTCGTGCCCTGGGCCTTCGACTACGAGGGCCTCCTCGAGGACTACGAGCCCTCCGAGGAGGGAGCGGGACACTATCACGTTCTCACCGGGGGGCAGGGTGCCACCAACTTCGGTCAGATCCACGGCGGCGTGTATCACTCGATTCCCGTCCTCGAGCCGAACCAGGACGGAGCCGGGGGAAACCACGCGAATGCACGGCACGGGGACATCGTCAGCGGAAAGTTCAATGGTGAGGGAATCGGCTACGAGGGCAATCCGATTCACCTCGAGGACTCGAACGACTACGAGCGCGTCGACTTCGATCCGGCCAGCGCCCTGGAGGCTCCCTTCGCCGACTCGATGCTGGTGCGCCTGCGACGGACGTTCTCCCCGGGGCAACCGGGTAACAACCCGCTGGACCGCCAGTCCGGAGTGAGCTCCTCGGGGTGGACCTTGCCGCTGGTCTTCGGCGGGGGCTCGACGTTCATCGGCACCGATCCCGAGCTCGGCTACTCGATCCGCCACCACGGCCTCTCCTTCCGGGCCACGGCGATCGCCCAGGGACGCACCGCGGTCCGCGCGGGCCTGGCGCATCCCGAGTACGGCCCCGAGTGGGGGATCGGCGTCGGCACGATGGCGTTCAACGTGGACGAAGCCTACTGGGATCCCTGGAACTACTCGGACATCCACTGGCACACCATCGACGATCCCCTGTCCGAGGACTACCAGTCACGCTACATCGTGCTCAAGGTGTGGGAGGACCACACCCTGCTGATCCCGGGGAACGACGACTTCATGTTCGGCGCCCTGCAGGAGAAGCAGCCTCGCCGCGTCGGGGACAAGCTGCTGCGCCTGCCGTACCACGGGAAGGACGACTGGTGGGACCAGCACGGCTACGAGGAGGAGTACTGGCTGACCTCGGAGATCTTCGCCCCCGCCTTCTACGACCACTGGGAGTTCGGTGTGGGCCGCACGCAGTACATCCAGGGTTTCTTCCGCATCAAGACGGAGATCCACCTGGATGAGAACGGCGAGGAAGTGTACGACGGGCAGAGCCCGATTCCGCGGATCAGGCTGATCGTCATGGCCAACGAGATGGCCCCCCCGGACCGACCCGAAGCTCCCTGGATCGCCCCCCGCAACGCGAGCGCGCTCTTCGACGGTCTGCAGAACTCGGAGCTCGACGTAGATGTCTGGGAGATCCTCATCGACAACCTCCCCACGGTTCCCGGCCTGATCCGGGCTCCCGCCCTCGTTCGCTAATTCCCTTCATACGGCAGAATGAAGAATCCCCAGATCCTGATCGTCGGAACCGACCCCCAGCTGCGCGAGGAGTTCAACGCCGCGCTGAGAGGGGTGAAGAAATGGAAACCGCTCGTCCATCATGCGATGGACGTGCGCCAGGGGGTCGAGCTCGCCCGTAGCCGGCGGCCGGAGATCATCTGCTTCGAGCTGCGGGGAGATTCCTCCGCGCTGACCGGGTTCGCCGAGGAAGTGGCCGTGGCCTCGCCGGAATCGGTGGTGGTCGCCACCTACCGCAACGAGGACCTGCTCGGCAGCGTCTCCGAGAGCCAGATCATCATCGACGCGATGCGCGTGCAGGTCGCCGACTTCCTGCGTCGCCCGCTCTCCAGCAGCGAAGTGCAGCAGCTGATGGACCGGATCCTCAACGCGGCGCCGCGGTCCCGGCGCGACCTGGGCAAGGTCGTTTCCTTCGTCAGCAACAAGGGCGGCGCCGGGAAGTCCACGGTCGCGATCAGCACCGCGGTCGCGCTGGCCATGCGCCACCCGGACGAGGTGCTCCTGGTCGACACCTCCCTGCAGCTCGGCGTCGCGGCGATGATGCTCGACCTGGTCCCCAAGACCACCATCGTCGACGCGATCCAGGAGAGCCATCGACTCGACGAGACGCTGCTGCGCCAGATCGCCGTGCCCAGCGAGTTCGGCCTCCACGTGCTGGCCGCTCCGCTCGACGCGGTCGAAGCTTCGCACGTCGACGACGAAGGTCTCTCGCGGATCGTCAGCCTCGGGCGGCGAGCGTACAAGTACGTGATCATCGACACCTATCCGATGCTGGACAGCGTGATCATGGCCGCGCTCGACCTCTCGGATCTCGTCTACGTGATCTTCCACGCCACGGTGCCGAGCGTGGTCGGCAACGCGCACTTCCTCGACGTCCTGCACAAGGTCGGCGTCTCCCTGGCGCGACAGCGCGTGGTCCTCAACTTCAACTTCCCCAAGGTCTCCGGCGGCCTGCGCGTGCAGGACGTCATCGACCGGCTCGGACGCGAGATCGACCACGTCTTCCCTTTCCAGAAGAAGGTGATCAGCGCGGTCAACACCGGGAGACCGTACGCCCTCTCCTGCGGGCACCGCTTCGGCTTCGGGCGGGCGCTGAACGGCGTGGTGGACGAGATCGAGTCCGCTCCCGGACCCGGCGTGGAACGGACCGTCACTCCCGTGGCGAAGCCCCCGGAAGACTCCCCGTTGGGAGGTGAGGCACAGGCATGAGCGTAGACCCTCCGGCTGAACCCGAACCCGATTCGACCGAGGACGAGCCTCGGGAGGATCCGCTGGCGGAAGAGCGGGCGATGCACCTCGCACGCAAGCAGTTCCGCGCGGCGATCACCACCGCCGCGGCGTCGCGCCTGCGCCCCGAGGCGGCGCGCCCGGACAACTACGGCCGGCAGGCGGAGCCCGAGCCGATCGGCAGCGCCGCGGACTACCTGACCATCAAGGCGCGCCTGCACGAGCGGCTGCTCGACGAGATCGGTGAGCGCCAGCTCCTCGGTGCCACCGAGGAGTTCGTCGAGGGTGCGGTCAAGGAGTTCGTCGAGCGGACCCTCTCCATCGAGGAGCTGGCGCTCAACGACGAGGAGCGGGAGCGACTCTCCGACGAGCTGCTCGAGGAGACCCTCGGGGTCGGCCCCCTCGCCCGTCTGATGGCCGATCCGGCGGTGACCGACATCCTGGTCAACAGCCCCAATCGCGTGTACGTGGAGCGCTTCGGCCAGCTGGAGCGAACCGACGTCCGCTTCGCCGATGACGAGCACATCCGCCGGGTGATCGAGCGAATCGCCGCGCGAGTCGGTCGCCGGATCGACATGAACAGCCCGATGGTCGACATGCGCCTGCCCGACGGAAGCCGGGTGAACGCGACCATCCCGCCGATCTCGCTCGACGGGCCGACGATCTCCATTCGTCGCTTCGGGCGCCAGCGGCTGCGGCGCGACGACCTGCTGCGTCTGGCGATGTACTCGCCGGACATGATGCGGTTCCTCGACCACGTCGTGCGACTCCGCAAGAACGTCCTGATCTCCGGCGGCACCGGCGCCGGCAAGTCGACCCTGCTCGGCGCGCTCTGCGAGGCGATCCCCAATACCGAGCGGATCGTCACCATCGAGGACACTGCCGAGCTGGTGCTCGACCAGGATCACGTGGTGCGCATGGAGACGCGCCCGCCGAACATCGAGGGCTCCGGCGAGGTCACCGCCCGCGACCTGGTGGTCAACTCGCTGCGGATGCGCCCCGACCGGATCATCGTGGGGGAGGTGCGCAGCTCCGAGGCGCTCGACATGCTGCAGGCCCTCAACACCGGCCACGACGGCGGCATGTCCACCATCCACGCCAACTCTCCGCGCGACGGCCTCGCGCGCCTCGAGACGATGGTGCTGATGGCCGGACTCGAGCTCCCTTCCCGCGCGATCCGCGAGCAGATCACCGCGGCGATCCACCTCCTGGTGCAGGTGCGTCGTTACGAGGATGGCGTGCGCCGGATCGAGAGCATCGCGGAGATCTCCGGTATGGAGGGGAACACGCCGCTGATGCAGGAGATCTACAAGTTCCACCGGATCGGGCGGCAGGGCAACCACGTGCTCGGCGAGTACGTGGCCACCGGCATCGTTCCGCGCATCGTGATCGAGCTCCGCGACCAGGGCTTCGATTTCCCGCTCGACCTCTTCCAGAAGCCGCGGGGCCATGGAAACGTCTGAGGTTCTTCTCGCCGTCGGTCTGCTGCTGATCGTCGCCGGCGGAACCTGGTGGTGGTACTCTCGCAAGCAGCGAGGACTCACCCTGGGGCGTCTCGCGGAACCGCTGGTCCACGAGGCGGAGGAACGGCGCGAGGTCCGGGTTCCCTCGGGGATCACTCCGCGACACCGCTGGATCCCCTACAGCTGTGCCATTCTCGTCGGGCTGCTCCTGCACTGGATCCTCGGCCTGAATCTCGCCTTCGCGGGTGCCGTGGTTCTGGCCGGGATCGTCACTTCGACGCTCGTCATCAACAACGTCTCGCAGCGCCGCGCCTACCGCTACGAGATTCAGCTGACCGAGGCGATCGACCTGATCGTCGCCGGGCTACACGCCGGGTCAGGCACCCTCGACGCCCTGGACGCCGCGGCGCGGGAGATCCGTCCGCCGCTGCGCCACCACCTGCAGAACCTGGTGGGCAGCATTCGCCTCGGCGAGTCGCCGAAGAGGGCGCTCGAGGAGCTGTCGAGCAGCATCCCGCTGGAGAGCTACCGCCTCTTCTGCTTCACGCTCTCGGTCCACCAGGAGACGGGAGGTTCCCTGGCGCCGACCCTGGCCACCGTCGGCCGGACGATCCGCGACCGGGTCGACCTCAAGCGGCGGATCCGCGCCGAGACCACTCAGGCCCAGGCGTCGGTGGTCGGCATCCTCCTGATCTCCTACGGCATCGCCTTCATCACCTGGCGAACCTATCCCGATCGGATGGAGTCGTTCATCGCCTCGAACATGGGGATTCCGCTGATCTCGATCGCCGTGGCCATGCAGGCGGTCGGTCTCTTGTGGATGTCCCGCCTGATCAAGATCCGGCACTGAGCGGAGTCCGGAGGCGCACACCATGCTCAAGACCATCCTGATCCTCGCCTTCTGGCTCATCGGCGTCACCGTGCTCTACTTCCTCTTCACCCGGGGAAGGCACTCCCGCCTGGTCCGCCAGCGGATCTTCGCGTCGCCGCGCGCCGACGCCGAGCAGCGAGGTGGCGAGCTCGACGAGGGGTTCCTCACCGCCTGGCTCGGGCGGGCCGGCTTCCGGGCCGCGGGTTCCGCCTCCGCCTTCGTGCTGGCCACGGCCCTCACCACGGTGATCGGAGCGGGGCTCGCCCTGGTGATCCACTACAGCGGTCTGATCGAGGCGCTCACCCGGCGCGCCCTCTCGGTCTCGGAGGGGATGGCGTCGCTGCTCGAGTCATTGCTGGTGTTCTTGCCGTGGACGGTCTTCCTCCTGCTGGCGCTCGCTCCCTGGATGTACGTTCGGGACAAGCGGAAGCGCCGGGTGCTGATCATCGAGCGCGAGCTGCCGCTGATCCTGGAGCTGTTCGCCACCCTCTCCGAAGCGGGGCTCGGCTTCGACGCCTCCTTCGCCAAGATCATGGAGAACGAGGACGAGGATTCACCGCTCGCCGCCGAGCTGACCACCTTCCAGCTGGAGACCCTCGCCGGCGTCCCGCGGGTGCGCTGCTTCCGCCGCCTGTCGCATCGCTGCGAGGTCCCTTCGATGACCATCTTCTGCTCGGCGATGATCCAGGCCGATCAGGTCGGCGCGGGCTTCTCGTCGGTGCTGCGCGCCCAGGCGGACGACCTGCGCTCGAGGCGCCGGGAGCAGGCGATGATCAAGGCGCAGGCTCTGCCGGTGAAGCTGGTCTTCCCGCTGGTGATCTGCTTCCTGCCGGGGATCTTCGTCGCCACGCTGGGGCCGGCGTTCCATCAGATGTTCAAGATGGTCGAGGGAGTCATCCGGGGGTATTGACCGTGGTGTGGGGCCCGGGGTGGAGAGAGGGAGAGCGCAGAGCCAGGTGTTGACCACAGAGCCAGAACCAGAACCAGATATTTACCACAGAGGGCACAGAGGACACAGAGAACAGAATAGGAAGAAGAAGAAGCAGAAAAGATAGGTATCAGAAACCAGAAACCGGAGATCTCGCGAGATCTGACGTTTCTGATTTCTGATACCTATCTTTTCTGCTTCTTCTTCTTCCTATTCTGTTCTCTGTGTCCTCTGTGCCCTCTGTGGTAAATATCTGGTTCTGGTTCTGGTTCTGGCTCTGCGCCCTCCGTGGTTCCTCCGTTGTCCCCGGGAGCAGGGGCCCCAGCCCTGCCTCAGACCTGTCGTTCCCGATCCACCCACCTTCCGGTGACATTGGCCACCACCGCCACCGCCGCCTCCGCCGCGGTCTCGATGCGCAGCGTGTAGGGGGCGAGGCGCACCGGCTCCACCCCGCTCTCGCGTAGCCCCTCGACCTCGGCCGGAGCGAGGCCGCCCTCGGGGCCGGCGAAGAGGACCAGTGGTGACGCCTGGGTCCACCACCCCCGCCCGGCGGTCGTGGAGAGAAGCTCGGCCAGCGACTGGCCCGCCCTCTCGTCCAGGAGCAAACGGGTTCCAGAGGCGCGCGTCGCCGGCTCGAGGGGCCTCGCCTCCGCGATCTCCGGCAACCAGAGCCGGCCGCACTGCTTGATCGCCTCGCGGGCCGTGCGGCGGAGCTTCTCCAGGCGGGCCGCGGTGACCTCGCGGGCGTGCGGGGCGCACCGAGCGGTGACCAGCGGCACCAGCCTCGAGAGACCCAGCTGGGTCAGCCGGTCGACCATCTGCTCCGCGCGCCCGCCCCGGGGCAGGGGCGCGTGCAGCTCGATCCAGGGCAGGGTGGCGCCCGGAGCGCCGGGAGGGGGCTCCTCGACGGGATCGCCCAGCGCGCGCAACTCGAGGTGGCGGCGCTCCGCCGCCGCCACCTCCAGCGGCCAGGCGTGCCCCCGCCCGTCGAGGCCGACGATTCGATCGCCGACCCCCACCCGGAGCACCCGCAGGGCGTGTTCGGTCTCCTCGGGGAGCAGCCTCGGGGGGCCCTCGGCGGGGGTCGTCTCCAGCAGGAAGCGCCGCGTCGGGGCGGCCCGGTCGCGTCGGGGCGGGCTCATGGGGACGATTCTCCCCCCCGGACGGGGTCCCACTCAAGGCGAGGCCGGGCCCTGCCCGTTCTTAATCCCGGCCCTCGCGTGCGTTACGATGCCACAAAGACCTCCCGCGTCGACCTTCGCCGGGGTTACTCCGTCGCTGTTTCGCGGTATACCCGCCACCCGCTCTCACGGAATTCCCCCCCGTTCGACATCTCCCGGGCCCTCGGGCCACCCCAGTCGGGGTGTCGACCTCCCCGCTCCGGATCGGACCCGTACGAAGAACGATTCCGCATGACAGACCGCTATTCACTGCGCTTCGAGAAAGGCGAGCGCGAGGGCCAGCGTGTCCCCCTGGCCACCCCCCGCCTCACCGTCGGGCGGCGCCCGGACAACTCCCTCGTCATCCAGGACAGCTCGGTCTCCGGCGCCCACGCGGCGCTCTTGGTCGACGACCAGGGCGTCACGGTACAGGACCTCGGCAGCACCAACGGCACCCGGGTCGGGAGCGAGAAGATCACCGAGGCGCGGCTCGCGCACGGCGACCGCCTCGTCTTCGGCAGCGTGGCGGTGGTCTTCGAGGATCGGGAGCTCGCCGGAGGAGGAGGCGGGGGAGCGGCGCTCGAGCGCGTCAGCGCCGAGAGCCTCGCCCGCAGCGGCAAGCGCTCCAGGGTCGCGCTGGTCGTCGTCATCGTCCTGCTCCTCGGCGGCGGCGGGGCCGCGGCGTACTACCTCACCGGGGGCAAGAGCGGCGGCGGCCGCCGGGTCCAGCCGGTCGTGCCCGTCGAGGGAAACCTCGTCAGTGGATACTCCTTCGAGGGGGCAGCGGGGCTCCCTGAGGGGTGGAGCAACGTGGAGGATGCCCCCGCCGACTTCGAGCAGTGGGGAGCCGCGCGGGCCACCGGCGAAGCCGGCGCGCGTAGCGACCTCGACCCCGGGGAGTGGGCACAGCTCCAGAGCGACGCCGTGGGTGTACCGACGAGCCGCACGCTCACCCTCGAGGCGAGCCTGCGCGGCAAGGGGGGAGCGGCCGGTCGCATCGGGGTCGAGTTCCTGCTCGACACCGCCACGCCGGAGACCCCGCTCGGCCCGGTACGCGCCTGGAGCGACTGGGTCCTGGAGGTCTCGCGTCACCAGGCGATCGAGCTCGTCGTCCCGATCCCTCCCGGCATCCGCCGCGCGCGCGTGGTGGTCGAGGCGCGAGCGAGCGCGGACGAGGGGGGCGAGGTCGACGTCGACGACGTCTCCCTGGTCAGCGCACAGACCTCGGCGAGCCCGACGGCGAAGATCGGCGAGTACGGGCTGTGGGTCCTCGGAGACCCCCCGCAGACCGCCGCGCTGTACAAGGTCAGCAAGCTCTTCCTGAGCGACCTGGTCGCGAGCGGGGTGGAAGCCGCGCGCGTCGAGTCACTCGCCTTCGAACAGCAGGACGGGGACTTCCTCGGCCGCGCCGCCGGGGCCAGGTCGATCTCCTTCCGGGTCGAGCCCGAAGTCCTGGGCGGTGGGCTGGCGACTCTCGGCGAGGGTGGCCTGCAGGAACACCAGGTCGACTTCGAGCGCGATGGCGTCGGCGCTCTCCTGATGGGGGAGGGGCGCGACCTCGTGCTCCTGCACCTCGATCCGCCGACCAGGGTCACCTCGCGCGGTGAGTCCGGCGGGGCGCGGATCACCGTGCCCGTGTCCGGCGGCGCGTTCCGGATCCAGGTCGACTTCAGCGAGGAGCGCACCCAGGCGGGCAACCTCGCCTACGACGCGCGCCGGCTGGAGAAGGACGGCCGGCTCGGCGAGTGCCTGGCCTCGTGGAACGAGCTCCTCGACCGCTATCCCTTCGACGCGAAGCTGGTCGACGACGCCCGCGAGGCCCGCGGGCGGCTGGAGCAGTCCGGGCTGGAGGAGCTGAAGCAGGTCGAGGAGCGCTTCGAGCGGGCGCGCTTCTTCCGCCTCGTCGACCTCTACCGCCGCTGCCGCGCCCAGGCGGAGGCGGTCGAGCGCAAGTACGCGGGGGGCGGCGAGGTCGAGACCCAGGCCCGGGCGCTGATCGCCCAGGTCGAGGAGTCGCTGCAGGGGCTCGAGGAGGACCTGAACCGCGACGAGGTCGCGAGGCTACAGGCGATCCTGAAGGTGCTGGAGGCGAGTGAATCGCCGCGCCTGTCCAAAGAGGTTCGAGACTATCTGAGCGAGGAATTCGGAGAAGGGAACTAAGAGAACCGACATGGCACGCACCACCACCGGCATCGACGTCGGCCTCTCCACCGCGGTCGTCATCCGCGGCGCCTACAAGGGCAACACCTTCCACGTCAGCGGCTTCGCCGTCGAACCGAACGAGAGTCACGACCCCCGGAAGGGCTGGGAGGAGCTCGCTCCGGGCTTCAAGCCCACCTCCGCGCGCATCGGGATCACCGGGCGCGAGCTGAACCTGCGCTACGTCCGGGTGCCCCGCGTGCCCGACTGGCAGCTGCGCAAGCTGATGCGCTTCGAGGTCGAGGACGTCGGCGGGCAGAGTGGCGACGAGGTCGCCTCCGACTTCAACCTCCTGCCGGAGATGCCCGAGATCGAGGGCGAGGACGTGGTCGTCCTGGCGATGGCCAAGGAGAGCCTGCTGGAGGCGCACCAGGAGGGGCTGGCCTCGATCGGCGGTTCCCTCGACGCCTTCGCTCCCAACGCGCTGGGCCTCTACAACAGCTGGCTGCGCTACGGCGTGATCGAGGGCGACACGGTGATGGTGGCCAACATCGGCCGCGAGAACATCGACGTGGTCATCTGTCGCGGCGCGGACCTGATCTTCGCCCGGAACCTCTCCGGCGGCGCGCGCCTCCTCGACCAGGCGGTCGCCCAGCGCTTCGACGTCTCCGAGAAGAAGGGCGAGGAGATCAAGATCAAGTACGCGACGCTCGAGCCGAACGCGCAGTACGCCACGCCCAACCACGAGAAGGCCTCGCGCGCCATTCTCGGGGCGGCCGGGCAGCTGCAGAGCCTCCTGCAGTCGACGGTGCTGTTCTGCAAGAGCCAGCTGAAACTCTCCGGGCTCAAGATCGACCGCGTCGCCCTCTGCGGCGGGGGCTCGGCGATCGCCGGCTTCCCCGCCTGGCTGCGCTCGACGATGAATGTGCCGGTGGAGCTGTTCGACCCCTTCCGGGTGGTGGACAGCAGCGCGCTCGACCCCGAGACCGCCGACCTGCTCGAGGAGTACAAGCTGGAATCGGTGGTCGCGCTCGGGCTGGCCACGATGGCCTCCGACCCCGAGGCGTTCTCGGTCGAGATCCTCCCCGCCGCGCTGCGCAAGCGACGGGAGTTCTGGGGAGGCACCGCCTTCCTGGTCGCGGCGGGGATCCTCGGGATCCTCTTCCTCGGCTGGGAGGCCTGGACCCTCTCGAGCCAGCTCGGCGAGGTGGAGGACGAGGTCTCCCGCTACTCGCGCGAGCTGAAGAAGGCCAAGAAGGTCGACAAGGACACCCACGCGCTGATCGAGGAGAACCGGCTGCTGGAGGCGGAAGCCTTCGAGCTGCAGGGGCTGGCGGGCTCGGGGGAGCAGATCGCCCGCGTCCTGGAGGTGCTCGATCGCCGGATGCCCCAGGAGTTCTGGCTCGCGGGGCTGGAGAGCAGCTGGAGCTTCGACGAGGAGCTGGGCGTGTATCGCGAAGTGAAGCGTCCGATCCTCCACCTGGACGGGCGGGCGCAGCAGGGCACCACCTCGCTGGCCCACCTCTACGAGACCTTCCTCACCGCGATCCAGGAGGAGCTGCCGGGGGTCGAGCTGAAGCACGCACCGAACCCGGACGGCAGTCGCTTCAGCCTCGACCTGACGCTGCTGCCCCTGCCGGGCGAGACCGAGGACGACGAGACGGGCGAAGAAGAAGGGGAGGAGTAGAACAGCATGGACCTCAACGACTACTGGCAGGAGAACAAGCGCTTCGTCCTGACCGTCGTCGCCGGCCTGATCGTCTTCATGATCGGCGAGATGATGATCGGCTCGTTCATCAAGGACGAGCTCGACAGCAAGAAGGGCACGCTCGGCAACATCCAGCGCGAGCTCAGGAAGTCCCGCTACAAGGCGCGGGACCTGACCCAGGCGCGGACGGAGAACCAGGCGCTGCGCGAGGCGACCGAGACGCTGGTCGGGGCGGTCGCCTTCCAGCCCCGCGAGCCGTACCGCGCCGATCCCGCCCGGGGCTCGCTGGGCAACCAGTACTTCGCGGCGAATACGGCGGTGCGCGACGACCTCCTGCGGGAGGCGGGGCGCGCCGGGGTCCGGATCGTGCCGGACATCGGGCTGCCCGCCCTGGCGCCCACCCGCGACGACGAGCTCGAGCGCCATCTCGACGCGCTCGACCTGATCGAACGCGTACTCCGCATGGCGATCGACGAGGGGGTCGAGCGCGTCGATCGGATCCAGATCAAGCTCGACACCAAGCTGCACGCCAAGGGCGGTGTCGGTCTGGTCGAGAGGACCCGGGTGGAGATGAAGATGAGCGGTGATGCCGCTCCGATGCTGCGCCTGTACGCCGCCACCCAGACTCCCTCCCACGGTCCCTCGATCCTGGTCGACTCGGTGGAGATGGTCCCGGAACGACTCAAGACCGACGAAGCCAAGATGAACATCACCTTTCTCGCGCCCCGCGTGAAGGTCCTCGCCGAAGAGGAGGAGTACTAGCCCGTGGCCATTCCCCTTCGACAGGAACAGATCGTTCTGATCGCGACCGTGGCCCTGCTCGGCTACATGGTCTACACCGAGGTCGGCGGGACCGGCCGGACCGCGAGGACCCGGGGCGGTCGCGCCCCCGAGTTCGAGTCGCACGCCGCCCCCGACCTCTCGCGCGCGCTGCCGCTCCCGCGGGAAGGAAGCTCGCTGCAGCGGGAGCTCTTCTCCCCGCCGCGGGACACCCGCCCGCTGCCGCCGCTGGCCTTCGAGCCGCCGCCCCCGCGCGCGCTGCAGGCGCTGCGCCCCTCCCCGGCTCCCGGACCGGAGCCGAAGCTCTTCGGGAACCTCCTCCGCGAGCACACGACTCCCCTGTCCGCGCCCGGGCTCTTCGAGGAGCAGGAGCAGGGGGACGACGAGCTGATCGATACCTTCGCCCTGACGGCCGCTGCCGATCCCTCCCTCCTGACGCCGGAAGAGCGAATGGAGCTGATCGCCGGCTACAAGCGAGCCTACGACTGGATCCAGGTCGCGGGTTCCCCGCACTTCGGCCAGGTCTGCAACAGCGACCGCTACGGGCTCACCGAGCGTGACCAGGAACCGATCCTCTTTCGCGAGTTCGACGCCGCGACCGGCCAGGAACGCTGGCCCGGCGCGCCGCCGATCGAGTACACCCGCGACCGCTTCGACGAGTGGGCGTTCGCCGACACGGTCGAGAACCGGATCGAGCTGGAGCGGCTGCAGTTCGACGGCGAGCTGACTCGCGGTCAGTACGGCAAGGTGATCGACTTCGCCATCTGGTGCACCACCCAGCGGCTGGAGACGCCGCGCGCCCTCGAGGTCGCCACCGAGATGTACGAGAAGGCGATCCCCTTCGCCGGCAACGACCCCACCGCGATGCTGGGGCTCGCGAACTGCCACGAGCTCGGCTTCGACTTCGAGCGCGCGTTCGGGATCTACGACGGCCTCCTGAAAGGGGATTACCCCGACCACCCGCGCGTGCTCTCCCGCCTGGCGCGGCTCGAGGCGCGCTTCCGGATGACCTCTCGCGCCGAGGCGCACTTCCGCGCCGCGGAGAGCTTCGGTCGCAACGACTGGCTGGTGCAGTGGAACTTCGGCACCTTCCTGCTCGATACCGGCCGCCCCGCGGAGGCGATCGAGCACCTCCGGCTGGCCGGTCAGAACGAGCCGAGAGAGGTGGAGTACCAGGGCATTCGCGCCCTGATCCGGACCGACCTCGGTAACGCGCTGCTCGCCACCGGAGAGCTGGACGAGGCCAGGCGCCTGTTCCTCCGCGCGCTCCAGGCCGACGAGACCGAGCAGCGGGCGATGGCGGGGCTCCTCAACGTCGCCTACCTCTCCGGTGAGGAGCCGGCGGAGGAAGCGGCCACGGCGGCCGAGCTCGAGGGCGCGGGCTTCGAGCTGCTCCTCGCGCTGGGGCTCTCCGCGCTGAACGAGGACGATGCGAAAGGCGCGCGCGAGAACCTGCAGCTCGCCGCGGCCGCGGATCCCCTGCGCGCCGCGCAGGCGTGGCGCGGGCTCTCCTACCTGGCGGAGAGGGCCGGCCACACCGAGGAGGCGCTGCAGTTCATCGACATGGCGGATCAGAACGATCCCGCCGACGTCTACACGCACATTCAGCGCGGGCGCCTTCTCGCGCAGCGCGACGACCTCGAGGGCGCGATGGAGTCCTACACCAAGGCGCTCGACCGGGAGCTGGAGCTCTCCGACGTCCTGGCCGAGATGGGCAACCTGGCGATGCGCGTCGGCCGCTACGAGGACGCCGAGCGCTTCTTCGAGCGCTCCGTCGGCATCGACGGCGGCGTGGGCCCGGTGCACGCGATGCGCGGGCTCAACGGGCTCTTCCTGGGGAACGCCGGTGACGCCGAGGGTTACTTCGAGCGGGCGCTCCAGCTCGACGACGACGACCCGGTGGCCGGGTGCGGGCTCGCCTGGTGCTCCTACGCGCTCGGCGACTCGACCGAGGCCAAGACCCGCTTCCGCGAGTTCGAGGACTCGCGGCGGCACCTCGGCGAAGAGGATTCCTACCGCGTGTACGCCAACCTCCAGATCGACCGGATCGGCGATCACGAGGAGAAGGTGGTCTGGAGCGACCGCTTCGAGCGCCTCGAGCTGCGCAACGGCTGGGAGTGGGACGAGCGCGTCGGGCCGAAGGTCTTCCTGCGCGAAGGGAAGGCCTTGATCGAGGGGCAGTACGACGACACCGGTCGCGCGCGCCTGAAGCGCGACTACAACTCGGGAGACTTCGTGTCCTTCGAGGCCGTCCTGACCCTGCACCCCGGCAGCAACGTCCGCACGGGCATCTTCGTGGCGCTGGAGCAGAAGGGCGGCACTCGTCGCGGCACCACGGTGACCGCCGAGGCCACGCTCTCGCGCAACCCCGGCGACGGGACGATCCAGTACCGCGCGATGCGGCGCGGCCGCGAGGACGACGACTACATCGACTCGACCGTCATGAGCTGGCCCTACGGCCAGCCGATCACCCTGCGACTGGAGCGCTTCGGCGAGTCGAGCAAGACCGCCTTCCGCGTCATGGTCGACGGGGTCCAGATCGTGGAGCGCCTGCCGATGCCGGCGCTCGGCGCGACGACGCACACCATCACCGTCGGGGTCTTCGCCGAGGGCGACCCCGGCCGCAACGTGGAGCTGGAGATCGACGACGTCGAGGTCGTCAAGCGGGAGCGCGACTGAGGACGAAGCCATGAACAGACTCGAGAACCGAATCGTGCGCCGGCACCGGAAGGCCGGCTTCTCCCTGATCGAGCTCCTGGCGGTGATGGTCATCCTGGGGATCCTGATGGTCTTCCTGGTGCCCAAGCTGCTCGAGAAGAAGGAGGTCGCCAAGCAGCTGATCACCGAGGAGCACCTGCAGCAGATCTCCTCGGCGATCGCCGTGTACGAGGGCGAGATGGGGGACTACCCGCCCAGCTCCTGGAAGGGCGACTGGGGGCCGGTGCCCAACAACATCAACCTCGGTGGGGAGATCCTGTGCGTCTGCCTCTGGTCGGACGACTTCGGCGGCACGTCCCTTTCCGAGGACGATCTGATCAACAGCGACGAGGATCGCGGCAAGAAGAACCTGACCACGCACGCGAACAACGATCTCTTCGAGCTGAGGGACACCTGGGACAACCCCATCGCCTACTTCCACCGGCGCGACTACGGACGCGAGGATCTCTACACCACCATCGACGAGAACGGTGAGATCGGGAACTCGAACATCAAGGCGCTGGTCAATCCCAAGACCGGCAACCCGTACAACCCCCGGAAGTTCCAGCTGATCTCGGCGGGAGCGGACGGGCTCTTCGGAACCGAAGACGACCTGGGCAACTTCCGGGTCCGCATCGATTGATAGGAGAAAGACGGCAATCCGCTGGCGGCGACGCCAGTGGCGGCATGACCCTGGTCGAGCTGCTGCTGGTGATGGGGCTGATCGCGCTGCTCCTCGGCTTCGGGGTCGGCGCGATCGCCGGGCTGGACCTCGGCAGCATCGGGGCGGGCAGCCTGGTGCGCAGCACCTTGCGCTCGGCCAACAACTGGGCGACGGCCCGCCAGGCCCCCTCGCGCGTCCGCATCGACCCCGCGACGGGGCGCGTCGTCGCCGAGGGGCTGGCCGTGGTCGGCACCTGGCACTTCGAGACGGAGCCGCCCACGGGCGCGTTCGGGCTCGACGGGCGTCTGCTCGGGGCCGAGCTGGTCGACGACGGCTTCATCGGGCGGGCCCTGCGCCTGGCCAGTGACAACCAGGGGGCCGCGTACGAGATCCCGGTCCACACCGACCCGGCGTTCGCCCTCTCCACCGGCTTCCAGATCCAGGTCGCGCTGCGCCCCGAGGGCTCGCGGCGGGGGACTCTCCTGACGCTCGGCGGTTCGATCAAGGTCGAGACGACCGACAAGTTCGGCCTGAAGGTGACCGTCGCCACGCAGCGCTGGGACGAGGAGGCCGGCGCGCTGGTCGACGCGGGCAAGGCGGTGCTCACCTCCGCCAACTCGATCCTGGAGCCGGACCAGTGGAACCGGGTGCTGATCAGCTACGACCGCTCTCGCTTCAGCGCGGCGGTGGAGGGGATCGAGGTCGCCTGGATCGCGGAGGAGGGGTTCGTCGCGCCGCTCGGCTCGGCGCTCATCGTCGGCGGGGGGCAGCGTCCCTGGTCCGGCTCGATCGACTCGCTGGTGATCAGCGCGGTCGGTGCGCAGGAGGAGGTCTTCCTCCCCGGTGACGCGCGCTTCCCCCCGGGGACCACGAAGGAGATCGTCTTCGCGGCGGGCGGCGGCCTCGATCGCAGCGTGCACGCCACCCCGCTGGAGATCGCGATCGACTACGACAAGCGCCCGCGGGAGCTGGTCCGGATTAACCTCTACGGGACGGTGGAGTGATGCGTGGCGTAAGAGACCTGCACGGCGGCCGTTGCGCGACAGGAAGCAGAAACCCTGGTTACGCCCTGGTCGTGGTCGTCCTGATCCTGGCCGCGCTCCTGATGCTGTGCACGCCCTTCCTGCTCACCGCGCGCAACGCCGACCAGGCGAGCCAGCAGATCTTCAGCCGCGCCCAGACGCGGCTCGGCCTCGGCAACGCGGTGACGCACGCCCGCGCGCAGCTCGAGCGTTCGCACTTCAGCATCGACGAGAACCGCTACTACGACACCGTGGAGGAGCTGCGCGTCGAGAATCGCTTCGAGAAGGAGTTCCTCGACTCTCGCTCGACCGAGGGGCTGATGTGGGAAGCGACCGCTCGCGACCTCGCGGGCAAGATCGACCTGGGCTCCGCGCCCCCGCAGGTGATCGCGGCGATCACCGACAAGGTCACCCGGCTGATCCGACCGATCACCGAGGACGACTCCGAGATCCCGGTCGCCTCGCTGACCGGGCTGGACCCGGAGGGCTTCATCTGGCTCGAAGGCGAGCTGATCCACTACGGGAAGATCGAAGGGAACACCCTGACCGACCTCGATCGGGGGCTGGGCGTGCTGTACGACGCCGACGACAAGCCGCTGCCCGGCCCGCGTCCGCCCTCGGGGCACGGCGTCGGGGCGACGACCTTCGACCAGCGCGCGTTCGCGCCGGTGGAATGGCGGCTCCTGCACGGCGAGGTGCGCGAGTTCGATACCTACGACCGCCTCGAGGAGGCGAAGAACTTCTCCCTCGGCGAGCGCGGCTTCGGACGCGCGAACCTCGCGCGCCTGCGCCGGCTGGGCACGATCCACGGAGGGGTGGGCGCCGACTCGCGCTGGCAGCGCGCGGCGCGCATGACCGCCGCGGCGAACCGCGAGATCGACGGTCACATCAGCGTCGACTCGGTGCGCTGGTTCAACCCCGGCAGCACCATCCAGATCACCGACGGGGAGAGCACCGAGCTGGCCATCGTGCTGCGCGTCTCCAATCGAGGGACCATCTACCTCGACCGCGCCCTTGCCAACGACTACCTGCCCTACACCGCCGAGGTCCGGGTGCTAAATCGCCGCCCGGTCAACATCAACACGGCGAGCGCGGAGGTGCTCGAGGTCATCTTCGAGAACCTCAAGCTGCGCGGACGCAACGAGCGGATCACCGGAGCCGAGGCGAGGGCGCTCGCCGAGCTGGTGATGGAGTCGCGCCCGTTCGAGGGCTTCGAGGACTTCCTGCGCAGGCTCGTGCTGCCCTCCGCGGGGATCGAGAGCCTGCCCGAGGACTCCGACTACGTGCCCGACGTCTTCGCCGCGGGGGGCTCGGTGATCGGCGGGTGGGACGCCGTCGCGCTCTACCGCAACGCGCTCAACGCGAACGACTTCGGGCTCGAGTACTCGACGATGCCCTTCTGCTTCGCCTCGCGTGACGTCTACGACCTCTCGCTGCGCGCCGCGGTGAATGCGCCCAGCGGCGTCGAGCGCTACTCGGCGGTGCGCGACACCACCGAGGTGATCATCCCGCAGGAGGAGCTGACTCACGTCTGGGCCCGTCAGGAGGACTTCGACTCCGCCCTGCGCCTGGGCCGCGAGGCGCCCTTCTGGGCGACCGGACCGGAGGCGACCAGCCGCTACGACGGCCCTTCCACTCCGCCCTCGCGGATGTGGGCGCACATGGGCACGTGGGAAGGGCAGGTCTACGTTCCCGGAGTGATCGGGCGCGTGCCCCAGGACCGGGAGGAGGCGCCCACGCCCGAGCACGTCTTCGCCTCGCGCGAGGAATACGGGTTCGGCCAGCTCTTCCCGAGCGAGGTCGACGACTCCGCCGACGACGAGCTGCAGGGGCGGGTCCTGCACTTCCGCCACGAGACCCGCGATCCCGAGGGGCGCTACCTCCCCGATCGCACGATCCGCTACCCGAGCACTCACCAGCGCGTGCAGTGGGATCCGGGCACGGGGCTCCTGCGCGGCCTGCACTTCTCGATGTGGATCAAGCCGCAAGCCCACGCCGACGCGACGATCCTGGACGTCGGCGGCGCGTCGCTGGAAGCCGACCGCCTCTCGATCTTCTTCGAGGCTGGCGACCTGGTGCTGCGCGTGCTCGACGGCGGTGGCGATCACCTCGACACGCCGGCGTTCAAGGAGCACGCCGAGGTCCGCTACGCGCTGGGGCAGGGCGAGGAGAGTCCCGGCCTGCCGGTCGACGTGTGGAGCCACCTCGAGATCGACGTCCGCGGGACGCGGCCGAGCCAGATGATGATGCTGGTCAACGGCCTCCACCACGGCGTGCGGCACCTCGGCCTGACGACCCTCTCCACGCAGATCGACGAGAGCACCTCCGAGATCCCGGTCGAGTCGACCGAGGGTTTTCCCGACCGCGGCGTGATCCGCATCGGCAACGAGCTGATCGAGTACGTCAAGAGCGGCGACGGCTTCTCGGCGATCTTCAACGAGACCGGCCCTGACGCGGGCTTCGGCGGGCGCAACGCGCGGGTGCGCTGGAGCGGCGAGGATCCGTCGATCCCGCAGAACCTCGGTGTCACCAACCTCGCCCACCCCGAGGGCGCGCCGGTCGAGCTGTACGGCTTCTCCTCGACCCTGGCCACCGACCTGCCCGCCGGGCAGGCGGCGCTGCCCGACGAGCTCGGCCCCTTCCGCGTCGCGATCGTGAAGGAGCTCGAGGGTGGGCTGCCGACCGGCGACCCGATCCAGGTGCAGGGGCTGTTCGGGCCCTTCATCATCGGCAACGGGATCAATGGCACCAACACGCAGGTGACCGGGTTGAAGCTGGTCCCCGCGGAGAGCCCCGACGACCCCGGCATGTCCGGCGGGGACGAGGTGATGACCGCCTTCAACCCCAGCGGCGGGTACGCGGCGCTGCTGCAGGTCTACGCCGGCGAGTCGGTGGACGGCCTTCGCATCGGCGTCTGGGAGGTGATCCGCTACAGCGGCTGGACCGACGACACGCTGCAGGTGGCGGCGTGGGGCGACCAGGTTCCGGAGCTGAAGAACCTCGCGGAGGACGAGGACGAGGCGGGCGCGCGCCACGCCTTCGTCGTCGAGTGGATCGCCGAGACCGAGGAAGGCCCGATCCAGGACATGCTCCGCGCGCGTCTGTTCGTCATCCCCATCTCGATCCCGGTGCCGGGAGCGAACACCACCGGCGCCTTCCTCGAGGCGACGAGCGAGGAGCCGCAGTTCGCCCAGATCACCGAGCCGACCGCTGGCGAGCTCACCGAGTGGGTCGCCTACAACACCTTCGAAACCTCCCACCAGCAGCTGGTGCGCGACGACCCCGACGCGATCCGCATGGCCCGGCTGGCGGCGATCGTCGAGGACGAGGACATCGTGCCCCGCGATCCCACCGCCGACGGTGGGGGAGGCGGAGGCGGTGGGGGCGGCAGCGCCCCCGGCTCCTCGGCCATGGTCGGCTCCGGCGCGGACCCGGGCTTCGCGAGCCCGCCGCCGCCGTCACCCCCGGCCTCCTCGGCGGTGCCGGCCGGCCCGACCTGGGAGCCGATCCTCGGCGAGGCGGAGGACCTCGAGCTGCCGATCACCCGTGCGGTGCGCGAGGCGTTCCAGCACCGCGGCGTGCTCGGGACCTTCCCGCACACCCACTCCGCCGGCACGCTGGTCCTGCCCGTCTTCCACACCCGCGAGATCTCCTACGACGGAGGGCCGGGGGTCGACGGCGGCCACCCGGGCAAGCACGACCGCGTATTCTTGATGGGCGCAGACTTCGGTCACATCGGCTGGCCGCTGACCGTGCACCGCGGGCACTGGGCGGCCCGGGAGGGGCTGTGGCACCCCTGGCAGCAGGTGGAGGGCGAGCTGGTCGCCCAGGAGGGGTCGCAGGCGATCGAGATCACCGCCGTCGGCTGGCGCTACACGAACCGCACCCTCTGCGCGCTCGACTCCCGCTGTCCCGAGCCGATGATGGCGGGCTCCGTCGATCCGAGCAACACGACCAACATCGTCGATACGCGCGCGATCACCCGCATGACCCTGTTCCCCTCCGGCGAGCGCCCGCGCACCGTCTCGCAGGTCTCCGTCGGCGGGAACTACGACGGCGGCGGGGTGCCCAGCGCGGTGGTCGACGAGGTCGTCTTCGGGGCGACCGACTTCGGCCGGGCGATTCCCAACGCCGACCCCGAGTCGGGGCAGGGCGGACAGCTGGTCCTCGCGCTCGACTTCTACGACGGCGACGAGACCGCGCAGGTGTGGCCCACGGGGCTGCGCATCCCGCTCACGACGATGCTCAGCACGCACCCCTACCTCGCCGACATCGATCAGGACGCGGGGCTCCTGCGCATCGGCGAGGAGATCCTCGGCTACGAGGCGCTGGACATCCAGGAGGGCACGATCACCATCAGCGAGTACGGCCGCGGGCTGCTCGGGACCGAGCCCGGCAACTACGAGCGGGGAACCCCGGTGAGCTTCCTCGACGGTCACTGCGTCTCGGTGCTCGCCGGATCGATCGACGCCACCGATTCCGTGCTCCCGCTGGCCAGCACCGCCCAGTTCCCGCGCGAGGGGCTGGTGCTCGTCGGGCGTGAGCTGATCCACTACACGAGGGTGCGCCAGAGCGCGCTGGAGATGCCGCGCGGCTCCTCCGAGCCGGGCGCGATGGACCGCGACGGCCCGGGGCTCTTCCGCGGGCGCTACGGCACCGAACCGCAAGCGCACCAGGCGGGCGAGCTCGTGATCCTCTTCCCGATGCGCTACTGGGATCGCTGGGAAGAGCGCGCGGACGCTCCCGAGCTCAGCTACTTCGGCCTCGAGCTCTCCCAGCCCGCGGCGTTCTGGCGCACCTTCTTCTGGCAGGACGAGGATCCCGGCCTCGAAGGGGTGCAGCTCGGCATCCTGATGCGCAGCGACCCCGAGGTGCCGTGGGACTCCGATCCCGAGCTGACCGAGGGGCTGGAGCTCTTCTACACGTCCATGCTGGACGGCGGGCCGCTGCCGATCGGTGTCCAGAGTGACCGGCTGCAGTGGCGCGCGTTCGTCGAGTACGGGCGCGGGGCCTTCGACGTCGAGCTGGGACTCGCTCACGGCTGGCGGACCACGCCGAGACTGACCGGGCTCCTGGTCAACTACCTCGGTCCGTCGATGACCCTCCGGAGCGTGGACCGATGAGAACTTCCCGGACTTCTTCGGGCTTCACCATCGTGGAGCTGATCCTCGCCACCGCGCTCCTGACCGTGCTGCTGGTGGCGGTCTTCGCCCTGATCGACGGCTCGCTCAGGCTGTGGCGCAAGAGCGAGACGCGCCGCAACCTGACCGAGCAGGCGACCGGCGTGATGGAGCTGCTCGCGCACGACTTCCGCTCCCTGCAGGGCGGGGAGCGGGGCGATCTCCTGGTCGAGTACGCGACCTTCGACACCGACGGCGACGGCCTGCGCGAGACGATCTGGCCGCGCATCCGCCTGGTGCGGCAGGCCTCCGAGGCGGAGATCAACCGGCTGGCGCTGTCCGCGCCGCCCGCCGCGGAGGAGCTCGCCGAGGCCCTGCTGGCCGAGGAGGAAGATCCCGAGGCCGCCCCCGAGGGCGGGACCTTCGACCCCGACGAGGCCGCGGGCCCCGCGCTGATCGAGGTCTGCTGGGCGATCGTGCCCGTCGGCGGCAGGAAGAACAAGGACGCGCGCTCCGAGGGGCTGGTCTACCGGGGCGCGCGGCGCGTCGAGCGAGACCGCGATTCCGATTCCTTCTTCGCCGACTCCTTCATCCGTCACACCGGTGTGCCGCGGCTCGACGAGCTCGACGAGGTGACCGGAGGCCTCCTGTGGCTGCGGCCCCTGTTCGCCACCCAGACCTCGATCGTGCACCAGGAGTGGAACCTCGGGGACGAGCTCGAGGACGTCTCCGCCTCGTGGGACGCCTGGAACCGGGAGCGCCCCGACACGACCGTCCACGCCTGGAACGAGCCGGGCGCGGGGATGCCGCGCATCCGCGATCACGCCCTCCTGCCGAGGTGCGTCTCCTTCGAGATGGAGTTCGAGCGACCGATCGATCGCCGGCGCCGCACGCGGACCTCGACCCAGGTCCAGCTCGTCGACGTCGCCTTCGACGTCGACGACGGCGAGCGGCTCCCCGACGTGGGCGGGCACCTCAAGATCGACGGGGAGTGGATGCTCCTGCGCAGCGTCAACGGCCGTCGGGTAACGGTGAAGCGGGGCGTCCGCGGCACCAAGGCGATGGCGCACGATGCCGAGACGCTGATCCACTGGGGGCTTCCGCTGACCGGCCGGGTCCCCGTCGCGATGTACCGGGAGGACTGGAACCTGTGAGCACCCTTCCCCGCACCACGACTCGCCGCGCCGGCTTCACCCTCATCGAGGTGGTGCTGGCGATGGGCATCCTGCTCCTCGGCGCGACGGCGATCATCGCCTTCCTGACCTACGGCGCCAGCACCGCCCGCCACGCCCAGCTGCGCACGCAGGCGGCCACGGCGATGGACTCGGTGATGGCCGACCTGCGCCACGAGCTGTTCCCCTACGAGAATGGCGAGCTGGGCGAGCCGGTGGAGATCGAGGACCGGGAGGTCCCCGGCGCGCGGGGCGTGGTGTACGGTGCCAGGGCCTTCCCGAACCCCGAGAACCTGCGCGAGTACCGCGTCGACGTGAACATGACCTGGCAGAGCGCCGGCGTGCGGCGCTCGAAGAAGTTCCAGGTGCTGCAGATGCGCGAGCTGCCGTTCGGGGAGCGGCTGCGGCGCGAATTCTTCGAGGAACCGATCGAGAACCCGGTCGAGAAACCAGCGGATACACCGACGAACACCTCCCGGGATCCGGGAGCGAACGGAGAAGACAAATGAAGTACTCGATTCGCCCTCTCGCCCTCCTGCCGGCGATCGCCCTCTGGTGCGCCCCGGGCCTGGCCACTCCGCAGGTTCCCGGTCCCGATGTTGACGATGGAGTGGCGACCGCGGAGGAGGAGCAAGCGCAGGCGGCGCCCCCCGAGATCATGATGTTCCGTCTTCGCGACGGCTCGATCCAGTGGGGCAGCATCACCGACCACAGCGCCGAGGTCCTCGTCTTCACCCGGCTCGACACCGGAGGGGTGGTCTCGCTGCCGTGGGGCTTCCTCGACGCGACGCAGGAGTACGAGCTGCGCCTCGGCCTCGGCTACATCGACCTCGGCGGCGAGGAGATCATGGTCCCCGCCGAGATGCTGATCATGGTCGACGGCCAGGAGATCGTCGGGCAGATCCTCGGCCGCACCGATGAGTTCATCAAGTTCAAGTCGAACGGCCGTCTCCTGGACGTACCCAAGAAGCGGGTGCGCAGCCACGTGGCCGGACTCCAGGTGCCGGCGCTGGAGATCTTCACCAAGGACGAGCTGTACGCCAAGGAGCTGCTCGAGCTCGACCTGGAGGATCCGCAGTCCCACGTCGACCTGGCCGAGTTCTGCGAGCGGATCCTCGACTTCCCCCGCGCCCTCGCTCACTACCTGATGGCCTCCGAGCTCGACCCCGAGTTCATGCCCAAGGAGCTCGCGGTGATCATCGAGCGGGTGTCGATCAAGGTCGAGAACGAGGTACAGATCGATGCCCTGGCGGAGATCGACCACCTGAACCGGCGCAAGAAGTACGAGCAGGCGCTCCAGGCGCTGGTCCTCTTCGACTCTAACTACCCCGACAGCCCGCTGGCCGTCGACCGCGACAAGCTGGAGAAGCGCGTGCTCAAGGCGCGGGACCAGTACCTGCGCAAGGAGGTGCCGAAGCGCTGGCTCGCCTGGATGAGCAAGCTCGCCGCCAAGGCCGCGCGGGAGATGGCCTTCGAGCAGACCCTCTCCTACCTCGAGGAGGGCTTCAGCGAGGAGATCGTGGCCCACGTCACCGAGGAGATGCGGCGCGTCTGGCCGGAGATCGAGGAGGACCACGTGCGCCAGATCTTCGAGGAGCGCAAGCGGGGTCGCTGGAAGCCCGCCTCCTACGGGCTGGGCACCTGGCTGCTCGGCGAGGACGACGCGCTCAAGGGCGAGCAGGTGCAGTCCGCGCCCAAGGAACCGAAGTCGCCCCGCGATCAGGCGCGCCAGCAGTACGACGAGCAGATCAAGAAGTTCCTGCGCAACCAGTCGGTGTCGAAGCAGAAGCGGAGATCGGAGGATGACGAGGCGGAGGTCGAGAAGGAGTGGAAGCTCCTCTCCTCCTCGGCGCGGCGCAACTGGATCGTCGCCTACTACGCCGAGAATGGCGGAGAGCTCGACGTCCGGCCGAAACCGGAGCTGCGCAACTGCTCGGAGTGCGGCGGGACCGGCGCCCGCGAAGTGATCTTCACCGGCGGCGCGCGCGAGGGCTCGAACTCCGGGCGAACCCTGGTGGCCTGCCCGACCTGCCACGGCATCGGGCGGGTGCGGCGCATCCGCTATCGCTAGCCGACGACCCGATCCCCGACCGATCCCCCGACGATGAAGACCTCTCCCTGGCTCACCCCCGGGCTGCTGGCTCTCCTGTGGGCCTGCTCCTCGCCGAACCCCACCGTGCCACACCGGGCCGGAGCCCCGCCGATCGCGGCCGAGGAGCCCGCCCCCGGATCGGGCCCCGTCCAGCCCGAGGAAGTGCTTCCCCCGAATCCGGCCCCACCGCGCACCCCGGCGGTGGCCCTGGTGGGGGACGAAGTGATCGAGATCGGTGAGCTCCTCTCCACCTGGATGCACAGCGACGCCCAGCAGGTCCGCGACCTCCTGGAGCGGGTGGTCTCCAACCGGCTGGTCGATCGAGAGGCGGAGCGGCTGGAGATCGAGATCCCCGAGGAGCTGGTGACCGCCGAGTACCTGCGCATCCTCGCCGAGCTGGAGGCGGACCTCCAGGTCAACCTGCCCGACGTCAGCATCGACGAGTGGATCGCCAGCGGCCTCGGCCTCGATCCCAGCAAGTACCGCGCCCGGCTGCGCGAGGACGTCCGGCGCCGCCTCCGCGCCGAACGACTGGTCCGGGTCTTCGTCTACTCCCGGGAATGGGCCGAGGCCCGCGTGATCGTCACCGAGACCGAGGCGGAGGCGGTGGCGGCCCTGGAGAAGGTGCGCACGGGAGCCCCCTTCGCCCGGGTCGCCGCCGAGACGAGCATCGACCCCACCGGGGAGCGCGGGGGGCGCGTCCCCCCGATCCTGCGCATGGAATCCGGTCTTTCCCGCCTCGCTTTCGGCACTGGGGTGGGAGAACTGGGAGGTCCGATCCAGGAAGGGGGACGGTGGTTGGTCCTCCAGGTCGAAGAGATCCATGCGCCCCTGCGCGGCAGCTGGGGCGAGATCTCATCCCGGATCGAAGCCAGCCTGCAGGAGCGGCCGATCGAGAACCCCGAGTACTGGAACTGGAAGCAGGAGATGCAGCGTCGGCACCCGGTCGACCTCGGACCCTTCTTTGAGCTGATCGGGGAGCCCCGCCCGACCCTCTCTTCCCAGTTCTAGTACCTTGCATTGCCTCCCCGAGTGGGCGATGCTCGTCCCCCGATGACCGACAAGATCCAGATCCCCGAGCCCCCGATCGAGACCGATCTCCCCATCGGCGTGGAGGCCGCCGCCCTGGAGCTCGACGAGGAGGCCGAGCCCGGCCCCGGCGAGGAGCTCGACGAGGAGGAGCTGGTCCGGGCGGTCACCGCCCTGGTCTTCGCCTCCCCCGATCCGCTCGGGGTGAGTCGGCTGAGGAGCCTGCTCGACGGCCCTCGCCCTGCCCGGGTCAGGAAGGCCCTCCTCGAGGCGGGCCGCCGCCTGGCCGAGGCGGGGCTGCCCCTGGAGCTGCGCGAGATCGCCGGCGGGTGGCGGCTGATGACCGATCCGGAGATGAACGAGACGGTCGCGTCCCTGGTCAAGGCCCGGAAGGCGGAGACCCTCTCCCCGGCGGGGCTGGAGACGCTGGCGGTGGTCGCCTACCGCCAGCCGGTGACCAAGGCGGAGATCGAGGCGATCCGCGGGGTCCAGTGCGGGGCGATGCTCCGCAACCTGACCGATCGGGGACTGACCCGGGTGACCGGGCGGGCCGACCTCCCCGGCCACCCCCTGCAGTACGGCACCACCAGGGGCTTCCTCGACCGCTTCGGGCTCGGGAGCCTCAAGGATCTGCCGCGAGATGGCGAGTTGCTCCACGAGTGAGCCGCCGGTAACTCCGACTCCCACCGCCCTCGTCTTGCACCCTCTGCGAGGGCAGCCGTACACTCTTGGGCCTCATTCTGTGGCCGGCACGCCCCGAAGCCCCGCATACGATCCCCGATAGGGGTCCCTGACGACCCGGCCCGATCCGCCGGAGCCGCGAGAGAATCGATGTCCAAGAACCGAGACAAGAAGCACACCAAGCAGAAGCACGACCGCGAGGCGCACCACCAGGAGGTCGTCGAGAAGGAGCAGAGCGCCAGCGAGCGCGTCCTCGTCGAGACCCCCAAGGGTTCGAGCCGGCTGCGCTTCATGCTGAACCTCGGCCTGGTGATCTTCCTCCTGCTGATCTTCTCGATCACCGGGCCGATGATGTCGGCGCTCACTGGTGACGGCACCTCGGGCGAGGACGTCTTCGTCAGCTGGAAGCTGCCCGGGGGCGAGCAGCGGACGCTGAGCATTCGCGACTTCTACATCGAGAAGCGCAACCTCAAGATGCTCGAGCCGCTCTTCCCGTTCCTGCTGATGGCCCCCGACACGAAGCCGGAGGATGACGAGAACGTCGCCCGCTTCCTGATCATGGAGGACCTCGCGCGCCTGGCGGGAGTCTCCGCCGCCGGGGAGGAGATGTCCGAGCTGATCCTGAACCTCTTCGGAACATCGGACAACTACCGGATGTTCGTCGCCCGTCAGGGACGCGACGTCACCCCGGCGATGTTCGAGGCCGTGCTGCAGCGCGGGCTGGCGTACCGCCGCTACCGCAGCCTGATGGCGACCGCGGTGGGAGAGGTCGATCCCGAGGAGGTCGTCGTCCAGTGGAAGGAGACCAACCAGGAGTACCGCTTCCAGTACGTCACCCTCGAGGCGACGGCATTCGAGGAGGAAGCGAAGGGCCAGGTGCCCGACGTCGAGGTGCTGCAGGACTGGTTCGACGCGCTCCCCACCTACCAGACCAGGGAGTTCAATACCGACGAGAGCTGGGGCGCGGATCTCGCGTTCTTCGCCATCGATGCGGAGACGCTGCCGCAGACGCTGCTCGACCGCTTCCCGCCCGTCGAGGGGAGTGATCCCGAGCTCGCGGCGAGGGACTACTACAACTCGCTCAGCTACGTCCGCTTCGTCCGCCCCGAGGAGGAGGTGGATGACGAGTCGGAGACGGACGGTACGGAGACCGACGGCACGGATACCGACGCATCGGAGACCGACGACCCGGATGCAGGGGAACCCGACGCGCCGGCGGAGGAGACGGATCCGGAGGGCGACGCCGAGGCGCCGACCGAAGACGACGACACCGAGGGCGACACCGAGGGCGAGGACACCATCGAACCGGAGCCCGAGGAGCCGGAGGTCGACGATCGCTTCTATCCCTACGAGGAAGTGGCCGAGGCCGCCCGTCGCGAGGCGCCCGTCTACAACGCCTTCGTCGCCTGGCTGGCCGACATCAACCGCCGCGTCGCCGAGGGTGAGGCGGTCGATCTCGAGACGGAGGCGATCTCGATGGGCCTCTCCTACGAGCGCGTCGATCCCCGTACCGCCACTGCCTGGACCGAAGGGACCGAGGCGTGGGCGGGAGAGCGCCTGGTCAGCGCGATGCGCGGCGTCGAGGAGGGCAGCTTCAGCCGCTGGATCGCGGTCGAGGAGGGTGGCTTCGCCGTCGGTCGAATCACCGAGCGCCGGCCTCCGAGCCTGCCCCCCTTCGAGGAGATCCGCGAGCGCGTCGCCGAGAAGTGGGCGGTCGAGCGGAGCTCGGAGATCGCCCTCGAGCGGCTCCAGGCGATTCGTGAGACCTTCCGCGAGCCGGCCGATGAGGAACCCGCCGACGGCTCCGAGGAGAGCCCGGACGAGAACGCGGAGGAGACCCCCGACGAGAGCGCCGAGGAGACTCCGGACGAGAACGCGGAGGAGACTCCCGACGAGAACGCGGAGGAGACTCCCGACGAGAACGTGGAGGAGGAAGAGGCCGAGGACGAGCCGTTCCTCCCGGTCACCGAGCTGGAGGCGCTCCGGAGCGCCGTCGAGGCCGCGGGCTACGAGCTCGTCGACCGCGACTACCAGCCGCGCAACCCGGGGGTCGGCTACGACTACGCCAGCGAGACTCCTGCGGATCGGTACCTGCGCACGACGTCCCTGCTTTTCTCCCTCGAGGACGGACAGCTGCCCGAGCCGCAGACCTCGCGCGACCTGAAGAACGCCTTCCTGGTGCGCTACGACAGCCAGCGCGATCCGTCGCTCGAGTCGATGGGGCCCTTCGAGCTGACCAGCGAGGGCGGGATGATGGCGCGGACGGCCGCTCAGGAGTTCTTCACCGCCACCTTCGACAACCCCGAGTGGGTCGCCAAGACCTACCTGCTGAAGTTCGCCGATCCGCCGGCTCCCGAGGAGCCCGAAGCTCCCGCCGAGTAGTGAGCGTCGGGCGCGAACCCGTCTCCCCGCCGTGACGAAAAGGCCGCCGACCCACCGTGGGAAGCGGCGGATCGGCGGCGCGGAAAGGAGATATCAAGAGGGTTCTTGATAACGAGGAGCGCGCGGGGAGCGGGAATCGCAGGTGGGAGGCCTGCAGCGCGACACCCTCGCCTGCCCAGCTTTTCGTCCAGGGGAGGGGACGCTCGTGAGGGCTTTATTCACCCGCTTCCGAGTGGGGACGGGCGAATCCCGAATACGAGACGGAGGGGTCGGGAAGCGCCTACAGCCCGGCCAGCGAACCCTCCACCGCCGCCCGGCCTCGCGCCCGGCGGCCCGATCGCTCGGCCGGGGTCAGGAGGATGTCCCGTCTCCTGGCCAGGGCCAGGATCGAGTGGCCGACGGGCAGGTTCCAGCGGCGGGAGAGCTTCAGCTCGGCGGTGAAGGCGTGGTAGCAGAGCCGGTCGACGACGCGGGGCACGGGGACCTCGAGGTTGGTCCGCCCTCGCGAGCGACCGCGCAGACCCAGCCGCCCTGCGCCCTTGCCGATCAGGAGGTACGCGGCGATCGCGGGGAGGAGCAGGGCGTTGGTGTGCGTGCAGCGCAAGGGCCCGAGGCTCGCCGCCTCGATCACCCGGCGCAGGCTGTCGCGGGTGTAGCGGCGCCGGTGCTCGGCGATCTCGTCGTTCTCGCTCCAGAGCCACGGGTAGGCGGGCACGGTGACGAGCAGGAGCCCCTCGGGGCGCAGCACCCGGGCCACCTCGCCCAGCACGGCGGCGTCGTCCTCGGCATGCTCGAGCACGTCGAACAGGCACACGAGATCGAAGCTCATCTCGGCGTACGGCAACGCTTCCGCCCGCGCCCGGACTCCGTACGGGAAGCCGCGTTCGCGACAGGCGGCCACCGAGTGGACGCGAGGCTCGGCGTAGTGGACGGCGCCGCCCAGGCTCGAGAGCTCGGGGAGGAAGCCGCCCGACCCGGCCCCGACATCGAGGATCCGTTCGACGGGGCGGGAGCCGAGCGCCGTGCGCAGGAGGTCGAGGTAGACCCGCCTCCTGGCGCGGAACCACCAGTGATCTCCCTCGAGGGTCTCGAACTGTCGGTGGGCCTCCGGCTTCATCGCCCGGCCTCCTCGAATCGGCCCGGCCCGGAGTCGTGCCCACCCGGCCGCGCCCTCGCCGCGACGATCAACTCGTCGCCGAGGTTCACGTACAGGGTCCAGTCACCACCCAGGAGGGGAGCGAGCAGCCTCGGGAAGAAGCGCCCGAGGCGCGCGCTACGCTCGACCAGAAAGTCCCCTCGCACGTACTTGCCCGCGCCCCGCGTGCTCATCTCCACGATCGCGAGCCCGGCGCGAGCGAGGGCGCCTCGCAGTGTGCTCGGGTCGAAATGCACCAGGTGCTCGGCGTGCTTGAAGTGGTGCCAGCGCCGCCCGCTGAGTCGGGCGAAGAGAGAGCCGATGTTCTGCGTCTCGAGTACGATCAGTCCGCCGGGGCGCAGCAGCGCTCGCGCGCGCTGCAAGGCGGCGACGGGATCGGCGAGGTGCTCGAGCACGTCCCAGAAGCTGACCAGGTCGAAGCTGTCCGGCGCGAAGCGGGCCTGCTCGAAAGCCTCGGCGAACACCCTCTCGCTCCCGTGACGCTCGCGCGCCGTGCGGGCGATCGACTCCGAGGGTTCGATCCCGACCGCGTCCCAGCCTTCCTCCACCAGCACGTCCAGGAAGTACCCCGCCGCGCAGCCGACGTCGAGCGCGCGCCCCGCGGCGGGCAGGAGGGGCGCGATCCTCTCCCAGCGCTGCCGGAAGGTCCGGCGGTAGAGCTCGGCGTCCTTGCGGTAGTCGGCGTAGCCGCGCTCGCTCGCGGCGATGGAGCGCCAGTAGTCCTCGCCGTAGACGCGCTCGAGGCGCGCCGCGCCCTTCAGTCGAGGCGTGACGTAGGTGAGCCCGCACTCCTCGCAGACGCGCACGGTGTAGGGATCGTCCCGGAAGCGAAGGCGCGAGGCGCTCGATCCACAGAGCGCGCAGCCCACCTCCTCGTACGGAGCGGTGGGGCTCGAAGGGGCCGGCCTCATCCCACGAGCTCCTCGCCGGCCACGGGGACGTCGAGGCGGGACCCGACGAGACCGACCTGTCGAGCGGCCGCTCGTCCCATCTCGATCGAGTGGTCCATGTTGTTGTAGCAGAAGAGTCCCTGCCGGCCGGTCGTGGTGAAGCACTCGAGGGATTCGATTCCCCGACGCAACCGTTCGAGGCGCTCGCGGTACTCGAGGTCGTAGATCGGATAGGCGTGCGGAAGGCGGGCGAGGTCGAGGGGGCGCGTCTCCTCCGCGCTCACCAGGCCGCATTGCTCCAGGTCCGTCACGGCGACGCGAGCCGCCTGCTCCCGGCTCATGCGCCACGTCGCGTCCCCTTCACGGCAGGTGATCTCGCAGCAGAGCGCCGTCGTCTCGCCGGGCGCGCTGGTGTCGGAGAAGTTCTTGAACTCGGAGACGCGGTGCACGCGCAGCTCCTTCTCCGGCAGGTAGATCCAGTGATCGGGGGAGACGGTGGGCCGCATCACCTCGAGGTAGACGAAGACGATTCCGACGTGCTCGAGGCACCGTGCCGCCTCGAGCAACGAATCGTCGGCTGGAGGAAGCAGCGACGAGACCAGCGCCGGCAGCGGGATGGTGTTGATCACCCAGTCGGCTTCCACGGACTCGCTGCACCCGAGGAGCTGGTAGTGCAGGCGACGGGGACGACGCCCGTCGAGCTCGACGCACCGCAGCGGGGCGGCCAGGTGGACCTGTCCGCCGCGAGCGACGATCTTCTCGTGGTACTTGCGCGCGATCTCCCCCGTGCCGCCGCGGCGCGGATAGAGGAACTCCTGCACCAGCGAGCGCACCTCGCCGTTGCGCGGCGGCCACAGCGTCTTCTTCACCGTATCCCACAACCCCGCCTGGCCGATCCGCTGCGCCGCCCAGTCGGCGCTGATCCGATCGCACGGCATGCCCCAGGCCTTGGAGGTGTAGGCCTCGAAGAAGAGCTCGTAGAGGGTGCGACCGAAGCGCTGCTTCACCCACTGCTCGAAGTTCACGTCGGGCACCCGGCGGAACGCGCTGCCCAGCCGCACCAGGAGGTAGTCGCGAACGGCGCCGAGGAGGATCCGCCGGTCGAGGCCCGTGATGACGTCGGCGAGCTGGAGCGGGTAGTGGAAGTAGCGGCCGCGCAGGAAGATCCGCGAGATCCGCTCCCGCCGCACGACCTCGCCGTCGAGGATCTCGTACAGGTGGCGCTCGAGCTCGGGGTCGCGGGTGTGGAAGCGGTGCGGTCCGAAGTCTAGCCAGTAGGGCCCCCGGCGCCAGCTGGCCGCCATGCCGCCCACACGCCCCTCGGCCTCGAGCACCGTGACGCGGTGTCCGAGACCCAGCAGTTCATGAGCGGCGGCCAGTCCCGCCAGACCCGCACCGAGGACGACGACGTGCATTCGTGGGAGCCCGTGCGACGGGCTGCGGCCGAGGGTAGCGGATCGAGGGAGGCGAAGGGACCGTCTACTCGGGGGGGAGAGCCGACCCCGAGACGGCCGGCGCGAGGGTCCACCCGGCCGCGGGCCGTGCGGCCGGGACAAAACGGTGGATTCCGAGACCGAGCGCCGGCGCGGCTCTGTCCTTTACCGTGACCTCCCCGGAACCGAGACTGGAAGATCCGATGACCGACGAGGCCGCCATTTCCCTGGACTGCTTGCTGGCGCACCAGAGCTTCCTGCGCGCCCTGGCCAGGGGACTGCTGCGAGACGAACACCTGGCCGAGGACGTGGTTCAGGAGGCGCTCCTCAAGGCCGTCGATGCCCCGCCGCGGGAGGCGGGCGCGCTGACCACCTGGCTGACCACGGTCACCCGGCGGCTCGCGCTGCAGCGAGGCTCCCGCGATCGCAGCCGCGCGCTTCGGGAGCGGCGGGCGGGGGAGCGGGAGATCTCGTCCCCGTCCCCGGAGGCGATCGCCGAGCGGTCTCCCGACGCCGAGGCGCTGACCGACGAGGAGGGCCGGTTTCGCTTCGACTCCGGCGACGAGCGATTCTCCTGGCTCATCGCCGAGAAGCCCGGCTGGGTGACCGCCCACATCATGGCCGGAGCGGGTGGGCTCGACCCCGGGTCATCGATCCAGCCGATCACGGAACCGATCCTGATGAGCCGGGCGGCCCGGGTCTCGGGGACGGTGATCGACGGCGACGGCCTCGCCGTGCCCGACGCCACGATCCTGGTGCACCGGCCGCGGCACCCGGGCGTGCAGCCGTCGTCGCCCTCTCCGGACTGCCCGCACTTCGACCTCATCGCCGAGGCGCGGACCGGTCCGGACGGCGGGTTTCGCTTCGAGGGTCTCCCCGAGTGCACGGCGTCGATCTGGGCGGTCACGCCGGAGACCTTCTTCTGCAGCTCGGAGGTCCTCGACCTGCGCAGCGGGGAGAGGGTCGAGGGAGTCGAGATCACCCTCGTTGCCCTGGAGCACGAGAACACCATCGAGGGAACCGTGGTCGGCTGCCCGGCCGAGCTGCTTCCGAGGTTGCAGGTGCGCTGCGAGCTGGAGCACGCCAGCGTGCGTCCTCCCGGCCGCGCGATGCACCGCTCGTACACTCACGTGGACGCGTCGGGGAGGTTCCGGCTTCGAGTTCCCGATGGCTCGGGACCGATCGCCCTCACGACGTCCGGGCTCCCGGGGGAGCAGCCGGCAGTCTCGCTCGTGGTCGAGCCCGGGGCGAGGGAGGTCGTCATCGACCTCGCGAAGGCGTCCGGCTTCCGGCTGCGCCTGGTCGACGAGGAGGGTGAGCCCGTCACCGGCGCGCTCGTCACGGCGACGGCGGTGGAGGAGCGACTGGTCGTGGACCCGGACCTCCTGGCGAAGCTGAGGGAGGGCGGGCCGATCCAGGACGTGCTCGACCAGGCGAAGAAGGCGCCGGGCAGGCTGCTCGCCCGGGCGATCGAGGAGTCTCCGTCCGCCGCCGGCCTCTTCACCGTACCGCTCCCCCTCGAGGAGTTCGCGCTGACGATCGAGGCGCCGGGGTTCCACGTCCTGCGGACCGAGCCGCTCGATCCGGGTGAAGTTTCCGAGGAGCTGGTCCTCGAGCTGCGGCGCGCGCCGGGAGTCCGGGGCCGCGTTCTCGCCGCGGGTCGGCCGGTGCGCGGCGCGCGGGTGACGATCCGGCCCGTTCGGCCCGAGGGGCGGTTGCAGCGCTGGAACGGTTTCCTGCACCGGGTCGACACCGGGGGCGGCTCCCGGGTGAGCGCGACCGAGACGGAGGTCGACGGGAGCTTCCGGCTGGAGCTCCGCCCCGACGAGCTCGCCGGCCCGGGCCGGCTCCACTCCTCCCGGCAGCCCCCGCGCGTCCTCCTGACCGTGGAGAGCGAAGGGCTGGCCGCTGCCGAGCGGGGACCCTGGACCGTCGACGAGGAGACCGGCTGGGACGTCGGGACGATCGAGCTGGAGAGCGGTGGGTCGATCGAGGGGATCGTCCTGCAGCCGGGCGAGCTGGCGCTGGAGGTGTTCGCCACCCAGGGGAACGGCGTCCTGCGCCGGTGCCGCGTCGATGCCGAAGGCGGTCGCTACCGGCTCGATCATCTCGCCCCGGGCCGCTGGCAGGTGGCGTCTCGCGAGGCCGGGGCCTGGTACCCCTACTCCACCCCGGTCGAGAGGGGCTTCCGGGAGACCGACTGGTCCTGTGAGGTCGAGGCCGGAGAGGTGACGGAGCTCGAGCTCAACCTCGCGCGGCCGGAGCTCGCCGGGCTCGAGGGGCGGTTCCTGCTGGACGGCAGGCCCGTGGAGCGCTGGAGCGTGACGCTGCGGATGGAGGGAACCGGGAGTGGTTCGGGCACGGTGACGGACCTGCACGGCTCCTTCGCCTACGAGGAGATCGATCCCGGGGTCTACACCCTCGCGCTCCACCGCGGCGGCGGCTCGGCCGGAACGGCGACCTTCGAGAGCCGGGTCGAGCTCCTTCCCGGGGAGAACCGCTGGGAACGGGATGTCGAGACCGCGCCCGTGACCCTCACCGGCGACCGGGAGCTGCAGCTCTTCCGCTGGAGCGGACCGCGGGGCCTGAGCGCCTCCATCCACTTCTCGCTCCGGGACACGGCGCCATGGGCACCCGTGGGCACTCTCGTCGACGGACGCGACCGGAGCTTCCCCATCGCCCGCGGCCAGGTGAACGCGATCGATCTCGGCCGCCAACCGGAGCGGGACGGGAAGTGAGGGGTGCCGTCCGGCAGCGACCGGCCGGCGGGATCGGCGGAGATCCTTGCGATTCAGAACCTCCTCGACGACCCTGACCCCTCCATGGGGCGCTTCCACCACAGGGCTCTGCACCCGGCGATCGTGATCTCGGCCGTCCTCGTCCTCGTGGCGGTGATCGGGATCCTGATCGAGCGCTCGACCTGGTTCGAGCCCCTCCGCCAGGTGATGCGCAACCCCACGGTGGCCTCCCGGGCGCTGGATCGAGGCACCCTGGGCAAGGTCCTGCGCAAGGAGGAGCTGGTCACCACCACCAGCCCCCGCAACGTGTGGCGCTGGGGCAGCAAGGAGACCCGGCGCGTGTACACGCCCTGTCGCCCCGCGGAGGGACCCGCTCGAAGCGACGTGTTCTCCCCCGAGCTCTTCGTGGAGGACTGGCCCCTCGTCTCCCTCTCGGTCCACCCGGACGACCTCCTCGATCCCGTGCGGGGGATCTTCACCAACTGGAAGTACGGCGTGGAGCGCCCGGCGGACGTCTCCTTCTTTCGCGGCGGGGAGCTCCTCTTCCGGACCGCCTGCGGGGTGCGCCTCCACGGCCACTCCACCCGGTTCCCCGAGAACCGAGCGCGGAACGGGCCCAGCTTCCGCCTGTACCTGCGGGAGGAGTACGGCGCGGAGCAAATCCCCGCCGGCGTGGTGATCGGACCCGACGTCGAGGCGCTGGATCGCCTGGTGATACGCACCGGAAACCCGGTGGCCTCCGCCCTGTCCTTCGACATCGCGCGCCGGGTCGGTTCGCCGGCTCCGCTCATGCGCCCCTCGCTCCTGGTCTTCAATGGCGAGTCCCAGGGTTTCTATTCCCTATCCAGGCACGTCAACCGTCGCACCTGGAGCAGGCGGCTCGGGCACGGCGACTTCCACTTCTACCGGCCGAGGGGAGACAACACCTCCGCCGAGGCCCGCGCCGCCGAGGAGCTGCTCGCGTGGGCGCGGGCCATCCCGCCCGGCCGAGCCAATCTGGCGACGGTGGGTGAGCGAGTCGACGTGGATCGGCTGTCGCGCCACCTCTTCACCATCCTCTGGTGCGGCCCCGAGGACTGGGCCCAGGGGGCGACCGTGCTCGATCGCCGTCAGCCCGAACCCCGCTGGCACTGGGTGCACTGGGACATGGATCGGAGCTTTCGCCGGTCACCCGGCGAGGCCCCGGGAGAGGACTGGCACAAGCACGGAATGCAGCTCCTGCTCGGCGAGGACGACCTGCTCGTGCCCCCGGAGCACTTCCTCCGGGCGGAGCGCGAGCTCCAGCGGAACTGCGTCCGCGGCATCCTCTTCCGCCGGCTGCTCGGGGACGATCCCGGGTTCCGCGCCAGCTTCGCGCGACTCGCCGTCGACCTCCTGAACCACCGGCTCACGCCCACCTTCCTCGAGGAGCGTCTCGCCTTCTACGGCCAGTTCGTCGGGCCCGGCTGGATCGCTCCCGAGCACTTCGAGCCGATTCGCGACTTCGTGAGGCGTCGCAGCGAGTTCGTCCGGCGGGACATCGCCGAGACCCTCGAGCTGGGCGAGCCGCTCTCGTGCGTGGTCGAGGCGCCGGAGGGAATGGCCCTCTCGATCGACGGCCACCCGGCGGGCTCGCACTGGCGCGGCTGGTACTACCCCGGGCAGGAGATCCGGATCGAGCTCGAGGGGCCGTCCGCCTCGGGCTCCGTGCGCTGGCTCGCGAACGGGGAGTCGATCTCTCCCCCCGCGCCCTTCTTCGAGCTACAGCGGTCGACCCGGCTCCAGGCCGTCCTCGATCGTCGCCCCTGAGCCCCCGCCTCGGCGGGAAGGCCGCGCGGGATCGTGCAATTCGGTGCCGGTTCCTATGATCCGGGTCGGCCCCGCTGCGTTGAACGGCCGTCGCCTGGCTCTACCGCAACGACCTCCTCCGCCGAGCTCCATGCAAGACCCCGCCCTCCGATTCGCGCGATCGATCGTCCTCCTCGCCCCGCTGCTCCTCACCGGCGCGGCTCATCCCCAGGGCACCCAGATCGGCTTCGAGGAGGATTTCGCCCTCTCCGACGACCGTGCCGCGGCGCTCGAGCAGCTGATCCCGGGGACCGAGGACTACTACTACTACCACTGCCTGCAGGCCCAGCACGGGGGGGCCTTCGAGGAAGTGCCGCCGCTGCTCGAGCTCTGGCGGGAGCGGCACGGACGCGGCGCGGCGATGAAGGAGATCGAGAATCGCCAGGCGCTGCTGCGCTTCGACGAGGATCCCGCGGGCACCTATCGCTTCCTGCGCGAGCGCCTGGAGCTCACCTTCGAACAACAGCGGCAGGTGGCCGGGGAGAAGCCGGACCTGCCCACGCGACTCGATCCGGATCTAGTCTCCTTCTCCGGTTTCACCGCGCGGGCGCTGGAGGAGAGCCGCTTGTCGTTGCGCGGCTCTCAGGATTCAGCGCTGGAGAAGCTCGCCAGCAGCGAGCTGAGCGACCGGCAGCTGCGCGACCTGCTCTCCCGGCTGGATCGCCCCGACGTGCCCAACTTGCCCGCCCTGTTGGTGCGCGATCTCGAGAACGCGCGGAGCAAGGGGTTCGGTGCATTCACCATTCATGGCGCACTTCTCCTGGACCAGCTGGAGGAGTGTGCGCGGACGAGGCCGGAGCTGCTGCGCGAGTCTAACTTCGTGGCCACCTATCTGCGACGCCTCCAGCCGGGTCCCGATGTGCGCTGGCG
>CAZCAC010000017.1:0-99672 GCA_964496575.1 uncultured Planctomycetaceae bacterium | reverse complement strand
CCTGCGACAGTTTCCTCTCCCACCCTTCGAAGGCCAAGGATCATGTCGCTCGAGATCAAGCTGAAATCGTCCTGCCGCTGGGATCTGGTCAGCCTGGGCGAGGTGATGCTGCGCCTCGACCCCGGGGACGGGCGGGCCTCGACCACGAGGAGCTTCGAGGCGCGCGAGGGCGGCGGCGAGTACAACGTGGCCCGTGGACTGCGCCGCTGCTTCGGCCTGGAGACGGCGCACGTGACCGCGCTGGTCGACAACTCCGTGGGCCGGCTGGTCGAGGACCTGATGCTCCAGGGGGGCGTCGATCTCTCCTACCTGCGCTGGATTCCCTTCGACGGCGTCGGCCGCCGGGCGCGCAACGGCCTGAACTTCACCGAGCGCGGCTTCGGGGTGCGGGCGGCGCTCGGTTGCTCCGACCGGGGACACACCGCCGCCATGGCGATGCAGCCCGACGAGATCGACTGGGACGAGATCTTCGGCGAGCGGGGCGTGCGCTGGTTCCACACCGGCGGCATCTACGCCGGGCTCTCCGATACGACCGCGGAGGTCGCCCGCGAGGCGATGGCCGCGGCGCGCCGGCACGGGACGATCGTCTCCTACGACCTGAACTACCGCGCCTCGCTGTGGCAGGACATCGGCGGCGAGAAGCGCGCACGCGAGGTCAACCGCGAGCTCGCCGAGCTCGTCGACGTGATGCTCGGCAACGAGGAGGACTTCGGCGCCGCGCTCGGCTTCGAGGTCGAAGGGCTGGACGCGGAGCTCTCCAGGCTCGACCCCGCGGGATTCGGAAAGATGATCGAGCGGGTGATCGCGGTCTACCCGGAGATGAAGGTGGTGGCGACGACCCTCCGCAACGCGCGCACGGCGACGATCAACGACTGGGGTGCGGTCTGCTGGACCGACGAGAGTGGCCTCGTCACCGCGCGCGAGCGCCCCGGCCTGGAGATCCTCGATCGCGTCGGCGGCGGCGACTCCTTCGCCTCGGGGCTGATCTACGGCTTCCTCGCGGGCCGGGGCCCGCAGTACGCCGTCGAATGCGGCGCCGCGCACGGCGCGCTGGCGATGACGACTCCGGGCGACACGACGATGGCGCGCCTCGCCGAGGTCGAGCGGGTGATGAAGGGTGGCGGGGCCCGCGTCGAGCGCTGACCCCGTACGGTACCCGGACTACGGACAGAACACGACTCGAAGCCCGTCCGAGAAGTTGAAGCCGTAGGGACCACCCAGCGGATCGCGGTACCAGAACTGGAAGTTCCAGGTCGAGAACGGATCGATCGCGCTCGCTCCTCCATTCGCGGGAGGAGCGGTGAAGTCCACGGGGAAGCTGACCGCTCCCGAGCCGTCCGCCTTGATGATCGGCCAGATGCGGTAGAGGGGAGCCTTGACGCACAGCATCCCCTCACCCCAGAGCTTCGACTGACGCTGGGCGCCGTAGAAGAACAGGCCGAACTGGTTGGGCACGCTGCCGTGCACCGTGAGCACGAAGCCGTTCGCCGATACCTGCACCTGGCCGTTGGAACCGATGATCGCCCCGCTGCCGACCGAGTTTCCCGCGGCCAGGCAGTAGTTGTCGGTGACGCACTCGCAGACGTCGGGAATGCCGTTCCCGTTGACATCGACATCGCACTGGTCCGGCACGCCGTTGCTGTCGCAGTCGTTGCCCGCCAGCTCGCATTCATCGGGGATGCCGTTGCTGCTGCAGTCCAGGCTCGTCCCGCCGCTGATGTCGAGATGGTCCGGAATGCCGTTCAGGTTGCAGTCACCGAATCCCGCGGCTACCAGGGCGTTGTCGCTGTTGTTGCCGGACACGAAGACCCGGCCCAGCGCATCGACGGCGACGTCCTTCGGCGAGGTCAGCACTCCGCCGGCACCATCACCCGTCGAGTCGATGAGCAGGGTGATGGCCCCACCCGGTTCGATCCGGAAGACGTTGTCGCTGGCATAGCCGGCGACGTACACGCTCCCGTCATCGCCCAGGGCGATACCGATCGGCTGGTCCAGCACGCTTCCGGCACCGTCACCCGTCGAGTCGATGATCTCGGTGATGACTCCCCCGGAGGTGATGCTGAAAGCGTTGTCACTCCCGTGCCCGGCGAGGTACACCGTGCCATCTCCACCGACGGCGATGCGCCGGGGATCGGTGAGGGTATTCCCGGCTCCATCCCCGGTCGAGTCGATGATCTCGGTGATGACGCCCCCCGGCGTGATCTTGAACGCGTTGGCGCTGTTCCGTCCAGTCACGTAGACGTTCCCGGCCTCGTCCACGGCGACGGCGTGAGGCGTGTTCAGCGGGTTTCCCGCCCCATCACCGGTCGAGTCGATGATCTGCGTGACCTGGCCTCCGGAGTCGATCTTGAACGCGTTGTGGCTGAACCGGTAGGCCACGTAGACGGTGCCGGAGCCATCCACGGCGATCCCCAGCGGGTAGTAGACCGTGTTCCCCAGTCCGTCGCCGGTCGCGTCGAGGATCTCGGTGATCACGCCGCCCGGAGTGATCTTGAAGACGTTGTCGGAGTAGTTGCCGACCACGTAGGCGTTGCCGAAACGGTCAGCGGTTACGTACCCGGGAGCGAACAGCGGATGCAGGCCGTCTCCGGAGCCATCGATGATCTCCGTGATGGTTCCACCGGGAGAGACCCGAAAGGCATTGTCGCTCAGACCCCCGACGACGAAGACATCTTCGTAATCCGTCGGGGAGACCCCCCAGCTCCCATTGCAGGGCTCCTGACATAGGTGCGTGGAGTGGCGGCATTGGCCGAATGCCGTTCATTCACGATGAGGGGGTGCGTCATAAGGTATGCAACGCTTTGACGGGGGCCGCGATCGACACCGACCAGGGAGCGAGCCCGACACGCCGTTTCCCTGCTGAGCCATGAGCGGATGGTTGCATGAATCGGGGCGCATGTGTCAGGAGCCCTGCATTGAGAAGGTTGCCGGCCCCGTCGCCGGTGGAGTCGATGATCTCCGTGACCATCTGAGCGGAAGCACGGGGCGAGATGGCCACGGTCGCGGTCGCGAGTAACGAACAGGCTACGACGGTAGTGCGCTTCATCTTGAACCAGGGGAGGTCGTGTTTCTGATCTACTTGGAGTCGGTTTCTGTGCGCTGCGCGCAGAAAGCATGCTGGGAGGGCATTGAAGCTCTCGAGAATCGTGATCTGAACAGTCGGTTGACCGGTTGGGTTGCGGGCGTCCGCCCGCGCTATGAACGGGGCCGGTGTGCGAGAACCGGAGGGTGCGCCAGGCGAGACTCTGGCCCAACGGGTGCTCTCCGAACCGGTGGCACGGAGGACACCCCCCCGCAGCGAGCCTCAGCCTCGATCCTACGCATCCACCATCTCCCCGCCACTCCTCGCGGTGGAAACGGCGGTCGGGCCGCCCCCAGGGCGCCGGCAGCGTGGATCGCGCGGGGGGGAACCGACCCCGCCGTTGCTTTCGGGCGTCGACACCCCATCCTGTCACCGATGCCCACCCCCTTCCGCAAGAGCCTCTCCCACCTGGTCGGTTGGATCGCCGACCGGCGCGTGCCGACTTTCCTGCGCGGCCCCCTCTACCGCACCTACGCTCGCTTCACCGGAGCGAACCTCGGTGAGTCCCGCGGACCGCTCACCATCTACCCCAGCCTCGGCGCCTTCTTCGTGAGGCGGCTCGAGGACGGCGCCCGTCCGATCTGCGACGATCCTGCGCGAGTCCCTTCCCCCGTCGACGGCACCTACCAGACGATCTGCCCGATCCGCGAGGGAAGCGTCCTCCAGGCGAAAGGACGCGCCTACGGGGTGCGCGAGCTGCTCGGGGGCGTCGGCGAGGAGCTCGAGCTCGACGGCGGTTTCGCCTGGACGATCTACCTCTCGCCGAGGGACTACCACCGCATCCACGCGCCGGAAGCGGGCCGCCTCACCGAGGTGCGCTGGATCGACGGAGCGCGCTACTCGGTCGCCCCCGGCGTTCTCGACCGGCGGCTGGTCCTGCCGATCAACGAGCGGGTCGGCGCTCGCCTGGAGACGGAGCGTGGCCCGCTGCTCCTGGTCTTCGTCGGCGCCCTGAACGTCGGACGGATCCGCGTGGTCGGGGTGGAGCCCGCGGCCCGGGCCGACCTGGGCCGGGGCCGGGAACTCGCGCGAGGCGAGGAGCTCGCCCGCTTCGAGATGGGCTCGACGGTGGTGGTGATCTCGCCGCCGGGGGGGCTGCAACCGCTGGAGGGGAGCCGGGAAGGTGCGACGGTGCGCCTCGGCGAGGCGATGGCGCGCTGGACCACTCCCGGGGTCACCGCGGGGGAGTGAGCGTGGACGGATCCCTCGCGGCCCGCTCGGCATCCAGCGGGACGGTGAGGACGAAGGTCGAGCCCACGCCCGCCTCGCTGCTCATCTCCAGCCGCCCCCCCATCGCCTCCGCCGCGCGCAAGCTGATCGCCAGGCCGAGCCCCAGGCCGCAGTCCTCGCGTCCCTCCTTGGTGGTGTAGAAGGGCTCGAAGATCCGACCCCGATCTCGCTCCTCGATGCCCTCGCCGCGATCGCTCACCTCGATCACCAGCGAGTCCCCTTCGGTGCGAGCGCACACCCGCACCGGCCTGTCTCGAGGGGATGCCTCGATGGCGTTCTGCAGCAGGTTGTGCAGGACCTGGCGCAGCATTCCGTCGAGCTGGTTGAGCGTCACCTCCGCCTCGGCGATATCCAGCTCGATCCGGGGGGCGTCTTCGTGTGGACCACCGGCGGTGATCAGGGCCACGACGTCCTCGATCACCGCGGTCGCCCGGAAGTGGTGCAAGCCCCGCGATTCGGGGCGGTAGATGCCGTACATCTGCCGCACGATCCCCGCCAGCCGGTCGATCTCCCGGTCGATGCGGCCGACGTACGAGTGGTGCGGGTGATCGAGCGGCACCGAGTCCTTGATCAGCCGGAAGGCGTTCTTGATCCCACCCAGCGGATTGTTGATCTCGTGGGCGATCCGCGCCGCCATGCGACCGGTCGCGACGTAGCGCTCGCTCTCGACCAGGAGCTCTTCCGCGCGCAGGCGATCGGTGATGTCCTCGACCATCAGGAGCCCGTACACGAGGCGCTCGTCCTCGTCCTGAATCGGAGCGGTGGTGGTCTGGAACCGACGGACGACCCCGTCGCGCCGGACGACACCCAGCTCGGTCTGAACCGAGGGAACCAGCCCGCGGTACACCTTGCCGGCCGCCTTCGCGTCCTCCTCGGGGTCGTCGGGCGAGCGGTAGTCGGAGAGGGATCGCCCGACCATCTCCTCCGGGGTGGTGTGGAGCATCCCGGCCAGGGTGGCGTTGACCTTGACGAGGCGGCCCCCCGCGTCGAAGACCCCCATCCCCAGCGGGCCTTCCTCGAAGATCCGGCGGAAGTACTGCTCGCTCTTGCGGAGGGCGTTCTCCGCACGGCGCCGTTCGGTGACCTCCTGGCCCAGCGCCTGGTTGGTGCGAGCCAGGTCGCGGGTCCGCCGGGCGACGCGCTCTTCCAGCTCCTCGTGCACCTGCCGGAGCTCCTCCTCGACCCGGCGCCGCTCGACCGCCACGGCGTTGAAGGTCGCGGCCAGCTCACCGATCTCGTCGTCCTCGCGCACCTCGACCTTCGCCGGCCAGCGTCCCTTCTCCATCTCCTTCAGGGCGGCGTTGAGCGCGCGGGTCCGGGGGAGGACCTGGCGGGACGTACGGGTCGAGATCAGGATCGCACCGGCGATCATCAGGAGGAGGAACCCGACGAGCGCCAGTCCGAGGCGTCGAGACGTGGTCTCGATGAGCCGGTTCGCCTGCGCGGCCCGATCGGAGAGGGAGAGGGTGACCCGGCCGATGCGAGTCAGGAGCGCCAGCTCCGGCCCGTCACCGGGCCCGGGCGAGATCGCCGGCGGCTCGGTCTCGAGGAACTGCCGCACGTGGGTGGCGAGGGCACCCAGCTCCAGCTCCAGCTCCTGCGAATCATCAAAGGTCTCTCCGCCGGCCACCTGTTCGACCAGCGCCTCGTAGCGCTTCGCGATTCGCTCCGCGGCCGAGGCGTCGCCACCTCCGAACAGGTGGGTGGTCAGGGCGAGGCCCGACGAGCTCAGCTCGTCCTTCAGCGCGACCGCCTGCTGGTCCAGCTGGTGGGCGTAGTAGACGTCGCGCCCCAGATGAAAAAACACTGCCCCCAGGACGAGGACCAAGAGGGCTCCCACCGCCCGCCGGGTCGACCAGTGCCCGCGGATCTTCACCAGGGCACCTCCTTCTCGCGGTGGAGAGTCCCTCGACCGACTCGATGAGCCCGGATCACGCCCCCATTCTGGCCTTTGTGGGCCAAGGGTCCACCCCGATCTACTCGGAGTCGGTTTCTGCGCGTTGCGCGCAGAAAGCAGGCCAGAAGGGCATTGAGGCTCTCGAGAATCGTGGTCCGAACAGTCCGCTGATCGCTCGGGTTGCGGGCGCCAGCCCGCGCCAGCCTTGAAGCGAGGCCCTGGAGATGGAGAGTGTAGGCGTGGTCCTCTCCGACAAGGAGCGCCGCCTGCTGCGGCTGTTCACCGCCGTGGTCATCGGCGACTGGGAAGTCTTGTGCCGATTGCGAACCTGCGCGCCCGACGGGGAGCCCGACCGCGCCTGGCGGGAGGTGCTGCTCCAGACCCACCTCTTCGCGGGTTTTCCGCGGCTGGTGCAGGCGTTCGGCGTGCTGGAGGAGCTCGGGGGTGTCGGCCGACCGGACCCGGAGGAGGTCGAGGGCCCGCCGCGAGAGGACCCTCGCGGTGCCGAGCTCTTCGAGACGATCTACGGGAGCGACAGCGAGGGCGTGCGCGGGATGCTCCACCGTTTCCACGACGACTTCGGGGACTGGATCCTCGAGCACGCGTACGGGCGAGTCCTCTCCCGTCCCGGGCTCGACGCGCGGTTCCGGGAGCTGCTCGCCGCCTGCGCGCTGGCCACGCTCGGGCAGGAGCGGCAGCTGGCCAGCCACGCACGTGGCGCCATTCGCTGCGGCGCGAGCCTCGACGAGCTGCTCGACGCCCTCGAGGCGATCGAGGGGTTGATCGACGCCGGGCGCCTCGCGCGCGCGAGAGAGATCGCCGCGTTCTTCCGGAAGGGCTGACTCGGAGAGGTCGAGCCGGAAGGGCCGGGTCAGCGCCGCTTGCCCTCGAGGGTCACCTCCAGCACCCGCACCGGCTCGAGCGCGCGGAACGACAGCTCGGAGCTCGCCTGGCGATCCCGAGGAGGTGTACGGAGGACGCTGTGGACCACCTCTTCATCGACGATGACCTCGATCTTGCCGCTGGTGCGGATCATGCGCAGCTGGATCGTGTGCTCGGTGTCCCGGCGCAATCCGGCGAACTCGGCCCCTTCCCCGTGCGCCGCCCGCGAGGCGACGTCGTCCGGGCCGGTGTTGTCGGCGAGCACGCGGCCCCCGCGTCCCTCCTCGGGCCCCACGATCGCGACGTGGAAGCCGAGGGCGGAGATCATGAAGAGCTCCGGCGGGGAATCGAGGGGCTGGAACATCCTCAGGGTGATGTCCACCCGTCCCTTGTCGAAGAGGAACGGATCGACCAGTGGGAGGGTCGGAGCGGGCTGCTCGACCAGCTCGGCGAGATCGCCCACGTCGACGCTGCACCAGCTGGAGTCGCCGTCGAAGTACCACTCGCCTCGATCCCACGCACCGACCTCGGTGCCGTCGAAGGTGAAGCGCAGCCGCACCCGTTCGAAGGCGGGGAACTCCACCTCGGTCGGGCCGAAGACCGAGACGAAATCCTCCAGGGTGGAAGGAGGCACGTCCGCCTCCAGGGTGCGTCGCCTCGAGCGGAGCTCGCGCACCTCCTCCGGGGTCAGGCCGCCGCCGGGTTCACCGTACCGCAGGAGGAGCCTGGTGATCAGCTTCGCCTGTTCTGCCGGGTCCTCCCGCCCCAGCTTCTCGTCGGTGGCCAGATCGTACTCCTCGATCGCGGCCCTGCGGCGCCGTTGTCTGAGCTCGTCGGCACCGTGCAGCTTCTCGTCGAGGCGCGCGAAGAGATCGCTCTCGATCAGGTGAATGCCCTGGAACGTACCGGAGTCGCGCAGCTCCTGGGTCCCCTCGAAGTCCCCCTCGCGGTAGCGGAAGAGCGCCAGCTGGAGGCGGAGCTCGCCCTCGGGCTCCACGTCCGGACCTCCCTTGGCGAAGAGCTCCACCGAGCGGAAGTCGAGGACCTCGCGGGTCTTGCCCGGTTGCTCTCGCAGGTAGTATCTCTTGCTCGAGTTCGCGGAGAGGATCAGCCGGACGCCATCCTCCAGCGGGTTCCCCGTCGACTCGACGGTGCCGACGACGAACAGCCCGCCCCTGGGCAGACGCACCTTCTTCCCATCCAGCTTCTCGACGCCCTCGGCCGCCCGATGCAGGAGGGCGAGGAGCTCGCGGGCTTCCTCGATGCGCACGGCCACGATCTCCCGCGCGCCGCGCAGCTTCTCCTCATCGATCTTGCTCCGCCAGAACGCCTCGGCCTCCTCGTAGGCGCGGCGCCGGTAGATCGGCTTCGCCTCGCTGTCCAGCTCCACCAGGCGGATCCGGGCGTCCTCCTCGAGGAGCCGGTCCTCCAGGTCGAGCAGCTCTCGCTGTCGCTCGACGAAGTGCTTCAGGGAGAGGTGGACCGGAGCTCGCGCCAGCTCGTCTCGGGTGAGCTTGTGCTCGACGAGCAGCGCGTCGAACTCCTCCCCGAGCTCGGTGGCGTCGTACGGCACCCGGCGCGAGCGGACTCGCTCCTCGGCCTGGTCGGCGAGCAGGCCGACCGCCGGGCGCAAGGTGTTGAAGTCCAGCGAGGACCAGGCCTTCTCCAGGTCGAGCAATCGAGCGTGCAGCCGGCTCTGGAGGTCGGTCAGGGACCTGTCGAGCTTCGAGCGGTCGAGGCCGCGCAGGTCGCAGGTCACCTCCTCGTAGATGGCGGAGAAGTCACGGCCGAGCAGCGCGCGGGCCTGGTCCCACTCCCCCTGCTCCTGCAACCGGTCGATCTTCGGCAGGAAGACGGTCTTCCCCCAGTCCGCGATCGAGGTGACCGCGGCCTCGAGGGCGTCACTCTTCGCGCGCTCCAGCGCTCGCGCGAAGCCCTTGCTCTTGCTCGTGAACTGGACCCGCTCTCGCTCGCGCGGCAGCGACGAGGTGAACCCGAGCTCCTTCTCGAGGTCCTGCTGCAAACCGGTCTCCAGGTAGACCGCGGCGGCGGCGAACTGGCGCTCGTCGATCAACGCGCGGATCCGACCTTCGGCGATCGGCCAGAAGCGGTGGAGCTCCTGTTCCAGTCGGTGGTTCAGGAAGGCGCGCGCCTCCTCGAGCTCCAGGTGGGACTCCGCCGGCACCTTGGCCTCCAACGTGGCGAGCTCGCCGAACGCCGGCCCGATGGGGAGCTCGCCCGTCTTGACGTCGTCGATCAGTCGCACGAGGCGCACCCACGGCGTCCGCACCGCGGGGGCCGAGCCGCCGGGGCTCGACCCCACGGACCGATTCCAGGGGTGCCAGGCGAGGAGCAGCGCAGCGGCGACCACGATTCCGCCGAGGCTCGCCGCTCCGAGGAGACCCCGCCGGCGCCCCGTGGCCGCGCTCGGGTCGAGCGGCTCGAGCGTGCGCGGCTTGATCGCCGGGGCCTTGCGGTCGCGCACGCGCTCGAGGTCCTCACCGAGCTCGGCCGGGTTGTAGTAGCGCTTGTCCGGGTTGCGCGACAGGCACTTGCGCAGGACCAGCGCCATGCCTCGCGAGAGGTTCGGACGCAGCTCCAGCGGATCGGGGATCGCGCCGTACAGGACTCCGGAGAGGATCTCGGCGGCGGAGACTCCGGTGAACGGTGGTTGCCCGCAGACGGTGTGGAACATCGTCGCGCCCAGCGACCAGATGTCGCTGCGGACGTCGGCGAGCACCGGGTCGCGCGCCTGCTCGGGGCTGATGTAGTGCGGCGTGCCGAGAGTCGCGCCGGTGCGCGTGATCATCGGGTCCTCCTCGACTCGCGCCAGGCCGAGATCGACCAGCCGGGGAGTGTCGCCCTTCTCCAGGAGGATGTTGGCCGGCTTGATGTCGCGATGGACCACCCCGCGCTCGCAGGCGTGTTGCAGCGCGTCGCAGAGGCGGATGAAGACCGGGAGCGCTCGCTCCTCCTTCAGGCGCCCATCCTGATCCAGGAGCTGAGCCAGCGACTTGCCGTGGACCAGCTCCATGGCGAACCACCAGGTCCCCTCGGTCTGCCCCATGTCGATCGCCGAGATCAGGTTCGGGTGGGCCAGTCGGGCGGCGGTGCGCGCCTCTCGCTGGAGGCGCTTGATCGAGCGCATGTTCCGCACCAGCTCGGGGTGCAACACCTTGAGGGCGACCTGGCGGTCGATCGAGAGCTGCCGCGCGAGGTAGACGATCCCCGTCGCTCCCTTCCCCAGCGTGCCGTCTATCCGGTAGCCGGGAATGTGAGGCGCGGGCGTCTCCGCGGTTCTCTCGTTCGGTTCGCTCATCGACTCTGGAACCATCTCCTCCAGGCTCTCTCGGCGGCCTTCCAGCCCTGGCCGGTGGCCGCCTTGAACGCGGCGTCGTAGCCGGCAAGGCGATCGTGGACGAGGGGAACGATCCGGTGCGGGATCTCGGGAGCTCCGCGGCGCATCTCGTTGTGGAACTTCCGCAGCGCGCCGGGCCCGTGGGAGTCGATCCACTCGAGGATCCCCATCCCCGCGGCGATGTCGAGCACCTCGAGGTCGCTGAAGTCGCGCTGGGCAAGCTTGTCGATCGAGGGCACGACGCCTTCTTCCAGCGCCTCCTTCAGCGCCTTGCGCCAGTTTCCCTCGCGAACGCGCTTGAGGTCGTAGGCGAGCCCACCCTTCTTGGCCACCGTGCCGGTCGAGCTCGAGGTCCGGGCGCGGCAGAAGACCGCGTTGCGCTCGTGGATGTTGAACTCGGCCAGCGAGGCGAACGCCTCCTCGTACCAGGGGGGCAGGAGCCGGCCGTCGTAGCCGAGCCGGTTGAGCAGCATGTGCCCCCAGTGGTGGAAGCAGTGCCCCTTCAGGCCGTCGAGGCCGCGGTGCCACTTGCGCGCCGAGGAGAGGGTGTAGGGATCGGTCCAGAAGAAGCCGTGCGACTTCGCCGCGATCGGCGCCCACCCCTCGGGCACGGTCGGGGTGAGCGAACCGAAGTACTCGACGCTGTCGAAGTAAGGCTGGTTCTCGCCGGGGAACGCGTAGAACTCCGCGAGCCGTCCGGCGAGCAGACGCAGGCCGGGCTCGGCCTTCATCAGCTCGTTGAACCACTTGCGCCCGACGAGGATGCCGTCCCCGATCTCGGCCAGGAACTCCGGCTTCGCCGGGCCGGCGATGACCGCCTCCTCGTTGAGGTGGACGGCGAAGGGGACGCCGGCCCGCACCGACGCCTCCGCGGCGTGAGTGCGGGCGAACGCCTCGGTTCGGGTGATCCAGCGACCCTCGAACTCCTTCAGCCCCTTGGCGCGCTGCGCCTCGGCGAAGGGGACCCACTGCCCCTCGTGGAGGACGAGTCCCGCCTCGAGCTTGTCGCGCTCGTCGGGGGTGACCCAGCGCTCGCCGTAGCGCACCAGCCCCTTCGCGCGCATCTGCGCCTCGCGGTCGGCGGCCATGCGCCGGTCACGCTCCTCGGGCGTTATCCACTCGCCCTGGTACTCGACCAGTCCGAGCCAGCTGTTGGCGCCGGCGTGCTTCGGATCGAGCTTCACCGCCTGCTTCATCGCGCGGCGAGTCTCCTTGCGCATCCGCTTCTTCTCGGCCCACTGGCCGAGCTGGAAGAACTCCTCGGCGGTCTTCGCCGCTTCCCAGCGCTCCTCGAACTCCTGGTGCTTGGTCTTCCCTCGCGTGATGCTCTTGACCTCGGAGGGCTTGAACTCGAGCACTCCCAGCCGGGTCTTGATCTTGATCTTGCTGGACGTCTCCTCGACCACCTGGCCTTCGATCCGACGACCATCCTTCAGGTGGACCACGTCCCCGAACGCCGCGATCGAGAACGCGACGAGGACGGCCACCAGGCGAGCGAGCTCGCGCAGCTTCTCGGTCATGTTCTTTTCAGGACTCCTGCTCGGAGGTCTCCTCGACTGCTTCTTCTTCGTCGTTCTGGTCCTCGGCCGGTTTGGCGCTGCGGGAGCGGGTCTTGCCGATCCCGTACTTGTCCAGTTTACGCTGAAGCGCGAAGCGACTGATCCCCAGAAGGGACGCAGCTCGACTCTTGTTGTTGCCAGCCTGGGCCAGCGCGGCCTCGATCGACCGCTTTTCCAGGTCGGCGACCGCGGCCCGGATGTCGCCGGGGTTGTCCAGCAGCGCCTGGGCCTGGGCCGGCGAGCCCGCGGAGCGGCGCTCGCGCACGGCCAGGGAGAGCAGATCGAGGGTGATGTCCTCCTGGGCGAGAACCACCAACCTGCGCATCTCGTTCTCCAGCTCGCGGACGTTGCCCGGCCAGTCGTGGGCGACCAGCGAGGCCATCACCTCGTGCGGGATCAGCGGGGCGGGGCGGCCCGCCTCGCGCGCCGCGCGGGCCAGGAGGTGCTCGGCGAGCAGCGGGATGTCCTCGCGGCGCTCGCGCAGGGGCGGCAGGGTCACCGCGAAGACGTTGATCCGGTAGTAGAGGTCCTCGCGGAACTGCCCGTCGCGGACCATCGCCTCGAGGTCGCGGTGGCTGGCCGCGACGAGGCGCACGTTGACCTTGACCTTGCGGTCCATGCCCAGCGGTCGGAACTCCCCCTCCTGCAGCGCGCGCAGGAGCTTCTTCTGCATCGAGGGACTCATGTCCCCGATCTCGTCGAGGAAGAGCGTGCCGCCGTCCGCCTGCTCGAAGAGCCCCTTCTTGGCGCGGTGCGCGCCGGTGAAGGCGCCGCGCGCGTGGCCGAAGAGCTCCGACTCGAGCAGGGTATCGGGGAGCGCCGCGCAGTTCTCGCTGATGAACGGCTTCTCGCGCCGCGGGCCGTTGAAGTGGACGGCGCGGGCGATCAGCTCCTTGCCGGTGCCGCTCTCGCCGTGGATCATCACCGGAAGGTCGGTCTCGATGATCTTGTCGAGCTGCTTGAAGAGCTCGCGCATGCCGTCGCTGGCGCCGACGATCGCGGTGTAGTCGTAGCGACCACGCTCGCGGCCCAGCTCGGCGCGCACGACGGCGAGCTCGCTGTCACGATCGCGCACCTTGCGCCCGAGCTGCTCGTTCAGCGACTGGATCTGCTGGCGCGTCTGCTCGACGCGCTGGTTGCGCTCGCGCAGCTCCGCGACGCGGCGGGCGTTGAGGATCGCCACCGCGGCCTGCGAAGCGAACAGCTCGACCATCTCCAGGTCGCTCTCGCTGAAGGCGTTGTGCTGGAGGCGGTTGTCGACGTACAGCACGCCGAGCACGCGGTCCTCGACGCGGACCGGCAGGCACATCACCGAGCGCAGGCGCAGGTCCTCGACGCTGGCCATCCCGGAGAAGCGGTTGTCGTGCGCCGCGTCGACGGCCAGCACCGGCTGCCCCTGCTCGAGGACGCGGCTGGCGATCCCCATCGACAGGCGCGAGCGCGGCACGGCGATGTCGGAGCGATCGAAGCTCCGGGCCACGCGCACCGAGAGATCGGTGATGGCGGTGGCGCCGTTCTCTCCGGCGTTCCGCGGGCTGGTCTCGTCCCGCATCAGGAGGAAGCCGCGCTCCCCCCCCACCAGCGCCACCGCCGAGTCGACGATCTGGCGCAGGAGTGGCAGGAGCTCCGTCTCGCGAGTGAGCTCGGCGGTGATCCGGGCGAAGACGCGCAGGTTGTCGCGCTCGCGCCGGACGTCCCCGGTCACCGTCCCGAAGCCGTCGGTGGAGAGGTCCGCCCCCTCTTCCCCGTCGACGTCGACCACGATCGGCTGCGTCTCGTCGGGCTTGGGCAGCTCCTTCTTCTCCTCGAGGTGGACGTGCAGCCGGACCTTGCCGATGTGGATCTGGTCGCCGTCGGTGACCAGCCGCCGCATGATCCGCTCGCCGTTGACGGTGGTGCCGTTGGAGGATCCGAGGTCGATCACCCAGGTCCCTTCCGGCCCGTCCTCGATCCGGCAGTGGTGGCGCGAGATCAGGGCGTGGGAGAGCCGGATCTCGTTGTCGACGGCGCGCCCGACGGTGATCACATCCTTGTCGAATTCCAGGGTCGATCGGGTACCGTATTCGACGATGGTCAGCTTCATGGGTGGGCTCCTTCGGAGCGGGTCCGGCGCGTTCGGGACGGGCGGTCCCGGCGTGCCTCCTGGGGGGAATCTCACCGTGCACAACCGCACAGCACAGGAAGATCTAGCCCGGCCGCACCGTTCGGTAACCGCACACTCCCTAGCCCCACTCCGGGATGTCACCTAAACCCTGGTACCATAAAGGCTTGCGCTTCTCCTGCCAGCGCAGCGGCAACTGCTGTCGGAGCCACGGAGAGTACGCCTACGTCTACCTCACCGAGGAGGACGTCGAGGCCATCGCGGCGTTCCTCGAGCTCACCGAGGAGGCCTTCCGGGAGCGCTACTGCGACGTCGACGACGGCTACGCGATCCTGAAGATCGACGCGGTCGACTGCCCCTTCCTGGCCGAGGGCCCCTCGTGCTCGATCTACCCGGTCCGGCCGATCCAGTGCTCCTCCTGGCCCTTCTGGCGCGACAATCTCGACGACCCCGAGCGCTGGCACGGGCCGGTGGCCGGGTGTTGCCCGGGGGTCGGCCAGGGGGAGCTCCACTCCGCCGAGGAGGTCGAGCGGATCGCCGCCGAGGTGGAGGAGTGGTTCGAGGGAGAGTGAGCGGGCGGACTCGTGACGTCGAGCCCGATGGCCGGTGAATAAACCGGGGAGTCGAGCGTTTCTCGTCCTCGGGCCGAGTGACTGCTCGATCGCCACCGGCCGCCAGGCCCATTCACGACATGCCCAGGCCAATCCTCCTCGCGGCGACGATCGCGGCGCTCCTCGGCCTCCTCCTGTGGCTCGGCCTGTGGCTGGGCACGGAGGGCGCGAAGACGGTGGAGCCTGGGCTGCCCCCGATCGCCTCGAGCTCGGCACGACTGGAGGAGGGCGAGGCAGCACTTCCCGCGGGCCGGCGGCCCGATCGGCGCACCGAGCCGCCCCTCGTCGATGACAAGCCCCTCGCCACCCACCGGGGAGAACGGTTGGAGATTCCCCTCGAGCAGGAGCACCTCTTCTCGGGCGTGGTGGTCGACATCGGTGGACATCCTCTCGCCGGGGTGCGGGTCTCGCACGGTGCGCCCGGTGAGAGCGCGACGGACCTCGAGTGCGGCATCCTGGTCGCCGACCAGCGACAGTCGACCCTCACGGACCAGCAGGGCCGCTTCTGGTTCGCGCTGGGCGAGGACTACGGCGACACGCTGATGATCTCGCAGCTCGACCTCGTGGAAGACGTCGCGGGGCACGAACAGGTCGACTACGTCGCGGAGTCCGTACCGGTCGACATCGAGCGCGGGCGTCCGGCGCTCCTGCGGATGGCGCGGCTCGAGTACGCGCGCCTCACCGTTCGAGCGGTCGATGCGACGACCGGTCGGCCGGTGAACTACCTGTGGGTCGAAACCTGGCCCGAGATCGATGGAGTCGTCTGGGAGCGCTTCGCCGAGGGCACGCAGGGCTACCACGGGGGAGCCTTCGACCAGTGGGTCTGCTTCCCGCGCGGCTGCACCTCGGTCGAGGTCCTCGGCAGCGCTCTCGAGATGGTCGACCGCGACCTGGAGGATCCACACGGGGCACACCGCGCGCGCTTCGTGCCCGTCGCCGGCGAGACGTTCGAGGTGGAGCTGTCTCTGATCCGCGACCGCCCGGAGCGGGAGGCGGAGGCGCTGGTGACGGGAACGGTGCGCTCGGCGGCCACGGGCGCGGTCGTCGCCGACGCCTGGATCTCCCACCGGGACCGCATCGTCTTCACCGACTCACAGGGTCGATTCCGCATCGCGACCGAAGGCGGCGGAGAGCTCCATGCCACCGCGGTGGAGCACGACATCCTCTCCGTGAACGTCCGACCGGGAGAGGGCCTCGAGCTCGCTCTCCCCGGGCTCGCCGTTCTCGCCGGGCGCGTGGTCGACGAGTCGGGCCGGGGGATCGCCGACAGCGAGGTCGAGCTCCTGTGTCGCGGCGAGGACTCACCCCTGGAGACGGTGTACGAGTCGAACACCGACGAGGACGGGCGCTTCCGCTTCGAGGTGCGCGCGGGACGCTACCTCCTGATGTGGGACGCCGGACGTTCCGGCCTGGACGGGTGCCTGGAGACCTTGGAACTGGGCGTCGAGGAGCGGCGCGAGCTGCTCCTCGAGCGGAAGGCGAGCCTCATGGCCAACCTGGAGGGGACGGTCGAGGCGGAGGAACTCGAGCATCCGGTGGTCTTCTTCATCCGGACCGGCGATCGCTACTCCGCCCGAGAGGGAGACCCCGGAGACGACGGCGAGTACCGGACCGAGCCGCTGCCCCTGGGCCGCTACGCGGTCTTCCTGATGGAGGGTAGTAGCGTGGAGGGGGGGTCCTGCTGCCCTCGATCGAGGTATCGCGGCCCCGCGGGCTGCGCTGCGACGTCCGGCCCCGGCTCGGATCGCTTCGCGGGCGAATCGACGGCTCCTTCGGCGACGACCACCGGGTGGCCTTCGTGCCCGACGGCGCCGGAGGCGAGTGGGTCGAGCTGATCCTCGGCGAGTTCGGAATGGCCAGGTACATCGGCGCGCAGGTCCAGGGCGACGGCACGTTCGCGCTGCCCCACGTCCTCCAGCTCGCCGGCGAGCTGCAACTCTACGAGCGACACGCCCTGCGCGCGCGACGCCGCGTCGATCCCCGGCTGGGGCCCGACGTCGGAGGCTGGCGCATTCCCTGATCGACGTGTACGGAAGGGCTAGCGCCCTCCGGCGACGCGAACCGTCCGCGCGAGCCGCAGGTAGAGATCGAACGCCTTCGCCTCCAGCCTCGCCCCGCGGTAGTCGCCGGTCTCGAGGCGCCGGGTGGCGCGCCGCTCCCACCAGCCGACCCGGCCGCGGGGCAGGCCGAACTTCAGCGACGAGAGGTGCTCGAAGAGGCGGCGCGTGCGGTCGACGTGCGGGGGGACCTTGCCCGGCCAGGTCTCGTCGAGGTGGTACTCGCCGATCGTCCCCCACTCCTCCAGCGTCCGGGGCGGCTGGTAGCCGAGCTCGAGCGCCTTCGGGTAGAGCGCGCTGCCGGGGATCGGGCGGTAGGGCCAGACCGCCGAGCGGGCCCGCTCGCAACGGGCGGCGATCCGCCGGCACTCGTCGAGCGTGTTCATCATCGACTCGGCCGATTCATACGGATAGCCGATGATGTAAGTCACCCAGGTGCGGACCCCGCGCCGGTCCAGCTCCCAGGCGGCGCGCTCGTTCTCGCCGCTCCGGGTGTGCTTGCCGATGGCGCGCATCATCTCCTCGTCCCCCGTCTCGCCGCCGAGGTTGACCAGGTACACCCCCGAGTCGCGCATCGCGTCGAGCGTCGCCGCGTCGTAGCCGAGCGCCGAGTGACTCTGCATCAGGCAGTACCACCACAGCTTCAGGTCCCGCTCCAGGAGCCCCTCGCAGAACTCCCGCGTGCGTCGCTCGTCCACCCCCCAGTTGGCGTCGTAGAAGCGGACCGTCTGGATCCCCCAGCGCTCCTTCAGCTCGGAGAGCTCGTCGAGCATCCGCCCGGCGGACAGGCTCTTCCAGCGGCGCCGGGAAATGCCCGGGGAGCAGCAGAAGGTACACGGCTCGGGACAACCGAAGCTCGAGTAGTAGCTGATGCCGAAGAAGGGGCGATCCTCGAAGCCCGGCGGCGGAGGCATGCGCTCCACCTCGCGCGGCGCGCGGCCGGCGAGCTGGGCGGCCTTGTACGGTTCGATGTCGATCAGGTGCCAGGGGCACCGGGGCTGCTCCTCGAGGCCGACGATCGCCCGGCGGTCGGTGCGGACGACCTCGCCGTCGCGCCAGAGCGCCAGACCGGCGATTCCATCGAGGGCCTCGCCCGCCTCCACCGCGGCGATCAGCTCGCCGAAGGTGACCTCGCCCTGCCCCACGCAGACCGCGTCGTAGAGCCCCGTCTCGAGCTGCAGCTCCGGCGCGCAGCTGGCGAACCAGCCGCCGACGAAAGCCGGCAAATCGGGGTGGGCACGCTTCACTTCGCGCGTGCAGAGGAACGCGTCCGCGACCTGGTAGCCGAGGATGCCGGTGGTGCCGTAGAGCAGCGCGCCCTCGCAGGCATCGACCACGCGGGCGTGCGCCTCGGCCTGCGAGTACAGATTGCCGTCGACGATCACGACCTCGTACCCCGCCCGATCGGGACCGGCGGCGATGGAGAGGAGCGAGATCGGCAGCAGGTCCTTGCTGGTGACCGCTCCGAGCGCGGGGTTCCCCATCATGGGGAAGTACAGGACGATCCTCCCTCGCCTGGCGATCACGTGGAGGCCTCCTCTCTTTCGATCGATCCGACGTGGCCGGGACCTCGTTCACCGCGGCGCGCCTTCCACCCACTCTGAACGCGACCCTCCTCGCGACGCCAGCTCGCGGGCAGCCAGCGTTCGAGGCGCCGGTAGAGCTGGAAGGCGCGCGCCTCGAGCAGCCCACCCGGCCACCCTCGACGGAACCCCTCCGCGTCCTCCAGTCGCCGGCGCGCGCGCCGCTCCCACCGGCCGAAGCGACCGCGGGCGAGGCCATTGTCGAGGGTGGTGAAGTGCTTGTAGAGCTTGTGCATCCGCGCGACGTCCGGCGGGATCCAGCCGGGGTTCTCGTCCCGGCGGAAATCGAAGAAGCCGCCCCAGGCTTCCAGATCGCCGGGGGGCTCGAAGCCGACCTTCAACGCATCCCGGTACATCGCGGCACCGGGGATCGGGTGGTAGGGCCACACCGAGGACGCCACGAAGGGACACGAGAGGGTCATCCGACGCGCCTCGTCGAGAGTGGCCAGCATCGACTCGCGCCCCTCTCCGGGGAAGCCGATCATGTAGGTCGCGCAGGTCGCGATCCCGCGCCGATCGAGCTCGATCGCCGCCCGGATATTCTCGTCGCCGCGCGTCGGCTTGTGCAGCGCGCGCATCGTCTCCTCGGTACCCGTCTCGGCGCCGATGACGGTGGAGTACAGCCCCGCCTCGGCGAGCAGGTCGAGCGTCTCGGCCGACCAGGAGAGCACCGATTCGGCCTGGAAGTAGGCGTGGAAGTGGAAGCGAAGGCCGCGCTCGAGCTTGCCCGCGGCGAACTCGCGAACGCGTCGCTCGCTCACTCCCCAGTTGGCGTCCCAGAAGTGCAGAGCCTGGAAGGCGTGACGACGCCACAGCGCTTCGAGGTCGTCGAGCATCCGCGTCGCCGGCATCGCCTTCCAGCGCCGGTCGGTGAACTCGGGGGAGCAGCAGAAGGTGCAGTCGAGTGGACAGCCGAAGCTGGAGAAGTAGGAGAAGGCCACGAAGGAACGATCGGGGCCGACGCCGGGGGGCGACGGCAACACCTCGACGTTCCGCCGGTGCTCCGGCTCGAGCTGCGCCGCGGCGTAGGTCGGGAAGTCGACCAGCTCCCACGGCGTGTCCGGCAGCTCTTCCCAGCCGACCACGCGTCGCGGTGTGGTACGGATCGTCTCCCCGTCACGCCGGAGGGCCAGTCCGGCGATCGCGTCGAGCGGCTCGCCCGCGTCGACGGCGCGCAGCACCTCGCGAAAGGTGAGCTCGCCCTGCCCCAGGATCACCGCGTCGTACAGCCCGGTGTCGAGTTGCAGCCCGGGCTCCGCCGAGGCGAACCAGCCACCCATGAAGGCGGGGAGATCGGGATGCCGGGCCTTGACCCGCGTCGTGCAGTGGAGGGCGTCGGCGACCTGATAGCTGAGCACGCCGGTGGTGCCGTAGGCGACCGCGCCTTCGCAAGCCTCGACTACTTGGGCGTGCGCTTCCTTCTCGGGGTGGAGATTCCCGTCGACGATGATCACCTCGAAGCCGTCCCGGCGCGGCCCGCCGGCAATGGCCAGCAGGGGCAAGGGCAGGAGGTGCCTGGAGAGCCGTCGTTCGCGAGCCGGGTCGAGCTGTTGCGGGAAGTAGAGGACGATGCGCTTCAACTCCTCGGAGTATAGACCGCCACGCTCGATTCCGGCACCGGCGGCCCGGTGCAGGAATCTGGAGTTCGCGTACAATGGTCGCGATGCAGATCGAGGACGTCCCGCCCGCACCCCGGCCTCGGAAAGCGCTCGTACTGGGACGCGACCCGCGTAGCCTCCTGGGAGTGATTCGCTCGCTGGGCCGGAGTGGAATCGAGGTGCACGTCGGCTGGTGTGAAAGCGACTCACCGGTCCTGAGATCTCGATACGCGACCGTTTTCCACGATCTACCCGCGGCGGAATCGATCGACGGAGCGTGGCTCGAGGCGCTCGAGAAGGTGCTCGAGGGGGAGGCCTTCGACCTGGTCGTTCCGGCGCACGATCCCTCGGTGGTGGCGCTCCATCATCACCGGGAACGCCTGGCGGAGAAGGCGCGGATCTACCAGCTGGGGGAGCGCGCCTTCGAGGTTTGCTACGACAAGCGCGCGACCGGAGAGCTGGCCCGGAGCCTGGGGGTCCCCTTTCCCGAGGAACAGCTGGTGGAGCGGGGGACGCGCGCGGCGGAGCTCCTGGAACGGCTGGGGAGCCCGGTGGTGCTGAAGCCGCGCTTCTCCTTCCGCTTCGGCCGGAAGAAGTGGGAGCACCAGGTGCGCAAGGCGCGGGACGAGAGGGAGGTCGAGGCCGGTCTCGCGGCGCTCGGTGGAGAGGAGTCGGTCCTGGCTCAGGAACACGTGCCGGGTCGAGGGGTCGGGGTCGAGGTCCTGGCCCAGGAAGGGGAGGTACTGCTCGCCTTCCAGCACCAGCGGTTGCACGAGCCGCTGCTCGGCGAGGGCTCTTCCTATCGACGGAGCGTGCCGCTGGATCCCGCGCTGATGGAGGCGGTGGTCGAGCTGACGCGAGCGCTGGACTACACGGGCGTGGGGATGTTCGAGTTCATCCGGGATGCCGAGAGCGGGAGGTGGTGGCTGCTCGAGATCAACGCCCGCTTCTGGGGTTCGCTGCCGCTGGCGCTCGCGTCGGGAGCGGATTTTCCAGGCGAGCTCTTCCGGATGTGCGTGGAGGGGGCGCGGCCGGAGCGGGTGGGGTACCGGCCGGGGATCCACTGCCGGAACCTGACCATGGACGCGACGTGGATGTGGCGGAACCTGCGGGCGGACCACGAGGATCCGCTGCTCGCCACGGTACCGCTGCGGCGGGTGGTCGCGGAGCTGGCCAACATCCCGCTGCTGCGGGAACGCTCCGACATGTTCACGATCGACGACCCGTGGCCCGGGTTGATCGAGGTGGGACGGATCGCTCGCGTCGTGGGTCGGGCGACGCTGGAGAAGCTGCGGCGAATGCCCTACCGGAGTCGGCTGCTGCGCCGCTGGATGACAGCGGAGCTGCGGCGCGTGGCGAGCGAAGCGGAGCGCGTGCTGTTCGTCTGCAAGGGGAACATCTGTCGCAGCCCGTTCGCCGAGGGTTACGCCAGGCGCGTGCTTCCGGCGCGGATCGAGGTGACGTCCCGGGGAACGTATCGGGAAGGGGAGCGGCGGTGCCCGGCGGAGGCGCGGTTCGCGGCCAGGCAGTACGGAGTGGACCTCGCGGAAGCGAGGTCGGGCGTCCTGGATGCGGAGAGTGTCGAGGGCGCCGACGTGATCCTGGTGTTCGACGCTGCCGACGTGCTTCGAGTGGTGCGCGGGTTCCCGGGGGCGAGGCGGAAGGTGTTCCGCATCGGCCCGCTGGCGGCCGCTGGACCGGTTGATCTGCGCGACCCCTACGGCGGCGAGCTCGCGACCTTCGAGGGGGTGTACCGGAGCATCGCGGCGGCGATCGACGCGCTGGCCGAGCAGTGCTTTGCGGGACAACAGAAAGCCGAGGAAATCGCCGAGGCCGCAGGGGACTGAACGACGCCTCACCCGGATGGGTGAGAGACGCACCGGAACCGCCCGCGGGGAGCCGTTATCGGGCTCGGGCCTCTTTTGTGATTCTTATCCCTGTAAATCCTCCTGTTCTGGGGAATCCGGGGTTGTTGCCGATGGGTATCGAGACCACTCTCTAAGGTGATCCGGACCGAATCGACGGGTTTCCAGCGACCGTGTCAGCGTCCCCGGATTCACTCGCACCAGGCGCCGGCCTCCTGGCTCTCGCACCTCGCCGGGAGTTTCGAGGAAGCTGCCCCTGGGTCCCCCACCGGCACGAGAAGGCAAACAGGTATCGAGCATGAGAAGGTCCCTATTCTTGACGGGTGGCTTCGTGATCACCGCCAGCCTGGGGTTCGCCCAGGATTTCCAACCCAGACAGGGTGAACCGCTGCGCCTGCTCACCCCGGACGAGCTGGCGCGGTTCGCCGAGGGGGAGCTCGTCTTCAAGACGCCACTCGACGAATCGCAAGGGGTCGGGCCGGTGTTCAACGACGTGAGCTGCGGCAACTGCCACGGCAACCCCGCGGTCGGCGGGTGGAGCTCGCGCACCGTGACTCGCTTCGGGAAGATGGCGACCGCGACCACCCGCTTCGATCCCCTCGAGCACCTCGGCGGTACGCTGCGACAGGAGCAGGCCTTCAGTCCCACCTGCGAGGAGATCATCCCGCCGGAGGCGGACATCACGGCGGAGCGGCTGACGCCGATCGTCTTCGGCGCCGGACTCCTCGAGGGCATCAGTGACGCGGACGTGCTGGCCAACGAGGCCGCGCAGCCCGCGGGCTTCAACGGCTTCCCGCACTGGGTGCAACCGCTGGAAGGCGGCCCCCTGCGCGCCTCCAAGTTCGGCTGGAAGGGCGGTGTCGCGACCGTGATGAGCTTCTCGGCGGACGCCAGCCTGAACGAGCTCGGGATCACCAGCGTCTTCCTCCCGCTGGAGAACGCGCCCAACGGCGACCAGACGCTGCTGCAGCTCTGCGACGGCGTCGGCGACCCGGAGGACCTGCCCGACGGCAACGGCCGCACCATGGTCGACAAGGTCACCGACTTCCAGAGCTTCCTCGCCGCGCCCCCGCAGACCCCGCGGAGCGGCATGGCCGGCGAGATCCTGTTCGACACGATCGGCTGCGCCGTCTGCCACCGCGCTGAGCCGTACATCACCGAGATCGTCCCCGAGCTCGCGCTCAGCGGTATCTCGGTCAAGCCCTACACCAACTTCCTGGTGCACGACATGGGCACGCTGGGTGACGGCATCGTCGCGGGTGCCGCGCTGGAGACGCAGATGATGACTCGCGCCCTCTGGGGCATCGGCTCTCGCGAGTCGATGCTGCACGACGGCAGCGCGACCGGTGGTGACTTCACCAGCAACATGACCATGGCGATCGACGCCCACGCCGGAGAGGGGCAATCCTCGCGGGACGACTTCTTCGCGCTCTCCCCGACGGAGCAGGCTCAGGTCATCAGCTTCCTCTACTCGCTCGGCCGCGCCGAGTTCGACTTCGAGCACGACAACGACGTCGACATGTTCGACTGGTTCTACATCGAGCCGGACTGGACGGGTCCCGTCGCCACCTTCGGACCCGACGATCCCGGCGCTCTCAGCGACATCGATCAGGACGGGGACTTCGATCTGGCGGACTTCGCCGTGACCCAGCGGGCCTTCACCGGAAACCAGTGAGCGCGGCTCTCCAGCAGCCAAGGAAACATGAGATGAAGAACCTCCTCACCACCACCGCGGTCGCCCTCACCCTCGCCGCCCTCGCCTCCGCCACCGACGTCGACCTCAGCGTCGAGAGCGGTGGAGCGAACCTGGTCCAGGCCCTCCCCGGCACCACCGTCGACTACCAGGTCCTCGTGGAGCTCTCCGACGCGGAGAACGAAGGCCTCGCCCTGCTCTGCTTCGACCTCGGCTTCGATGGCGGTCCCCTCGACCCGGCCGCGGCGCCGAGCTCCCCCACCATCGACAACTTCCGGTTCCCGCTGGGGATGTCGAATCCGGACGGTTTCGGGGGTACTCCCTCGAACGGCGAGCTCCTGCAGGTCGGCGGCGCGCAGAACACGATCAAGAACACCTTCGCTCCGCAGCCGACGGGCACGGTGATCGAGGACGTCGCCCAGCCCGGCTCGCCGCTGCTCTTCGTCAGCGGTTCGGTCGTGGTCCCCGACACCGCCGGCACCTATCTGCTCAGTGTCGACGAGGTGATCGCCAACGTCATCCGCGCCGGCGAGACGGGCCTCGGAAGCCACTGGGCGGTCGACCCCGCGGAAGCCGGCCTCGTCACCCCGCTGACCATCGAGGTCACCGAGTGTGGACCGTTCACCTACTGCACCGCCAAGACGAGCTCTCTCGGCTGCGTTCCGGCCATCGGCTGGACCGGCACCCCGACGGCCTCCGGCGCCGACGACTTCCACGTGACCGCCTCGCAGGTGCTGAACCAGCAGTTCGGCCTGGCCTTCTTCGGAATGCAGCCGAGCGACGTGCCCTTCATGGGCGGAATTCGCTGCGTGAGCAATCCGCTGATCCGGACCAGTACTCAGTTCTCGGGAGGCAGCTCGACCGGCAGCGACTGCACGGGCACCTTCGACTTCCACCTCACCCAGGCGCAGATGACCGGCCTCGGCTTCGACGTCGGCGACGCGGTCTACGCGCAGTACTGGTACCGCGATCCGGCGCACTCCGACGGCACCGGGATGGGGCTCTCCAACGCTGCCGCCTTCATGATCTGCCCCTGAGCGCTCGCCGCGCTCTCACCTGCCTGCCGCGCAACTTCGCCGGTCCGCGCGACGACTTCCGCGCGCGCGGGCCGACGACCGGAGCGCCGGCCCCGCTTCATCCTCGAATCTCGCTCTCACCGCCTCGAACCCACCCTGAACCAGTGATGAAACGCACTTCGAACCACGTATCGCTCCCCCGTGTCTGGCCGATCGGACTCGCGCTCGTTCTCGTGTCCACCTCGGCGAACGCCCAGTTCGGCAACGAGTGGGTCACCTTCCACAAGGACAACAGCCGCATGGTGGCCGACCCCATCGTCGGATTGGACGACATCGAGGAGAAGGACTACGCCTGGGGCGATGTCGACCAGGACGGCTGGATCGACCTCGTCTGCGTCCGGAAGGAGCCGTTCACCACGCTGGGTCGCGAGGCCAACGTCCTGTTCATGAACGAGGGCGGCACGCTCGTCGATCGCACCGCGGACTACGCCAAGTCGTCGAGCGTCTCCGGCGACGAGGGTTTCCTCACCGAGACCAACGACCGAGACGTCATCCTGTTCGATGCCAACGGTGACGGGTGGCTCGACATCATCACGGCGACGACGCTGATGCCCGGGGCGTCGAAGGCCATCTCGCACCCGCGCATCTACATCAACCTGAAGGACGATGGCGGCGGCAACTGGCTGGGCTTCCACTACGACGAGCCCCGCATCCCCCAGCTGAAGCTGTCCGACGGCACTCCTTCCTGGCCGAAGTTCTGTTCCGTCGACACGGGAGACGTCACCGGCGACGGACACCCGGACCTCTACTTCGGGGACTACGACTCGGGTCTCGCCACCGGCGGCGACATGAACGACCGGCTGCTGATCAACGACGGCACGGGGACGTTCGCCGACGAGAGCACCGCGCGCATGACCACGCAGATGCTGGAATCGGCGTTCGGCAACTCGGTCGAGATCCGCGACTTCAACCTGGACGGCGAGAACGACATCCTGAAGGACACCGCGCTGGTCGCGCCTCAGTACGTCTCGCTCAGCTACAACGACCCGGACAACGTCGGCTACTTCTCCCTGTTCGACGAGTTCCACCACGACGCTCCGTACCACACCTCTTCCGGCGATCTGAACAACGACGGGCGTCTGGACGTGGTGGTCAGCGACGACGGCGACGACCGCTACCGCTACAACCTGGGGACCGACGTCTTTGGCCGGGTGACGTGGAGTCCCGCCCATACCTTCGATTTCCTCTCCGGGAGTGACGACGGCTTCGGCAGCAACAACCTGATCGTCGACCTCGACGACGACGGCTTCGAGGATATCATCGTCGCGGACGTCGACGTCGACATCCCCGGCTGCAGCCGGCGCTGCCACATCTACCACAACCCCGGCGGCGCGGTCGGCGGGCAGTACACCCTCCTCGAGGAAGCGCAGCAGGCCGGTGGCGGCGGCTGGAAGGGAGTCGTGGGCCTCACCGCGAGCGATCTCCAGGGTACGCACGACGTGGCGGTCTTCGACCTCGACAACGACGGGGACAACGACATGGTCTTCGGGCGCTGCACCGGGACCGACATCTGGATCAACGAGCTCTACTCGCCCTCCGTCGACGTGGGCACCATCTACTGCGACTGCTCGGGCGACAACTCGCCGTGCTCGAACCCCGGAGCGCCGGACGCGGGCTGCGCCAACTCGGTCGGCAACGGCGGTACGCTCGTCGCGGGCGGCTCGGCCAGCGTCTCCGCCGACGACATCTTCTTCGATGGCGCGGGCCTGGTCCCCGGGCAGGCCGCGCTGCTCTTCCAGGGCACCAACGCGGTGAACGGCGGAGCGGGCATCACCTTCGGCGACGGCCTGCGCTGCGCGGGCGGCTCGATCATCCGTCTCGGCCTGAAGGTCCCCGACGGCACCGGTGCCGCGATCTGGGGACCGGGTCTCCAGTCCAAGGGCGGCTGGAGCTCGGGCGACCTGCTGCGCTTCCAGGGCTGGTACCGCGACCCCGTCGGCAGCGTCTGCGGCTCCGGCTTCAACCTGACGAACGGCGTGGAGGTGACCTTCCTGCCGTAGGCCGGGTCGAACCGGATCGCCGAGCTCCATCCAGCGGGCGTCGTCCTTCGCGGACGCCGCCCGCCTCCCTTCGGCGCCGAACCGCTACGGCGTCTCGGCCAGCACGCGCCCCTCGACACTCGCGGGCACCTCGATCCCGAGGCGGTCCAGCACGGTCGGCAGCGCGTCCATCGGGCCCGCGCTCTCGTCGCGCGAGCCGGGCTGGAACCCCGGGCCGAGGAAGGCCAGCGGCACGCGCCGGTCGTAGCGGTAGGGCGAGCCGTGCGAGGTTCCCGTCGACATCGACATCAGGTGGCGGTGCGCCAGGCGGATCTCGACGTCGGGGCCGCGGTCGGCCCGGTGGGAGGCGCGCGCCAGTCGCAGCCAGCGATCGTCGTCCTCGCGCGGCGGCGCGATCAGCTCGTCGTGCGTGTAGGCCGCGGCGATCCAGGGTTCCTCCACGAGGGTCCGGGCGACCACACCGCGCACCCGAGCGGCATCGACCCCTTCCGCCTCGAGTGCGCCGCCGGGGAAGAAGATCGCGTCCCCCCCACCGCTGATGTTCACGCGGTAGCTCTCGCCGAACGCCTCGTCCAGCGCGGCGCGCACGTGCTCCAGCGCGAGTCGCCGCTCGCGCACCCGCAGCCTCACGCCGCCGACCGCGTCTCCGATCCGGGCCTCGGGGAGCTCGAGCACCCCGTGATCCGCGCTGAGCACGGCGATCCAGCCTCCCGCGCCGAGGCGCTCGTCGAGCTCGCTGAACAGGAGGCCGAGCTCGTGATCCACGCGCAGGAGCAGGTCGGTCACCTCGCGGCTGTACGGGCCGCAGGCGTGACCGACCGTGTCGCACGCGCTGAGGCTGATCGCCAGGAGATCGACGGCCTCGTCGGCGCCGAGCTCCATCTCGGTCACCGCGATGCGCGCCAGCTCGAGGGTGAAGCGATCGATCCAGGGAGACGAGTACGCGAGCCCCGCCAGCCCGGCCCGGTCGCGAGGTTCGAGGGGCTCGGGAAGCTCGGGGAAGCGGTAGGGAAAGACCGGCGGCCTGGACATCAGCTTCGCCTCTCCGGGCCGATCGTCCTCCGCGGTGCCGGTCGCGCTCGCCGGGCCGGGGAGCTCACCGGTCCAGACCCACCCGTCCATCGGCGCGAAGCAGTCCCCGTTCCACTCGCCGACCCAGTCGGGAAGCTCCTCGACGTACGCGCTGGAGCTGACGAACCCGCGACCGTACCCGTCCCACCAGAGCGCGAGCTCGGGGCGCTGCCCCGCCATCAGGATCACCGCTCGATCCTTGCCGCCGATCGAGACCGAGCGGGAGGCCGGCCAGCGCTCGCGCAGGAGGTCGGCCCAGCCCGGCGCGAGCAGGCGGTGGGAGGACGCACTCCGGCGCTCGGCGACCGGCCAGTCGAAGGAGGTCCTGGTGGTGGCCGACTCGTCGCCGACGCAGTAGACGTACCGGCCGGCCTCGCGATCGAAGTAGTCGTTCTCGACGATGCCGTTTCGCGCGGGAGAGCAGCCGGTGCCGAGGGTCGCGTGGCCCGGCCCCGTCTCCGTGTTGGCGTGGCGCAACGCGGCGTTCGGGAAGACGAGCCCCCGCTCCAGGAAACGCGCAAAACCACCGCGCCACCACGGCGCCAGGCGTTCGAGCTGCTCCGGGATCATCTGATCCACGGAGATCACGACCACCAGTCGAGGAGTCTCGCCCTCGACGGCGTCGGCCGATGAAGGCGTCGCGATCGTGAGCGGCGGAAGGAAGAGGAGCGGGAGGATCTGGTGGAGAGGCACGGAGCGGGCGGAGGTGAAGGAAGCGGATGGTTCATTCTGTCCCGCGTCGTCCAGGATGGGAAGAACGGCAGTGGATGGGGGTTCGGGGATCGAGCCCGCCCGAGGGTCCGGCCCGCCATCGTCTCGAGGTGGCCGTGGCGACCCGGTCGTTCTCCCGGATGGCTCTTCTCGATATACTCGCGAAGCCCGATCCGACGTCTCCCTCAGGGCCGGTCCCGTCCCACCTCGAGACCGACACCCGACGTCGAACAGGTAGCGAGATCCGAATGGTCACGCGCAGCCCAGCAATCCCGTCCACCAGCCGGCGTCTGTCCACGGCGGTCCTTGCCGTCCTCGCTCTCGCCGCCCTGCTGCCCGCCGCGGCCGTCGCCCAGAGCTATCACATCCGAACCTACACGGAGCAGGACGGCCTCCCGTGCTATGCCGTCCACGGGGTCGCGCAGGATGGGCAGGGCAGGATGTGGTTCGCCACCTACGAGGGCATGGTCTGCTACGACGGCCGATCCTGGGACACGATCGACCAGGGGTCGGGCTTCCCCCGTCCGGGGTATCGCGACACCATCGCCTCCGCGAGCGGCGGAATCTGGGCGGCCGACGGGCGCCAGCCGATCTCGCTCTCCTTCTTCGACGGCGAACGCTGGAACCGCATCCCCAGGCCGGCGGTCCACCTCGAGGACTGGTGGGTCATCGGCGCAATGGCTGCCTTTTCCGATGAAGAGGGTCGCGAGTGCGTGACGGTGGCTGCGGCCCAGGGAGTCCTCGGCACGTGGGACGGCACCGAATGGTCGATCCTGGGTCCGGACGATCGGCTGCGGGACATCACCGGAATGGCGCTCCACCGCGGCCGGACCTACCTGGCGACTCACAGCGGGTTGCACAGCTTCGACCACGCGACCGGCGAGATCGAGTTCCACGGTCACGACGGCCAGCCGGAACACGACGTCGTGGGCGTGACCGAGAGCCGGGACGGCGAGACGCTGTGGGTCGTCGGCGAGAGCTGGATCGGACGGCTACGGGGTGATCGGCTGGAGCGAGTCTACGAGGGGCCGCCCTTCGATCTGTCCATGCTGCACTCCGGCGTCTCCACGCTGGAAGATCCGATGGGTGGCCTCTACTTCGGTGATCCGACCTCGGTGCACTACTATCGCGACGGGTCCGTGGAGACCTTGACCCGGGAGAGCGGGCTCAGCAGCGACGGGGTCAACGACTTCTTCCTGGATCGGGAGGGGAACATCTGGATCGCGAGCCAGCGGGGCGTCAGCAAGATCATCAGTCGCCGCTTCGCCGGACTCACCCACCTGCAGGGTCTGTTCGAGGACGAGGTCAGCGCCATCCACGAACGCCCTTCGGGCCAGGTGGTCCTGGGGCACCCGCTCGGTGTGACCTTCTGGGACGGAGAGCCCGAGGTGCTGGATCTCGAATGGAATCCCGGCACCGCCTGCCGGGTCATGGACATCGAAGAGGATTCTGCGGGAGTGCTCTGGCTCGCGTGCAACCAGGCCGGCCTGGCGCGGCTGGACGCCGAGCGGCGACTGACCTGGTATCGGGGTGCGGAGGGGCCTTCGGGTTATGCGTACGCTCTCCACTTCGATCGGGTCGGCCGGATGTGGGTGGGCACCCACGAGGGCCTTCATCGACGGACCGCCGAGGGATTCGTCCGGGTCAGGCTGCCCGGTTTCGAGCCGGGCGTGTACGCCTCGGTGCGCCGCGTGTGTGAGGGACCCGACGGCGCGATCTACGTAGCCACGGGGAAGACCGGGGTCTTCCGCCTGCTCGGCGAGGAGGTCACGCAGTTCAGGGATGAAAAGCGACTGGGTGGTGACAGCGCGTACTGCGTCGAGGCCTTTCCCGGCGGCCCGATCTGGGTCGGCACCGGCAGCGGCCTCTTCGAGATCGTCGGCGACGAACTGGTCAAGACGAGCCCACCCGATCCGGTCATCGATCGACCGACCTACAGCATCCTGAAGGACGACCGGGAGCGGACCTGGTTCGGCACCGACGCCGGCGTGATGCGCTGGGACGGGGAGCGGCTCGAGCACTTCACCGTGGAGGACGGCCTGCACGGCCGCGAGACGAACCGGGATGCGCTGGTGCTCGCCTCGGACGGAGCCGTATGGATCGGAACGGACAGCGGCGTCTGGATCTACCGCGACGAGTTCGACCTGCCCTCCCTCGCCGAACCACTGCTGGAGATCCTCGGGTACGAGGTCGACGGCCGGCGCTACCCGGCGGACGAGAGGCTCGTTCTCCACGCCCCCGCCGAGCAGATCACCTTTCGCTTTCGTGGGCTCACCTTCATCGACGAGGGACGCACCCGCTATCGCACCTGGCTCGAGGGCTTCCGGCCCGAGTTCGAGGCGGCGCGGGAGCTGCCGTCCCAGGAGATCCGGTACACGAACGTCCCGGCCGGCGAGTACCGCTTCCACGTGCAGGCCCTGGGTGCCGATGGTCGAGAGAGCGCCGTGGCGTCCACGGGGACGATCACGGTCCTGACCGAGGTCTGGTTCCGCTGGTGGGCCCTGGCTTCGTACGCCTTGCTCCTCCTGGGTGGCCTGTGGGTCGGGTTCACCCTGCACACCCGTCGCTGCTACGCCCAGGAGCTCGAGAAGGAGGTCCACGCGCGGACGGTGAAGCTGCAGGAATCGGAGCGTGCCGTGAAGGTCGAGTCCCGCAAGCTGGAGGCGACCCTGCTGAACATCTCCGACGGCGTGCTCACGCTGGATCCCGACCTCGAGATCGTGCTGGCCAACCCGGCCGCGGAGAGCGTGCTCGGGCTGGGGAGCCAGGAGCTCGAGGGGCGTACGCTGTGGTCGGTGCTGGAGGGTGTGCTCGAGATCGAGGACGACCCGTCGGCGGAGAGCGGCGGTGCCGTGATCGATTCCGCCGAGTCGATGCAGGAGGCCATCGAGGGCGGAGCGCCCCGCGTCTTCAGGCTGACGCCACCGGACCGCCCGCCGCGGTACCTGGAGATCTCCGCGGCCGCGATGCGCACCGCCGACGACCAGCAGCTCGGCACGGTTCTCGCTCTGCGCGACGTCACCGCCAAGCGCCTGCTCGACAGCGAGCTCTTCAGGCGGCAGAAGCTCGAGTCCCTGGGACTGCTCGCGGGGGGGATCGCTCACGACTTCAACAACCTGCTGACGGTGATCCAGGGGAACCTGAACCTGGCGGCCACGAGCTCGGAGACACCGGACGAGCGCGAGCGCCGCTTCGAGAAGGCCCTCAAGGCGACCGACAATGCGAGCCGTCTCACCCAGCAGCTCTTGACCTTCGCCAAGGGGGGAGCACCGAAGCTGGAGGTGGTCTCCGTCGCCGAGATCGTCGAGCAGTCGGTGGACCTGACCATGAGCGGGGCCCGCACGGACTGCCGGATCGAGATGGACGCGGACCTGCGGAGCATCGTCGCCGACCCCACGCAGCTCCGGCAGGCGATCGGCAACATCCTGATCAACTCGCGCCAGGCCATGGACGACTCCGGCACGATTCGCGTGAGCTGCCGCAATCATCGGCAGGGTGGCCGAGAGGAGGTCGTGATATCCATCCGGGACGAAGGCTGCGGATTCCGGCGCGGGATCTGCCCAGGATCTACGACCCGTACTTCACGACCCGGGAGAAGGGGAGCGGCCTGGGTCTGGCGATCGTCCACTCGATCGTCGAGCGCCATCGCGGTCGTCTGGCGGTGGAGACCGAGCCCGAGCGCGGGACGGAGTTCTCCATCCATCTCCCGGCGACCGAGGAGCAGCCGGCGGCGCGGCCGCCGAGCTCCGACCTCGACGCACCCCGCGGAGGGCGCGTGCTGATCCTCGACGACGAGCCGGACATCCGGGAGATCCTCTCGCGAATGCTGGCGCAGCTCGGATTCGATTGTGTCACGGTGGCGGACGGGCGCGACGCGGTCGACACCTATGACCGCGCCAGGTCGGCGGGCACCCCCTTCAGCTTCGCCATCCTCGACCTGACCATTGTCGGCGGGATGGGTGGACTCGAGACCCTAGACCAGCTGCGGCAGATCGATCACGAGGTTCGCGCCATCGTCACCAGCGGGTACGCCGACAACTCGGCCCTGGCGGAGTACCGGCGACACGGCTTCGTGGCCTGTCTGGAGAAGCCTTATACGATGGGCGATCTGCGGACCGTCATGGCCAGCGCCGGCACTCGCGCGGTGGCCTCTCGAGACTGACCGGTGGGCCGGCACCGCATGTCTCCGGCGATCACCCTCCGCGGCGCCACCGAGCACAACCTGCGCGGCGTCGACCTCGACCTGCCCCACGGGGAGTGGATCGCCGTCGTCGGGCCCTCCGGCTCGGGGAAGACCTCGCTCGTCTTCGACACCCTCGTGCGCGAGGGGCAGTACCGCTACCTGTCCTCGCTCACCCCCCGGGCGAGGCAATTCTTCGGGAAGCTCGGGCGCGCGGCGGTCCGTGAGCTCTCCGGGCTACCGCCCACCATCGCCGTCGGGGAGCGCGCCCTCTCCCCCAGCGCGCGCTCGACCGTCGGCACGCTGACCGGCACCCTCGACCTCCTGCGGCTCCTCTTCGCTCGGACCGCTGTCGATCCGGGCGGCGCCGCTCTGACGCGCAGCCACTTCAGCTTCAACCAGCCCCTCGGCGCCTGCGAGGCTTGCAGCGGGCTCGGCGTGGAGGACCGCGTCGACCCCGCGCTGCTCGTCGCCGATCCGAGGAAGAGCCTGCGCGATGGCGCGCTGGTGCCGACGCTGAGGAACGGGTACACCGTCTACAGCCAGGTCACGCTCGAGGTGATGGATACGATCTGTCACGCTCACGGCTTCGACGTCCACACGCCGTGGGGCGAGCTCACCCAGGACCAGCGCGACGTCGTTCTCTTCGGCACCAGGGCGCTGAAGGTGCCCTTCGGCAAGCACCCGATCGAGTCGCGCATGAGGTGGGAGGGGATCACCGCGAGGCCGCGCGAGGAGGGCTACTACCGCGGGCTCGTTCCCGTCATCGCCGAGACCCTGAAGCGCAATCGCAACCCGAACGTCCTGCGCTTCGTGCGTTCGGTTCCCTGCACGACCTGCGACGGCTCGCGCCTGGCCCGGGCCGGGCGCGAGGCGCGGATCGGCGAGCGCCGCCTCCCCGATCTCCTCGCGCTCCCCGCGCGAGACCTGCCCCGCGCCCTGCAAGAGCTGCCGCAATCGGAAGTACTACGTGCCCTGCGTCCCGAGCTCGACGCGCGCCTCGTTCGCCTGCGGCGGCTCGGTCTCGGACACCTCGCACTCGATCGCGAGAGCACCACGCTCTCCGGCGGCGAGGGACAGCGACTGCGCCTCTCCGCCCAGCTCTCGGCGGGGCTCTGCGGCGTGCTCTTCGCCCTGGACGAGCCGACGCTCGGCCTGCACCCCGGCGGGCAGGCGGGGATGCGCGCGGTGCTCGACGAGCTGCGCGCGCTCGGCAATACGCTCGCCGTCATCGAGCACGATCCCGACCTGGTCCGCCACGCCGACCGGATCGTGAGGCTCGGGCCGGGAGCCGGCCCGGAGGGCGGCGAAGTGCTGAGCTCGGGGCCGCTCCCCGAGCACCCGCTCGGCCCGCCGCCGACCCCGAAGACGGTGCGGCGGGCGGGGTCCGCGACGTTGGTCCTGCGCGGGCCGACCCTCCACAACCTTCGGGGCGGCGAGTTTCGCATCCGGCTCGGCGCGCTGAACGTCGTCATCGGGCCCACCGGCGCGGGCAAGAGCTCGCTCGTCTTCGGCACGCTCCTGCCGGCGCTGACCGGCCGACCCGGAGGGCCGTTCGAGGCGCTGGAGGGCGCCCCCGCCGAGTCGGTGCGCGCGCTCGACGCGCGTCCCATCGGCCGGACCTCGCGCAGCACGCCCGCCACCTGGTCGGGTCTCTTCGAGCTGGTGCGCAAGCGCTTCGCGGCGACCGGGGAAGCCCGCGCGCGCGGCTTCGGGGCGGGGCACTTCTCCTACAACAACAAGCAGGGGCGCTGTGCGAGCTGCGAGGGCCTGGGAACGATCCGCGTCGGCCTGCACCTCTTCGAGGACGTCGAGCTCGTCTGCGAGGCTTGCGGCGGCGGGCGCTACGCCCCCGAGATCCTGTCCGTCCGGCTTCGCGGCAAGTCGATCGCCGAGGTGCTCGCTCTCTCCGTGCGCGAGGCGGTGGACTTCTTCGCGGACGACCCGTCGATCGCGAACCTCTGCACGGCGATGGACGAGCTGGGACTCGGCTACCTCTGCCTCGGCCAGCCCTCGAACCAGCTCAGTCGCGGCGAGTCGCAACGCGTGAAGCTCGCGACGCTGCTCGGCACGGCCGACGCGAAGCCGACGATGCTCCTGCTCGACGAGCCCGACCGCGGCCTGCACCCGAGCGACCTGGCTCTGCTCATCGCCGCGATCGATCGACTGGTCGAGGCGGGGCACACGGTCGTCGCCATCTCCCACCACCGTCACCTCTGGGCCGCCGCGGATCACCTGACCGAGCTCGAGGACGGGGTCATCCGCGCCGAGCCCGAGCTCGACTGGTCCCCGCTGACGGCCAATCGCGAGCCACGGCCGGCGGCCCCGCTGCCGCGGGAGATCCGGCTCGACGGGGTCCATACGAACAACCTTCGAGGCGTGGAGGCGCGCTTCCCCCGCGGCGCGCTGACCGCGATCTGTGGCGTCTCCGGCAGCGGCAAGAGCTCGCTCGCGTTCGATACGCTCGCCGCGGAGGCCTGGCGACGCTTCGCCGAGAGCCTGCCCTTCGAGGTGCGGCGTCACGTGCGGCGAATGCCCCGACCTCGGCTCGAGCGCGCCAGCGGCCTCGGGCCCACGCTGAGCCTGAAGCAGAGCGAGCCGCCGCCGGGCCGCCGCTCGACCGTCGCGACCCAGAGCGGACTCGGCCCGATCCTGCGGCTGCTCTTCTCGCGCGCCGGGGTGGTGGACGGCGAGCCGTGCCGCCTTTCCGCCGAGCACTTCAGCCCCGACCGGACGCTCGGCGCCTGCCCCGCCTGCGAAGGGCGGGGCGTCGTCGCGCGCTGCGATCCGGCGCTTCTGGTGACCGCTCCCGAACGCTCGCTCCTCGACGGTGCGCTGGGCGGCACGCGGCCGGGGGCCTTCTTCTCCGAACCGGATGGCCAGCACGTCGCGACGCTTCGCGCCGCCCTCGGGGAGAGCGTCGATCTGGCGCTGCCGTGGGAGGCGCTTCCCGAGCGAGCTCGTCGCCTCGCGCTCGAGGGAGCTGGCGAGGAGCGCTTCGAGGTGACCTGGGAGTTCGCCGAGGACAAACGCGAGGGCTCCGGCGCACACCGTTTCGAGGCGCGCTGGGAGGGCTTCCTGATCCTCGTCGAGCGTGAGGCGGCGAGGCGCGCCGGGCACCGGAACTCGAGCGCCTGGACGGCGCCGCTCGTCGACCGGCCGTGCCTCGAGTGCGGCGGCGCGGGAATCGGAGCCGAGGCGCGCGGGGTCGAGCTCGGCGGCCGCAGCCTGCCCGAGCTCCTCGAGCTGTCGCTGACGGAGGTGGCCACGGCTCTCGAGACCCTCGGCGCGTCCGCCGCCGGCGCGGCCCCGTCCGCCGCCGCGGCGATCGGCGCGCTCCTGCCCGAGATCGAGGCACGCCTCGAGGAGCTGATCGCGCTGGGCCTCGGACACCTCTCGCTCGGGCGCCGCAGCCAGGAGCTCTCCGGCGGCGAGCAACAGCGGGCCCGCCTGGCGAGCGTCCTGCGCGCGAACCTCTCCGGAGCCACGCTGGTGCTCGACGAGCCGAGCGCCGGCCTGCAGCCGGACGAGGCCCGGATGCTGCTCGCCTCGCTGCGACAGCTCTGCGCGGCGGGCAACACCGTCGTCGTCGTCGAGCACGATCCCCTCATCCTGCGCGGCGCCGACCACCTGATCGAACTCGGTCCGGGAGCGGGCGTCGAGGGGGGACGGCTCATCGGGTCGGGTCCGCCGGAGGAGCTCCTGGCCGGCGACGGTCCGACGGCCCGCGCCTCGAGGACGACCCTCGAGCCGGAGCTCCCCCCACCGGACCGCGAACGCGTGCGCCTCGTCGAGGTCGCCGCCGGTCCTCTCGGCGGCATCGACCTCGAGCTCCCCCGCTCCGGTGTCGTGACGGTCACCGGACCCTCGGGCAGCGGCAAGAGCACGCTGCTCTTCGAGGTGCTCGAGGCCTCCTTCACCGCCGGCGCTCCCGTCGGCTGCACCTCGATCGAGCTGACCGGAGGCCTCGAGCACTTCCGGGCCGTGCGCGGCCGGCGCGCGGTCTCGCGCGGAGGCACGGTGCTGACCGCGCTCGAGCTGATGAGTTCCTTGCAGCGTCTCTTTCACGCCGAGGCCGCCGGGACGGAGCTGCCGCGTCAGGCGTTCAGCTTCAGGAGCCCGAAGGGGCGCTGCCCGGCGTGCGGCGGATCGGGTCGGGAGCGCGTGGCCATGGACTTCATGGCCGACCTCGACCTCCCGTGCCCGACCTGCGAGGGCCGGCGCTACCGGCCGGAGGTGCTGGCGGTGCGCTGGGGTGGGTTCGACGTGGCGCAGTTCCTGGAGCAGCCGGTGGGCGCGCTCGCCTCGGTTCTGCCTAGCGGTCGCCTGCGGAGCGCCTTCGAAGCGCTCTCGCGCGTCGGCCTGGGACACCTCTCCGCCGGTCGCGAGGTCACGAGCCTCTCGGGCGGCGAGGTGCAGCGCCTGGCGCTGGCGAAGAGTCTCTCGAGTCGCCGGTCCCCCGCGCTGCACCTCTTCGACGAGCCCGCCGCCGGACAGCACCTGGCCGATCTTTCGCGCCTCGTCGAGGCGTTCCGCGAGCTCGCCGACCGCGGCGACCTGGTGGTCGTCGTCGATCACCATGCGGCGTTGGTCGCGGCTTCGGACCTCTCGTTGTGCCTCGGGCTGGGCGAGAACGACGGGTTCGTGTGCGACTCCGGCTGACACGTCACGGGACCCGCGCCACAGGCTGATGGTGCTGCCGCAACAGCACTGAGCCTGTACTCGCCCCGGTCGGTGTCCACCACTCGGGGATTCCGACCGGGGCTTCTTGCGGAAAACCGGACCCCGCCGTCTCCTGGATAGAAGCACGGGACCCACGTCGGGTTCCGGGCGCTCGCCGGCCGAAATGGCCGAACGAAGGCGAGAGAAGAGGAGTGCGAACGATGAAACTCATTGCTGCCCAAGTGCCCCCCTGACGACCACCGTCTCCCCTCGGGCAATCCGGCGGAGCGGTTGGGTTCTGACCACTCTCACTTTCCTGACGGCAAACGTCGCGGGCGCGGCTTCGACGTCGAGGGAACCATGGACGAGACCCGCCTCGTTCCCGAGAAGCTGATCCAGACTCCGGGGGAGACTTGTTTCCTGTACCTGTGCGACGTGCCCCCCGCGCTGGAGGCAGCCGACTTCGACGACTACGTCACTGATCGGCTGCTCTTCGTCGGCGACGGCTTGACCGGCTTCCGCATCTACACCTACGACTTCGAATCGCCGTGATCATGAGCCGCACATTTCTGAGGTCTCTTCGCTCTCGACACGGGGTCGTTGTTCTCGTGGGCCTCGGCCTTTTCCTCGCCTCGCCTTCGAATCCAACGGCTACCGCCCAGGAGCTGCTCCACGTCTTCGTGGGAGACTCCTCTCAGTGGGACCACCGCTTCTACAGGTTCGACACGATCGGGGACGTCAACGGGGATGGAATCCGGGACTTCATTTACGGTAGTCCCCTGCCTCACATGCACCGGGTGCGCTCGGGAGCAGATTGGTCGACACTAGTGAGGTACCGGAGCACCTACCGGCCCGGGTGGCACGACAGCCACGGCTCCGATGTCACGGGGATCGGCCTGTGGGACGACGACGACGTTCCCGACTACGCCGTCGGGGCTCCTAATGCCTTCACCCTGGAGTTCTACGAGGGGGTCGTGCGGATCTTCAGCGGGGCGACCCACACGCTGATCCAGGAGATCACCGAGCACAACTCCTGGGATCGCATCGGTAATCATGTGTATGGGCTCGGCGACCTCGATGGCGACGGCCATCCCGAACTCGCCACAACCGGAACCGAGGAGTTCTGGGTCCGTCTCTACAGCGCCCCAACCGGCGCCCTGTTCCGCGAGCACACCACCCTCTGGGTCGGGATGGGGAGGAACCCCCAGGTCGTTCCCTACGGAGACTGGGACGGGGACGGGGGAAGTGACTACCTGATCGGGGATTACCTGTACTCGCCATCACTCTCCAACGCCGGGCGGGTCATCCTCTTCTCGGGGAAGACCGGAGCCGAGCTGATGACGTTCGATGGGACGCGAGTCGACGAGGAGCTCGGCGTGTCCGTGAGCGTCGCTGGAGACTGGAACGGGGACGGCATCGACGATATCGCGGCAGGCGCTCCAGGAACCTACGGGGTGGCAGGGGGCCACAAGTGCGGCGTCTACATCTTCTCCGGAGATGACGGCTCGATCCTGCGCTTCTTCAACGGTGCCGACTACACCACCGCCAACGCCGCCTTCGGCGATGCCACGGTCTCGGGCAAGGACGTGAATGGAGACGGATTCCCTGATCTCCTCGTCGGTGCGCCCGCGGAGTCGGTGCATCCGCCACACTGGCGCAGCGGCGCCGTGTACCTGATCTCCGGGCGCACGGGTGCGGTTCTCTGGAAGCACGTGGGACGGCCCGACAACGACTACAAGCTCGGCCAGTACCTCTACCTGATCGACGACCACGACGGCGACGGGCTGGCCGAGTGGGTCGTGTCCGATCCGAGGTTCATCCCCCCAGGGGAGACCTACAAGAAGGGCCGCATCGCCATCTACCGCGGTGCGGCCGGGGACCGCGGGAACGGCTGCCCCACCACCCCCAACTCCGTCGGGGCCGGCGCAAACCTCACCGTCTCCGGGCCGATCAGCCTGCGCAACAACCTCACTCGGCTCGTCGTCACGGGCGTCCCTCCCACCGCCCGTGCCCGACTCGTCTACGGCGCCCCGGGGCCCCCGCTCCCCTACGACGCCGGCACGCTCTGCGTCTCCGGCGAGCTCCACCTCGCCACCTGGTTGGTATTCGACGCCAGCGGTTCCGCCCTCGTGCCCCTGGACCTGTCACACCCCCCCTTCTCCTCCGGCCCCGGCGCGATCGCACCGGGCGACACCGTCGCCTTCCAGCTCCTCTACACCGATCCAGCCGCCGGCAATCGCAATACCAGCGGCTCGATCGTCATCCGATTCCTCCCCTGAACCGAGGGGCACGAAGTCAAGGCAACGTGTGCCAGTCCCGCGCCGCCCGGTATCCCTCCCGCAGGGCGTCGCGCGCGGCTCGAGGCTGTTCGTCGATGAACTCGGCGGCGCCGAGCGGATCGACCCGGAAGCGGGTGTAGAGGAACCGGCCGAGCCCGCGGAGGTACGCGTCGGCGGGGCTGAGGGTCAGGCCTCGCTCCACCTCCGCCCGCAGGTGGTCCCTCAGCGGGTACTTGCCGCCGCCGAAGCGCCCCAGCGCCTCGAACATCACCTCCCGCAGCTCGGGCTCCGCCGCCGAGACGGTCGCGATCGCCCGGGTGTTGTCCCAGCCGTGACCGATGACCAGCAGCGGCCCGAGGCCGAGCTCGTAGTCGGCCACCCGATCGGCGCCGGTGCCGCGGATGATCTTCCTGGCCCGCGAGAAGGCCTCGCCGAGGTCGGGGTGGGGATCCCTGAAGACATTTACCGCCGCGTCGGCTCGAAGGAGGCCGCGCGCGTCCTCGTCGAAGGTCTCGACCAGCTCCAGCTTCTCCCGATCGGTCGCCTCGAAGTGCCAGAACACCTTGGCGAAGTACTGGTCGTACGAGTAGCCCTTGGTGTGCGTCAGGATCTCCCAGTTCTCCGCGGGGAGCTCGGGGTGCCCGCCTCGCAGCACCAGCCAGGAACCGCGAGCCCCCAGCAGGACGAGACCGCCCCCCACGATCAGCGCGGCGGTGCGGGGCGCCCGGCTCTCTCCGACCGAGAGCTTGCCCAGCGCGCCGGCGATGAGCACCGCCCCGAAGAGCCAGAGCGGCGTCACCCGCATGAGATCGAAGAAGTGGTAGACCTGCCCCAGAACGAAGTTGCTGCTCAGGTAGGTGATCGAGAACAAGGACAGGTAGCCGAAGACGTAGGCGCCCCGCAGCCGCCTCCCCTCGTCGCCGGGCTCGTCCCGCGTGGCGAGCACCACGCTGGCTCCGACGATGGCCAGCGGCCAGAGAATAGCGCTCACCGGAGTGCCGAGCACCTGGTCGACGTAGATCGAGCTCAGCCACCCGCGGAACAGCTCGAGGTTCGACACCGCCGAGTCGCCGCCGAAGAGGGAGTCACCGTGGATGTCGAAGATCCGATCCCCGACCAGCGCGTACATCATCACCAGCGGAGCGACGCCGAGCAGGGACCCCGCGAGGCCGGGAAGCCAACCCGTCCGGAGCAGGACACGGGTACGGAACAGCGCCAGCAGCAGCAGCACCCAGAGCGCGGCGAGAGCGATCTGGTACGAGAAGTACACCCCGAAGCCGGTCACCAGGCCGAGCACGAGCCAGGTGCGCACGCGGCGGTCCCCGGCGAACAGGATCCGGGCCCCCAGGCTCATCGTGCCGAGCAGAAAGAGGCCGGCTTCGAAGTGGATGCCGAGACTGATCAGGCTCAGCTTCTGAAAGCTCTCGGGACCGAACACGAACAGCAGCCCGAACCAGAAGGCCGCGACCGGGCCGAAGAGCCGGCGGGTGAACCCCCAGCCGACCGGCAGGATCGCCGCGTTGAAGATCAGGGCGACCAGCTTGTGGGCCAGGAGGTTCTCCCCCACGAGCAGGAACGCGACCGCCTTCAGGTGACTGATCACGAAGCCGCCGCCCTCGTAGTAGTGGTACGCCAGCTGATGGTGCGGCACCGGGAGACCGTCGAGCATCGCCTTGGCCGCCGTGCCCTTCTCGAGCTCCTCGCCGTAGAAGAAGACGTCGCCGAGCGACAGCACGAAGGCGCTCTTCAGCACGACCATGAGGACGAGCAGCGGGATCCAGCTCCGGCGCCTCAGGGACTCCACGAAGGACCTCATCGGGAAGAGGATAGGGGGTCGCGAGCAGGTCGGCGCGGCGAGATCGAGCCCGAGCCGCCGTTTCCGGGGAAGCTCCGAGGGGCGGCTATCCCTGAATGGGGACAGCCGCTCGCGGGTGCGCTCGCCTTGACTTTTTCCGTGGTCCCCCCGAACTTCCTGCGGGAGGAGCAGTTCGCGCGGCGAGTACGGTCCGGAGAGAGGGTCGGCCATGAGCATGAAGCAGTTCTTGAAGAGGCGGCAGCACACCGTGGGCCTCGCGCAGGCGCTGGGCTTCACGCAGCTCACCTACGGCCTCCTGCGGAGGATCCTCGCAAAGGGAGACCGACCGGCGGTCGCGGGCGGCTGGCCGGTGCGCCTCGTCCCGCTCCCCTCCCCCAATCCCCTCACTCGCTTCGAGCGGCGTGAGCTGGCGCGGGTCGCCCGGGCACGGGGCGCCGCCTTCTTCGACGCGGATGCGGTGACGAGGTTCGAGCAGCGGTTCGCCGAGCGATGGGGCTGCCGCCACGCGCTCGCCCTGTCCTCCGGGACCGCCGCGCTGCACACCGCCCTGATCGCCGGGGGGATCGGCCCCGGCGACGAGGTGATCGTCCCGGTGCTGACCTACGTGGCGACGGCGATGGCCGTCTTGCAGGTGGGCGCCGTGCCGAAGTTCGTCGACGCGGACGGGGATACCTGGAACATCGACGCGACCAGGATCGAGGAGGTCGTCACCGACCGCACCAGGGCGATCATCCCCGTCCACGTCGGCGGAGTCGCGTGCGACATGAGAGCGATCGAGGAGATCGCACGGAGGCACGACCTCTTGATCATCGAGGACGCCTCGCACGCGCACGGTTCGACGCTCGACGGCAAGATGCTCGGAACGGTGGGACATCTCGGCTGTCTCAGCCTGGGCCCCCCCAAGACGATCACCACCGGGGAAGGGGGGATGCTCCTGACCGACGACGCCGACCTCGCGCGTCGGGCGCGGATCGCGATGAACCTCGGCCAGTGTGAGCCCGAAGGCCGATCGTCGAGCGACCTGGACGTCTTCCATCCCGAGGCCCGGCTCGACTACGTGATGCTCGGCTGGAACTACCGCATGAGCAACTTCCAGGCGGCGATGGGCATCGGCCAGCTCGAGCGGTTCGCCGCGATGCGGGCAACCCGGGTGCGGAACGGGGCTTTCCTGCGCGAGCAGCTCGGAGAGCTCGAAGGTCTTCGCGTGCAGCGTCCACTACCTGGGTCGGAGACGTGCTACTACGGCTTCCCGGTGGAGCTGACCGAGGATGCCGGACTGAGCCGCGGGGAGCTGTTGCAGGGGCTGACCCGGGAGCGAATCGACTATCGCCTCTGGTCCAACCTGCCCCTGGCCTCTCACGAGGTCTTCGACCAGCCGGGTCACTTCCCGGTGGCGGACAGGTTGTGCACCAACGGCCTGACCTTCCGGGTGGATCCCACGCTCGGTCGCCGGGAGCTGGAAGAGACGGTCTTCGCCACCCGGCGCCTCCTGGAGTGGGGCCGATCGCGAGGAACGCGAACGTGAAGGCGATCGAGGTACGTGACCTCCGGAAGCGGTACCCCGTCGAGCGCTCCTACGGCGAGCTGCTCAGGCGCCCCTTTCATCGCTCCCACGTCGATGCCTTGCGGGGGGTCAGCTTCGAGGTCTCGAGCGGGACGGTCTTCGGGATCCTCGGGGCCAACGGAGCGGGCAAGACGACCCTGGTGAAGATCCTCGCCACGCTGGTCCTGCCGACGTCGGGGGTGGTGAGCGTGCTGAGTCGAGACATCCATCGCGAGGCCGATGCCGTCCGCGACAGCGTGGGCTTCGTCGTGTCCGACGAGCGCTCCTTCTACTGGCGCCTGTCGGTCCGCGACAACCTCCGCTTCTTCGCGACCCTCGATGATCTCGCCCGCGAGCTGGCGGAGCGGCGCATCGGCGAGCTGCTGGAGAGGCTGGAGATCACGGACTTCATCGATCGTCCCTTCCGCGATCTCCCGACGGGCATCCGTCAGCGCGTGGCGATCGCACGCGCGCTGCTGCGCGACCCGTCGCTGATCCTGATGGACGAGCCGACCCGCAGCCTGGACCCGAGAGCCGGCTCCCTGCTCCGGAGCTGGATCCGCGAGAAGCTGGTCGACCAGGCCGGCAAGACGATCTTGATGATGACGCACGACGCCCTCGAGGCCGAGTCACTGTGTGATTCACTGGCGGTCCTGCGCGCCGGCCGATTCGTGAGCACGGGCACGCCCGACGAGATCCGTGGGGCGGAGTCGGGCCGGACCACCTGGCACCTCTCGTTGCGGGACTGGCATCGAGAATATGCGGCCCCCCTGGAGCGTCTCGGCTACGCGGTGACCACCGACTCCGATCATCCGGACGGCCGCTGCGAGCTCCGGTTGACCTCGGACGGAAGCGATCTCGATCCCGCGCTGCGTCTCCTGCTGGGTGCCGGCGTCGCCGTCACCACCTGCCGCCACGTTCAGAGATCCCTGGCCACCGCGGTGAAGGACCTGCTCAGCGAGGAGACGGGAGAGGAGCCGGGCCGATGAGCTTCATGCGCAAGATGGTGGCCTTCGTCGGCCGCGACTTCCGACAGGAGTCCTCCTATCGCCTGCACTTCACGTTCCAGCCGGCGTCGATCCTGGTCAACACGCTCGCCTACTACTACCTCGCTGCGTTCGCCGGCGCCTCGATGGCGGAGAAGCTGGAACCGTACGGGGGAGACTTCTTCGCGTTCCTCCTGCTCGGCGTGGGGCTCTGGGGCTACCAGAACGTGGCCCTGACATCCCTCACCGCGAAGATCCGCGAGGCTCAGATGCAGGGTACGCTCGAGGCCCTGCTCAGCACTCGCACCCCTCCGAACCAGATCATTCTCGGCTCGACCGCCTACGACTTCGTCCTCATGTCGGCGCGGGTCGTCCTCTACGTGCTGTTCGGCTGGCTCATCTTCGGCCTCGACCTGGGAAAGGCGAACTACGGCGGAGCCCTGGTCGTGATGCTGGTCGCGATCGCTGCCTTCCTGGGGATCGGCATCGCGTCCGGCGGATTCACCCTGATGTTCAAGAAGGGCGATCCGGTGACCTGGGTCTTCACCGCCCTGGCCGTTCCGCTGGGCGGGGTGCTCTACCCGGTGGATTCGCTGCCCGGTTTCCTGCAGCCGCTGTCGGCCGTGCTGCCGATCACGCACGCGCTGGAGGCGCTGCGCCGGACCCTGCTGGACGGGGCTACCCTGATGGAGGTTCGCTCCAGCCTCGGCGCGTTGATCCTGTTCGCGGGGCTGGTGCTCCCGCTCAGCCTGGTCTGGTTCCGCATCGCGCTGCGCCAGAGCAAGGTGCGCGGGGGTTTGGTGCAGTTCTGACCACCGGCAACCTCATCGATCTCGTACACTCGAAGCGTGGCTGCTCGCACCACGCCTCTGTCGGCTGCCTGAGAACACAGGAGGTTCGAATGCTTCGCGACATCGTCTGGGGCAACACCCTGCTCCAGCGCACGCTGGTTCACGCTCGCGCCGTTCGCCTGCGGAGGCGGCACCCCGAGGGCCTGCCTCCCCCCGTGCCCCGGCGGATCATCGTCGAGCCGACGAATGCCTGCAATCTGGCCTGTTCCTACTGCGGCAACCGCGTGATGAAGCGGGCGAAGACCAACCTGGATCTCCAGACGTACGAGGAGCTCCTGGACCAGATGGTGGAGCTGAGGATTCCCAGGCTCACCCTGCACACCATCGGAGAGCCCACGCTCCACCCGGAGATCGCCCGGATGCTGGCCATGGCGACGGAGCGGGAGCGCTGCGTGACGATGAGCACCAACGGGATGCTCTTGAACGAGGAGCTCTCGCGCGGCATCGTCCGCAGTCATCCCGACCTCATCAACTTCTCGGTGGACGCGGCCGATCCCGAGGTGCTGGAGAGGACGCGCCCGGGTCAGCGACTGGATGTGCTGCTGGAGAACATCCGTACGCTGCGCAGGATCCGCGACGAGGAGGGTGAAGTCGGGGAGAGTCCGTGGGGGCCGGTCCGCCTGCCCACCATCACGATCAACTGCGTGCTGACCGACCTCTTCACCCGCGAGGTCGAACGGCGGTTCTTCGAGATCTTCACGCCGCTGGCCGACGATTTCCTGTTCCACCGCCCGAACAATCACGTCAGCTACCCCCTCGACCACCCCTTCCGTCAACGCACGCTCCTGCCCGGCAGGTTACGGACCTCGATCTACCGCGCCGTGCGCATGCCGTGTCCCTATCCCTGGGACGCGCTCTTCCTGCTGAGCGACGGAACGGTCTCGGTCTGTCGCTTCGACTTCGAGGCCCAGGTGAGCATCGGGCGCTTCCCGGAGATGTCGATCACCGATCTCTGGGGGAGCGAGGCGATGCGCAGCCTGCGTCGAGCCCACCTCGACTTCGACTACCGCGACTGGACTCAGTGTCGTGACTGCACCGCGGCCTTCTTCGAGAACCGACACGAGCACATCCTGCTCAGCCGCAAGTTGATGCGGCGGAACGGGGTGACCCCGGCGCGAGACGCCTGGCTGACGATGGATCCGCGGAAGACGATGGCGCGGCCGGCTGCTTCCTGTTCACCGGCGACCTGAGCTCGGACCCCTCCGGAGGAGGTCGCGGGTTCCCGTCGACTCTCGGTTCCTCGGCTCCTGTCCCGGACTTCGCGAGGCGGTTGTCCACCGGGTACGGAGCGGCGCGGCCCCCTGGACAGATCCCGGGGCTTTGCTAAGTTCGTCATGGTGGCCGCGCGCTCGATTCCCTCGCCGCGGCCCCGGCCGGCACTCTGTCCGTTGCTGATCATGCACACATTTCTCCGAGTCCCTGACCCGCACGCACAACTCTCTCTCGGCGCGGGAAGCGAGACCCCGGAGGCTCCCTGGTGAACGGCCGCGTCTCGAAGAAGCTGGTCCTCTACCTCCCCAGGCGCGACGATCCCTCTCGCGGCGAGCCCTACAGCGCTGACCTGTTGCCGCTGGAGCTGCTGCAGATCGCCGGCGGACCGGTTCAGGAGGGGTTCGAGGTCGTCCTGATCGACGCGAACATCGAGGTGGATCCGCTGGCTCGGGTGCTGGAAGCCTGCGAAGGTGCGCTGTGCTTCGCCGCCTCGGCGATCCTCGGCTACCAGGTCACCGACGGGGAGCGGGTCGCTCGAGTGGTGCGCGAGCGGTTCCCCGGTTTGCCGATCGTCTGGGGTGGCTGGTTCCCGACGGTGAAGCCGGAGATGTACTTCGAGGGGGAGCTCGCCGATGCGGTGGTGCTCGGACAAGGCGAGCTCACTTTTCTCGAGGTGGCTCAGGCGCTGCAGGCGGGGGAGGCACTGGAAGGCGTCGCCGGTCTCGCCCTGTGGCGCGATGGTGAGCTGCTTCACACGCCGGCCCGGGCGATGGTCGGCTTCGATGCGCTCCCACCGACCCCGTGGCAGCTCCTCGACTTCGAGCCGTACCGCTTCCGGCAGCTCGAGCTCGCCGGTGACTATGCACGCCATCGCATGCCGATACCGCAGCGTTGGAAGAAGGCGCGCGCGCCGGTGAGCTTCAGCTTCAACTCGAGCTACGGCTGTCCCTGCAACTGCACCTTCTGCTGCAGTCCGGATGTCACCGGCCGGCGATGGAAGGCGATCGAGGGCGCTGTGCTCGCCGACCAGCTCGCCGAGCTGCAGGCGCGCTTCGGCTTCGAGGCCGTCCGCTTCCACGACGCCAACTGGAGTCTCGACGAAAGGCGCGCACTCGCCTTTTGCGCGCGCCTGCGCGAGAACGGCACCGAGCTTCACTGGAACGCCACCACCGAGGTGGAGACGGTGGTGCGCTACGAGCACTCGTCGCTGGACGAGCTGGCCGAGAGCGGCTGCCACTTCCTCTGGCTGGGCGCCGAGACGGGGACCGAGGCGATGCAGCAGAGGATCCGCAAGAACGTCCCCCTGGACCGCGTGCCGGAGGCGCTGCAGCGGTTGATCGACCGCCGGATCACGACTGGTTGCTTCTGGATCATCGGCTTCCCGCACGAGACGCTCGAGTCGATGCGCGCGACCGTCCAGGCGGCGGCGCGCCTCAAACACCAGTTCCCTGGCTACGCGTCCGATCTCTACCCCTTCCGCGCGCTGCCCGGTACGGAGGACTACCAGGAGGCGAAGGGCCTGGGCTGGCGCCTGCCGGAGACCTTCGAGGAGTGGGGCCGCTGTTTCGAGTGGAAGTGGAACACCGAGGCCAACCCGCTGCCGGCGGAGATTCGCAAGCAGTGGTTCCGCTATCTCGGCAGCGCCGCGCACTACGACCGCAAGGTGAACGAGGGCCCGCGCTGGGCTCGCGCGCTCGTGCGCCGGCTGGCTGGGTGGCGGTTGCGCAACGGCAACTTCGCCTTTCCCGCGGAGCAGAAGCTGTTCGATCTGCTGACTCGATCGGCCACGTAGCTGGTTGGGAAGGTCCGCGGTGCGGGATTGGGGTCCGCTGGAAGGGCCGGCGTCCCGTCCGCCTTCGGCGAACGCCCAACCGCCCCAGCTCACTCCCCCTTGAACACCGGCTTGCGCTTCTGCGCGAACGCCTCCAGCGCCTCGAGGCGATCACTGGTGTTCAAGACCTTCTCATAGCACTCCCCCTCCACCACCAGCCCCTCCTCGATCGTCCCTTCCAACCCCCGATCGATCGACTCTTTCGCCGCGCGCACCGCAACCGGCCCATTGCCGGCGATCTTCTCCGCGAGCTCGATCGCGCAATCGACCAGCTTTCCCGCCTCGGCCACCCGATTGACCAGACCGAGCGACAACGCCTCCTCCGCGTCGACGCGGCGCGCGGTCAGGATCAGGTCCTTGGCCCGCGATGCGCCGATCAGCCGGGAGAGCCGCTGCGTCCCTCCCGCGCCGGGAATGATCGCCAGGGCGGTTTCCGGCAAGCCGAACGTCGCATTCGCCGCGGCGATGCGCAGATCGCAGGCGAGGATCATCTCCGTCCCCCCACCGAGCGCAAACCCGTTGACCACCGCGATCGTCGGCATGGGTAACGCCGCGATGTCCCCCATCAGCGCGGTGTTGTTCCGCAAGAAGATCGGCACCCGCTCGACCGGCATCGCCTTGCGCTCCTTCAGGTCCGCGCCGGCACAGAACGCTTTCTCCCCCGCCCCGGTGAAGAGCACGCAGCGCACGTCTCTATCCACGTGCAGCTCCGCGACCAGCGTGCGCATGCGCCGCAAGGTCGCGAAGGAGAGACAGTTCATCACCTCGGGTCGCTCGATCGTCACCCAGGCGAGGTGGCCCTCGCGGCGGCAGCTGACCAGCTCGGGGGAAAAGGGAACGTCGGGGGGAAAGCCGTCGAGGATCGCCTGAAGGTCGGGGGTCTTGCTCATGATGGCCGTCAGGGTACCGCACCGGCAGCGCGCCCGCCCGAGGCACGAGCCGCCAATTCGAGCTGCTCGCTAACCGCGACGACGATTCGCGCCGGATCGAGCCGCGCCAGGCACGCGCCGTGCTCCTCCCCCTCCAGCGGACACACCTCCTGGTGACACGGCGCGCAGGGGAGCTCCAGCCTCGAGGAGCTCTGATGCGCGAGGTGATCGGCCGTGTGCCGCGGATCGCTCGGACCGAAGAGAACCACCAGCGGGCGCGCGGTCGCCACGGCGAGATGCCGCGGGCCGCTGTCGGCGCCGAGGAACAGCACCGCCCCGCCGATCAACGCGAGCAGCTCACCGAGCGCAGGCGGCGGATCGGCGACCAGCGACGCGCTCCCCTCCCCCGAGAGCTCCAGGACCCGCCTCGCGACGGCCTCCTCCCCGGGCGCGGTCAGCAAGAGGACCGGCGGCGAATCGACCTCGCGCAGCCCCTCCAGCACCGACGCCCACAGCTCGGGAGGAGCCCCCTTCGCCGATCCCGGGCGGGCGGAGGCGTCGAGCACGAGGTACGGCTCACCCGCGTCCAGCCCGAGGCCCACGAGCCGTGCGCCCGCCGCGCGCCCGCCCACCTCCCCGGGCGAGAGTCGCGGCGGACGTTCCACCACCGCCACGCCGAGCACCCCGCACAGCTCCGCGCAAGCCGCGCCGAACGGCCGCGGCAAGCGTCGCGGCCACCGCCCCCGGCGACCCAGCGTCAGCGCGATCTCCCCTCGCTCGAGCGCGGGGCGAAAGCCGCCGGTGAGGAAGAGCTCGCGTCCTCCACTGAACCAGCCCACTCGCTGCGGGATCCCCGCGCGTGCCGCTCGCCACACGCTCCGCATCGAGCCGTCGAGAAAGAGCGCGGCGTCGTGCCCGGCCCAGCTCTCCCCTTCACCGAGGAGGCGCACCCCTTCGAAACGCGTGTCGAGCAGCTCGTAGAAACGCTCCGGCCCCGCGAACGAGAGCGCGCGCAATCTCCCACGCCGCAGTGCATCCGTCAGCGCGAAGAGCGTCGGCTCGCTCATCACCAGGTCGCCGAGCCACGCGGGCAGGCGCACGAGCAGCGAGTCCCCGGGAGCGAGACGGGCCATCGCCTCACTCCCCTCCGCAGAGCTCCAGCGCCGCCTCGATCACCGCGGAGGGTTCGAGCTCCTCCATGCAGCGGTGGTGGTCGAGCGGACAGCGACGGGAGAGGCAGGGAGAACACTCCAGCCCCTCGAGGCGAACCACGCGACAGCATTCCAGCGACGTCGCGGTGAGCTCGGGGAAGTTCGGTCCCATCACCGTGACGCACGGCACGTCGAACGCGGCCGCCACCCAGCGCGGGCCGGAGTCCCCCACCAGGAGGAACGAAGCGCCTTTCACCTGCGCCTTGAGCCGCTCCAGGTCGCGCGGCGCCTCGGAGAGGTCGAGGCAATCGTGCTCGCAGGCCTCGGCCACCGCCCGCATCAGGGGCTCCTCGCCGGGCCCGCCGCCGATCACCGCGCGCCAGCCCAGCCGCGCGTGCAACCGATCGAGCACCGCGGCGAAGTGCCGCGGCGGCCACAGCTTCGCCGCGCCGAAGGCCGCGCCCGGGCAGCAGAGCACGTAGGGCTCGCCCGCCTCGAGGCCAGCCCCGGCGAGCTCCTCCCCGACCTGCGCCGAGAGCTCCGGTCGTACCCACAAGAGCGGGTGCAGCGAGGGGGTGAGGATCCCGAACAGCCCGGCGACGTCGCGGTGCAGGTGCGCGGTCGGAGCGGGCACCCGGCGGCCGGCGCGTGTCGGCGGTACCACGCTGTGGGTCAGGAGCCAGCGCCGCGCCGAGAGGGCGGCTCCTCCACGCCACTTCGCGCCCGACCCGAGGGAGCGCCACAGCGCCCCGAAGGAGTTGGAGAGGAGCAGGACCGCGTCCGGCTCCAGCTCGCGGTAGCGCGCGACCTCCTCCCGGGAGCCCTTCACCAGGGCCAGCCGGTCGGCCCAGGGGGCATCGGCGAGCATCGGGGCGAGGTGCGCCCGGAGCAGGAAGTGCACCTCGCTCCAGCGATCGTCGCGCGCCGCGGCATCGAGAACCGGCGTGGCCATCACCAGGTCGCCGACCCAGTTGGGCAGCCGTACGACCAAGTGCCCACCTGGTGTTCGTACTTCGCTGGAGGTGACGATCGGATTACTCCCCGGCCCGGTCGGATCAGGTCGGGCCGAATGTCGGTGGGATTGTGCTCGGTGAGCGGGCCGGTGACGAGCGCAAAAGTCGAAGGAGTCGCCTTCATCGACGAAACCGATAAAAAAGTGCCGACTTGGGGCTTTCCACCGAGAGGCGTGGGAACTCGAATACACCTTCTCGGCGAGAGCGCCGATCCCTGTCGCGGCCTCCTTCTCGAAACTCCTGGGACCCTCACCCCGCCAACATGTCGAACGGACACGCCGTCGCACGATCCGCTCAGGCGCTTGACGAGTTCAACCCGTTCCTGTCGATGGCTCAGCTCTTCGACAGCGCCGCGGATGTCCTGGACCTCGATGCGGGGTTGCGCGAGGTGTTGCGCCGGCCGGAACGCGAGCTGACCGTCGCGCTTCCCGTCCTGCTCGACGACGGCACGACCAAGGTCTTCACCGGCTATCGCGTCCAGCACAACTTCCTGCGCGGCCCGTGCAAGGGCGGCATCCGCTTCGCGCCCAACGTCAACCTCGACGAGATGCGCGCGCTGGCCGCGTGGATGACCTGGAAGTGCTCGGTCGTCGACATCCCCTTCGGCGGCGGCAACGGCGGGGTCGTCTGCGATCCGCGAGAGCTCTCCGATCGCGAGCTGGAGATGATCACCCGCCGCTACACGGTGGCGATCATCGACGTCCTCGGGCCCGATCGCGACGTGCCGGCGCCGGACCGGAACACCAACGAGCGGACCATGGCGTGGATGATGGACACCTACTCCATGCACGTCCGCAGCACCACGACCGGCGTGGTCACCGGCAAGCCGATCTCGATCGGCGGCAGCCGCGGGCGCCAGGAGGCGACCGGGCGCGGGGTGATGCTGGTCTGTCGCGAGGCGATGAAGAAGCTGGGCCGCCGCCCCGAGAACACGCGCGTCGTGGTTCAAGGATCGGGGAACGTCGGCGGCATCGGGGCGCTGCTCCTCTACCGCGAGGGCTATCAGATCGTCTCGATGAGCGACACCTTCGGCAGCCTCTACGACGAGAAGGGTCTCGACGTGCCCGAGGTGCTGGAGCACCTGCGCGTGCACCGGCGGCTGGAGGGCTACCCCGAAGCGGAGCACATCCCCAACTCGGAGCAACTGCAGCTCGACTGCGACCTCCTGATCCCCGCCGCCACCCAGAACCAGATCACCTCGCGGAACGCGGAGCGCATCCGCGCCAAGCTGATCGTCGAGGGCGCCAACGGCCCGACCACGGCGGCGGCGCAGGAGATCCTCGACGATCGCGGGATCGTGGTCGTGCCCGACATCCTGGCCAACGTCGGCGGCGTGACGGTGAGCTACTTCGAATGGGTCCAGGATCGCATGGGCTACTTCTGGACCGAGGAGATGGTGAACACGCGCCTGGAGCAGGCGATGGTCAAGGCGTTCGGCGAGGTCAACCAGACCGCGCTGGACCACGAGATCTCGCTGCGTACGGCAGCCTACGTCCTCGCCATCGACCGCGTGGCCAGCGTGTACAAGATGCGCGGGCTCTTCTGCTGATCCGCCGCCCCGTCTGATGGACGAACCGATCATCGACGACGAGCTCGACGACCTCTTGCCCAGCACTCCGTTGCTGGACGACGAGACGCCGTTCGCGACGATGATGAGCACGTTCGACGAGGCGGCGCACGAGCTGGGCGTCGATCGCAACGCCTATGCGATCCTGCGCAAGCCCGATCGCGAGATCACCGTGGCGATCCCGGTGCGCCTCGACGACGGCTCGGTGACGGTCTTCGACGGCTATCGCATCCAGCACAACGCGGGGCTGGGGCCGTTCCTCGGTCCGCTGCGCCTGCAGAAGGCGCTGAAGATCGACGAGCTGCGTGCGCTGGCGGCGTGGATGACCTGGAAGTGCGCCGTCCTGAACATCCCCTTCGGCGGGTCGGCGGGTGGGATCCGGATCAACTCGCGGCAACACAGCCGCGGCGAGCTGGAGCGGGCCGTACGCCGCTACACCGCGAACCTGCTCGCGGACATCGGCCCCGACCGCGACGTCTTCGCGCCGGACGTGCACGCCGACGAACAGGTGATGGCCTGGGTGCTGGACACGGTCAGCTCGCACGCGCGCGCCACCGCGAACGCCGCAGTGACCGGCAAGCCGATCGCGATGGGCGGCACGCGCGGTCACCACGACGCGGTCGCCCAGGGGATCCGCGTGATCCTGCGCCTGGCCACCGAACGCTACGAGCTGCCGCATCGTACCTTGCGCGTCGCGATCCAGGGCGCGGGGATGGTCGGCGGCAACCTCGCCCGAATCCTGGTAGAGGACGGCCACCGGGTGGTGGGCATCTCCGACGTCTTCGGCGCGCTCCTGTGCGAGGACGGCCTGGACGTTCCCGGCCTGCTCGAGTGGAACGCCGAGAAGGGCACCTTCGAGGACTACGAGGGTCCCGGGGAAGAAGGGACCAACGCGGACCTGCTCGCGTGCGAGTGCGATGTGCTGATCCCCTGCGCGGTGGCCAATACGATTCACTCCCACAACGCCGATACGATCCGGGCCCGGCTGGTGGTCGAGGGCGCCCACGGTCCGATTTCGAATCCCGCCGACCACATCCTGGCGGACCGCGGCATCCCGGTGGTACCGGACATCCTGGCCAACGGCGGCGGAGTGGTGCTCAGCTACTTCGAGTGGGTGCAGAACCGGATGGGCTTTTCGTGGATCGACCCGGTGATCAACAAGCGCCTGCGCCGGTTCATGACCGAGGCGTGGAACTCGGCGATCGAGGTCGAGGAGGAGCGGGACATTCGGCTGCGCAAGGCGGCGAGCATCCTGGCCGTGTCGCGGGTCGCGACGGCGGATGCGGTGCGGGGCGTCTACGCTTGAGGCGTAGACGCCGAGATGGAGTGAAACGGCGCTAGACGCCTCGATAGCATCACGGCAGCACCTACGATTCTGGCAACCAGAGATTAACCACAGAGGACACAGAGGTCACAGAGAGGAAAAGAAGAGCCAGCACCGGATCCGGTTCCGGATCCGGTACTGGCTCTTCTTTTCCTCTCTGTGACCTCTGTGTCCTCTGTGGTTAATCTCTGGTTGCCAGAATCGTAGGTGCTGCCGTGATGCTATCGAGGCGTTCAGCGCATACTCGCTTCGTGTTCTAGCCCTTCTCTCCCTCCGCCTTCTGGATCTTCGCCCACGAGTCGCGCAGGGCGACCGCCCGGTTGAAGACCGGGGCGCCCGGCTTCGAGTCCACCGCATCGACGCAGAAGTAGCCCAGGCGTTCGAACTGCATGCGGGTGCCCGGTTCGGCGTCCTTCAGAGAGGGTTCCAGCTTGCAGGCGGGTAGGACCTTCAGCGAGTCGGGGTTCAGGTTGTCGGTGAAGTGGCCACCCTTCCGCACCTTCATCGGATCGGGGCGGCGGAACAGGTGGTCGTAGAGGCGCACCTCGGCGTTGAAAGCGTGCGGGGCGGAGACCCAGTGCATCGTCGCCTTCACCTTGCGGCCGTCGGGGGAGTCGCCGCCGCGGGTCTCGGGGTCGTAGGTGGCGTGGACCTCGGTCACCTCGCCGGTCTCGGGGTCGGTCACGAAGTCGGTGCAGGTGATGTAGTAGGCGTAGCGCAGGCGGACCTCCTTGCCCGGCGCCAGGCGCCAGAACTTCTTCGGCGGGTCCGCCCGGAAGTCGTCGCGCTCGATGTAGAGCTCGCGGGAGAAGGGGACCGTCCGCGTGCCCGCGCTCTCGTCCTCGGGGTTGTTCACCGCCTCCAGCACCTCGGTCTCGCCCTCGGGGTAGTTGGTGATCACCACCTTCAAGGGATCGAGTACGCCCATCGCGCGCGGGGCGTGCTTGTTCAGATCCTCGCGCAAGGCGTTCTCCAGGAGCACCATCTCCACCGTGCTGTTGAACTTGGCGACGCCGATCCCCTTCATGAAGTTCAAGATCGAGGCGGGGGTGTAGCCGCGACGGCGCATCCCCGAGAGGGTGGGCATCCGCGGGTCGTCCCAGCCGCTGACCTTCCCCTTGTCGACCAGCTCGATCAGGCGGCGCTTGGAGAGCACGGTGAAGCTGAGGTTGAGGCGCGCGAACTCGATCTGCTGCGGGTGGAAGACGCCGAGCTGCTCGAGGCACCAGTCGTAGAGCGGGCGGTGGTTCTCGAACTCCAGGCTGCACAAGGAGTGCGTGATCCCCTCGATCGAGTCGGACTGCCCGTGAGCCCAGTCGTACATCGGGTAGATCGGCCACTCGTCGCCGGTGCGGTCGTGGCGCACCTTGCGGACCCGGTAAAGCGTGGGGTCGCGCATGTTCAGGTTCGGCGAAGTCATGTCGATCTTCGCGCGCAAGACGTGCGAGCCGTCCTCGAACTCGCCCGCGCGCATCTTCTTGAACAGCTCGAGATTCTCCTCCACCGAGCGGTCGCGGTACGGGCTGTTCCTCCCCGGCTCGGTGATCGTGCCGCGGTACTCACGGATCTCCTCGGCGGAGAGGTCGTCGACGTACGCCTTGCCCAGCTCGATCAGCCGAATCGCGTACTGGTAGAGCTGCTCGAAGTAGTCGGAGGCGTGGTACTCGCGATCCCCCCAGTCGAAACCGAGCCAGCGGATGTCCTCCTTGATCGAGGCGACGTACTCCGGGTCTTCCTTGATGGGATTGGTGTCGTCGAAGCGCAGGTTGCACTGGCCGCCGAATTCCCTCGCGATCCCGAAGTTGATGGCGACCGCCTTGGCGTGCCCGATGTGCAGGTAGCCGTTCGGCTCCGGGGGAAAGCGGGTGTGGACCACGCCGCCGTTCTTGCCGGCCGCCACGTCCTCGGCGACGCGGGTGCGGATGAAATCGCGGGGAGTGGTCTCGGCTTCGGTGTTCTCGGTCACGGCGGTTCCCTCGAGGCTCGGGCGGCGGGTGTTCGTGGAAGGCCGGGTATTCTCGCGACCTCCGCCCAGAACTCAAGGGGCCTCGCCCGCCAGCTGTCCGCAAGCCGCCCCCGAGTCACCACCCAGGGAGCGACGTACGGTGCACTGAAAGCCCAGAGAGCGGAAGTAAGCGGCGATCCGGTCGCGGTCGTCCCTCGAAGTCGGCTTCAGCGGATCGTTCTCTCCTCGAAAGTTGTACGGGATCAGGTTCAGCCGGACCCGCAGCCCGTCGAGCCAGGCGGCGAGCGCCGCGAGATCCTCGGGGCGGTCGGTCCACCCCTCGAGCAGGAGGTACTCGATCATCACCGGCGCCGAGCGGGAGCGGCCGATCTCCAGCACCGCGGCGCGCAGCTCCTCGAGGGAATGCTCCGCGGCCGCCGGGATCAACGCCTCACGCACCTCGGCCCTCGCGCTGTGCAGGCTGAGCGCGAGGCGAACCTCGGGGAAACGACCGGCCAGCCGAATCATCGCCCCGGGAAGGCCGACGGTGGAGACGGCGATGCGCGTGGCCGGGAAGGCGAACGCGCACGGGTGGACCAGCCGATCGAGCGCCTCGTACAGGGTCGACTCGACCAGCAGCGGCTCCCCCATCCCCATGAACACCAGGTTGCGGACCTTCCGCCCTTCCGCCGCCGCGATCCGGCCCGCCTGCACCAGCTGGTCGAGGAGCTCCGGGGCGGTGAGCTCGGCGCGCAGGCCCTCGCGACCGGTGGCACAGAAGCGGCAGCGCACCGCACACCCCGACTGGCACGAGAGACACAGCGTCGTCCGACCCGACGCGATCCGCAGCAGCACGCTCTCCACCGGCGCCCCCGCCGCGGTGCGGAACAGGAGGCGCGTCGCCCCGTCCCCGGCGGAATCGACGCGCTTCTCGAGGAGCAGCGACTCGAAGCGGAGCCTCTCGACCAGCTCCGCCGGCAGCGGAACGGGCAGCTCGGCGAGCGCCACGCTCGGCTCGAAGCCCCGCTTCAAGACCAGCGTGGCCAGCCGGTGGAGGTGGTGCGGCGGAACGCGGAACTCCCGCGCGAACCGCTCCAGGTCGTCGGTGTCGTGAAGGAAGGTCACCCCGAGAGGATACCGCGGGACACCCACCCCCCGCCGCTCAGAGCTCGTAGGCCCCCATGTCGACGACCGGAAGCGTCCCCCCGCCGGGGTTCGGAGCCAGCGGGTCGTCGGCGACGCGCCGCTTCCAGTCGAGGTCGATCTCGAGCCACTCCTTGTAGATCTCGTCCTCGTCGGCGTCGGCGTAGTCCTCCGGGATGAGCGCGTTCGACCCTGCGTCGTTGCACGGCGACCCCGGGATCAGGCGCAGGTTTCGATTCGGCCCATCGACGAACAGCGGATCGGCGCTGATGTTCATGCCCCCGAGGTACAGTCCACCCTGGACGTTGCTGTGGAGCACCCGGTGGCGACCCTCGAGGTTGGGACCGATCGGCGCGCTGTTGCTCCAGACGACGCAGTTGTGCAGGACGGAGCGACCGGGGTAGGGCGGGCCATATTCCGCCATCACGCCGCCGCCACTGGTGGTGGCGTGGTTATAGGCGATGGTGCAGTTCTTGAAGGTCGCGCTTCCCGAGGTGAAATCGCTTCCCGGCAGAAACACCGCCCCTCCTTCCTCGGCGTGGTTGTCGTGGAAGATCGACCCGACGAAGCAGATCTTGTCGCCCCCCCAGGTACTGCCGGCGGTCGACTGGATGTAGGCGGCTCCGCCCCGGGGAGCGTAGTTGCCGCGGAAGCGGCAGTGCGACACCTTGAGGTGGATCGATTGCCCCCAGATCGCCCCACCGTTGTGCACCGCGTGGTTGTCGATGAACTCGCACCAACTGACGATCGCCATCGCCGGCTGGGCGTGGAGACCGGCGCCAAAGCCGGCCTGGTTGTCGCGGATGATGCAGTGCCGCAGGAGCAGGGCGGAGTTGAAGTGATGCACCCCGGCCCCCACCGGCTGGATCGACCCCACCGCGTTCCCGTCGCGAATGGTGAAGCCGTCGATCGTCGTGTAGTCCTCCGGAACGCCGCCGGGGTTGTTCGCCCAGACGACGTGGTAGGCGTTGTCGGAGCTGTCTCCCGGGATCCCGAGGTCCCCGCTGAGGATCGTCTGGGCGAAGAGTCCCGCGCGCGCGTCCAGCGTCACCTCGGTGCCGTCGAAACCTCCGTAGCAGGGCACCCCGATCGGGATGGCGAAGGTCGCGCTCCTCGGGTCGTTCGGAACGGTCGGCCGGGAGGGGTGGTAGAGGCCCGCCTTCACCCAGATCTGGTCGCCCAGCACCGCCGCGGCGAGCGCCGAATCGAGGGACTCGAACGCCGTGGCCCAGGAGAGCCCGTCACCGCTCGGAGCGGCGCCGGCATCGACGTGCCAGGTGGTCTGAGCGGCACCGGGGGCCGCGAGCAGGGTCACGACGGCGAGGATCGCGAGGCGGAGCGGGCTTTTCATGTCGGCATGGGGTTGGAGAATCGGCCAGCCGACCCCATGGTAGCCCGGAAGCCGGGTCCCGTGAGGGGCAATCGCGGACCGGCGAGTCGTCTTCTGCCGTTTCGGTGCGAGGGCGGCGACGGCCTTCCCGACTCCGTACACTCCCTGCCATGCTCCCCAAGGCCCCCTGGCGCAAGCCCTACCTCCTGGTCCTGACCAACCTGTACTGCAACCACCAGTGCAGCTACTGCATCCAGCAGCAGTCCTCGCTCGACGTCCGCCGCAACCCGACGCGCGTCGACGTGCCCGCGGTGCTCCGCTTCCTGAAGCGGAACCGCATCGATCGATCGGTCAAGATCGCCGGGGGGGAGGCGACCTTGCACCCCGAATTCGAGCCCCTGATCGACGGACTGCTGAAGCTCTACCGGCGCGTGGTCCTCACCACCAACGTCAATGGCAAGTGGTTCAAGGACTTCGACCGGACGCTAGCGACGATGATGAGGTGGAAGCGAGTGCGCTGGAACACCACCTACCACCCCGCCTGGATGGACATCGACGTCTACATCGAGAGAGTGCGAGCGATGCGCGAGGCGGGACTCGACGTCGACCAGGTGACCGCCACCGATACGCCGGAGCTCTCCGACGACGAGGCGAGGAAGCTGGAGCAGTCCGGGATCGGCTGGGCACTGCAGAACTTCACCGGGCGCGGACCGGACGGACGGCTCTTGCCGGAGAGCTGGGACGACATCCGGACGCAGTTCCCGCAGCTGTGGGACGCCAGCAAGTACATCGAGCACTACAACGAGTACCGGACCGAGTGCGAGGACGCGAACTTCTCCGGTGACTTCTACCGCGGGAAGTGGGTCGACTGCACGACCGCGCGCTTCCTGATCGGCCCCGACAACAAGGTGTATCCCTGTCACCGCCACCTCTACGTCGCCGATCCGCAGTACGCCCTGGGGTCGATCGAGGACGTCGAGATGAAGAACTTCAGCGTCAAGTGGAACGGCTTCCTGGCGCAGTGGACGCTGCCGTGCCACACCAAGTGCAATCCGTGCGACTTCCGGGCGGTCAAGATCCGGGAGCGCAAGACGGTCACGGCTTCGCTGGTCGGGGTGAACGCTCCGCCGGCGCCGGCCGGTCGCTGACCGGCCCGACTCCCCCCCAGCCATGAACACGCCTTCGTATCGAGAACAGGACGAGCGCACGCTGACCTTCCTGCGCCAGAACGAGATCGGCCGCCGCGCGAGCATCCAGACTCCATTCGGGCCGCGACTGATCAGCTACGCGGACCTGACCGCGACCGGTCGCTACCTGCACTTCGTCGAAGCGTGGATCCGGCGCGTCCGCCCCTTCTACGCCAACACGCACACCGCGGTCTCCACCACCGGGCGGATCCTGACCGACCTGCGCGAGAAGTCCCGCGAGACGGTACGCCGCGGCGTCGGCGCGGGCCCCGACCACCAGGTGCTCTTCTGCGGCTCGGGCGCAACGGCGGCGGTGAACAAGCTGATCGGCTTGCTCGGCCTGCGCATCCCCGAGCCGCTGGAGCGCGGGTACTCGCTCTCGGAGAGGATCCCGCCGGAGGAGCGACCGGTGGTCTTCGTCGGGCACTACGAGCACCACTCCAACTACCTTCCGTGGTTCGAGTCGATCGCCGAGGTGATCGAGATTCCCGAGGACGAGGCCGGCCGGATCGATCTCGAGGTCCTGGCCCGGAAGCTCGAGGAGTACGCCGACCGCCCGCTGAAGATCGGCTCCTTCTCCGCCGCCTCCAACGTCACCGGTGTGCTCTCCGACGTCTGGGGGATCGCGCGCACGCTGCGGCGCGGCGGCGCCCAGGTCGTCTTCGACTACGCCGCGTGCGCACCCTACGTGCCGATCGAGATGTGCCCGGCGGATCGTGAGGAGCACATCGACGCGCTCTTCCTCTCCACGCACAAGTTCCTCGGCGGTCCGGGCGGCTCGGGGATCCTGGTCGCGTCGAACGAGCTGTTCCGCACCCGGACGCCGGAGCGCCCGGGCGGCGGCACGGTCGACTACGTCGGCGCGGTCAGCTGCGAGCTGATCGACTACGTCGAGCGCCTCGACGAGCGCGAGGAGGGGGGCACGCCGGCGATCAGCTCCGACCTGCGCGCGGGCACGGCGTTCCTGGTCAAGGAGATGGTCGGCGCGGAGGCGATCCTCGAGCACGAGCTCGAGCTCGGCAGGCGCGCGGTGAAGCGCCTCGCCGCCCACCCGCGCATCACCATCCTCGGTCCGGAGGACCTCCCGCGGCTGGCGATCATCTCCCTGTCGATCGAGGGGCTGCACCACGACCTCGCTTCGGTGCTGCTCGACCACCTCTTCGGGATCCAGAATCGCTCCGGTTGCGGCTGCGCCGGTCCGTACGGACACCACCTCTTGAAGATCGACCAGGGGACGTCGGAGCGCTTCCGCTGCTTCGTGCACCGGCACCTGACCGGGATGAAGCCGGGGTGGATCCGGCTGTCGCTCCCCTACTACGCCTCCGAGGAGGACATCGAGTACGTGCTCTCGGCGGTGGAGTTCATCGCCGACCACGGGATGGAGCTGGTGCCCGCGTACCGCTTCAGCTGGGCGAACAGCGTCTGGAGCCACATCGAGAACGACGTTCCCGACGCGGTGCCGCTCGACCTCTCGGTGGAGTCCCTTCAGGAGGCGGCGCAGAGCTTCGCCGCCGGGGATCACGAGACCCCGATGAGTGAGAGGGAGATCACCGCGGCGCGGGCGCGCTACGTCGAGGAGGCGGAGCGCTTCGTCGAGGTGATGAAGGAGCGGAACCGGCGGGAGCCGCCCGAGTGGAACCCGCCGACGGGGGATCCGGAAATCGACGAGCTGGTCTGGTTCCGGTACGTGCACACGGACGAGCTGCCGGGGGCCCGGCAGCCGGAGGTCTGACGGATTCTCCAAATAGACGGCGGGTCCCTGCCGTACCCTGGGTGCATCGAACGGGGGCCTCGCCCCCCACGGAACCGAGGAGGAGAACCCGATGAGACGACTGGTCCGAACGGCGGTACTGGGGATCCTGGTCGGAGGCCTCGCGAGCCCCGCTCTCGCGGCGAAGGGCACGGAGCTGGCCTGGGACGACGGGAAGAAGGACGCCAGGCGCAGCACCGCGGGCGGAGGACACGTGGTGCGCTTCGAGCGCCCCACCGAGGAGTTCGCCCTCACAGCGGTGAAGCTGCACGGCTCGCGCTACGGCGCGGGCTACGACCCTGCCTGGACGGTCGCGCGGGTGCGGGTGTGCGACGACCAGCTGAAGGAGCTCGCTCACGCGTTCGTCCCCTACGACTCCTGAAAGCGCGGCGCCGATTCCTGGGTCGAGGTGCCGGTGGGCCCGCTGCGGGTGCCCGAGAGCTTCTTCGTCGGAGTGGAGTACTTCCCGGCGCAGACGCGGGGGATCTATCAGTCGATCGACACGGACTCCTCGGGGCACTCGTACGGCCTCGGCGGCTCCGAGATCGGCGTGTCGCTCGAGGGCGGGGACTGGATGATCCGGGCGGTCGGCAGCAAGAAGGCGCTGAAGGTCGAGCAAGCCGACCTCGAGAGCGTCGAGGTCATCGCCCGCGGCGAGGGCGAGGAGCTCGCCAAGCGCTCGATGGCGGGGACCGGGCACGCGGTGATCTTCAAGCAGCCGAAGGGCAAGAAGATGCTCACCGGTTTCTCGCTGTACGGCGGCCGCTACGGCACGGGCTACAAGCCGGATCGGACCTGGTTCCACGTGGTGATCTGCGACAAGAAGCTCAAGCCGCTCTACCGCACCGCCTTCCCCTACTCCAGCTTCGAGTACGCGATGGAGTGGGTCGACTTCGAGCTGCCGCCGCTGGAGGTGCCGAAGGACTTCGCGGTCCTGGTCTACTTCGCGCCGACGCAGACCAAGGGGGTCTACGTCGGCCTGTGGACGGAGAAGAAGTCCGCCTCGCTGAAGGGGCTGCCGAAGAACGTCTCCGGCAAGCCGGAGAAGGGCCAGGGGTGGATGATCAAGGCGCACTGCGCCCCCTCGCTCGGCAAGCTCGAGCTGCCCGCGTACGCGCTGGCGGACCCCACCGAGGAGGAACCCACCGAGGAGCTCGACGCACTGGAGATCGCGCAGCTGATCGAGGACCAGGACGAGGCCGAGCTGGCGGAGGACCTCGAGGAGGCGCGGCGGATCTCCGCGCGGCTGGTCGCGGGCGGATCACCGGGGCAGGCGTACCACTTCGAGGCGAGCGACCACTTCTTCCTGCGCAGCCAGAACGTCGACGAGAAGACACGCGGCGCGTTGCTCGCGGTGATGGAGAGCGCGCACGCCTCGTTGACGGGGCGCTTCGGCTTCGAGCGAATCAGCGCGATCGAGGGCAAGCGCATCCACCTGCACCTCTACATCGGCGAGGGCAGGGAGATGGCGCTGTTCACCTCCCCGGGCTCTCCCGAGTACTCACTGATCGTGCTCCGGGGCGAGAGCCGTGCCTTGCGCGCGCCGACCAACGGCGGCCCGCACGTCGTCTACGGCTTCTGCCACGAGCTCGGCCACGTGCTCATCGGCTGGGAGAACTCCGAGCACCAGTGGGCGCACTACCTCGGCAGCTGGGTGGCCAGCGACGTGCACGAGAAGCTCGGGAATCGCGGCTGGGTCGACCCCTACGACTACCACTCGATCGAGGGGCTTCCGCGCTTCGAGAAGGAGGTCGAGGGTGTCGAGCCGGGCCTCGGGGAAGCGGCGGCTGTGGGCAGCCTCTTCCAGGCGATCGGCGAACGCTTCGGCCAGAAGCTCTACGGCCCCGCCATCGCCTGGATCATCGAGAACCGCGAGGGTTCCCCGTTCAATGCGGTGCGACTCTACCGGCTGGAGGATCTCGCGGCGGCGCTGGTGGCGCTGGAGTGTGACGCGGGAGAAGTCGAAGGCTTGTTCGGAGGTGACGCGTAGTCTGGGGACGACCTGCGCTGGATCGCCCACGTGCCGGGGTACCTGACCGAGCGCGGCAACATCCCCGCGCCCGCGCAGCGTGGGGAGATAGCCGTACGGAGTCGCACTCTCGGTTGTCATTCTCCGTCTTTCGGTACTCTCACCTCCAGCCCACCGCGGATCGGCGTGCGCGACACCGTGCAGCCCAGCGCACGCAGCCAGTCCGCGGTGGCGTCGTGGCAGTTGTGCCCGAACCAGAATCCGTCGGGAGACGGGACGAACTCGAGCCGACAGGCGGGGTCGACGTGGAGTGCGGGCTCGCGGCCCTGGAACTGGCGCGCCAGCTCGGCCTCGAGCGCCTCGGCCCGGGCACGCTCCACGCGGATGCGGTCGAGCCGCGAATGCGGGCAGAGACTCGCGAGCACGTCGGGGTCTGCCGACGACAGGAGCCGGCGACCCAGCACCCCTTTCGTCGGCCAGAGGATGGTGTCGAAGACGTGGTACCAGGCATCCTCGCCGAGGGCGTACCAGCCCTGCTCCCCGTAACCGTACTCGTAGTAGTCGCCATCCGGTCCGGGGAGCAGCAGACCGGTGTGGCGCGCTTCGTGCTTCAGGACGACGACCACCGGATCCGCCGGCGCCGCGGGTGGTGTCACCGAGGACACGCAGGCGATGGGTGCGGTGGACGCCAGGAAGACGATGAGGAGCGTCAGCGACAGCTTCCGGGCCTTGCGATGGTCCATGCGGGATGCTCCGGCAAACGAGGCGCGGCCGTTCCGGCCTCGCCGGCTCACCCCTGATACGCCTCCGAGCCCGGACGGGCAACGACAAAGGGAGGAATGGGGGTGCCGCGGCTAACCATCCTGCTCCTCGATCCTCGCTCGAAGCCGCTCGGCGCACTTGCGCCGCCCCGCCTCGACCGTATCCCGATCCACGGGCTCCACCTGCAGGAGGTCGGCGAGGAACTCGGTGAGCGCCCAGGGGCAGAGGGTCGCGCCGAGCACGCTGTCGCCCCGCGCGTTCCTCGCTTCCGGGTCCGCGCCGTGATCGAGGAGGAGCATGACCATCTCGTCGAGCCCGAACAGGGCCGCCCCGTGGAGCACCGTCGAGCCGTCCAGGTTGCGGCCGTCGACCTCCGCCCCGCCCTCGAGCAGGAGCTTCGCGAGCGGGACGTTCCCCGTGACGACGGTCATGAAGAGCGGCGTGGCGTGGAGCAGCTCGTCGTGTCCGTCGGGGTCGGCACCAGCCTCCAGGCAACGGCGCACTCGCTCCGGGTCCTCGGCGGCGAGCGCCGCCCAGAGATCCGGGCCAGACGCCTCCTCCCCGACGTAGCCGAGCTCGCGGAGCTGGGCGAGCACCTCCGGGTCGAGCTCCGCTCCCGCCGCGGCCGTTCCCGCCGCCGGGTGGTGGGCGGTGAAGCTCGCGAGCCGCTGCTCGAGCCGGGCGACGACCCCGGGGTTCGCGGCCGCGACGTCGTGCTGCTCCCCCGGGTCGGCGACGAGGTCGAAGAGCTCGTGGCGGGGCCGCTCGACGAGCTGCGGGAGCACCTCGTTCACGATCAGCTTCCAGCGGCTGCTCCTCACGCTGGTCATCACCCCCGAGCCGTGTCCGAGCCGCCGGAGCAGGGGATCCTCGCGGTGCTCGGAGAAGATCTCCACCTCTTCCGACGCGCCTTCGCCGTGGATCAGCGGCAGCAGGCTCCTCCCGCGCAGGCCCTCGGGCACATCGAAGCCGAGCAGTTGGCACAGCGTGGGATAGATGTCGAGACAGGACACCGGCGTGTCGATGCGCTTCCCCTCCGGCAGGAGCCCGGGCGCGTGGATCAGGAGCGGCACGCGGACCATCTCCTCGTAGAGGCTGTAGCCGTGGCTGGTCCCGCCGTGCTCGAAGAACTCCTCACCGTGATCCGACGTGACCACCAGCACCAGGTCCTCGCCCCAGCCATCGTCCCGCAGCTTCTCCCACAGCAGACTCAGCTCCGTGTCGTTGGCCAGGAGGTCGGCGTCGTACAGATCACTGCCGTGCTCGATGAACGACGTCACGTCGACCCCGGTCCGATCGAAGTTGTCCCGGGTCACGTAGAGCCCCGGGATCGGAGGGCGGCTCTCGAGCAGCTGCTGCCACTCCTCGCGGTAGCGCGGGTCGCGCGCGGGGTCGGCGAACTGCTCGAGGTACTCCGGAGCCGGCTCGTACTCCTCGTGCGGGTCGACCGAGTGCACGTAGAGGAGCATCGGCCAGTGGTCCGTCCGCTCGAGCCACGGGAAGACGTGCTCGTTCAGCTTCCTCGCCGACCCGCTGGCGAAGCGGATCGGGTCCCCGCCATTGACCGCCGTCGACTCGACGAAGTGATCGAAACCCTGCGCGAAGTCCGACAGCAGGTTCCCCATGACGATGTTGGCGGAGAACCCGGCGGCGTAGAGTCCGTTCGCGGCCATCACCTCCGGCCAGGTGACGAGCTCCGCCGGCAGCCGGTGCTCCACGCGGTAGACGCCGGTCTCGCGCGGGTACCGCGAGGTGAGCATCGAGGCCATCGACGGCTTCGTCCACGGCGCCTGGCTGCTGCAGGCTTCGAAGACGACCGACCGCTCCGCGAGCCAGTCGAGGAACGGCGTCGTCTCGCGCTCGTACCCACCGTCGATGCTCACGCGGTCCTGGCGGCAGGTGTCCACCAGGTAGAAAAGCACGCTGCGCGGACGCGGGGTCGAGCCGTCCTGCCGTGGCGCGCTCGGGTCGACCACGACGCGACCGACTCCCTCCTCTGCGACCGCGGAAGATGATAGACCGACCAGAACCAGCGCGACCATCGCACGCCTCGTATTGAACCGTCTCACGTTCCCGCTCCTGTTCACGGTTGACTCGGATTCCCTTCACCGACTACCTGAAGGAAATCCGGGGGCCGGTCACGGGATTCTGCTCGAAAACCGGTCAACACCTGAGAACAAACGCGCCCGTCAGCCGGCCGGGCCAACCGGCTCGCAGAAGGAATTCGGAAAGTAACCCGTCACTCGGCTGGAGACAGGTCCATCCATATCACGGTTGCCAGACGATGCGATAGCCGTTCGAGGAGTTGAAGTCGTTCACGCCGGGCCCACACGGCGGGGCGAGCACCGAGCGGTACCACGACTGGTAGTACCTCGTGTCTCCGGCGCTCACGCCTCCGGCGGCGCCGATCGGGATCGTGGTGCTCGAGGATCCCGCGGCGTCGGCGAAGCGGACCTGGAGACGCACGATTTCGCCGCCGGTGCAGCGCAGGCCATCGCCCCAGGGCAGTCCGGGGGTGAGGTCGGCGGTCCCCTGGAAGTAGAGCCCCGAGTTGTCGGGCTCCTGGTGCACGCTCTGGAGGACGAGCGTATCGCCCGTCACGCTGGCCACGCCGCTACCGATGAGCAGCGCCCCCGAGGCGAACACCCCGTTGTCGCACCCGGCCCCCGGCAGGCTGCCGTCGCTCGGGTTGCCGCAGGGGCACGGCGCACCGGTGGCGGGGTCGCCGGAGCAGAAGCCGGCGCCGGGAGCGTCGCGCATCTCGAAGACGTAAGCGGATCCGAAGTCGAGAACCCCGCCGTCGCGGTAGGCGCCGATCAGGGCGCGCTCCCCGTCGAGGGCGACCGAGCTGCCGAAGAAGTCGTAAGGGGCTCCGTCCTCGGCGAACAGCTCGGCGCGCTGGACCCAGGTCGTACCGAAGCGTTCGAAGACGTAGGCCGACCCGGACGAGGCGCCCGACTCGTCGTGCGCCTGCGCGCCGATCAACGCGCGGTCTCCCTGGAGCACGACCGCGCTGCCGAAGCAATCCCCGCTCGCCGTATCCTCCCCTACGAGGCGCGCCTCGAGGCCCCAGGTCGTCCCCGATCGCCGGTACACGTAGGCGCCCGGTTCGCTCTGGTCGGTCCTCTTGCCGACGATCGCGGTGTCCCCCGACACGGCGACGGACCATCCGAAGTTGTCGTTCCCCACCGGGTCCGGGACTTCGAGCTTGGCCTGCTGGGACCAGGTCGACCCGGAGCGCACGAACACGTAGGCCGCTCCCGAGGGCATGCCGGTGTGGTATTCGAAGGGCCTGCCGATCAGGGCGGAGTCGCCGTCGAGGGAGACCGAGTAGCCGAAGTTGGCGTACTTTGCCACGTCCCCCGGCACGAGCTCGGCCTCCCGGACCCAGGCCCCCGCGCCGTCCCGTACGTACACGTTGGCGCTCCCGGACCTGAACTTACCCGCCTCCTCCGCATTGGGGGATCCCACCAGGGCGGTGTCGCCGGAGAGGGAGACCGACCACCCCTGCCGATCTCCGTGGAAGAGGTCTCCGGGGAAGATCTGGGCCTGCTCGGACCAATCCGATCCCGTGCGCTCGAAGACGTAGCAGAGGCCGTGCGACGATCCGCAGAGCGGAGCCCCGATCAACGCCCGGTCCCCCTGGAGCGCCAGCGCGAAGCCGAAGTCCTCGACCGAGTAGGTGGTGCCGGGGAAGATCTTCTCCTCGAGCATCCAGCTCCCACCGGACTCGACGAAGGCGTAGGCGGCCCCCACGTCGTACCCCGCGTCGTCGTGGTGAGGCGCGCCGACGAGCGCGGTGGTCCCGTCGAGCGCCACGCCGTGGCCGAACCAGTCGCCCCCTCCTCCATCCGGCGCGGTGAGTTTTACCACCTGGTGCCAGTCACCGGACTGGCTTCCCGAAGCCGGTTGGACGACGGCGAGCGCCGCGACGACGATCAGAGCCGCTCCAGTTCCCTTCTTCTCGTTCATCGGTCCCATCGTCGTCGAGGCGAGAGCCACCTATGGCAGCCACCGGATCGCGTATCCGTTGGAGGAGTTGAAGTCGTTGACACCCGCCCCGCACGGCGGCGTGTCGACGCTGCGGTACCACAGCTGGTAGTACCGCGTATCGCCGGCGGCCACCGCCCCGGCGACACCGATCGGTATCGTCGTCAACGAGGAACCGTCCGCCTCGGCTATGACCACCTGCAGGCGACGGATGGCACCGCCCGTGCAGCGAAGGCCGTCTCCCCAGGCCACCCCCGGCGACAGGTCGGTCGTCCCCTGGAAGTAGAGCCCGGAGTTGTCCGGCTCGGCGTGCGTGGTGCGGAGGACGAGCGTGTCGGCGGAGACGCTCGCCGTCCCGGTGGCCGTGAGATGGGCGCCGGAGGCGAAGACCCCGCTGGCGCACCCGGCCCCGGGAAGCTCTCCCGTGTTGTCGTTGCTACAGGGGCACGGCGTCCCGCTGCCGGGCTCCCCCGAGCAGTAGGCGTTGCCGGGCGCGGGCGGGGCGGCCCCCCAGATCTCGATGTCGTCGATGTTCCAGCCGCTGGCGGCGTACAGGTAGTCGGTGCCACCCATCGTCCAGCGCAGGTAGACGGTGTTCTCTCCGTCGGCGACTGCCGAGATGTCGTACTCCACCTGCGTCCAGGCCTCGTCGTTGATGGAGCCGGAGGTGGGGTTCGTCCAGACGTGATGCCAGGTGCTGCCGTCATCGCTCACCCACACTTTAGCGCGGTCGTAACTGGAGCTCTCCACGTTCACCCAGCGCCAGAACCTCAGCGTGGTGGACGTCGAATCGCTGCAGTCGATCGGCCCGGACGTGAGGTGATACGCGGGCATGCTGGACCAGTAGTCCCCGTTCAAGTTGTACCCGTAGACGTAGGGCCCCGTGTATCCACGCGGGGGATCCGGACCGAGGATCTCGTCGCCCCCCTCGCCGGTCGGGTGACCGAAGGCCCACTGCCCCTGGCAATCCCATCCCGGGCTGGAGTCCAGCGGAAAGCGGTGGAATCTAACGAGCAGCCCCTCCTGGACGTCGAGCACGACTTGCCGTGACGTGTCACCCGTGTGCGTGGCGAGGTTCACGAAGTCGACCCGGGCCCGGTGGAGCCCGAGGCCCAGCGATTCGGCGAGCGGGGAGAATTCGACGTGGACGACGACCTCCCCCCCGGCCGGAATGATCCCGCCAGCGCTCGACAGCGCGACCCACGGCTGGTCTGCGACGACCTCGTACGGGAGGTCGGCGGAGCCGGTGTTGAACAGCGTGTAGCCGCGGTGCTCCGGGAAGAAGGGGCCGCCGATGTTCCCCTCGGCTTCGAAGGAGCCCTCGGGCTCGACGAACAGCCCGTCGATCACCCGGTAGAGGTAGGCCGCTCCGGAGTCCTCGACCGGCGCATCACAAAGGGGCGCGCCGATCAGCACGCGGTCTCCCCACAGGCTGACGGATACCCCGAAGAGGTCAATCGCAGCCGCATCGGAGGCCTTGATCCGGTAGAGCTCCGCGCCCGTCACCACGTCGAAGAGGTACGCCCCTCCCTCCTCGGGATGTTCGACGCCGGACCCCCAGGCCCCGACCAGGGCGCGGCTGCCACTGATCGCGACGCTCTGGCCGAAGAAGTCCATCGACGCACCATCGGAGGCCTCCAGCTTGTAGAGCTGCTCGCCGGTGTCGACGTCGAAGATGTAGGCGGAGCCCGTGAACGGGCCCGCGGTGCCGTCTCGGTAGGCTCCGACGATGGCGCGATCCCCACTGATGCCGACGCTGGTCCCGAAGTAGTCGTACGGGGCGGCATCGGAGGCGTGCAACTCGCGGAGTTCCTGACCCGTCCGCAGGTCGAACAGGTAGGCGGATCCGGAGTCGAAGGCCTGATCACTGTCGCACCTGGCCCCGATCAGCGCGTGGTCACCGCTGAGTGCCACGCTGTAGCCGAGGAAGTCGTCCGCCTCGCCGTCGGAGGCCACCAGCTTGAGGAGCTGCAGCCCCGTCCTCACGTCGAAGACGTACGCGGCCCCGGCGGCCTGCCCGTTGTCGCCGTCCCCGAAGGCCCCGATGACGGCGAGGTTCCCCTCCAGCGCGACGCTGCAGCCGAAGCGGTCTCCAGCATCGAGCACGTTCGGAAGCAGCTGGCGGTGCAGCTGCCCCGTCTGCGCGTCGAAGATGCAGGCGGATCCACACCAGGAGCCCACTTCACTGCGGCGCTCGGCTCCGACGACGGCGAAGTTCCCGTTGATGGCGACTGCACGCCCGAATTCCTCGACCGCCCCGGCACCCGGGTGGTGGAGCTCGAAGAGCAGCTGCCCGGTCGTCAGGTCGTAGATGTAGGCCGAACCCGAGTTGAGTCCCGCATCATCGTCACGAGAGGCGCCGACGATGGCTCGGTTCCCCCACATGGCCACACCGACCCCGGTGAAGTCGTCCTCCGAGGAGTCCCCCGGCGCTTCGTCGGGGGGAAGGAGCTTGAGCAGCTCCACCTGCGCCGTCCCCCTCGACGGCGTGAGCAGAAGGACCAGCAGGGCAGCCCACGCGACGGTACCGGACCGTCTCCAGCTCGTGCTCGAAGCTCCAGTCGTACGGTGCATCCGATCGGCCTTCACCGCGTCCTCCTCCCTCGTTGCCAGGTGAGGTCCAGTCTCGATTCCATCCCGAGCGTCCGAGATGCACGATCGGTCGGGCCCCGTAGCGCGGGCTGACGCCCGCAACCATCCGGTCAGCCGACCGTTCGGATCACGATTCTCAAGAGCACAAATGCCCTCCCAGCCTGCTTTCTGCGCGCAACGCGCAGAAACCGACTCCGAGTAGATCAGGATAGCCGGGAGAACGGGTCGCCGGCCATCCATCTCGATGGCGCCGGCCCTCGGTTTCTCACAGCTTTCCTCGGATTCTCGCCCGCGACGCCCCCGATCAGCCCCGGAGGCCGCTCGGGCCCCGCGGCCGGAACCGTATTTCGAGGTTTCCCTTGATCATCGCCCGTCGCGCTCCGTCACTCTGAAGAAGGTGGGCGGGTTCCCCCCCCGCCGCGCGAAATCGTAGATGGGATCGAAGGACGACAGCACGCTGGTCGAGGAGATCCTCGCCGGGAACACCGCCCGCTTCGGCGACGTGGTCCGGCGGCACGACGCGGCGGTGCGCCGGGTGGTCACCCGGCGCCTGGCCGATCCCGACGCGGTCGAGGAGGTGGTCCAGCAGACCTTCTACCTCGCCTTTCGGCGCCTCGATCAGCTCGATCGGCCCGGGAAGCTGCGCGGCTGGCTGAATCGAATCGCCCGCAACTGCGTCGTCGACTTCCTGCGCCGGCAGGAGCGACGCAGCGAGGCGGTCGAGCTGAACCGGATCGAGGCGGTCGCGCGCGACCGGTCGGCGGAGTGGATCTGGACCGAGGTCGAGCGCCTCGGCGCGATCCACCGCGAGGTGCTCGGGTTGCGCTATCGCTCCGGTCTCTCCTACGAGGAGATCGCCGCGAAGCTGGGAGTGCCCGTCTCGACGGTGAGAGGGCGCGTGTACGAGGCGCGAAAGCAGCTGCGCGAGCGGCTGCTCGGTGAGTGAGGTCCCTGCCGGGGACCGGGAGTTCTTCGATGATGAATCCTGACTGCGAGCGAATCCGACCCCTGCTCTTCGAGGTGGTCGACGGCGGCGTGAGCCTTGGGCGACGCGCCGAGGTCGCCGCGCACCTCGTCACCTGCGAGGGGTGTCGGAACGCGCTGGCGGAGGAGCGAGCCCTGAGCGACCTCCTGCGGCGCCGGCCGAAGGAGGCTCTGCTGCGGCGCCCCTCCCCCTTTCGCCACCTGGGCAAGGCGGCCGCCGTCCTGCTCCTCGCCACGGCGCTGCTCCTCGGGACGGATCTCCTCGGCGGGACGCCGGCCTACGGGTCGATCACGCCGTCGACGCTGAGCCTCTCGATGACCTTCGAGAGCGGCGCGACGAAGCCGCTCTCGAGCCACAACCACTTCGAGGTGCCGCTCGACTCGGTCCACTCCCTGGACCTCACCGGGTGTGCGTCCCTGCGCGTCGCCGGGCCGGCGGTGCTCGATCTCGACCATGGCGAGGCGGGGTGGAAGCTCACGCTCCTGCGCGGGCGGATCCAGGTGCACGTCGAGGAAGCCGCGTCGCTGACGGTGACCTCGCTGCACGGCCGACGCGAGCTCACCGCGGGATCGCACGTCGTGTCCCTCGATGCGGCGAGCTTCGCCGCCGGTTCCGGTGATCCGGTCGCGCACGCGGCGACCGAGCGCTTTCACGAGGGGCTCGACCTCTTCTTCGAGGAGGAGCGGATGGCCGAGGCGGAGCGGGCCTTCCGCGCCGTGCTGGAGAGTCCCGGGATCGACATCGACCTGCACAGCCAGGCGCTCTTCTACCTCTTCGCCGCCCTCGGCCGACAGGATCGATACGCGGCGGCGATCGAGGTGCAGGAGCAGTGGCTGCAGCTCGACGCCGACCGGGAATTCCGCTCGTACGTGCTCTACTTCAAGGGGCTCTACCACCAGGCGCTGGGCGAGGCGGTCGAGGCGGAGGCGTGCTGGGAGACGATCCGGGTCGAGGAGCCCGACTCGGAGCTGATCGAGTGGATCTCGCCGGAGCCCAAGGCCGACGAGGCAGTGATCGGCCCGGGTCCGTACCTGGTGGTGATCCTGGAACTGGAGGAAGGGGATCCCCGGTACGGGGCCTTCGCGCAGGTCGCGGGGCAGGTGGCCGAGTACCACGGCGCCGAGCAGCTCGAGGCCGACGCCGGCGACCTCGACTCGCTGGAGGAGACGCTCGGCCGGATGGCCCCCGAGCAGGTCCTCTACGTACTCTACCCCGAGCTCCTCGACATCGACCTGCACCGGAGGCTGCTGCTACTCTCCGCGCGCCTCGACGAGGACCGGCTGCCCGACTTCACCTTCGGCTACTTCACGCACGCGGACGGAGCCGGGCTGCGCGAGCTGTGGCGACGGACGAAGCGACTGCATGAGGAGGGGCTCCGCACCGACAAGTGGATCAACACCTTCGTCACCAGTGGCATGAAGTCGACGATCTGGGCGAGCTACCTCGGTGAGCTCGAGAAGGCGGCGGGGTTCGAGGGCCCCGGCATCGGTTTCGCGATCGTCGAGGACGACCCCGAGTGCGAGGCCTTCGTCGCCGAGAAGCTGCCGCTGCTCGAGGACGCCGCGGTGATCCAGCTCACCGGCAACGGCGACCCGCAGGGAATCTGGCTCTTCGACGACCACCGCAACGTCGACTCCGCAAGGCACTGGCCCTACGAGGCCGGGAAGGTCGGCCACGATCCGGAAGGCGAGATGCCGCGCGTGATGGCGAGCGAGCTCGCCGCGCTCGAGCTCGACGCCCCGATCCTCTGGAGCGGCACCTGCCACTCCGGCGCGACCTGTCGCGTCTTCGTCGAGGGGGACATCGTCTCCACCTTCGGAACCACCTATCGCGTAACGGTGCACGAGCTCGAGCCGGAGGAGAGCCTCTGCCTCGCCTTCCTGGAAGCGGGCGCCGCGGCGCTCCTGGTGCCGATCGCGGCCAACCACGGTTTCAGCGTCGACCTGGAGTCGGGTTTCGCGCTGCGGACCGGCGCCTCGCTCGGGGAGACGATCAAGTCGACCTGGGACGACGTGTTCCTCGCTGCCGAAGGCGAGCTCCACCTCGATCTCCCCGTACCCGGCGAGCCGCACTCTAGTCGCGAGGCGGTGATGCAGGGCGGCGGCGCGAACCGGATCCTGATCGGCGACCCGGCGCTGCGCCCCTTCGCGAGGACCGACGATCCGCGCACGAGCGTCTCGATCGAGAGCATCGAGGGTGGAGGCGGATTCGACGTACAGCTCGAGTGGGACGAGGGTTTCCACGCTCGCGCGTGGGACATCTACGGAACCCACTCGAAGGACTGGCGGATCGGGGAGCGGGTCGACGTCACCGACCGACTCGCCCCCACCGCCCGGATCGACGTGACCGTCCTGGTGACGGACTCGGCCGGAGAGGAGCTCGACGGCTACGAGCTCACCCGCGCCGAGCTCGAGCACTTTCACGGACGTCTCTACCTGCACCTGCAGGCCAACGCCGACCGCACGGTCGGTGACGGGGCCAAGACGGCCCGCTTCCGCGTTCGCCCGGCGAGCGCGGAGACACCTCGCTGATCGGCGACACCGCCGAGAGCGCCGAAACAGAACAGCCCGTCTCGGGTGCGTGGAGAATTTGTCGCCACCCCGAGAAGAACCCCCACCTCGATCATCCCATGCACGCCAAGCAGAAGCTCATCTCCCTGTCGCTCTTCGCCGGAAGCTGGTTCGCCCTCTACGCGCCCGCGCTCGGCGGATCCGACCAGCCCGCTCCCCCGCCCCCCGCCGGCCAGATCCTCTGGTGGGTGGACCTCGCCGCGCCTTCCTTCGGCTCCTCCGCAGTCGGCGACCTCGACCGCGATGGCAAGCCGGAGATCGTCTTCGGCACCTACTTCAACGGCGAGAGGGTCCACGCGCTCAACGCCGAGGACGGCTCGACCCTGTGGTCCTATCCCACGAACGGCTGCAACGACGCTTCACCGCTGATCGTCGACGTCGATCAGGACGGAGAGCTGGAGGTGATCGTGCCCTGCTCCTCGACCTGTCGCGTCTTCTGCTTCGACGGCGCGAGCGGAACGATCGAGTGGACCAAGCTGACGGCGTCCAACAGCATCGACTCACCACCGGCGGTGGCCGACCTCGACGGCGACGGGAAGCTGGAGGTGGTCTTCGGGACCTTCTACGGGCACGTCTACTGCGTGAACGGCGAGGACGGCAGCGCCTGCTGGCACATCAACCTGGGCAGCGGCAGCTTCATCCAGTCCGCCCCCGCGGTGCTCGACGTCGACGGCGACGGCCAGCTCGACGTGGTGGTCGCCGAGTGGATGGGCAACGAGCGCGTCTACGCCTTGCGCGGAAACGACGGCGCGACGCTGTGGTACACCGACACGCCGAACGACTGGATGTACCACGGCGCTTCGTTTGCAGACCTCGACGAGGACGGCAGGCCGGAGCTGGTGATCGGCTGCTACGACAGCAAGGTGTACGCGTTCAACGCCGAGGACGGCAGCGACCTGTGGAGCTTCTCGACGCCCTTCTACGCCGGGGCCCCGACCTCCATCGCCGATCTCGACGGAGACGAGCATCTCGAGGTGTTCTACGCCGCGCACGACAGGGTCGGCGTCCTCAATCACGACGGAAGCGCGCTGTGGAGCAAGAACCACGGCGGCTCGGTGTTCCGCGGCGCGGCGATCGCGGACGTCGACGCCAATGGCGTGCTGGACGTGGTGTACGGGGGCGGGAACGGCGTGCTCTCGGCGCGGCGCGGGAATGACGGTGCGCTGCTCTTCAACTCGAACCTCGGCGCGCACTACGGCAACACCTTCGACATGGACAACGCGCCAGTGGTCGCCGACTTCGACGGCGACGGGTACCTGGACATCTTCGTGGTCGGGGGCTATGCGACCTCGAGCAACCCCTCGCAGAACCACGGCCGCGCCTACGCGTTGACCGCGGGCGCGGGGGACGGCGAGGGCTGGCTGTGCTTCCGCCACGACGCGCGGCGCAGCGGTTCGCTGGTCGACAGCAGCGAGGACCCGGGAACCGGCTACTGCTTCGGCGACCCCGGCAGCGGCACGCCTTGCCCCTGCAGCAACGACAACGACGGCTCGGTCCCCGGCTCGGGGTGCGACAACGGCGTCTTCGCGAGCGGGGCGTTGCTCACCGGAACAGGAACGGCCAGCGTCAGCTACGACACGCTGACCCTCTCCGCCACCGGGCTGGAGCCCTCCAACACCGGCCTCTACTTCCAGGCCGACAACGCGATCGCCGGCGGCGCGGGCACGGCCTTCGGTGACGGCCTCCGTTGCGCCGGGGGCGCGCTGATCCGCCTCCAGGTGCGCTTCGCCGACGCTACGGGTGAGTCCTCCACCACGGTCGACGTGGCGACGAAGGGCGCGGTGAGCGCGGGCGACACCAGGCGCTACCAGCTCTGGTACCGCACCACCACCAACCCGCCGTGCGGTGTCGGGGTCAACGACTTCAACCTGACCAACGGCTACGAGATCGACTGGCTTCCGTAAGTACGGTACCTGGTCAGAATCCGCCGCTATCGCCCAGCCGTCCGGTTTCGCCGGACGGCTGGGCGATAGCGGTGGATTCTGACCAGGTACCGTACTGGATGTTGATGATCAGGATCCCCAGCACGGCGAGGCCCCGCAGCACGTCGAGGGACGCGATGCGCTGCTCGCCGAGCACGGGGCCCGTGCGATCCGCTGTCGAGCCTGTCGGGTTCTCCATGGGGTTTCCGAGGGCGGGGCTGCGAGGCATCTCGGAGGGTCGATGGACCGGCACGCGCGATCCGCTCTCCGGGATGGCCGAAGATCAGAGATCCCGCCCCTCGAGCGCGGGGTCGTCCGGAGCGATGCGCGTCGCGCGGAAGACGGCCTTGGGCCCGGCCCCTCCCGCGATCGGGCTCACCGGGACCTCGCCGCCGTAGGGGTTGACGTACTCCCAGACGATCTTCTTCTCGTGCGTGACCTCGAAGATCCGGCCGTCGGCGCCCTGGCAGATCAGCGTGTTCCCGTTGGGCAGCCGCTGCGCACCGGAGATGAAGCCCGAGAAGAAGGTCCCGGGGTCGGTGTACTGCCAGTCCGGCTGCTTCGGTCCGAACGCGGCGCCCTCCTCGCGGGTGAAGCCCCCCTCGGGATCGAAGGGAAGGACCAGCTCGTCCACCGAGGAGTACGGGTCCCCGGGTCGCAGGCTGCCGTTGTTGAAGATGAGCATCCGGAGCTCGTCGGGCACTTCGCCGGGAAGCCACGTGGCGTCGTGCTGGTACCACAGCCGGCGACCGCCGTCGTGCCCCGCGCCCCAGAGGCGGGGATTGCCCCAGCGGTAGAGCACGGCGCCACCCTGTCCCCACCGGCCACCCGACTCCCAGGCCGCCTCGTCGGTCGTCGTCGAGTGGTCGATCACCCAGACCTCGCCGAGGTTGGGCGTGCAGAGCACTACAAGATCGTGCTCCGGAGAGTAATCGACCGAGTTCATGTGCAGCCAGTCGGGCAGCGTTCCGTGTGGGCCGAAAGAGCTCGCGCTGCCGCCGTCTTCGTCCTCTTCCTCGTCGCCGCCGGTGTACCCCAGGGCGCGCATCTGTCGCTCGAGCTCCTCCCGCTGGCGGCGCTGCTTCTCGGTCTCGGGGGGCATGTCCCGGTGATCGGCGTTGATGTCGATGCGCCCCGGGCGCTCGGGTATCGAGCCGTAGCCCTCCAGGTCCGGATCCCGATCCTGGATCAGGTGATCCCAGCAGTGCCACTCCCACACGATCTCGCCGTCGTCGGGCGGCAGGGGCTGGATCTCGAGGATCGCGTTCACCCACATCCCCCGCTCACCGATCGCCTCCGGATCGCGCCCGAACTCGATCGCGTCCTCGCGGTAGCGGTGCTCCCAGACGATGGCGAGCACGTTGCCGTTGGGCATCGGCTCGAGGTCGTGATGCTGCGTCAGGTAGTCGTCCGCGAGCGGGAAGTCCCAGACCAGTTTTCCCTCCCAGTCGAACTCCTGGATCCGCCCGCCGATCCCGCCTCCACGGAAGCGCGGGTTGTCCTCGTGCCGTCCGGCGCGCAGGAGGTGGCCATTCTCGAGCAGGTACACCGACCCGGCCGGGGCCAGCTCGGTCTGCCACGTGTGGACGACCTCCCCGGCCATGTCGATCAGGAAGGCCTTGTCGGAGAGCAGCGGTGAAAAGAGCGTGTAACCCTCGAAGGCTCCTTCCTCGTGAATCCGGAGAGCCGGCTCGGGATCGGGCGCCGCTTCCTGCGTCGTGCCCGGCGAGGCGACCGCGGCGAGAGTGGAGAGCGATCCCGAGAGGAGGAGGAGGGTGCGCATGGTGAGGCTGCTCGGCGGGGGTTCCGGGTAGGAGCGAGAGGCCGGGGAGCACCTAGGCCGACTCTCGGTCTAGTACGGGGTGACCTCCCTCGCATTTCCGCGCACGGCGACGGGCGGTGATCGCGGACCAGAGGCCCCGCTGGCGCAATCAGGGAATCCACGTCACCGCGTACCCATCGTCGTCCTGGTCACCATTCACGCCGGTGGTGGAGCTGTCCTCCCCGATGGCCCCGACCACCGCCGTGTCCCCCGACACCGCCACCGAGCGGCCGAAGAAGTCCTGCGGGTCGGTGTTGGACGCCTTGAGGTAGGCCTCCTGAATCCAGCTCGTTCCGCTCCGCACGAAGATGTAGACCGCGCCGGCCGCCGGGGAGCTGTTGTCACTCTGGTACCCGTTCACTCCAGTGGAGCTGCTGGCCTCCCCCATCGCTCCGACCACGACCGTGTCGCTCGACGCCGCCACGGAGAAGCCGAACTCGTCGTTCCCGTCGGTGTTGGAGGCCTTGACGTAGGCTTGCTGGCTCCAGACCGTTCCGTTGCGCGCGAAGATGTAGGCCGCACCGGCATCCGGAGCGCTGTCATCGCTCTGGTCACCGTTCACGCCGGTCGCGTTGCTGCCCTCGGCGACCGCCCCGACCACCGCCGTGTCCCCCGAGATCGACACGGAGAGGCCGAAGAGGTCACCGGCGTCGGTATTGGAGGCCTTGAGGTAGGCCTGCTGGCTCCAGCTCGACCCGCTCCGCACGAACACGTAGGCCGCCCCGGCGGCGTAGCCGTGGTTGTCGGCCTGGTGGCCGTTCACACCGGTGCTGCTGCTGTCCTCACCATGGGCCCCGACCACCACCGTGTCCCCCGACACGGAGACCGAGCGTCCGAAGTAGTCGCCCGCTTCGGCGTTGGAGGCCTTGAGATAGGCTTCCTGGCTCCAGCTCGACCCACTCCGCGCGAAGACGTAGACCGCGCCGGCACCCGGGGCGCTGTCATCGCTCTGGTCGCCATTCACGCCGGTGGCACTGCTGGCCTCCTCCACGGCCCCGACCACCACGGTGTCGCCCGACACCGCCACCGAAGAGCCGAACTCGTCACCAGCTCCGGTGTTGGAGGCCTTGAGGTAGGCCCGCTGCGCGAGGGGATCGACGGTCAACGGATAGCGTGCGCCGGACTCATCGACGGAGAGACGCAGGCTCTCGCCGAGACACTCGAAGGACGCGTCCAGCTCCCGTCCGTCGGCGTCGATCACGGTCAGCCCCGTGTAGGTGAGCGCCACCGCGCGCTCGCCGTCCAGGAAGTGGATGTCGCGTCCGTCGGCGCTCACTTCCGGTCGCAGCGTGCCGCGCACGTCGAGCGTGAAGCGGAGCGGGCCCATTCCACCGTCTTCCCCCGTCGCCGGACGCCGGTGGACGGTGTAGCCGTGCTCGAGCCCGCGGGGCTCGTTGACGTACCACTCCTCGAGCGTCGCGTCCCAGTCGTAGGTCACCCGTCCGCCCTCGGTGCGCGCGCGGGTCGGGCTCGTCATCTCGTGCTCGTTGCCGGCGAGGCCGTAGCGCACGAGCTCCAGTCCCCACGTCCAGCCGCTCGCGTCGGGGTGCGCGGTGAAGCCGTGGCCGTCGAAACGGGTCCGCCACCGCTGGCCCGGGTTGCGAGCCTCGTGGCCACCTTCGACCGGGTGGGCCGCGTGACGCCCCTCCTCGTAGGCCTCGCGGATTCCGGCCCAGTCCTCGGCGGAGAGCTCGCCGGGAACTGCGCCGTCCGCTGGTGACCTGGGGGTCGCGGGGTCGAGGTCGACCTCCCAGGCGGTGGAGCGCCCCGTCAGGACGGCTCCGAGGATCAGGAAGGGGGTGAGCAGGGTGATCGTCGAGGGCTTGGTTCTCATCGCAAGGTCGTGGGGTCGTCGAGGAGTCGAATCGGCCGCCCCCCGTTCCGGGCGACCCCTACCTGCATCCAGAACTCCTCCCCGATGTCACGGACAGAATCGCTTTCCTCTTCCAGCGTCGCCTGGCGGCGCGAGGTGGTCCTACTCGCCGCGTCGCGCGCCGACCCGGTAACGGAACCACCAGGCCGACAGCAGCCCCAGAGCACCCACGCCGGCCAGGATGCCGGTCGCGGTCAGGATGAAGATGAGCACGGCGTTGCCGGGACTCTGATCGAACGGATCGAATCTGGGATCGGGCTCCATGGTGACGATCCACAGGAACAGCCCCCCGCACAGCAGCCCGCCGCAGATCAGGCGCAGGCCGGCCAGGATCGGGCTGCCGGAGGGCGCCTGCCCCAGGAGGCGAGCGGCGAGCGGAACCGCCAGCAACAGGACCTGGGCGACCATCGCCAGGAGCGCATAGCCACGGCTCTCCCACTGACCGACGTCCCAGAACGCGAAGTAGAGCGGCAGACCGATGAGGAGGATGAGCACGTCGAGCCAGCAGGCCAGGACCGAGGCCAGGACCCGCGCCGATGTGGACTCCGGGGAGAAGGGCGCTGCCGGGGTGCTGGTCCCCTTCGCTGGACTCGTCTCGCCGCGTATCTCCTCCAGGCAGGTCTTCACCTCGCCCGCCCGCTGGTAGCGCTTCTCGGGCTCCTCCTGGAGCGACTTGATCACCACCTCGTCCAGCCGCGCGTCCACCCGGGCCTTCTCCGAGGGCGGCTGAACCACGCCTTGCGGCACGCTCCCCGTGAGCATCTCGTAGAGCACGACCCCCAGCGAGAAGATGTCCGCCCGATGATCCACCTGTTTCGGCGTGTTCAGCTGCTCGGGCGCCATGTAGCGCAGCGTGCCCATCGCCTGGTCGCTGGCCGTGAGCCGCGCCGCGGTCTCGGTGTCCATCAGCTTGGCGAGACCGAAGTCGGCGATCTTCACGTTCCCGCTCTCGTCGATCAGGATGTTCTCCGGCTTGATGTCCCGGTGCACCACTCCTCGGTCGTGGGCGTACTGGAGGGCGGTGCAGACATCGGGCACGATGGCCAGGGCCTCGGCCGGCTCGAGCTTCCCTTCGGTCAGCAGCTGTCGCAGGTTGGAGCCGTCCACGTACTCCATCACGATCCACGCCAGGTCTCCGTCCTGATCGAAGTCGTACACCGCCACGATGCCCGGATGGGTCAGGCGGGCGAGCGCCCGGGCCTCGCGCATGAAGCGCTCCTCCCAGCCCGGGATCGGGCTCGGCGGCGGGAGGAGGACCTTGATCGCCACCCGCCGGTCCAGCCGAGCCTGCCGCGCCGCGAACACGGCGCCCACGCCCCCCCGCCCCAGGCAGCCGAGGAGCTCGTAGCCGGGCAGCCGCGCTCGCAGCTTCTCCCGCAGCGCGTCGAGGTCGTCGATGGCGTCGGCCGCCGCGCGCAGGTGCTGGGCACCCACCTGGTCAGGGTCCTGTTCCTCGGTCATCTGTCGATCTCCGCTGCGGGTGGTCAGGGGTCGTCCGACCTCACCCACGGGATTCCGACGCAGATGTTACCGGCCGCGCGGGATTTCTCGTCGATCACGGCGGTCCGGATCCGGGCACGGACTCTCGCCCCGCTCCCACCGCCTGCAACAGGTGATCGAGCTCGCTCCCCGGGTCCACGTCTTCCCCCAGGGTGGAGCGCACTTCTTCCAGCACGGCGACCCGGTAACGGCTGCGCAGGCGATGGACGGCCACTCGCAGGGCCACCGAGGAAAGCCCCAGTTTCTTCGCCAGCTCCTCCCGCTCCGGCGGACCCTCTCCCGTCCGCAAGATCGCCCCGAGGGTCTCGAAGACCGCACCCCGCCCGTCCCGCTCGTACTCGGCCTTCAGGTTCAGCCGTGCATTCTCCAGGACCTGCCGCGCCCAGGTCCGTTCGAAGAAGGCGTCGGGCTGTTCCGCCCGGGGAGCTTCGATCTCGTAGCGGCGCTCCCCTCCCAGGGCGTCGATCGAGACCGGCGCGCGCCCTCCTCCGCGCCGCTGGGCTCCCTCCTGTTCGAGCAAGTCCCGCTCGTGGTTGCGCAGGGCGACGAGGAGCCACGCCCGGAACCGTCCCCCCTGCGGCTCCACCGTCTTCAGTCCCTCTCCCGCGAGGAGCCGGGCGAAGAGCCCCTGCACCAGGTCCGCCGCCCGGTCCGGCTCCCGGCCGGCCCGGCGCAGGTAGGCGAAGAGCGGGTACCAGTAGCTGGAGCAGAGCGCCTCGAGCGCCTCCCGCCGGGCCTCGGCCCCGGCGTGCCCGGCCCCCCGCACGACGGACCAGCGGGTGGTGTGAAAGTGCGGATCGGTCACGGGGTGAGGTGGAGCTCGAGGAATGGGGAAGGCCTGTGTCGTGAGCGCGTGCCGGCGGTCGCCGGGAGACCGGCGCGGATCCAGGCTAGCACGCTCCGGCGCCCGGTTCCGCCGGGGATCCGCGATCCGCCCCACCGGAGGATTCTCGCTTCCGGGCGTGACGTCCGGGGCCCGGGCCGGATGTGGGTGGAAACCGCCCCGTCCCGGACGAGGGGCGATCGACTCCCCCGCAAGACGAGGACAGCACGATGAGATCCATTTCCCCGAAGGCAGCGCTCCTGGGCCTCCTCCTGACTCTCGGCACCTTCACCACGGCCCCTGCCGAGGTCGGCGTCATCTACGGCGGCCAGGGGAACTCCGGCTTCGGATCCGCGATCGGCACGGCCGGTGACGTCAACGGCGACGGTTACAGCGACATCATCGTCGGCGCCCCGAAGTACGACAGTGGCGGCTTCATCAACAACGGGCTCGTCCGCGTCTACGACGGGTCGCCCTCGGGACACGTGAACCTGCCCTGCTGGAGCGTCGCCGGCAGCGCGACCTGGAGTCACCTGGGCGAGGCCGTGGCCACGGCGGGAGACGTGAACGGCGACGGGTACGACGACGTGATCGTCGGTGCGCCGATCCACCCCTCGGGAGGGCTCAACCTCGGCTACGCGGCGCTCTACCTGGGTTCGCCGGCGGGGCTCGCCACCGCGCCGGTCTGGGAAGCGCTGGGCACCGAGCACGCCGCCGCGTTCGGGTTCTCGGTTCGCACCGCGGGTGACGTCAACGATGACGGTTTCGCGGACGTGATCGTCGGCGCGCCCGGGCGGGACGGCGACCGGGGCTCCGCCTACGTCTACCTCGGAGCTCCGTCGGGGAACCTGACCCTCGGCGCGGAGCTCCCGGGCCCCGCCAACGGCGGCAGGTTCGGCCACTCGGTCCACACCGCCGGAGACGTCGACTCCGACGGCTTCGACGACGTGGTCATCGGCGGCCCGGGGACGGACAGCTCGGGAATGCGCGGGCACGTGCGGGTCTACCGAGGCAGCGCGGGGGGAGTCGAGCTCGCCGCTCACCGGGAGTGGCAGGGCTCGCAGAATGGAGCGTGGCTCGGGTGGGCCGTGGCCCCCGCGGGTGACCTCAACGGAGACGGTTTTGCCGACGTCGTCACCGGCGCGCCCGGCGTCGACGGGCCCGGGACGGACCTCGGTCTCGTCTCCGCCTTCTTCGGCGGCCCGGCCGGACTCTCGAGCATGGCGGGAGGTACGCTCTGGGGAGACGAGAACTACCGCCGGCTGGGCTGGGCCCTCGAGACTGCCGGTGACCTGCAAGGAGATGGTTTCGCCGACCTGATCGTCGGCGGACCGGGAACGACCAATCCCGGCGAGCAGCTCCTGTACGCCGGCTCCGCCCTCGGGCTGGTCGGTCCCATCCACTCGATGAACATCAGCGGCATCGGCTGGGCCACGGCGGTGGCGACAGCCGGCGACATCGACGGGGACGGCTTCAGCGACTACCTGGTCGGTGCACCCGGTTTCGACGGTGACTTCACCGACGAAGGATTCGTCATCGTGGGCTACTGGACGGGCGCTGCCCTGCAGGGTGCTCACGACGCAAAGCTGGCGCCGGTCGCCGAGAAGGACTTCGGTGAAGCGGTGCACTCCGCCGGCGACCTGAACGGCGACGGCTTCGACGACATCGTCGTCGGCAGCCCGTCCGAGGGCGGGACCGGGACGGTGAGGGTCTACTACGGGAGCGTGGACTTCTCGGGCGAGCTGATCCAGCCCGACTGGCAGTTCACCCCCGCCGGTACGGAGTGGTTCGGCTACTCCGTCGCTTCCGTGGGCGACATGAACGGCGACGGCTTCGACGATCTCGTCGTGGGCGCACCGGTGTACTCCGCGACGCTGTGGGCGCGTGGCGCGGTCTACGTCTTCGCCGGGTCCGAGACGGGTCTCTCCGGCACGCCACGGATCCTGGAGGGACTCTCCGCCTTCGCGTCGCTCGGGTGGTCGGTCGCGGGAGGCGACGTGAACGGGGACGGCTGCGCCGATCTGATCGCCGGGGCTCCGGACACCAACAGCTCTATCGGTGAGGTGTGCGTCTACCTGGGATCACCCGCGGGCTACGGTTCCACGCCGTCGTGGACCGCTGCTGGCGAGGGTGACAATGATTACTTCGGCTGGAGCGTGGCCGGGATCGGCGACGTGGATGGAGACGGCTACGGGGACATCGCCATCGGCGCACCACTGGTCGACCACTCCCCCTCGAAACCCGGCGTGGGCAAGGTCTACGTCTACCTCGGCGGACCGTCGGGCCTCGGGGGCCTCGGAACCACGCTGTTCCCCGCCTCCAACTGGGGAGCGCAGTTCGGCTTCTCGCTGGCGGGGGCCGGGGACGTCGACGGCGACGGCCGGAGCGACCTCGTCGTCGGTGAGCCCTGCTTCTCGGGCTCCCACGTCGACGGTGGAAGGGTACTGCTCTACCTCGGCAAGGACGCCGGACCCGGCTGGGTCATCGCGGATACGGAGCTCGGCGACGCGTCGACCCACTTCCTGGGCTGGTCGGTCGACTCCGCGGGGGACGTCAACGGTGACGGCTTCAGCGACATCATCGCCGGAGCCCCGGGCTTCGAAACGACCTCGGGTGGTGGCCGACCGCTCCTCATCGTGTGCGCGCATCAGCCGGGCACGGGCAGCTACATGGCTGCCAGCAGCTGGAACGCGGTGCCGGCCGACCCGAACCTGGACGCCGGCCGCTCGGTCGCCCGGGCGGGTGACGTGAACGGCGACGGCTTCTCCGACGTCATCGTCGGCGCCCCTTGTCTCTCACCGCTCAGCCTCCCCGGAGAAGCCTACGTCTACCTGGGCAACCACGAGTACGGCGGCAGGACGCGCCGCCCCGTTCAGAGCCAGGCGAGCGGCTCAGCGCGACTCGCGATCGGCGGGCGCACGGCGGTGACCGGCGCCTTCGACTTCGGCCTGCGCGCCTGGAGCCCCGCGGGGCGGGAAGAGCTCCACTTCGTGTGGGAGGTCCGGCGCCACGACGAGAGCTGGGACGTGGCGACGCTCGAGGAGAGCCTCCCTCACGATCCCGGCCTGCCGGGGCCCGACGGAGCGGCGGTCGATTTCACCTGCCCGGTGACGGGCCTGGAGTGGTCTCGCTCCTACTGCTGGCGCGTGCGGGTCACCTCGAACAATCCCTTCTTCCCTCGCGGCCCGTGGTTCAGCGCCTCGTCGAGGAGCCTTCACGAGGCGAAGCTGCGGTCGTCGGTGAGCACCTCCGGAGGTGGGTCGGCGGCATCCTCCGCCTCGAAGTCGTCCCTCGGTCCTCGGTGACGGGAATGCGGGAGTACGGAGCCAGGACAGCTTCCTCCACATTCGCGTGCAGGATCGCCGCCAGAGACGGCAATCCTGCGCGCGAACGTGGCGGAAGTCGTTCTGACTCCGAGTGGATCAGAGGAGGGCGCCGACGGAACTTGTCTCGGGGAACAGGCCGTAGTCGTAGCCCGGGAAGACGCCGCGGACTTCGGCCTGCGTGAGGCCGAGGCGCTTCTCGAGGATCTCGCCCAGCACGCGGCGGTAGTCGATCGTGTCGAGCAGGTTGTACGACGTCGTGCTGCCGGTCTGAAGGACCGAATGGGCCTGGAGGCCGGCCCAGCCGGGGGTCTTGTTGTCGGACAGCATCGTGAAGACGTTCTGTCCGTTGACGCCGCTCGATCCCATGATGGCCATCGGGAGGCCCTTGCCGTGGTCGACGCCGGCGTTCCCGTTGGCCGTGAGGCGGCGGCCGAACTCGCTCACGATGGCGAGGGTGTAGTTCGCGTTCGGGGCGTGGGTCTTCAGGTCCGTGTAGAAGGCCGCCATGCTCTCGAAGACGTCCTTCATCCGGTTGTGCATGCCCTCGCCATTGGGGTCGCCCGGCGTCGGCGTGGGGCCCATCTGCGTGTGGTTGTCCCAGTCGCCGTAGTCCATCATGACCGTCTCGAGGTTCACGTCGATCGACGGATCCGCGCTGGCCTGGATGAGCTGCTGGGTTCTCTTCATCTGCTCACCGAAAACCGAGTCGGGGTAGGTCGCCGTGCTGGGCTTCAGGAAGATCCCTTGACCGTTGATCTTCTCGACGGTGTCCAGGGAGTCCGCGGCGGTGCTCTTCAGCGGTTCGTCCGCGACGTTGAACAGGAGGCCCAGGGCCAGCTTGCGCAGTTCCTTCGAGTCGGCCGCTCCGTTGAGGTCGTAGTTCGCGGGATCCGGGATGGCGACCGTCTTCGGCGCGCCGAAGAGCGTGCGCTGCAGGAGCTTGCCGTAGCCCATGCCACGCCAGATCTGCGTCGAGGTGATGGCCTGCATCGCCCGACCGGCCCAGCCCAGGCCGTCGGAGGTCCCGCTGAAGGTGCCGTCCTCCATGTAGTCCTGGGAGAAGAAGTGCGACCCGTTGTTCACGACCGGCAGGCCGACACCGTGCACGAACGCGAGGTCGCCGGCCTGGTACATCGGATACGCGGCCGCGGCGCCCTCGGAGAGCATCCACGGGATCTGGTTCGAGGCCGAATCCGTCAGGGCGATCACGCCGTTCCCGGGACCCGGCTGTGGGATGGCGAGCTGCCGGCCCCCGGCAGGGGTCTGCCGTTGCGTCTCGTAGAACACGTCGGGCCCGCCCGTCGCGAGCCTGGGCGCGACCATCGACAGGCCGTCGCATCCGCCCCGCAGGAACAGGATCACCAGCGTGTGCTGCGCCCTGCCCGGGTTGGCCGACGCCGTACTCCTGGTGAACCACAGGGGCGCGCTGGCAACCCCTGCAGCCATCATCAGACTGGAATGCGACAGCATGCCGCGGCGCGTCACGGGCTCGGCATCCGACGAGCCCTCGGAGACCGTACTCTCGTCTCTCTCGTCCACAAGTTCGTTCGTCATCAGGTGGCGCTCCCTTAGTAGTACTGGAAGGTCGGGGTGGAGATGGACAGGGCGAAGAGCTCGCGTAGCACCTGGAAAGGCGACACGCTGAACGGCGGCGCGAGGGCGACGTTGACGTACGCCTCGAGCACGCTCTTCTCGTTGTCCGAGAGCACCCCACCCGTGAACAGGTCGTCGAGGTTGTTGATGATGTCCATCACCGTCGAGTACGGCTTGACCTTGGCCAAGAGCTCGGCGTCGGTGAACACGACGCCCTCGAACTCGGGGTTCTGTCCGGACATGTCCGGTGCCGTGAAGAGCTTGTTCGCGAACTCCCAGCGCGCGAAGATCCCGCCGGCCCACTTCTCGGGCACGTCCGTGTATCCGTCGGGCGCTGGCCACTCGAAGGGCGCGTTGCCCATGCGCTGCAGCTCGGTGAGCGGGCCTACGCCGTTCCACTCCGGGGTCGCGCCCATGGCGCGCAGCGCCTGGTACATGAAGCGGGACGGCGAGCTCAGCAGGTAGTCGGCGGGAGTCAGCGCCGAGACGTTGGCCTGCGAGAGAATGTCGCCCACCATGTCGGTGACGCCGGAGCCGCGGTAGATGAGCGAGGCGGAGTTGATCTGGGCCGGCGTCGGGTCCCGACGCAGCAGGTGGCGAATCATCTTGGCCGCCATGCCGCGCCCGGTCTTGAGGCTGTTCACGACGATGCTCACCACCTGATCACCCTCGCCGGGCGTCGTGTCGTCCTGGACCAGGCGGATGCCCATGAACGTCTTCGGGCCCGAGAGGTGCTGGCCCGGCTTGTACAGGAACAGGCCGCGGTTCGGCCCGGGCGCCGGATCATAGGACCAGCCCGTGAAGGCCGCCGCGGCAGCCTGTACGTCTTCCTCCTTGTAGTTCGGGGGGACGCTGCCGCCGAAGATCGGGTCGTCCTGACCCATGGTGTACAGCTCGAGGTACTCGCGCGCCCAGTTCTCGTTCGGGACCGGGCCGGAGCTGTTCACGTTGTCGAGGTAGTACAGGACCGACGTATCCTTGGCGAAGGCGGTCAGCAAGTGCTTGACGGAGCCCAGGGCGTTGGGGCGGATGATGTGGTAATCGCTGTAGTTCTTCAGGATTCCAACACCCGGCTTCTTGCCGTAGACGTTCAGCTTGTTGGACCAGAAGTCCATCATGCGCTCGAGCAGGATCCTCTCGGACACGACCGAAAGCCCGATCGTGGCCTGCTGGCACCACCGCACGAGAAGGTCCGGGTTCCCGCCGTAGTTCGTGAGCGCCTCATCCGGCGTCCAGCCGATGGTCGGGAGGAGTTTCGCCAGGAACGCGTCGCCCGGCGGATCGCTCGTCGGTCCCGCGAGCACGCTGGTGAGGTACCCGACGTAGCCCAGGTTGCTGGCCTTGGTCCACTAGGCCTGGGTGAAGCCCTGGGACACGCGATTGACGAGCATGAGCAGGTCGCTGCGCGGCTCCAGGCCGCCGGGACCGCCGATGGCGCCGGACGCGGGCTGCGATCAGAGAGCGCCGAGTCCGAGGGCGGCGGCGCCCGTGGCCCCGCCCTTGAGTAGAGTGCGGCGGGAGAGCTCACTCCCCAGTCCGCTGAGATTCGAAAGCACCGAGGGCGGCGCGGCATCCGTAGCTCGAGCCATGCGAGGTCTCCTGTCGCTCAGAGAGTTCGTCGTGGGACCGGATCGGTCCCCCACTCATGTGCTTCCCGGCGACGCGCGAGAGTTTCAAGTTTCTGCGATTTCACGCGCCTGGGGCGGACGAGCTCCTTCTCGCGCTGCTCGTCGACTGGAACGGTGTTGCGCTTCCACGCCCAGATCACGCGGCCCTCGACCTCGTGGTTGTCTCGGCACACCGCCGGCGCCCGTCGGGCAGCCCTCGAGCCACTCAATCGCTCACCCGAACCCGCCCGTCACCGGACGGCGGCACCTCGAGCCCGGTCTCGTTCAGCCGCTCGCCGTCGGCATCGGCCTCGCAGGGCTAGGGATGCGGGCCGATGTGGACGGGGACAGGTCCATCCATATCACGGCAGCCAGGTGATCGCGTAACCGTTGGACGAGTTGAAGTCATGACCACAGGGCGAACCCGCCGGATCGCGGTACCAGATCTGGTAGTACTTGGTATCGCCGGCTGCGATGTTGCCCGCCTTGGCGGAGATGCCGATCGTCGTGGAGGACGAGCCTGCCGGGCTCGAGAAGCGGAGCTGCAACCGCTTCAGGGCGCCACCCGCGCAGCTGAGGCCGTCACCCCAGAGCACCCCCGGCGATCGGTCATTGTTCGCCTGGAAGTAGAGACCGCTGTTGGAGGGCTCCAGGTGCGTCGCGGTCAGCACCAGCGTGTCGTTGCTCAGGCTGGCGATTCCCGAGGCGGAGAGCTTCGCGCCGGAGGAAAAGGTACCGTTGTCGCAGCCGGATCCCGGGATGCTCCCATCGTTGTCGTTGTTGCACGGACAGGGCGTATCGACGCCGGGGTCCCCGAAGCAATAGCCGACGCCCGGCGAGGACGGCTCGAGACTGAAGGCGTCGACGTGCGTCCAGGCATCGAGCTCCGCCTGGGCGACCGTGAGGAAGTTCGCGTCGACGGGTGCCGTGAAGGTCGTGGTGAACTGCTCCCAGACATCGAAGCCCGTGGAAGAGCCCGCGTACACGAGCGTGCCGGCGATGGTTTCGGTATCGGAGAGCCCGATCTCGATATGCCCCAGATTGGGGGTCCAGGTACTGTCCGAGTACACCCAGAAGCTCATCGTGTAGGTCGTGCCGGCCACGACCGGGGGGGAGAGGTCGAGGGAGAAGGCGTCCATGGCACCGTAGTGTTGGCCGTTCATGGCGACCTTCCGTTCCCCGCTGACCGGGGGCAACCCGAAGCAGCCCGCCTTGTACACGTCGAGCTCATCGGCGGCACCAAACGCCGTCGCGTTGGCCATCAAGGAGGTGAAGCTAGTATTGGGCAGATTGTCGTCGCAATCGTCCCCTGCATAGATCTCGAGATCGCCGTTGACGATCAGGTTGGCCCGGTGTGCTGGCTGACTGGTCCCCGTCGGCGAGAGGCTCGAGCCGCCCGTGACGACGGTCGGTGGTACGGGGGGCACCGACAACGCGCCCGGGAGATTCTGGGCGGAGAGCGTCGGAACCACGGTCAACAGAACGATGGGAATCAGCGTGGTACCTCTTATCGGCATGGTGGTCTCCTTCGGGACTTGATCCGCCCCAGATCCCGATGTTCGTTGAAGGATGACGGAGTGGTGACGCGGATCGGGCAGCCGCGCGCGTGCTCCATTCGAGAGCTCGAACGGAACGGTGGTCGTTACGGAAGCCAGGTGACCATGAACCCATTGGAGGTGTTGGCATCGTTGACCCCCAGACCGCAGGGCGGGTTCACGTTGTCGCGGAACCACCACTGGTAGTACCGCGTGTCGCCGGGCTGCAGGGGATCGCCCAGGTTCGCCGAGCGGACGCTGATCACGTTCGTCGTATTGGCATTCCCCGCCGAGTTGTTCAGCTTGACCTGCAGCCGCTTCAGTGTGCCACCCGCGCACTGGATGCCGTCGTCGAGGAAGACCCCAAGGCCGTCGAGGTCGTTGTGCGCCTGGAAGAACATGCTGGAGTTGTTCGGCTGACCCCGCACCCCGTAGAGCACCAGGCTGTCGGCGGCGAGGCTGGCCACTCCGCCGCCGTAGAGGCGGGCCCCGGCGGCGTAAGTGCCGTTCGCGCACCCCGCGCCGTCGGGATCGCTGCCGTCGTTCTCGTTACCGCAGGGGCAGAAGTTCCCGGTCGGGTTGCCCAGGTCGGCGAAGCAGTAGGCGTTCATGTTCGGCTGGCCGATCGTCACCGCCAGCGAGTAGTCGTTGCACACGAAGTTCGGCCCGATGCCGAAGACGTGCAGGACCATGACCTCCGGTACCGCCCCGGAGTTGTGCCCGCTGACGTGCTCGTCGTCGTCGCTGCTGTAGCTGCTGTCGATCAGGTTGTTGCAGTCGCTGGTGACCAGCTTGACCTCGATGTTGCCGTTCGGGTGGAGGAACAGCACGTCGATCTCGAGGTCCTCTCCGGGCGGCACGGTGAATGCCCACATGTCGTGGTCATCGCCGAGGATCGCCAGCCCCGAGGTGGTGCCGGCGGTCAGGGCGACCGCCGTGGCGCAGGACTGGTTGGGCTCGTGGATGTCGTCACCCGGGCACTGGGCGAAGGCCGGCGAGGTGAAGCCGGCGAGCACGACGAAGGGAAGGATGGTGTGGATCATCGGAGAGCTCCTCGGTGGCGGAAGACAGGGGATGAACAGGAACCATGCTACCACCAGCCGCGGAAAGCGGCACTCGCCCTCACTCGAACCCCAGGCCCGTGAGGGTGACCGGCTCCAGCAGCCCTGAAGTGGGCAACAGCCAGCTGTTCGCGTCGGACTGTCGGTACTCGCGTACAGAGTCAGGACTCCGTGCTATGCTCCACTTCCTTCTCATCGAAGATGAATGCCGCACTCCCGCTGCTCTGCTTCTGGGCCCTGACGCCGATCTCGCAAGGTAGAGGCGCGACGGAGGCTTCGTTCGAAAGAGAAGCCGACCGTCCGCCGGACAGCGGACTTTGCTCGGAGGAGTGGCGCGGTATCCGGGAAGCCTACGAGGCGGGACGTCACGCTGCCGTCGCCATGGAGTATGGCTACCGGGCCTGCAATCCCGGGCAGCGGTGGGCGACTCTCTTCGACGGCCGCGGCTTCTCGACCGTTCCAGACGAAGGCGGCTGGGGCTGGGGGCTCGAGCTCGAACGCTACGGTTTCGCGAGGAGTGAGCAAGCCGTGATTCGGCCGGTCGAGGTGAAGGCCGAGGGTGGACGCGTGAGCTACCGGTGGGACACGGTGCTCGAGGAGTGGTACGTGAACGACACGCGCGGCTTCGAGCATGGATACACGGTTCGTCGGCGACCTCCGCGAGATGGAGGAAGAGCCGCGCGTCTCCTGACCTTCTCCCTCGCCGTTCGTGGGAGCCTGTGCCCATCGATCACCTCCGACCGGCGCGGGGTGCGGTTCCTGGATGAGGCCGGCGCAGCTGCCGTCACGTACTGTGGGTTGAGCGTCTTCGACGCCGATGGACGTCGGCTACCGGCGAGCTTCGAGCTCGACGGTGAGTGCCTGCGCCTCGAGATCGATGAGGCCGGAGCGCGCTACCCATTGACGATCGACCCCATCGCGCAGCGAGCGTACATCAAGGCGTCCAACACCGGCGCGGGCGACTGGTTCGGCTTCTCGGTCGCGGCGGATGGCGGCACCGTGGTCGTCAGTGCCCCCCGGGAAAAGAGCCATGCCACCGGAGTGAACGGTGACCAGGATGACAACAGCGCACCCGACTCCGGAGCGGCCTACGTCTTCGTGGGGAGTGGTTCGAATTGGAGCCAACAGGCTTATCTCAAGGCGTCCAACACCGACGCCGATGACTGGTTCGGTTATTCCGTGGCGGTGTCGGGCGACACCATCGTAGTGGGTGCGCGCGAAGAAGCCAGCGGCGCGACAGGCGTGAACGGAGACCAGTCCGACAACAGCACTTACGTAGCCGGCGCGGCCTACGTGTTCGTGCGAAATGGCGCGACCTGGGGCCAGCAGGCCTATCTCAAGGCCTCCAACACCGAAGTTCACGACTGGTTCGGCTGCTCTGTGGCGGTCTCGGGTGACACCGTGGTCATCGGGGCTCCCGGGGAGAGGAGCAACGCCACCGGAGTGAACGGTGACCAGAACGACAACACCGCTTACGGAATCGGAGCGGCCTACGTCTACGTGCGCGCAGGCGGGATCTGGAACCAGCAGGCGTATCTCAAGGCTTCGAACGCAGATGTCGGTGCAGGGCCCTACAGTGGTGACCGATTCGGGCGCTCGGTGGCGATCTCCGGCGACACCGTGGTCGTCGGCGCGGATCAGGAGGACAGCGGTACCAACGTGGTGAACGGCCACCAGAATGGCAACGGTGCCCACGATGCCGGCGCGGCCTACGTTTTTGGGCGCTGCGGCACCACCTGGAGCCAGGAGGTCTACCTGAAGGCTTCGAACTCCGATGCGGGGGACCATTTCGGTGTTTCCGTCGGAGTCTGGAGCGACACCGCCGTCGTCGGGGCCTACGGAGAGGACAGCAGCGCCACCGGCGTGAACGGAGACCAGGACAACTTCGCCGCCCACAAGTCGGGGGCGGCTTACGTCTTCGATCGGAGCGGGAGGATCTGGACGCAGCGAGCGTACCTCAAGGCCTCCAACACCGACATCAGCGACTTCTTCGGGATATCCGTCGCGGTGTTCGGCGACACCGTGGTCGTCGGTGCCCATTTCGAGGACAGCAGCGCCACGGGGGTCGACGGCGACCAGGACGACGACAGCCTCTACTCCGCCGGCGCGGCGTACGTCTTCGAGCGGAGCGGGACGGCGTGGAGTCAGGCAGCGTATCTCAAGGCTTCCAACACCGACACGCACGAGTACTTCGGGTGGGCCGTCGACGTCTCCGGCGACACCGTGGTCATCGGGGCATACCGAGAGGACAGCGCCTCGACCGGCGTTAACGGCGACCAGGACGATGATAGCGCCTCGGAAGCCGGCGCGGTCTCCCTCTTCAGTTCCGCACCGGGCTCTTCCTACTGTTACGGTGATCCCGGCTCCGGAATCCCCTGCCCCTGCGGCAACGACAACGACGGCAGCGTCTTCGGATCGGGGTGCGCGAACGGCCTCTTCGCGCAAGGCGCGCGGCTCTACGCCAGCGGCGTGCCCAGCGTGAGTGACGACTCCCTCGTCCTCGTGACGACGCAGGTCGAACCGAATCAGATCGGCCTCTACTTCCAGGGCGCAAACGCGGTGAACGGCGGCGACGGGATCATCTTCGGCGACGGCCTGCGCTGCGTGGGCGGCGGGCTGATCCGCATTCAGACCCGCATGTCCGACGCCATCGGGAGCGCGGCCACGACGCTTTCCATCGGAAGCAAGGGCCGCGTCCTCGCCGGTGACATCCGGCACTACCAGTACTGGTACCGCAATCCGACCGCCTCGCCGTGCACCTCGGGCTTCAACCTGTCGAATGGGTATGAGATCACCTGGCTGCCGTGATGTGGATGGACCGGGGCCAGGCTACCACCCTCCGCGAAAGGGAAACTCCCCCTCACTCGAACCGCAGCGCCGTGATGGTGACCGGCCCCAGCAGTCCCGACGGGGCCAGCGGCCAGCCGCTCGCGTCGAACTTCCGGTACTCGTGATCGACGAAGTTGATGTCGTGGAACCGCTTCCAGTTGACGCCGCGGCGGTCGAGGTCGCGGATGCGATTGGCGGAGAGGTTGGTGACCTCGATCTCCAGTACGTGCCGCCCCGGCCGTAGCACGCCGAGCAGGTCGAGGGTGTAGGGGTGAGCGATCAGCGTGCCAACGCGCTTTCCGTCGATGAAGATAAGCGCGCTCTCGCGAACGTCGCCGAGAGCGAGCCGCCAGGCGTGCGCCACACCCTCGGGCAGCTCCAGCTCGAGGCGATAGCGCGCCGTCCCCGCGAAGCGCCCGGCCTCCTCCTCGCCGAGCTCGGTCCACGAAGCGAGCTCGAGAGTGGTGAAGGAAGCGGGCAGCACCGGCCCGCCGTCCGTGAACTCGACGCGCCACTCCCCCACCAGCTCCCGCGGTTCGCCGGCGAGGCACGATGCGCGCCAGGCGGGACCGTCGACGATCGAATCGAGGAGCAGCTTCAGGATGCGGCTCTCTCCCGGTCGCAGCTGCAGGCGCACCTCGGGAGCTGCCCCGTCGCCTCGCAGCGGCACGACGCCGCTCTTCCCGGTCATCGGATCGAGCAGCACCGCGCTCGAAGCGGGGCGCGCGAGTCCGATCCAGCCGTCGACGACCGCCGGTCCCTCGTTGGCGATGAAGTAGTGCGTCGCTTCACCGTGGCGACGGCGGATGCAGCGCAGGCCGGCAGCGACCATCTCCTCGGGCAACACGGCCGCCTCATCGAGCATGGAGCCGACGTCGTCCCCCACCAGGATCCGGCCCGCGCCGACTCGCAGCTCGGCGAAGCTCCCGCTCGCGGGCGCGCTCGGGGTCAGGGCGTCGAGCAGGCCACGCAGCGACTCCCGCCGGGATTCGAGAGACCCCAGGCCGGGGACGTCCCGGGGCAGCGCTCCCTCGAAGATCACCGTGGCGCCCTGCGTCGCGAGCCCCTCCAGCGCCTCGAGCGTCCCGACCGGCAGGTGCACCGTCGGCGGTACGATCACCGCCGACCATCTCGCGCCGTTCGCGGTGAGCCGATCCTCCTCGAAGCGCACCGAGCACAGCAGGCGGTCCGACACGAAGTCGAAGGAGTAGCCGCCGTCCAGCAGCGCCCGCGCCGTCCGCCCCCAGCTCTTCTCGGTCAGGAACTCGGGATGATGGACGGCCAGGTTTCGATTCAGCGGATCGTCGGTCTCGCTCCACAGGTCGTGGATCGGCCAGTACACGAGCAGGTCCTGGTCCGGCACCCCCGCCTGCAGGATCGACTGGCACCGCGTGACATACGCGGTCAGCGCGCCGATGTCGCGCCAGAACGCGTTGCGCGGGTTGCACTGCAGCGACGCGTAGAAGAGCCACCCCGGCCACTCCGCGTCCTTCGGTGAGTAGCAGCAGCCGTGGAAGAAGACGTGGTTGATCCCGGCTAGGAAGAGGCGATCGACCTCCGGCTTGACCTGCGACAGCGCGGTGCGGAAGTGGTTGCGCACCCAGGTGCACGTCTCCGAGGCGACGAGCCGCCGTCCGGCCACGTGCGCGGCCGAAGAGGCGAGGCGGTTGACCAGCGGAGCGGGGCGCTCGCGGCGCACGTTGTCCGCCTCGCGGCGCAGACCGGGGATGGCGAACTCCCCCGCGCCGAAGATCTCCGTCTCGGGGATGCCGCACAGCGCGTAGCCGTCTAGCAGATTGGTCGGCGAGCCGTGCGCCTGCTGGCGCACCTCCGCGCCGTACCGGCTCGCCCACTCGACCAGCGCCTCGACGCTCTCGAGGTGCAGGTCGCTCAGCGTCTCGCGGTAGTCGTGGCGCACCCGCGCCACCGTGTCGGGAGCGCCCTCGCCGGAGAGCGCGAGCGCGTGATCGGCGAGGTCGTATCCGCGACGATCCTCGAAAGCCTCGAGGAATCCGTCGCACCAGTTCCCCTGGTACTCGAAGGAGTCGTGGTAGAAGGCGCGGGGCGGGAGGCTCCCCTCGCGCTCGAAGACCGGCTCGAACTTCGCGAGGTACTCGAGCAGGATCTCCTTCGAGTAGGGGTTGATCGCGCGGCCGGTCGCACCGGGCCCGGCACGCTTGACCTTCGAGCCCACGGATTCCGGCTGCAACCCACCGTCACTCACGGCGATCCGCTGCTCGCCGCGCGCCTCATCGATCTCCGGCCCGCCCAGTCGCCAGCCGCCGCCCGGTGTCAGATCGAGCCAGAGCCCCAGCCTCTCCGCCTCGCGCGCGGCGTGATCGAACATCTCCACCCAGCGTGGCGACAAGAACTCGAGGAAGCGCTCCTCCTCCCCCTTCACGCCGTAGATCGAGATCATGCTCACCCCGCCGAAGCCCGCGTCGCGCAGCGTCTCGAGGTTCCAGGTCAGGTCCTCCTCGTCCATGGCGCTGCCCGGGATCCACCAGTAGAGGCCGGGACGGTTCTGCGCGACCGGCTCGGGCCAGTCGAGCACGCTGACCGATGGAGGACCCTCGCAGGCGCAGAGCAGCGGGATCAGCGAGAGGGCGAGTCGGATTGGGTTCACGGCGGGTCGTGGGGTAACGGGTGTCGCAGTGGCTCGATCGAGGGTACGTTACCGCTTCCGGAACCCAACGACGAAGCCCCATCCGATGATGAAATCCCTGGCCGCCGGTCTCCTCCTCACCATCCCCGCCACCGCCCAGGAGTACGAGTGGCCCGACGATCCCGCCGTCCGCGCGAAGCTCGAGCAGTGGCAGGACCTCAAGTTCGGCCTGATGATGCACTGGGGCATCTACAGCCAGTGGGGCATCGTCGAGTCGTGGTCGATCTGCTCCGAGGACCAGCCGTGGTGCTCGCGCGACGGCGCGAACTACGTCGACTACAAGCGCAAGTACCAGGCGCTGAACGAGACCTTCGAGCCGCAGCAGTTCGACCCCGAGCCGTGGGCGAAGGCCGCCGCCGCCGCGGGGATGAAGTACGTCGTCTTCACCACCAAGCACCACGACGGCTTCTGCATGTTCGACTCCGCGCTCAGCGACTACACGATCACCGATCCCTCCTGCCCCTTCCACCTCAACCCGCGAGCCAACATCACCAATGAGATCTTCGACGCCTTCCGCGCCAAGGGCTTCCTGACCGGCGCCTACTTCTCCAAACCCGACTGGCACCATGAAGACTACTGGGCGCCGGAGTGGGCGACACCCGACCGCTGCAACAACTACGACACGCGCAAGTACCCCGAGCGCTGGCAACGTTTCTGCGATTTCACCTACGGTCAGATCGAGGAGCTGATGACCGGCTACGGTCGCGTCGACATCCTCTGGCTCGACGGCGGCTGGGTGCGCCCGAACGACACGATCAACGACGAGGTGCGCTCGTGGGGCTACCGCATCCCCGAGTGGGAGCAGGACGTCGACATGCCGCGCATCGTGAAGATGGCCCGGGAGCACCAGCCCGGTTTGATCGTCGTCGACCGCACGGTTCACGGCCCGTACGAGAACTACCGCACGCCGGAGCAGCGCGTGCCCGAGCAGCAGCTCCCCTATCCGTGGGAGACGTGCCTGACCATGTCGCCGAGCTGGGGATGGGTGCGCGATCCGGAGTACAAGACCGCGCACGAGCTGATCGGTCTCCTGGTCGACATCGTGGCCAAGGGCGGCAACTTCCTGCTCAACATCGGCCCGAGCCCGGAGGGGACGCTGGACGCCGAGGCGTACGAGCGGCTGGCGGAGATCGGCGCCTGGATGGAGATCAACGGCCGGGCGATCTACGGGACGCGCGCGATCCCGCCGTACGTCGAGGGCGCCGTGCGCTTCACGCAGAAGAAGAACGAAGGGTCGGTGTTCGCCATCCACGTGGCCACGACCGCCGACGCGAAGCCGCCGGCCGAATTCGTGCTGGAGACGATCGCTCCCGCGGAGGGGAGCGAGGTGCGCTGGCTGGAGACCGGCGAGGTGCTGCCGTGGACCCACACCGGTACGGCTACCGTGATCGTCGTGCCGGAGGCGATCCGCCAGCGTTCCGTCGGCCGCCACGCCTGGGCGGTGGAGCTGGAGCGAATCGCGGACGAGCCTTGAGGGGCGGCCCAGCGTTTCGCGTAGGATTCCCGCCATGCCCACGATCACGACGCTGCTCTCGCTGATTCCCTTCCTGCTTCCCGGGCAGGCTTCCGAGGTCCCCACCATCGAGGTCGGCCCCGTTCCCGAGACGCTGAGAGCCGAGCGGGAGCTCGATCCCTTCTACCAGAAACACGTCGACCTCGCGGGTTTCCCGATCCTCGGTTCGAAGCGCGTGTCCGGTGCGGCGCTGCGCGAGTCGGCGTGGATCCTGCGCCGGATGCTGGAGGGGCGTGACGACATCTTCGCCGCGCTGGCGAAGAACGGCGTGTTCCTGGTGGTGATGGCGCACGACGAGTACACGACGGACATTCCCGAGCAGCGCGACATGAAACCGCGCGTCTACTGGGATCGCCGCGCGCGCGGGCTGGGTGGCTCGCCGGTCTCCTGCGCCGAGGAGAACGTCCTGTGCTTCCCGGGCGATCCCTACTCGACCGAGAACATCCTCATCCACGAGTTCGCGCACATCGTGCACGGCTCCGCGCTGAAGACGCTCGACCCGACCTTCGACGTCCGCTTGAAGGCGGCGTACGAAAACGCGCTGGAGAAGGGACTCTTCGCGGGCACCTACGCGGCGACCGACCGCGCCGAGTACTGGGCCGAGGCGGTGCAGGACTGGTTCGACGACAACCGGGAGAACGACTCGCTGCACAACCACGTCAACACCCGGACCGAGCTCCGCGAGTACGATGTCGAGCTGGCGGCGCTGGTCGAGGAGGTGCTGGGGGATCACGAGTGGCGCTACGTGAAGCCGGCGAAGCGCGACGCGGCCGGTCGCGCACACCTCGCGGACCTCGACCTCACGAAGCTCCCGCACTTCCGCTGGCGCGAGGAGCCGATCCCTTCACGCCCGAAGGTCCAGATCGACACCGCGTTGGGTGAGATCGTGCTGGAGCTGGACCACGAGCACGCGCCGGTCACCACGGCGAACTTTCTGCACTACGTTCACCAGGGGTTCTACTCCGACGGCGAGTTCTTCCGCACGGTGCGCCACGACAACCAGCCGGAGGACTCGGTGAAGGTCGAGGTGCTCCAGGGCTGTGCCGACGCCACGCGCGAATTCCTGGATCCGATCGTGCTCGAACGCACTCGCGACACCGGCCTTCGCCACCTCGACGGCGTGATCTCGATGGTTCGCCATGGCCCCGACACGGCGCGCGACCACTTCTTCATCTGCATCGGCGACCAGCCCGAGCTCGACTTCGGCGGGAAGCGCAACCCCGACGGCCAGGGCTTTGCCGCCTTCGGTCGGGTGATCGAGGGAATGGGGCTGGTCCGCAAGCTGCACGCCGGACCGACGAAGGGTCAGGAGCTGACCCCGCCGATCCCGATCCAGCGGGCGGTGCGGTTGAACTAGTCTTCTTCCGTTTCGCGGGCTTTGCGGCGCTGGATTTCGGACACGGAGGGAACGGAGATCACGGCGGGTTCACACGGAGCTCACGGAGACGCGGAGCGGCACGGAGGAAACGGAGGACACGGTGAGTTCGCGACGGAAACGGAGACCACGGAGGTTTCAGATTGGTTTCGACACGGAGGAAGCAGAGCCCACGGAGCACATGGAATCACTCCAGTGTGTGGTTCGCTCGACCAGGGTTTCCTCTGTGCCCTCTGTTCCCTCCGTGTCGAAACCAGTCTGAAACCTCCGTGGTCTCCGTTTCCGTCGCGAACTCACCGTGTCCTCCGTTACCTCCGTGCCGCTCCGCGTCTCCGTGAGCTACGTGT
>CAZCAC010000016.1:0-101439 GCA_964496575.1 uncultured Planctomycetaceae bacterium | reverse complement strand
CTGATCTCTGTGAACTCTGTGTCCTCTGTGGTTAATTCTCTGGTTCTGGTTCTGGTTCTGGCTCTGATTCTGGTCTCTGTGGTTTCTGCCCGACATTCGGGCCGAGTGACGGTCGACCGATCATGTGAATACCTATTCGTTCAAGAACACCAGATCGCCGTCGATCATCCCGAATACCGCGTCGGGATCCCCATCTCCGTCGAGGTCGGCCACCACACAGGAACGCGAGCTGACCGCGTCGACGGACACACCCGCTCCGCTGAAGATCCCGGCTCCGTCGTTGAGCCAAACTCGGTTCACCTCGGCCCAGTTGGTCTCGATCGTGTCGAGGTCGCCGTCGCCGTCGAGGTCCACCAGGTTCACGGCGTTGGTCGCATTGCTGCCCAGGGACTGACCCGAGTCGCTGAAGACTCCCGCGTCGTTCAACCACACCTCGTTGCCACCCGACGGAGTGCTGGCGAGCACGTCGAGGTCCCCGTCTCCGTCGAGATCGCCGAGGTCGATCGCGTAGGTCGTCGAACTGGAGAGCGTCTGCCCGACGCTGAAGGCTCCCAGGCCGTCGTTCTCGTAGACCATGTCCGATCCCGAGACCACCCCGACCACGATGTCGAGGTCGCCGTCACCATCGATGTCACCGAAGCGCGCGGACCGCGTCGTCTTGTTGCTGATGTTCTGCCCGGAATCGCTGAAGATCCCCGCGCCGTCGTTGAGCCAGATCGTATCCGCCTCGCCGCCGAAGTTGCCGCAGAAGAGGTCGAGATCGTCGTCCCCGTCGACGTCGCCGAGCATCACCAGCCACGTGTCCTCGCTGCCCAGGCTCTGCCCCGAGTCGGCGAACGTCCCGGCACCGTCGTTCAGGAAGACGCGGTTGGGCAGCTCGCTCTCCACCCCGTAAACGAGGTCGAGGTCGCCGTCCCCGTCGATGTCGCCCATCGCCACTCCCGGGGAGTCGTCGGTGACCAGCGATTGCCCGGAGTCGGCGAAGATCCCGTCGCCGTCGTTCAGGAAGATCCGGTTGCCCCCGACCGTCGAGGAGTATCCGGGCGCGAGGTCGAGGTCGCCGTCGCCGTCGACGTCGCCCACCGCGAAGCTGCGCGTGTAGCCGCCGGCGAGCGACTGCCCGATGAAGGCCAGTGTGAAGGTCCCCCAGCTCGCGCTCAGTGAATTGAGATGTGCTCGGGCCAGCGCGCCGGTGGGGGCGGAGACGAGGTCGAGGTCGCCATCTCCTTCGAGGTCGCCGATCGCGATCTGCTCGGTCGCTTCGGTGGTCTCGACGCGAACCCGGACGGTGAGCTCGCCGGTACCGTCGTTCAGCCAGATCTCGTCGCGTCCGGCCGGCACGCCGGCGATCACGTCGAGCGAGCCGCTGCCGTCGACATCGGCGAGGGCGAGCGAGCTCACCGCCGAGTCCCCGAAGCGGAAGCCGCCGTCGGCGAAGACACCGGTCCCGGCGTTCTCCCAGATCCCCAGCTCGTCGCCGGGGCACACCTTGACCAGGTCGAGGTCGCCGTCGCCGTCGACGTCACCGAGCACCGAAAGTCCCGCCTCGATCGCCTGCCCCGAGTCGGTGAGGATCCCCTCTCCGTCGTTCAGGAACACCGTGCCGGGATCCGTCGCGTTTCCGAACACCGCGTCGAGGTCTCCGTCACGGTCGACGTCCCCGACCGCCACCGAGAGCGCGTCCCCGCTGCCCAGCGCCTGCCCGGAATCGCTGAGTGTCCCCGCGCCGTCGTTGTGCCACAGCCTCCCGGGACCGCCGTCGGTCGCCGAGACGACGTCGAGGACTCCATCCCCATCGAGGTCCCCGACCGCGAGCGCCACCGTGTCGTCGTTCCCGAGCACCTGCAGCGAATCGGAGAAGGTCCCGTCCTCGTTGAAGTAGAGCGAGTCGGCGTTCCCACCGCCGGTCGAGATGTTGCCGAGGTAGAGGTCCTCGTCCCCGTCCCCGTCGGCGTCGAAGAGCAGCAGCGCCGCCGTGTTCCCGCCGCCCAGGGACTGTCCCGAGTCGCTGAAGCCGCCCGCGCCGTCGCCGGTGAAGACCTGCGCCGTCGAGTCGGCGTGCCCGAGCAGGAGGTCGGGATTCCCGTCGCGATCGACGTCGCCCAGCACTGCCGCTCTCGTATCGTGCGCGACCGCGCCGACCTGCCCGCCGTCGACGAACCCCGGTGCCACGTCGACGATCTCCGACGGCACCGCGTCGACGCCGGAGACCGCGCCCTCGATCGCGTCGGCGGTCATCGACGCGGAGATGTCGATCCCCGAGGCGCTGTTGGCCAGCGTCGAGCTCGCGTCGAAGTGCTGGCGCGCCTTCAAGGTCGGCGCCGCGGCGAAGGTGACCACCACCTCGGTGGGAACGGCTCCGACGGCGATCGTCGGCCCCGCGCCGAAGGTGTCGCCGCTGACCGGGAGGTCGAAGTCGCTCTCGGTCGCCCCGTTCACGGCGACCGCCCGGTCGAAGGGCACCACCAGCGTATCGCCGGCGTCGGCGAGACCGTTGCCGTTCTCATCGCGGAAGAGCGCCGGCCCCGCGACCATCGGCACGTGCGCGACGGAGAAGTCGGCTGGGGAGTCATCGCTCGCCCCGGGCCAGCCGACCTCGTCGGTCGGCTCCACGCGGATCCGGTACGCGCCCGCTTCGAGAATCGCGCTCGAGTCCCAGACGTAGCTGCCGGTGTCGGGCGCCGCCGCGGCGATGACGGTGTCGTACGTGCCGCCCGAGTCGTCGGAGAGCCGGATCTCGACGGTCCCGGGGTGGGCGTCGGTGGTGGTCCAGGTGATCTCGTGGCTATCACCGATCACCTCTCCTCCGACGGGGCTGGTCAGCGCGATCGTCGGTGCGGTGTTGTCCACGGCGAGATCGTCGATCGACTCGGCGGGAGTGCTGGGGTTGCCGACCGCGTCGGTGCCGACGATTCGCAACCGGTAGTCCAGGTCGTCGGCGACGGTGCTGGTGTCCCAGGTGAAGGTCTCCGTGTCGTCCAGACCGGTGGCCAGCACCGTCGCGAAGGTGGTCCCCCCGTCGCTGGACAGCCGTACCTCGACCGTGCCGGGGTGCAGCTCGACCGTACTCCAGGTGATGTCGACGGATTCGGCCAGCACCAGTGCTCCCACCGGCGCGGTCAGCGCCACCACCGGGGCGGTGTTGTCGATGGTGAAGTTCGCCGTGCTGTCGAGCGGCGCCCGGACGTGGTCGACCGTATCGGTGAAGATCATCCGGAGCCGATAGAGGTCGCCGTCGGGGATCGCCGTCGTGTCCCAGCGGTACAGGCCGTCATCGGGGGTCGACTCGATGATCACCGTGGTGAAGTTGTCGCCGGAATCGGGCGACAGCTCGATCGCCACCTCGTTGGCCAGGGAGCCGAGCCCGTTCCAGGTCAGATCGACCGTCCCCGCGAGCAGCTCGCTCCCGGCGGGGTAGGTGATGCTCGGTTCCGAGACGATGATGACGCCGCCGCCTCCGCGGCCGCGCGTGCACGAGAGGGTGGCGGCGGCGACGAGCAGGAGCGCCCCCGGGACCACCCAGCGCTGGATCTCACGCTTCATTCTGTTCAACTCCTGGTGGGACGCCGACGGGCGGAGGATACCCCTCATACGCTATCTTTTCCCGTGCCAGCTCGCCGTTTCGTCCCCTCGAGAGCCTCTACAGCGAAGTTACCGGAAAGGTACCAATAGTAGTCTCTCCCTCCGTCAAGCGTCCTCATCCCACCCGCACCCCCACCCGGAGTCCGACGATGAACCCGACCCCCCCGCTCCTCGCCCTCCTCGCCCTGGCCGGATTGACCTTGCCCCTCGCCGCGAAGCACCTCTATCAGGACGCCGATGCCCTGATCGAGGAGGCCGCGCTCGACTACGTCGACGGCTTCTACTCCGGCGATCCCGCCCGCCTCGAGAGTGGTCTGCACGCCAGCTTGCAGAAGGTCGTGGTGGAGCGCGCGCCGTGGGGCGGCGAGGTCCTGCGGAAGATGGACCGCCACACCCTGATCGAGTACACGAAGATCTACGGCGGCAAGACGCCGGTCGAGCAGCGCAAGATCGAGGTGACGAACTTCGCCGTCACCGGGAACATCGCGACGGTGGCGATCGACTCGTCGGGTTTCCTCGACTACGCGCACGTCGCGAAGATCAATGACGAGTGGCGCATCATCAACGTGCTGTGGATCCCGCACGGCCCGCAGCCGCCCGCCGAGGTCACCGACGAGGACCGCGCCGCGATCGAGAAGGCCGGGATGGACTACGTCGACGGCTTCTACGCCGGCAGCGGCGAGCGGATCGAGAGGGCGCTGCACCCGCGACTGCAGAAGGTGGTTGTGCGCAAGCTCCCCAACGGCCGCGAGATCTTCCAGTACTCACTCGCCGACGACCTCGTCGGCTACACCAAATCGGGTGCGGGCAAGAAGCCGGCCGAGGAGCGCCAGGTGAAGGTGAAGATCCACGCCGCCCACGGCAACATCGCCACGATCGAGATCGACTCGGTCGACTTCCTCGACTACGCCCACGTGGCCAAGATCGAGGGGAAGTGGAAGATCGTCAACGTACTGTGGCGACCGCACGAGAAGAAGTGAGGAGGGGGCCTGCACGAGGCCCCGAGATCGCTTACGCTCCGGACTCGCGGTTGTAACATCCGACGACCCAGGAGCTTCGATGAGCCTGACCCTCGCTCTCGCCCTCGTGGCGACGCTTTCGTCCCAGGATTCGAAACACCCCTGGCCGCCGCTCGGCCCCACGTGGGAGACCGACGCGGCGGTCGCCTTCGAGCGCGCGCGCGAGGAGAAGACCGGGGTCTTCGTCTACATCGCCACGGGGGGGTGACCGCACTGCGTCGTCATGGCCCGTGAGGCCTGGCCGAAGGAAGAGGTGATCGAGACCAGTCGCGAGGTGATCTGCCTGGCGATACACCGCTACGACAAGGTGGGGGAGTCACCCTTCGACGAGCTCTGGCCGAAGAACCAGAAGATGTCGGAGTGGGCGGTTCGGCTCGACGTGATGGGGTATCCGCAGGTGCGGTTGCTCGACGGGTACGGGCGCCCGTTCGACGGGGTCGACAGCAAACCCTCGGCGCGCAACGCCGATACGGTGCAGGCGGCGATGCGCGCCGCGGCGCGCGCGGGCTCGAAGAAGCCCGCGCCGCCGAAGTACCGGCTCGGCAAGGCGCTGAAGAAGCTGGTGCCGAAGCGGCGGCAGGAGGACGCCGTCAGCCCCGATGTCGAGGTCCGAGCCGCGGTGTGGGGAGAGCTCCTGTCGAAGAAGAAGAAGCCGAAGCCAAAGCAGCTGCTCTCGATCTTCGAGTGGGAACAGGATCCGCTCACCCGGCTGGCGGTGCTCTGGGCCCTGCGTGAGGGGAAGCTCGACGAGAAGGACGAGGACGCGCTGCGCCTGCTCGAACTCGCCGTCGTCGGGGGCAACGACTACGTGCGCGCCGAGGCGATCGCGGCGACCGCCGATCTCGGCGGGAAGGGCGCCGCGGCGATTCTCACCGAGGTGATCGAGCTGGTCCTCGATCGCGAGAGTGGCTGGTCGAACCCCAACAACATGCTCTGCGCCGCGACCAGCGCGGCGATCGAGGTCGCCGAACCCGGAATGCTCGAGATCCTCGAGCGGGTGCTGGCGGAGACCGGCACCAACAACTCGGCTCACGGCTACGCCTACCGGGCGATTGACGCGATCGGGAAGAAGGACCGCCGCCTGAAGAAGAAGGTCGAGGAGATCCTGGAGAAGTACGAGGACTGAGCGCGCTGACCGGAACGAGTAGGAGCTGCAAACCATGAGTCCACGCAGGCCCGGCATCTCCACGGCCAGGATCCTGACCGTCCTGACCCTGGTCGCTCTGGTCGCTCTGGTCGTGGCCGCCTTGTTCGTGGTCACTCAGTTCCTGCTCCCGATTCTGCTGGGCACGCGGATGGAGGAGTCCGACGTGCCGGTGGTCGAGGGGCCCGAGACGGCCCGGTTGCGAGAGGTGTGCGAGGGCACGCTCGTGCTCGGGAGGGGCTATCAGGACTCCGATGAGATCGAGGTCGTGGATCTGCCCTCCCAACAGCGTTCGACGATCCCGTTGAGTGAGTCGGCGATCGGGATCAGCGCACCGAGTCTGGACGGGAAGATCGCGTACCTCACGAAGGGGTGGGCACACTGGTCGTTGAGAGTGCTCGAGGTCGCAACCGAGGAGGACACGGAGCTGATTCGCTGGGAGATGGACTTCGTGACCGTCTGGTCGGTCGCGCCCTGGCGTCCTTGCCCGGTGATGCACCAGAGCGGTGAGCTCGTCGCCGTGCAGTTGCCCAGTCGGGAGGGCGATTCGTTCAACCCGAGATTCAAGACAGTGATCCTCGCCGTGGACTCCGGGGAGCTCGAGCCCGCGACGACCACGGACAGCAAACTCGGACAACGGTGGGGGATCGGCCGGGAGCTCTTCCGTAACGTCGAGCGGGGTGTCGAGATCTTTGACCTCGTCGTCCTGTCGAGCCGGGTCCTGCGGGGCTTGCACGATGCCGTCCCGTACCACGACGGCTTGCGAATCTGTGCCCGCGGGCCTGGCGGGACTCTCGGCTGCTACTCCCTCGACACGGGGGCCAGACTACACGAGCTGACGCTTCCCGGGATCTTCCTCGACGACGTGCTCGGCATCACGACGGACGGGCTGCTCGTGTACCAGGGACTGCCGACCGCCGGTCAGGAGCTCGTCGTTCACCAGGGCTTCGTGCTGGGTGGCTGCGGTCCGCTCTTCGAGTGGAACATCAAGGTGGGGACCGGTTTGGAGGGGGAGTTCGCGTCGCTGGTCTGGCCGGTGTACCACGGGCGATACACGTTCTCACCGTTCCGGTTGCAGGCACTGCAGGAGAAGTGAAGATGCAGGGTAGGAGTCGATCCCGGCGAGACTGGCTGCTCTGGGTCGGCGTCTGCCTGCTGCTGTCATCTCCGCTCGATGCGCTGCAAGCGAAACAGAAGTCCGACATCGTCCCGGGCGTGGACCATGTTTCTCGAAGTGCCGAGGAGTGGCTCTCCGAGCTACGCGAGAGTGGAGGCCGGTCCCGGGACGCGTTGTGGTGCTGCTACCACTCGTGCTCGGACTCCGAATCGCGGCGAGAGGAGTTGGTGGAGCTGCTGCTCGAGCTGCTCCACGGAGATCTCAGCCCCTGGATGCGTAGGGACGTCGAGACGATCCTCGGCACCTGGGGAGCCGGATTCGAGATCCGGGAGGATCTTCCCGAGCGCGACGAAAGACCGCGCGACATGACCGTTTCGCTTCCACCCGAGATGGAAGCCGCGATGGGAGGGCTGGGCGATCGCGTGGCGGTGCCCTCCGGAGTGGGCGGGTTGACGATCGCCCAGCTGGAGGAGGCGCTGGACTCGGAGGATCCCGTCCGCGCGGCGAGCGCCGGGGCCATCCTCGGCTGGGATCCCGAGCGCAGCGCGGCGATCGCACAACACCTCCTGCGGAGCCTCCATCGCGCGGGAGATGAGGTCGCCGATCCGGGGACCGGCACGTCCCTGGACCTGGGGGATGGTCGGACGGCCTTCCTCATTCCCGAGAAGTGGGCTCGTAGCCGAGCGATCAGCATCATTCACGGCCGGGTGGGCACGAAGGTCTCGCACGCGTTGCTCGAGATCGCCACCGCACCGGACGAGGACGACGGGCTCCGGCTCACCGCGTGGAGGCAGCTCACCTGGACGTGGAACGGGGTGGCGGGCTGGCTGGAGCTGCTTGCACAGTATCCGGTCGAGACCACGCTGCATCCACGAACCGTCTGGACGCCCATCGCGCGGGTTCATCGCTTCTGGAGCACGGACCTGGCGCCGGATCCCGATGACTCGACACCCCTCGATCCCGCGGTCGAGCGATGCCTGCTCGCCACGCTGCGAGCTTCGGTCCGCGAGTGGAAACAGCGAGCTCCTTTGTCCGAGGAAGTCGACACGATCGGATGGATCGGGGTGAAGGATTCCGACCAGCGTCGAGCGTTGCGGGATTCGCTCCTCTCGCTGACCTCCCGGAGAGATACGCTCGGGTTGCGCTCGATCTACTGGCTGGCCCTCTGGGAGGAGATCGCGCCGGAGTGGGAACAGGCGTACATCTCTGCGCTGCAGACCGTCGATCTCGGCGATCAAACCGTGCTCGAGTGGTTTCCCCGGGTTCGGGGCCACACGGAACCGTCGCTGGAGGCGTTTCGGCGTGCGTACGAACGAGCCCCGGACCAGCGTCCCCTCGTCCACGCGGTTGCCGCCGCCGAAGAAGGTGCCGACGCCGATCTGGGGCTCTCCGCCGACCTGCTCGCCCGGCTTGGACCGGACGACTGGCGGTGGTGGTTCCGAGCCTTCACGGTCGGCCTGCGTGGGAATCCATCAATTGACTCGTCCGATCCCGAGTCCGTTCAGGCGTGCAAGCTCGGTCTGCAGGTCCGCTGGAAGCGCGAGCACGCGGAGGACACGGCCCCGGCGATCCGGAAGCTCGCGAAACTGGCCATGGGCGGGGACGCCTTTCCCTCGAGGGAGGCCGACGATTCCGTCATGACTGCTCTGCACGTCCTGGGCGCCCTTGGCGAACGACCTGGCGAGCTCATCAGGTGGTGCCCCGGAGCCCTGGCGGATCCGTGGGGACGCGGCTGGCCGAGTTACGACTACCTCGCCTCGTACCTGTCGAAGGTCCCGCTCACGCGTGCCGAGCAGGCTCGGCTGTACCGGGCGAAGGGATTGGAAGACGGTCGGTCGGGGGGCCTGATGGAGCTGTTCGCCCGGCAGGGTCCCGGGGCGGTCGAGTGGGCCGGCCGCATCCGACTGCAGGCGGAGCAGGGCTGGATCGGAGACCTCCGCCACGCGATCGACATCGCGGGGTCCAACGGGCGGGACGAATTCGTGCTGCGGCGCGCTCTGCGATCCGACCTCGTGGATCGCCGATTGGAAGCGCTCCGGATCATCGACGAGTACGACCTGCGCTCCGAGGCGCTCGACGAGGCCAGGGAGGAGTGCCTGAAGGACCCCGATGATCGAGTGCGCCGTCTGGCTCGCGACTGAGGCTGGAGTGGCGAGAGCCAGACGTGCACCCGCGCCCCGCTACTGAAACAGCACCTCTTCCTTGAAGGTGTAGAGGATCGTCAGCACTTCCGCGCGCGTGGCCGGATCGATCTCTCGCTCGTCGAGAACCGCGAGCACATCGTCGATCGCCGCGACGAGGTCGCGCTCGTCGAGGTTCATCGCGGCGTGCGCGGCGCGCATGTCCAGGCCCTGGTACTGCGCCGGCCCGCCGGTGCCCATGCTGAAGAAGTCGCGGACGTTGTCCTTGAACTTCTGCATGTCCTCGACCTTCGAGAAGTAGTTCTTGATGATCGGGTTCACCAGGTGGCGATCGACGACTGCGGAGGCGATCGCCTCACATCCTTCGGTGCCGCCGAGGCGTTCGAACAGGCTCTGCGTTCCAGTGGTCTGGGTCATTCTGTAGGTCCTCCGGGAAAGGCCCGTACGTCGGGCGTACTATCTCTGAAGTTGTCCGCGTTGACCGGCTTGGGCTTTCGCCTTCACGTTCGTCCAGTTGTCTGGTCGCGGGCTCTTCGAAGAAGACTACGGCGCAGAGGATCTCCTTCTCAAGGGATTCGATAGAGCCCTGGTGAAGAAATCCACAGCGGTAGACGTTCAGGTCTTTTGATCCTTGTATCCTCAGAAGCTCGCGTGGCTCAGCACCAGAACGACATGAGAACTTCCATCCTCGCCTTGACGATCGCTCTGTTCGTTCTACCCGCCTGCACGTCCACCGACGAGGCGGTCGAATCTACCGAATGGCCGTTGTCCGACGGTCCGGTCACGTACGTCAGGGCGCCCGAAGCGGTCGACGAGGCTCCCGGAAATGACGATGACGTCATGTTGCAGTTCCAGCGCCTCGACCGCGTCGTGCTGATCAGCGTGTGCCCCATCGCCAGTGGTGCCTCGTACCACAAGATCCTGGTCAAGGCCCCGGAAGAGGTTGCGGCGGTTCTGAGACAGCTGCTGGAGCTGAGGCCGAAGATGCTCCCCTTCGACCGCCAGAGCCTCGACGATGGGGCGGCTCTTATCTTCTTCGGCAGCCCCGTCTACTGGATCCCCCCGGAGGTGAACCTGAAGGTCCGGGAGATCCTCCGGCCCTGGGACGAGGAGCTCCTGGAGATGGAGTGGGTCTGGGGTTAGGCGGTTCCAGGCGAGCTCTCCGCCCGCAATTCACCACTCCGGCGAAACCTCCGGAGATCGCGGCGGTTCCGAGGACCATGGATCCCTGCCGCGCCTCCCGTCCATCCCTCGGCTTGCTCTCCCTGTTCGCCGCACTGCTCACCTCCTGGGCCGCCGCCGACGAGTCCACCGACCGGCGCTGCTCCGTGGCCTCCGCCGGTGACGTGAACGGCGACGGCGCCTGCGACGTGGCCGTGGCGGAGCGGGGCTTCGGGGCGATCGACTTCATGACGGTCACTCCCGAGCCGACCCTCGACCGGGTCTGGATCCTCTCGGGGACGAACGGAGCGCTCCTCCGCACGCTGCACCCGCCGCGCGAGTGCCCCGCTTTCGGTCGCGCGCTGGAGAACGTCGGCGACCTGAACGGCGATGGCAGACCCGAGCTCGCCGTGTCCGGTGGGGGACCGCTCTGGGTCTTCTCCGGGGTCGACGGGAGTGTGCTGTACGAGCTGGCCGGTGAGCTGGCCGGTGACGAGTTCGGCCGCAGCCTGGGCGGGGGTGAGGACGTCGACGGGGACGGGACCCCGGACCTCGTCGTCGTTCGCGCTCCCCGCGGGTTTGCGGAGTCGTGCGTTCCCGCCGTCCTGCTCTACTCGGGGCGCACGGGCGAGCTGATCCGGGCACTGGGTTGTGCGCCGGAACCTCCGTTGCCAGCGTGGGAGGAGGAGGGTACCTACGGAGCTCTGCCCGGCCCGTCGATCCTGACCGCGGCCGCTCTGGTTCCCGATCGGGACGGCGACGGACGCGCCGAGCTGGCGGTGTGTCTCGAGTCGAAAGAGGTGAAGGAGAACGGGAAGCCGCGCTGGATCCTCGAGGTCCTGAACCCCCGGGACCTGTCCTCGCTCCAGCGATCGGAGCTGCCGTCGGCCGCCTCCGCGTACCGCCCCTGGGTACTGCGAGACCTGGGAGATGTCGACGCCGATGAGACCGATGACGTCCTGGTGTCGATCCCCGGCAAGGCGGTACTGCTGTACTCGGGGAAGACGGGCGACGAGCTCCGTCGCCACACCTACTACCAGGGCCCCGATTGTGCCGAAGGGACCAGCCTCGACGTCATCGACGACCTCGACGGCGACGGCGCGCGCGAATACCTGGTCGGCGCCAACCGGGGGACTGACGTTGGAATGGGAATGTGCCACCTCCACTCGGGGGCCACGGGCGAGCTCCTGCAGGAGCTTCGGCTCGGCTACCTCGAGGACCTCCCCGGCCAACCGCTGGTGATCGACGCGCTACCCGCCAAGGGCATCGGCATCGACGCCTGCGCCCTCGGCGATACGAATGGCGACGGTCGGCCCGACGTCGCCGTGCACATGCCGGCGATGGAGGAGGTTCGGCTCCTGTCGGGAACCGACTTCCGGGTGCTGGTCACGGTGAGCACCTCGCCGCTGATGGAGCACAACGAGAAGAAGTGATCTCGGCTCGCGAGCAGTCACACCTTGCACCAGTCGTCCCCGGGCATGATCCGCTGCATGAACCCGTCGAAGAGCGGCACGGTGAACGCGGTGTCCCCGTGGCTCGGGCTCCACACCATCCCCTTCTCGATCAGCTTGCTCCGGACCGGGCCGAGCGAGGTGACCTTGCGCTTCAGCACCTCCGCGATGTCGCCGGATCGGTTTGGGCCGGGACCGAGTTCGGACATCGCGCGCAGGTATCGCTTCTCGGCGGGGGTGAGGCGGTCGAAGCGTACGCGGAAGAAGCTCTCGTCGAGCGAGACCATCGCCGACGCGGAGGCGGACTCGACGTCCTCCAGGGTGATCGGCGAGACGGTGGCCACGTCCCAGACGTGCTTGCCCCACTCCTGGAGGAAGTAGGGATAACCGGCCGTCTCCTCGACGATCCGGTTCAGCGCGGTCGCCTCGAACGCGACCCCCTCGGCGAGGGCGGGCTTCTCGAGCGCGCGGCGGGCGTCGTCGCCGGGCAGTGACCCGATCTCGGCGAAGTCGAACAGCCGCTCGGCGTAGGACTTCGCCTGGCCCACCCGCCCGCGGAGCTGGGGCAGGCCGGCCCCCACCAGCGCGACGGGCAGCTCCTGCTGGGTCAGGCGATGCAGCGCCGTGATCAGCGCGGCGAGCTGCTCCTCGGGCACGTACTGCAGCTCGTCGACGAACAGCACCAGCGCGGTGTCGGCGGCCCGCGCCGCGGCGCCCGCCGCCTCGAAGAGGGACTGAAGGTCGTGCTCGAGATCACCGGCGTCGGCGAGGCCCGGCTCCGGCTCGAAGTCGAGTCCGACCTGGATGTCCTTGTAGTGGATCCTCAGGGCCTGGGCGAACCCGGCCAGACCCCGGAGCGCGCGCCGGGAGAGGGCGCGGGCCTTCTCCACCGTCGACAACCGGGTCAGCGCCTTGCGCAGCTCCGGGGCGAGGGACGCCGGGAGCGATCGACCCTCGGGGGCCTCGATGCGCAGGGTGCGCAGCCCCGACTGCTCGGCGTCCCGGGCGAAGCGGTCCAGGAGGACGGTCTTCCCCACCCCGCGGAGCCCGACGAGCAGCACGCTCTTGCTCGCCCGGCCGCGTCGAATCCGCTCGAGGGCGATACCGACCTGGCGCCGCAGATCGTCGCGCCCGGCGAGCTCCGGAGGCGGCGTGCCCGCGCCGGGGCTGAAGGGGTTGTTCAGGGGGTCCATGCGATGATCGTAGTGATCTTTTTGGAATTATCCAATGACGATAATCTTGCTAATTCCGGAAAAGGGGTTCGCGGGGTCCGGGTCAGCGGCGGCGGAGCCGGTCCGGCTCGAGGCTCACAACCGTCCATCTGACAGCCGTGCAGACCTGAGCAGCGCGCGCTCGGGAGCCGCTCCTCCGACGAGGTTCGCGACTCGTTCGCGATCGGACCGGTCTGGTCCGCGTCCGTCGATGGCGTCTTCACCGAGCCGGCGAAAGGGGGTGAAGATCACGGACAGGAAGATCCTCATCGCTGTTTGCTCGGCAGTCGTGGTCGTCGTGATCCTGCTGGTGATGCAGGCGAAGGAGAGCCACCTGCTCGCTGAACCGTCCGAGATTCCGGACGCTCCCGGGCGGGACGATCAATGAGATGAATACCTGAAACCGCGCAAAACCGATCACCTCGGTCGTATCGCTGGGAGTTTGATGGCATCACGTCGGTGGCGAAGTCTGCGAGAGTGCGGGTTCTCCATTCAAGGCCAGCTCCATCACTACGGGCGGGAATCGTGCCTGGCCTCCAGATTCACCTGGTTGGATTCTCAGCCTGACAGCCCTCGGAAGACTGTTTCAGCTCCGTTTTCAATGGCCTATCTCGCTGGGGTCTTTTGCCGATACCGGGGATATTGTCCCCTCGCCATTCTCCATGTCTCGATCCGGAGCAGCGGGCGCATTCGGGGCGGTCGTGAGTCGATCTCACCAGCTCGTTGATGCCCGCCCCGCCCGGATCTACGGTGTCAGCAATCCAACTCCGAATACCCGTGTTACACCGGAGCCCTCATGCCCAACATAGCCACCGTCCTCAAGGCCGAGATCAGCCGTCTCGCGCGCAAGGAGGTCAAGGCGGAGCTCGCCGCAACCAAGAAGTCGACGACCCGACACCGTCGCGAGATTGCCGAGCTGAAACGGCAGCTGCGCGATCAGGCGAAGAGAATCGCCTCGCTGGAGCGCGTTGACAAGAAAGGAGCGTCCCCTGCGCCCATCGCCGATGCGGCTGCCGTGCGTTTCTCTCCGAAGTGGCTGCGAACGCACCGCGAAAAGCTCGAGCTGTCCCAGGCCGACTACGCGGCCCTCGTCGGTGTTTCCGCGCTGACGATCTACAACTGGGAAAGCGGGAAGACGCGCCCCGCGGCGAAGCAGCTGGCTGCGTGGGGTGCGGTACGAGCGTTGGGGAAACGGGAGGCGTGGCGCCGTCTGGAAGAGATGGAGTAGGAGACACCCTGCGGTTGCTCTCACCACCCTCACCAGCCGTGGATGCCGGCCCGACGCACTCCGCCGGGTCTAGTCCCCGCCGACCTCCACGTACCCGATCCCCTGGAGCAGCTTGGTGGTCTCGTCCATCGGCGGCACCAGCTCCGGGCGACGTTTCAGGCTCTCACCGATCCAGTTGTTGATCAGTCGCGTCATCATCCGCACGCGCTCGGGATTCCCGGCGGCGAGGTCGTTGTGGGCATCGGGGTCCTTCTCGAGGTCGTAGAGTGCGAAGAACTGCTCACCGCCCTTCACGTTCGGGCACCAGATCATCCGCCAGTTGTCGTGGATGACGCTGTGGAACTGGCCGAGCTCGACGCGGCTCTTGGTCTCGAGGTCGACCCAGTTCCCCTTGCCGGTGGTCATGAACACGGGAGATTTCACGAGCGTCTCCGCGTCCTCGGCTTGCACCAGGTCGGGGCCGTCGAGGCCCTCAGGAACCTCGAGTCGGCACAGCCGCAGAAGTGTCCCGCCCAGGTGGCGGTTCTCCACTCGTTCCTTGCGCACCTCGCCGACCGGGATTCCGGGCCCGGCGAGGATGAGGGGAACGCGAGTCGTCTCGTCGAAGAGCTGGTTGTGGTGTCCGCCCCAGCCGTGCTCGAGGAACTCCTCGCCGTGGTCGCTGGTCACCGCCACGACCGTGTTCTGCCCGATGCCGAGCTCGTCGAGGAGCTTTTGCAGGCGACCGATCACCGAGTCGACCTCGGCGATCTCCGCGTCGTAGAGCTTCAACTGGTAGTCGCGGATGGTGAGGAGCTCCTGCAGGTCCGCCGCGGGGTCGGCGTACCAGTCCGGCATCACGTGCATCAGCTCGACGTCCTCGTACCCCTCAGGAGGTGCGCCGGCGAACTTCTCCAGGAATGGCGGGTCGGGCTCGTACCGGTAGTGCGGCTCGACGAAGTGCAGGTAGAGGAAGAAGCGCTTGTCAGCGTTCTCGCGCAACCAGGTCTCGATCCCGTCGTAGATCTCCGTTCCATCGATCCAGCCGTACAGCTCGAAGTGCTCGAATCCCTGGTCGAAATTGCGCGAGGACGCGATGAGCGGGTTGCAGGAGAACGCGCCGGTGGTGAAGCCGCCGTGCTGGAACGATTCGGCGAGCGTGATCAGCGAATCGGCGAGGTAGGCGGACGCAGTGAAGCCCAGCCCGTGCTCTGCCGGGTTCATTCCGGTGAGCACCGAAGCGGTCGAGGGGACCGTCCACGCGGAGGGTGCGTAGGCCGACTCGTAGCGTAGCCCGTTCTCGGCCAGCGCGTCCATCACCGGGCTCGTCGGAGCCTCGTTGCCGTAGACGTGCAGGCGGTCGGCGCGCAGGGTGTCGATCAGGATCACCAGGACATTGGGCTCGTCGGGTGCGGCGGGAAGGCGTTCGACCTCGAAGGGGACGCAGACCCGGAGCAACCCGACGCCGGCACTGGGCGCGACCTCCTGGACTCCTTCGTAGCGAGTACGGATGACCAGCTCCCCGCCGGCGCCGATCGGGAACTCCGCGTGGCACCAGCGACGCTCTTCCTTCGGCAGGTCCTGCGAGGAGGAGAGCGACTCGCTGTGGACCGGCACTCCATCGAGCTCGAAATCGAAGTGGACCTGCCCTGGTCCCTGGTATCCGCGGTACTTCACGCAGGTCGCGAAGCGCAGCACCGCGTCCGGGTGCGTCGCCGGGACGCGGTAGCGGACCTCACACGGCGGCGCGACCTCGATGGCGGGATAGGCTCCGTGGTCCCCGGCTCCGTGCCCTCGCGGCTTGATCAGGTTCTGGCGAACGGGAACTTCCTCCCGTTGCTGGATGACTTCGCGGCTCTCCGGGTGAGCGAGCAGGCTGAAGAGCGTTCCCTCCGCCTGGATCGGGGGTAGGGCCGGTTCGTGCTCGGTATTCGAGCACGCAGCCAGGGCGAGGAGGACACAAATTGCCGGCACCGCGGTTGGGTGACGCCACGGGGATAGGACCATCGAATCGAGGTTGGGGGGAGGGGGTCTCCCCAGCTTACTCGGTATTCGATGAAAGGGCCAGTCGGCGGGGGCCCGTCTGGCCGCGGCCTTTCCCCTCCAGGTCCTCTTGCTGACCACCCGCAGCTTGGCGACGTGCTACGTCCTGATCGTAGTGGACGCCCATACCACCTCGTGAGCCAGGCGGCTAGCGGCGTGCTACGACTCGGAAGCCAATACAGGGAGAAGGAACCGCAGGAGGCCCGTACCACCGTTCCGCCGAACGCAGGTTCACACGTTCGCTGATCCAACTCCCGTTACGTATCGTGCGGAGCGTGCCCGATGTGGGGCCGGTGGGATTGCGGCTCGGGCTGCTGGAGTAGTAGTAGTGGTCGTACCAATCCCAACAGAGCTCCCGCACGTTGCCAGCCATGTCGTATAGACCGTACCCATTCACCATGTCCACACCCGACGGTATCTGGTTGCCGTCGTAGTGTCCTACTGGCGTGGTGCCGGGCTCCCATGGATCGCCGGAGTCCCAGTAGTTTGCCTTCGATCCGTCGAACGTATTCCCCCAGGGATACCTGAAGTATGGATTGTGCTCGCCACCCCGTGCAGCATACTCCCACTCCGCCTCGGTCGGCAGTCGGTATCCGTTCGCGGCAAAATCGCAGGCCCAGGTCGTCTCGTCGTAGCACGGGGTCAGACCGTGATCGCGGCTCCGTTGGTTTGCATAGGTGCAAGCTCCGTACCAGCTCACCCATACCATCGGATGCTCTTCCCACCCCCCCATCACGCCAAAGGTGAATCCATTCCACGTGATGTGGCTTGGCTTCGAGCTTGCATGAGTGTCGCACAGAAACTCTCCTGCACCGCCCACCTGATGGACCCGATCGAACAACACCACGACCCTGCCCTTGGCGTGGGCCACGTTCAGGTAGTCGGCGTACTTCTGATTGGTCACCTCGTATACATCCATCCAGAAGGCATCCAGGTACACCGTGTGAACAGGAAGCTCGTTCCAGAACCCGGGTCTCGTGTGAGCCCCCATCCTGAACGTGCCCGCCGGTACGGACACCATCTCTGCGTACGAAATCCGGTGGCAAACCGAGACCATGAGCCCGTCAGTGAGGTTGAACTGCGCTCCGCCTCCAGCGGGATCTCGATACCAGGCCTGGCAGTACCAGGTGTCGCCGGGCACCCACATCCCCGGTCCGCCACCTGCGGGCGGCTGGAAGTAGTCGACCTTCATCACCGCCGTACCCGAGCTGTCGCTCGAGAACGGATGGAAACGAAAGAGGCCGACACCACCAGCATCGGCGCAGCGCCAGCCGTTGCCAAAGACGACCTGAGTCCGGCCCGCGCCGTAGTAGAACATCAGCAGCTGATCTGGCGGGCAGCCGGTCGCCACCAGGTGAAAGTCATCGGTGTCGAGACTGGGAGCTCCCTGCCAGCTGATCAGTGCACCAGGACCGACGGAGTTCGGTGAGGTGAGGCAGTAGCTGATCGGGTCCGGGCAATCTCGGCAACCCGAGGCCAGGGTGGTGGAGGGCCCGACGGAGGAAAGGCTGGCGAGGAGGGCAAGGGCAACGAGAGCGCACATGACAGTTTCCTTCGTGACGGTCAGCGTTCGGAATCACGTCCAGGCTGAAATCTGATTCTGAGCGCTCTCGACGGTTTTGGATACAAGTGATACGGAACCGCGTTCATCTCCACCACTCGACCGCTTCTGTGGCGGAGAAGAGCGCGGTTCCGTACCTGTGCGAGCTCACCCTCGATCTGTAGGACAGGACGGGAAACCCCGGAACCATTCTCCCTCCGGCGGGTTCGAGCGGGGACCCCGAGGCGGAGAAGTGCCCCATGGATGAAGAACAGAGCGCGTCGGGCGAGAGCCCGAGGGGATCCGGTCCACCCACCACCCGATCGAACCAGGGCCGGGTGGCCATCGCCGAGCTCGCCCCGCCGACGGCGGAGGTCGTGGAGCCCCACGGCTCGAACCTGCTTCGCTCCGTCTTCCTCCGTCCCATGCGGATGCTCGAGGTGGTGCTGTCGGAGCAGGAGAAGCTCGCCAGGACCATCGCCAGCGGCGACAACCTGGTGATCCTGGTGCTGGGCCTCCTCTACGCCACGGTCCTGTTCAGCCTGCCCTTCGGCGCGGTGATCGGGATCGAGCGCTTCTGGCGGGTAGCCGTCCTGCTGGTGGGTTCGCTGGGGATCTGTCTGCCGTCTCTGCACGTCTTCGGCGCGTACATCGGCTGCCGGATCAGCATCCGTCAGAACCTGGCTCTGGGGCTGGTGATCACCTGCGTCGCGGCGCTCTTCACCTTCGGCTTCTTCCCCATCGTGTGGTTCCTCGACGCCACCATCGAATCCGAATCGGCCCGCGTCTCCGTCGGCCACCTCGGCGTGGTCCTGCTCGCGTTCTCCGTGGTCGCCGGAATCGTCCACCTGATCCGGTGCCTCCGAAGGTTCCACGGACTCGTGGCGGCCTATCCGCTGGTGATCATCTTCTGGCAGGCTCTCTTCATCTTCATCACCTATCGGATGGCCCGGCTCCTGGATCTCCTGCCATGATCCGCTCCCTGACGGTGCTCCTCCTGGGCTCCGCCGTCTACGGATTCACCGTCGGCTCCGCGCACTGCTGGCTCTACGCGACGAGGAACCTGATCAAGCTGCCGCTGCTCCTCCTGAGCACCGGGCTGGTGTGCGGTCTCGCGTACTTCGTCACCGGGCAGTTCTTCGCCTGGGGGCTCTCCTTCCGGCGCGTGCAGCGACTGACCTGGGCGCTCTTCCGCGATCTGTCGATCCTCCTGGCGAGCCTCGCGCCGGCGAACTTCTTTTTCGCCATGATCCTGGTCCACACCGACGACTCGCGCCTCGGCGAGTACTCCCTGTTCCTGGGCCTGAACATCGTCTTCGTCGCCTCCGGCGGAACCTTGGCCCTCCTCGGGCAAATGCGCGCACTGATCCGGTCGATCGAAATCTCCAGGGCTCGAGCCAGCACGCTGGTGGTCGCGTGGCTCGGCCTGAGTCTCTTCGTCGGCGGTCAGGTCGCCTTCTTCATGCGCCCGTTCTTCGGTTTGCCGGCCTCCCGCGGAAATACGCCGCCGTTCATGGTCGGGGCGGAGGCCGATGTCCGCGGGGCGACCAACTTCTACGAAGCGGTGATCCAGCTCTTCGAGGAGCCGCCCCTGCCCCGGAGCTGGGGAGGCTGAATCATCGCGGGTTGGGTGTCACTTCGTACCGGCGCCGATCACCAGCTCGCAGGGACCGACGAACCCCTCGGAGGTCTCGTAGCGTCGCAGCGCCTCCTCGATCTCGCGCCAGACCTTCTCCTGCTCCACATCGGTGAGGCCGCCGAGCATCTGGTGCAGGGCGCCGAAGGACTCGCGTTCGAAGCGCAGGCACTCCTCGGCGCCGCCGAGCCGCAGCGGGGCCTCGACGACCTCGACCTCGACGTCGCGGAAGCCGGCTCGCTCGAGGAGCTCGCCCAGGAGCTCCGGCGTGCCCAGGCTGAACGGACCGGGCTGGCCGGGAAGGGGGGGAGGGAGCTGCGCGCGGTCGCGGATGATCGAGACCGGTAGCGAGAAGAAGCCGTTGCGCTCGGCGGTCGAGTAGGTGATCGCCGCGAACCGACCTCCGGGCTTCAGCGCATGCCGCACTCCGGCGAGCGCGCGCTCCTGGTCGGGAAAGTAGATCATGCCCACGCGCGAGATCACCGCGTCGAAGGACTCCGCCGGCAAGGTGTCCAGTCGCTCACCGTCGATCGCCAGCGTCTCGACTTGCGTGAATCCCGCGGCCTGCGCCGCCCGTGCGGCGAAGTCGAGGATGTTCGGCGAGAGGTCGGTCGCCAGAACCCGCCCGGTCGAACCGACGCGGCTCGCCGCGGTGATGGTCTGTTCGCCGGCACCGGCAGCGACGTCGAGGACGTGCGTGCCGGGGCCGACACGCGCCAGGTCCAGCATGCGTTCTGTCGCCGGGCCGAGCCAGCGAGAGAGCGTCGGTCCCCAGGCATTCCAGGCCTCGGCGGCGTTCTGCCACTGGGCACGAGTGGTCTCCTTGAAACGGACGGCGTCAAAAGTGGTCGAGGTCTTGATCATCGGATGCTCCTGTCGTGGTGGCGCCGAGCTCGTCCCGGCGTCGATGAGGGCATCTTCGACGGCGACCGGTGTAGCGATCGTTGGAACGAGCGTTGGAATCAGGAAGAATGATCGAATCGTGTCGGACCCGATCGAAATCAAGCTGATAGGAGAGCTGGAGCTCTCGATAGGCGGTGAACCGCAGGCCTTGCCCGCCTCGCGAAAGACGCGCGCATTGCTCGGTTACCTCGTACTCGCGTCGGGAGAACACTCGCGTAGTCGACTGTGTGATCTGCTCTGGGACGGGCCCGCCGATCCGCGCGCCGCGTTGCGCTGGAGCCTCTCGAAGTTGCGTGCCCTCGTCGATGCGGACACCCCGCGCATCCGGGCGGATCGCGAGCGAGTGAGCTTCGACGGCGAAGACGTCGCCGTCGACCTGAACGAGATCCGCGCCGCGCTGGCCGACGGTTTCGCGGCGCTGGACACCGACCGACTCGAAGGGCTGGTCGAGTGCTTCCGCGGCGAGGTCCTCGAAGGCCTCGAGCTGCACGACTGCTTTCCGTACGCGCAGTGGTTGGCGGGCGAACGCGAGAAGGCGCGCAACCTTCACACGCAGCTGCTCGCGACGTTGACGGCCCGCTTCGACGATCGACCTGACCGCGCGCTGGCCCACGCGCGTACCTGGGTCGCGCGGGAGCCACTCGACGAGGGGGCTCACGCGAAGCTGGTCGAGCTGCTCGGACGGCTGGGCCGCGGAGACGAAGCGCGGAGAGCCGCGGAGCTCTGCCGGGTGCTCTTCGAGCGCGAGCTCGGACGTCCACCGGGCGGGACACTCGGGGCGGCGGTGCAGTCGCTCCGGGAAGCGCCGCGCGTCGAGATGGCGATCGACCCGGCGCCGGCCCCTCCCGCGACCCCGACCGTGCGCGACGTCGGACTGTTCGGCCGGGCCGAGGAGTGTGCCGTCCTGGAGCACTTCCTCGACCGTCGCGGCGAGGACCGACGGGGCGTGCTGTGGATCGCCGGTGAGCCCGGGATCGGCAAGACTCGCCTCCTGGCCGACCTCCTGGAGCGAGCGCGGCAGCGCGGCAGCAAGGCGTTGTACGGCAAGGCCTACGAGGCGGAGTCCGCTCGACCGCTCGCGATCTGGAACGAGATCCTCGGCGAGGGTTCCGTGGCCGACGAGATCGGCGGCCGCGCGCGCCTGTTCGAATCGGTGCGCGAGCGCCTTCGCGCCACTGATGCGGGCCGGGGGCTGGTGATCGCGCTGGACGACCTGCAGTGGATCGACGAGGTGTCCGCGGCGCTCGTCTCCTGGCTGGCGCGCGACTCCACCATGGAGATCACGCTGGCCGCGGCCGTGCGACCGGGGGAGGTGGAGGACAACCCGGCCGCGCGACGATTGCAGCGTGCCCTCCAGCGCGAGGAACTGCTCGAAGAGCTCTCGCTCTCGCCGCTCGGACAGCCGGAGACGCTCGCGCTGGTGCGCACCATCAACGCCGGAATCGATGCCGCTCGCATCTTCGAGCTCTCCGGCGGCAACCCGCTCTTCGCCCTCGAGGTGGCGCGGGCGGGAGAGTCGGGAACGAAGCGACGCCTGAGGAACTACATCGCCGATCGTCTCGATCGGCTCGGTGACGAGGAGCGTGAGCTGCTGCGCGTCGGCGCGGCGATCGGCCGACGCTTCACGATGGAGCTGGCCGCCGAGGTCACCGGGCTCCGCGCGGGGGAGTTGCTCCGCGCCGCCGAGAGCCTCGAGGCCGGGGGCTTCGTGAGACCGGAAGGGCGTGACCATTACGACTTCGCCCACGACCTGGTGCGGCGCGCGGCCTACGCGGAGCTCTCCGACCCGGCGCGCCGCCTCCTGCACCGGAGGATCGCTCGACTGCTCTCCACCGATCCACGGGCGAACGACGAGCTGGCGCCGGAGCTCGCGCGCCAGGCGATGCTGGCCGACGAGCACGAACTCGCCGCGCGTGCCTGCGTGTCCGCGGGTGAGCGATGCTTGCGGCTGTTCGCGCGCGAGGACGCGACGACGTACGCACTACGTGGATTGCGGCACACGCCGTTCCTGACCGCCGCCGAGGAGCGTCGGTTGCGCGCCGAGCTCCTGGCGATCGAGGTACACGCCGGCCTCGGGCGGCGGAACCGGGACAAGCTCTACGATGAGCTGGTGAAGCTCGCCGAGAGCACGAGCTCCCGCGGCGAGCACGAGACGGCGCGCAATGCACTCTACCTCCTGTCGGTGCTCGACGAGGAGTCGGGAGACTTCAGTCGCGCGGAGGAGCGAACGCTGGCCGCGGTCCAGGAGGGGCGCGACGCGAATCCGGGGACGGAAGCGCGGGCCCTCGCGAACACCGGCCGTTGTCTGGCGCAGCTGGAGCGCGAGCTTTCCCGGGCCGAGCGATTCCTGGGCGAAGCGGCGGCGAGGAAGGACCCCGCCGCGGTGGCGGTCGACCTGCCGTGGGGCCTGGGCCTCCTGGCGTGGCATCGCGGCGAGCTCGTCGAGGCGAAGGCGCAGCTCGAGTCCGCGTACGAGGCGGCGCGCGAGCGGGGCAACCACTGGGCGGCGTTCGAGTGCCTCTCCCGCCTCGCGCTGGTCGACCTCGCGGCGAACGAGCCGGCTCGTGCGCTCGAGCGGGAAGAGGCGCTGGCCCGCACGGCCGGGCGCCTCGGCGAGGGCAGCGAGGCCGCACTGGCCCACGCCCTGATGGCGCTGGCGCGCCACACCCTGGAGCGACCCGCCGCCACCGAGGAGCTCGAGGGTGCGCTGGCCGACTTGCGGGCGACGGACAGCAAGGGTGCGCTCTCGACCGTCCTCAACCAGGCGGCGGAGCTCGAAGCGAGGCGCGGTCATGCGGCGCGAGCGCGGACGTGGGCGGAAGAATCCCTGGACGCTGCCCGCGCGGTCGGCCGCCGACATCAGCTCGAGCGAGCCAAACGAATACTGAGCCACTGCGAATCAGACACGAACCCGAAACAGAAGGAAGCCAGATGACCACCCTGATCGTTGAGCGGACGTTCGCGGAGCCCCTGACCGACGAGGCTCTCGCGGGAGTGCAGGAGCGCATGGGCCCCTGCCTCGAGGAGTATGGCGTGACCTGGGTGCGCAGCTACTTCTCGACCGATCGTCGCCGGATGATCTGCCACTACGAAGCCCCGGACGCCGAGTCCGTGCGCGCCTCGAACCGGGCGGCGGAGGCACTCTTCGACCACGTGTGGCCGGCGGAGATCCTCTCCGAGTCCTGATCGCAGTACGGAGTCGCACTCTCGGTTGTTGATCGTCTGCCACTCGCCACCACCCGTCTTTACCGCGAGATCTCGACTGAGGGCTCTGGAAACCTACTCGTTTCCGATCCCGGTGATCGAATCGCCTCCCGGTCGCATCGGCTATGCTCGCGACCGCGCAGGAATCGATCATGCCCATCGACCGAGAGACCCGTCGCGCCCCGACCTGGCTGCTCGTCGCCGTGCTGGCCCTGCTCTTGCCGTGGAGCTGGTTCGTCAACCTGTGGTTCGCCGAGCGAGAGCTGTACAGGCCGCTGGTCGACGCCTCGGACGGCCTGCTCCACCCCGCGCTGCAGGTTTGCTTGCCGAGCGCGCTCCTGCTGCTGCTCGTCCTTCGGCTGGCGGGGCTGCGGATCCGCGACGTGGGGCTCGTGCCCGCCAGGCTCCCCGTCGGGATCCTCGCGACCCTCGTGCTGTGGATCCTCGCCAACGCAGTCGCCCTGGTCGGTCTGGGCGGCGAGCTCACCTGGGCCCGGTACCCTGGCAAGAGCCTGAGCATGGTCGTCGGCCACCCGCTGGGTCAGTTCCTGGGCAACGCCCTGTTCGAGGAGCTGGTCTACCGCGGGCTCTTCCTGGCGCAGTTCGTCCTGCTGCTCCGGGCCCGCGGCCTGGGGGCGAAGCGCACCGCCTGGCTCGCCGCGCTCCTGTCCGCGGTCGTCTTCGCGGTGCCGCACATCCCCAACCGGCTCATGAAGGACGACTACGAGGTCCTCGGTGACGTCTTCGCCGACCAGGGCCGGCTCCTGTTCCAGGGGATGATCCTGGCGTGGGTCTACCTGCGCACGGGGAACCTCTGGTGGACGATCGGGCTGCACGGCCTGGCCAACTACCCGACACTCGCGTTGGCCTGGGAGCTGGGCGGATCACCGAAGGCGGCGATCGCCGGGTGGGGGCTGCTCATCACCGCCGTCTGGCCGTGGGTGTTCGGGCGCTGGGGTAGCACAGTGGACTCGACGCCGAGACCAGATCTGGAGCCTCCGAGCAGGTCCTGAGGGGCACGGCATCTCCGTTTCCGCCATTCCGCCGAAACCGAGGACGCTCCGGTCGGTTCGGGGGCTCATGGACCCCTGGAGCGCCCCCCGCCTGCCCCTGGCCTTGCTCCCGCTTGCCGCTGTTCTGGCCGCACCGCACGCCGTGGCAGACGCGATCACCGACCGGGCACTGCCTTTCAAGGGATACCGGGGCAACAAGAGCATCGGCATCGACACCTGCGCCCTCGGCGATACGAATGGCGACGGCAAAGCCGACGTCGCGGTGCACCTGCCCGCAATGGAGGAGGTGCGGATCCTCTCGGGGGTCGATTACCAGGCGCTGGTCACCGTGCGGACCTCCCCGCTCTTGATGCACAACGTGAAGAGGTGAGACCTCTCCGCTCGCGCCTCGCAGCTCCCCTCAGCTCGGATCCACGACCCGCCCGAGGAACAGGATGCAGCCCGTCGGGCGGTGACGGATCATGAAGAGGAATGGATGGTCGGCCACGAAGGAGACCGGCTCTCCCATGTCCGCCGCGCCCAGCGCCATCGCCACCGTGGCCGCCGCGGCCTCGGTACCCTCCTCGTCGACCGCGATGAAGGCCTTGTGCAGGACGGCGCCGATGAAGAGGGGCACCTCGCCGGTCATGCCGCGGAAATCGGCCTGGCGCACGTCGAAGGCGTGCTCCATGCCGAGCTTCCGCAGCGGCTCCAGCAACTCGCTCGGCGTCGTGAACTCGAAGCGGGGGAGCTGAACTGCGACCCGGGTCGCCTTCGCCGAGCGCAGCCACCCGGCGAGCGTGTCCCCGTTCAGCCGCCTTTCGAGTTCGGGCAAGCCGTCCACTCGCGTGGGCAGCAGGATCACCATCGAGGTCTGCGCTCCACGATAGGCGAGCTCCAGCAGCTGGCCACCCTCGAGCTCGGCGTAGCCGTGCGTCTCCACCTGCCGCATCATCGGCACGGAGACCTGGCGCGATTCGCTCACTGCGAACGGGGCGTCCTCCGTCGATCTCCTTCTGAACTGCTCTTCCCACTGTGCCTTGAAGTGGATCGCGTTCGCCAGAGCCAGCAGCGTCTCCGGCGTCGGCAGTGGCGGAGGGACGATGTCCTGGATTCGTCCTTTCGTGTTCTTCTCCACCCAGCGGTTGATCCGGGAGCGGGCCTCCTCGCTCCGACGGAAGTCGATCCGCTGGAGGGGCGCGCCGAAGCCCTTCTCGAGGGCGTCGAGGAAGGGCACCTCGAAGGACAGGCCTTCCTGGCCCCAGAGCGCGTTGGCGACCGACAGCTCGTAGGCCGGGACCTTTCCCGCGCTCCGATCCCAGCGGTCCTTCAGTACCGACTCCGGCTCCAGAGCCGCCGCGAGAGAGCCGCTCGGCTGCGCCAGGCTCTCTCCCGAAGTGTGGAGCGCGCGGTCCATCTGCCGTGCGGTCTCCCCCCGCGCTCCCTCCCGCGACATGGCCAGCGCGCTGAAGATCGAATACGGCGAGAAGAGCACGTTGCCTTCCCGCGACCGGAGCTCGCCGTAGAGGTCGCAGGCGAAGGCGTTGTTCGCCTGGACGAGCTCCTCGTCGGACGTGTCGTCCGAGACGTCGAGCGTCAGGCAGCACGCGATGACGGAGAGCAGCAGAGCGATGGGCAGAAGCATGGGACACCTCCACTTGGGTCAGATCTTGGCAACTCGCCCGACCTCGGGCGGATCGTCGAACCGAGGCCGCAGTATCCGTGATACGACGCGGCCTCGCCATCTCTAAACGGGCCGGCCCGTTCGGAGATGGTTCCGTATCTCTGGTGAGATCCGAAGTGGCTCTGCCGTCCCGTAGTGCATGAGCGAGTGGGAGAAGGTCTCCTCTCGGTGAATCACCACGTTCATTTTGGAGGATACCCTCATGCGAGACTGGCAGCCTCTTCACCCTGAACGATAAAATGCGCCTACGTGCAAAATCCAATGGCTGCAACCCCACGCGAGATCCTCACAGTGACGCCACCACGCCACGCGCCGCTAACCCGGGTATTCTGTCTCCTCGTTGTGGGGTGCTTTCTCTTCGCCTGCTCGCCTCCGGCCTCGGAACCGTCCCCCGGTGGACAGACGGGCGAAGCCACGTCCACACCAGAGCTTGTTCCAGCAACGCGCCCTGATGTAGGGGAAGACACGGAGCTCGCATTCGAACCCGACGCCGTGGTCGCCGAGAAGGCCCCTCAAACAGAGCCCCCGGCACTGGATGATTCGTCCATTCCCGGAAAGCGCCAACTCAGCGAGAGAGCGAGACGAAGGCGCGAGGAAACCGCGGTTGGCGCAGGACGATGGAGTCGTTACCGCACGCACAAGTTCGACGCAGGACTCACCGACGAGCAGCGTCAGATGATGGAGCAGCTGGAGGCGGTCGGGTACGTCAGTGGCTCCATGCCCGCCGCCGCCAACACCGGCATCACCATCCACAAACCAGACAGGTCCCACACAGGCTTCAACTTCTACACTTCCGGCCACGCCCCCGCCGCCATCCTGATGGACATGGACGGAAACGTCCTCCACCAATGGACCTACGATTTCTGGGAGGTCTGGCCCGATTTCCCCGTCTCCAAGAGCTACGAGGACACGCAATTCTGGCGCCGCGCCTATCTCCATGACAACGGCGATATCCTCGCCATCTTCGAGGGCTTCGGCATCTTCAAGATCGACAAGGACTCGAAGCTCATCTGGGAGAACCCCTGCCGCGCCCACCATGACCTCGAAGTCATGCCCGATGGTGACATCTACGTCCTGACCCGCGAAGCCAAGCTCCGCCCCCGCCTCTACAAGACGAAGCCGATCCTGGAAGACTACGTTTCGATCCTCTCACCCGATGGCGAAGAGAAGCGGCGCATCTCCCTTCTCGACGCCTTCGAAGAATCTCCCTACAAGGACCTCTGGCGTGCGCGCAGGCGCAATTCCCGCGACATCTTCCACACCAATACCCTCGAGGTACTCGATGGCCGGCACGCCGAACGCATGCCGGCATTCAAGAAGGGCAATATCCTCATCTCTGCCCTCACGACCAGCATCATCGCCATCCTCGACCCCGATACCCAGAAGATCGTCTGGGCACACACCGGGGAATTCCGCTACCAGCACGACCCCCATCTCCTCGAGAACGGAAACATCCTCTTCTTCGACAACCGAGGCCTCGGGAAGATCTCCGCCGTCCTTGAATTCAACCCCGTCACCAAGAAGGAAGTCTGGCGCTACATCGGCACCGAGGAAGCCCCCTTCTTCAGCCGCACCTGTGGTACTGCACAGCGCCTCCCCAACGGGAACACCCTCATCTCGGAAACCGACAACGGACGAGCCTTCGAGATCACCCCCCGCAAGGAGATCGTCTGGGAATTCGTCAACCCCAACTGCGCCGCAACAAACCCCGAATTCGTCGGAAGTCTCTTCGAAGTCCTCCGGCTTCCCCCGGACTTCAAAATCGACTGGGCCGAGAAGAAGCCTCAGTAGTAGCCTGCGCCCGGCTCCTGGCCGGGCGACGATTGTAGCGACTGATCAGGGCCGAGAAGACCTTCCCTCCGAGTCGAGTTGACGATCCACGGGCGTCCATCCTTCCAGTGAGCCCGCGTGCTCATCAAGGGAGTAGTGTCGCTTGGAGAACTTCGCGGCCGTCGTCAGAGGCAAGAAGCGAAAGTGCTCCCCGGGCGCAATCTCCACCGACGTGCACTGTCCCGCAGGGCAGCGGCGATTGCCGACGCGGGGACTTCCGATGAAGTAGGTGATGCCCCTCGCTTCAGCATAGTCTCGGCCGACCTTTCGCTGATGAGCGATCACCCGCTGTTCATCGACCAGCTCGGATGAGTGTGCTATCTCGTAGTCGTTGAGCCCGTAGAGATCGAGGCTATAGGCGCGGGTGAGGTAGGGAATGACGCCGGCCGGCCGGATGGCGATGGACTCCCCCGGATCGAGATTGAGGGCGAGCCAACGAGCGGTTTCGGCGTAGGTCTCGGTGAATCGTGCTTCACGTTCTGGGCTGCTCAACACCTTGTTTCCCTGGTGGGGACGCAGCACGGTTAGCCCGTTGCAGAACAAGACACAGCTCGAAAGCACCACGGCGGCCACGGCGGCCGTGGCCCTTATCTTCCTCGAGATCACCCGATAGAGGAACTGAACGCCACCTGCGCCGAGAAAAGCCCAGAAGGGCAACGCCACATCGAAGAAGCGAAACTCGAAGTAGTCGCCGCCGATCAGGAGCAAGTAGACGGCGGTGACCACCGGTAGGAGGATGACGAACCACTTCTGCACCGAGGAACTACCGGTACGCAACCACGCGAAGATTCCGAGTATCGGTATCGGTGAGTAGAACAGGAATCCATTCTCCTTGACCAGCATCCATAGATACTGGGCGCCCGCATCCAGCTGGATTCCATTGACCTTGGCATAGAACGTGTTGGGCAAGGGCTCGCCGTAGTAGCCGAGCCGGAAGGCCAGGTGACCGCCTATCAGCAGAACGCAGCTGGCGAGCTCGACGGCGAACTGCCCGAAGGCGCGCGTCCGAACGCAGGCGATCAGCTGCAGGGCGAAGAACATCGCGGCGATCAGATATCCCTCAGGCCGGGTCAAGGCGGCGAGTCCCAAGCTCATTCCGACCAGGGGGAATCCGATCCTCCGAGACTTTGGCGCCGCGCCTCTCAGCCAGAAGAAGAACGCAGCGGCGACGCACGCGCCGTACAACTTGGTCTCCATCGCCTCGATGGACCAGATGACGAACGTGCGATTGAGCGCCAGGAAGAGTGGCGGGAAGGCGCTCAAGAGGGGATTCTCGTCGAACAGGATGCGGGCGGAGCGCCAGACGAAGTACAGAGTTACGAGGGCCAGGATCACTCCCGCGATCTGAGCGAAGCCGAGCGCAGGTAGCCCCGAGGCGATGCCGAAGGCGACGAGTAGAGTCCACAGAAAGCTCGTGTATCCCTCCACCCGCTCCCCGGGATTGAAGGTCAACCCGTCACCGTGCACGAGATTGTCGGCGTAGCGAAAGAAGATGAAAGCATCGTCTACGACGTGATCACCGATCACCGTCCAATAATGGTACGTGATCAAGGAGAACACGAGGCACGCCACGGCCAAGCCTATCGTGGACTGGAGGCGAGGTAGCCTCTTCGTCCTGTTCAGGTGCTTCTCGGTGGTCATTGCACTAGCCTCGTGACACCGCTTCATCCACGAAGTCGAATGATACTCGACATCGACCAGTGTAGAGTCTCCAGGTATCTTGCGCGCGAGGATTCTGGTCGTGTACGCGGCGTGAGATCGGCAGCCGCCCGATTCCTGTGCGGAGTGCGCAGGATCGTCAGTCGTGGATTGCTCGTCCCCGCCTCCGAAGTCATCGATGTCGATTGGGGTTTCTCCCGCTTGCACTCGGGTGCCACGGGTGCGCTCCTCACGGACGACCTGGCTCCCGCAGGGCAGGCTCCGAAGCGAGGACTCTGGCCCCTCGAGGGCGGTTCGTGCCAGCCGGGTTTCACGGGTCGACGACTCACGCCGGAGGCACGAGAACCAGATCGTCGGGTGGTGAGCACCCTCACCTGCGTTCCCGAAGAGAGCGGAATGCTCGACGGACAGTGCGCAACCGCTCTCCTCGACGCGCTTCCCGCGGGCGTCCGGGAGCGGGAGGGTGCCACCTCGGGCTGTTTCGAACCCGTTACGTCCCGCCGGCGGGGGTCGCTGGTATCGTTCTTGCTGACAGTGCTCAGGACCTGTTCCTGGTGCTCGAGAGGTAGTGATGATGATTCCGTTCGCAATGGTTTGTGTACTGGCCGTGGCGCAGGATCTGCGGCCGCCCCTGTCGCTCCCCGGGGGAGAGAAGGACCCCTTCCAGGCTGCCTGGCAGCTGCGGGAGGTGGGCCAGCGTGAGGACGCCTTCCTCGCCTTCCTGAAGATCCCGGGCGCGCAGCATCACGCGGTGCGGCTGGCGCGGGAAGAGCCCGCGACGTACCTCGCCCTGCTCGAGGCTCACCTCGAAGAGCTCTCCTGGCCGCTGGGCAAGGTCGTCGCCGGCGACCTCCTGCTAGCCCTCGGACGTCGCCCGGAGGCGCTGGACAGCTATCGCGCGGCCGCGCGACGCGTGGCCGATACGGAGGGGCACGGCTGGGCGGAGGGCACCCTTCCCCGGGATGGCTACGTCCCCGACGCGCCGTCCGAGTCGGGTGTCGCGTTCATCGCGTCGGGCCGGGTCGGGCCCTTCAGCCATGGTCCAGGCAGCCACCGCGACAACTGGCTCATTCGGAGGTTCATCGCTCTCGACGCGCTGGTCGAAGCGGAGGCGGAGCTCGAACGCGTCTGGCAGATCCACCGCCGGCGCTCGGAACCCCACCAGGTCGAGGTGGTGATCGGCTGGGAGGCCGGAGAGCCGCTCGTCGAGAAGCGACGATTCGAACCGGCCGGGTTCGACGGCCTCGGCCTGCAGATGGCTCTCGACTACGCGTTCTTTCTGAAGCGACAGGAGCGGCCCGAGGAAGCGCTCTCCGTGCTTCGCGAGCCGTTGCTGGCGATAGACATGGATAGGAATCCGAACCTGAAGCCGGGTTCGCCTGCCACTCTCGGTTACTCGCTCGGAGGATTCCCTGGTGGGGGTGCCTACGGCGGGGTCTCGAGGAAGGAGTTCATTCGGCTCGCCCATGGTGCGTTCAAGGACCAGGGGCAGGAGACCGAGCTGATCGCCCGGCTCGAGGAGTCGATTCGCGGCGGCGAGAACCGACTCCGTCGCGTGCTGGCGCGCATTCGCTTCCACGAGGGCAGCTCGGAGGCGGCTCTGGAGCTGGAGGAAGCGTACGTTCGCGAGGCGGCCTTCGATCCCCTCTCGGCCGCCTGTCGGCTCGGTCGGATCGGCGAGGATGCCGGGCGCGGCGAGGAGGCCGCGCGCCACTACGAGCGAGCGCTCTCGCTTCCCTTCCAGGAGCCGGATCTTCCCGATGTCGAGGAGGTGACCCGCGGACCCGATGTCCCTCACCACTCGGCGGCCTTCCACCTGGTGAGAACGGGGGACGATCGTTCCCGGCTCCACGCGGACATCGCCGGCCGGCTCAGCCGGATCTACGCCGCGCTGGGCAAGCCCGTGGAGGCATTCGAGGCGAATCTCCGGCGGCTCGAGGCGGATCCGAGTGCGCTGGAGAGGCTGGATGGCCTGGAGGAGCTCCGGACCCGAGCGAGGCTGATCGAGCGCGAAGCGGAGTTCCGGGAGTGGTTGCGTGCGGAGCTGCCGGGGCTGACGGTTCCCGCCGCCAGGCACCACGCGCTCTGGGTGCTGGATGAGCGTCAGGCGTGTGCCCACGAGATCGCGAAGAAGCTCGAGCGGACGAAGGGGACGGGCCGCAGCCACCTGTTCGAGTCCTGGCGCGATCGATATCGCAGTCTCGGCGAGGACGAGCACCGGCGATTCCTCGAGGCCGTCCTCGAGGCCGATCCGGAGAACGCGAGCGTTCGGCTCGAGCTGCTCGAGCTGCAAGGTGGAGACGAGGCGGGCGAGATCATCGCCGCGCTCGAGTCGCTGCTGGAGAGCGACGTCGAGCTCGAGCTCGTGCGTGGCGATGGGGACTACCACCCGACGAAGTTCCGGAACCACTTCGACCTCGCCTATCGCCTGATGCGGCGGTACGAGCGGGTCGGCGAGCTCGATCGACTGCGGACGCTGGGGCTGCGGATCGCTGCCGGAGCGAAACCCTTCGGGAACTGGTGGGAACCCGACCAGGACAACCGTCTGGGCGACAGCAACGACCTCGAGGAGGACGTGGGGGCCTGCCTGACGTTGATCGTCCAGCACGCCGATCCGGCCGGGCTGGATGAGCTCGAGGAACTTCTCTCCGGATACGGAGACACCGCCGCCGGGCGGCAGCTGGCGCGGCGACGGGTCGGGAGCTTCCAGGACGCGGAGATCGGCGCCGCGGTTCGCTGGGCGAACGTGCCGGAACAGGTGCGGCTCCTCGTCTCGGATCGCACCGTGCTGAGCCTCGCACGCGACGAGCACTTCCTCTACTCGGGACACCCGTGGGGAGTCGCGGTCTGGGATCGCGCCGGCCAGCCGGTGATCCGGGTCGCCCTCGCCGAAGCGGCCCGGGTGATCGTCACCGATGACGGCCTCGCCTGGGTCGGCACGCCCCGGGGTCTCTACCGGATCGACTGCTCGAACTGGTCGGTCGGCCACCTCTGGTTGCACGGGGACCTGCCGGACAGCCGGCGCTCCATCCACACCAGAGCGGACCAGCCGGCGAGCCATCGGTTCGACAACGGAGTCCAGGACCTCGCGCTGGATGGCCAGGAGCTGTGGATCAGTACGAAGCGAAACGTGCAGCGGCTCGACACGAAGACCCTGGAGCTCCGCGCCTACTCTGCCCGCGAGCTGCACCGGGGAGAACGGAGCGCGTTCGGTCAACTGCTGATCGACGATCGGTACGTCTGGGTCGATGGCGGTCCGGGGCTGCGGCGCTACGATCGGAAAGCGGATACCTGGGCTCCCGTCCGGAACGGGCGGAGCGACGTCGGGCTCGTCGTGCTCGTGGACGATGTGCTGTTCGGTAGCGTGTGGGTGAACGACAGCCTCTACGATCGGCCCTGCATCATCGATCGCGACACGCTCGCCATCACGGTGTTGCGAATCGAGACGAAGCCACGGCGAAAGGCGCCGTGCATCAACGGGCCGTTCTCTCTCTACGGAACGGACGAGGGGCGGCTGGTGTTTGGAGCGGGGTATCCGAACTACGTTCTGGACGAGGCCCGTGGCGTCCTCGTCGAGATCAGTGCTCCCTGGGATCCGTCGAACGAACCGATCTCGAGCGCGCTACCCGTCGAGCTCCGGCGGGGGACCCTGTCCTGGTCCCGACCGATCCAGCGCGCGGAGCTGGAGAGCACACACGCGGTCTCCGCCGACCTCCTCGTCCGCCAGCTGGACAGCCCTAGCCGCACGCTGCTCCTCACACCCGGGGAGCTTCTGGTGCTCGGGAAGGCCGACAGCTACCCGCGGCGCTACGAGGATCCGCGCGACGAGTGGCCCCACGGGCCTCACGCCTGGGATCGCCAGGAGGAGCGGAGCGGGTTGTCGATAATCGCGTCCGATGGGACCGAGACCCCGGTGGGGGCCGGGGCTCGCAGGAACGTCATCCCCGGCAACTGCGTGTTCGCGGTGGTTCCCGACGAGGCGGGCGGGAGGAGCTGGCTCTGCACCGACCTGGGTCTCGCCGTGCTCGACTCCGCCGATCGCGTCACCTGTGCGCTGACCCGCGGCGACGGGCTTCCCGGGAACCGGATCGTCTCCGGCGCGGCCGTGGGGGAGCGGGTCTTCTTCGCCAGCGCGTGGGGCGACCACGGCGGAGGATTGCTCGTGGCCGATCCCGCGACCGCGGTGGTCACCTCCTACCACCAGTCGGACGGATTGTCCTCCGACAAGATCGCCCGGATCGAGAAGCAGGACGAGGGCTTGCGCCTCGTCTACGACATCGAGTACGGCCGCCACCGGAACTACAACCACCGGCGCTTCACGCCGGAGCTCTGGGATGCCGCCGGGGCGAAGATCGTCGAGAAGGGCGTCCCGCGCTACCTCGACACGAGCGAGGCGAGCCGCGTCCGCGAGAAGAAGTATGGCCCCCCGTCCCGCCAGGTGCCTTACCTCGGGGGCTTCCTGCTCCGCGCGCAGACGCTCCGCGACAAGACGTACCATTGCGGAACGCGCGGCCTCTGCATCATCGAGCGAGGCCTCGAGCCCCCGGGCCTGGCCATCGTGGAGCTCGAGGTCGAGCTGACCATCGACCCGCACGTCCAGTGGGAGGCGGAGGCTCGTCAGGCTGGCCTCTCCATCCGCTCCGCGGCGGACTTCGCCCGATTCGCCGCCGACCCGAACCCCTACTTGCGCGCGCGTGCGCTCGCCGGCGGGCGCAGCCTGATCCTGGCGGATCCGGAGTCGTTCCTGTCCACCCTCCAGGAGCTGACCGGGGATCCGCACGGGCCGAATCGGCTGAACGTGGCCCGGCTGCTGGGGGAGGTGGGTGGAGTGATCGCCATCCCCGAGCTGCGAGGGTTGCTCCAGGACCCGGACGCGCTGGTTCGCCGCGAGGCGGTGCTGGCGCTGGGCCGGCTGGGCACCTTGCCGGAGATCGACGCGATCGAGCGGCTCCTGGAGGAGACGCGGGATTCGTCCCGGAGGGAGGAGATCATCCTCGTCCTGGCTCCGAACGCGACGCCCGAGCTCTTCGAGTTGCTGCTGGAGTACCCGATCTCGTCGGATGGCTACGGGAGGCGCGAGCAGATCTTCCAGGCTCTCTCCCGATCGCTCCTGACTCGACCCGGCTGCTCGGAGGTCCTTCTCCGGGCGTACACTCGACCTCACGATCCCGGGCCCGCGTCGAACTACGGCGCGGCGCGATTCGCCCAGCAGGTGTTCCAGTACGCCGGTGCGCCGATCCTTCCCTTGCTGCACGAGGCGCTTCGCAGCAAGGATCGAATCGTACGCTCCAACGCGGCCAGAGCGTGCGGCTCGCTCCGTGATCCCTCGTCGCTCCAGCCGCTGATCGACGCGCTGGACCTGGAGAGCGGTCTGTCCCGCGCGTCGATCGTGTGGGCGCTGGGGGAGCTGAAGGCGGAGGAGGCCCTGCCGCTGCTCACCGAGCTGTACGTGGACGTGCGCGATGACGAACGTCGCGGTCGCCACGCGGGGTTCCGATCCATGCAGCTCATCGCGCGGCAAGAAGCGCGGTACGAGAGCCTCCGCGATCTGGAGGCCATCGGCGCGGAATGGGACGAGCTGAGGACGGCGGAGAAGCCGGAACTGATCGACCCCCGCGAGAACGAGTGGCTGCTCCGCCCCGAGACGATTCAGGCGGCGGTGAAGCAGATCGGCCCCGCTTCGGCGCAGGAGTTCTACCGACGGCTGGCCGCCGAGGACGACGTCCTGGCCCGCACGGAGGCCGCTCGCCTCCTGGTCGAAGAGGGGCCGGAGGATCGACCGCGGAACCTGCCGATCCTGCGGAACCTCCTGGCCGATCCGGAGAGCCGGGTGCGGATCGCCGCGGCCGTCAGCCTCTCGATCCTCGGGCGAGCGGATGGAGAGGAGCTGATTCTCGCCGGGCTCGCCGACGGGGACCGGTGGGAGTGTGGCCTGGCGGTCAGCGAGCTGACCCGCGTTCACGACGGCAGTCGGCTCGTCTTCGCCCGCGATGCACTCGCCCGAGTGGCCGGGGATCCCCTGCAGCGAAACCGCCATGTGAGGGAGCAGGCGGAGCAGCTGATCCAGCTGATCCCCGATTGATCGACACGGAACCAGGTTCCGTATCTTCCGTATCTTCCCTCTTCCCGCGGAACCCGGGCGAACCGCCTCGGTTCCAGGGCGCGTCGTCCCCTGCCGGAATCGTGAGTCCCTCGCCGCCGCCGGAGCACGACGCGAGAGAATGAAGTCCCAACACCGCCTCCCGCTCTGCCTCTCCCTCCTCCTCTACGCCGAGCTGTCGGCCTGTGCGACGAGCTTCGGAAGCCCCTCCGACGAGGATCGCGAGGTGTACGTGCGCGCCGCAGCCCTGGCTCCGGTCGGGAGCATCGTCGTCGCCGGACACGCGGGGGGGCGCGTCGAGGTGATCGACGCGGAGACGGGCGAGCTCCTTTGCGACCTCGAACCGAAGCTCACCGACGACGCCCGGGAGCTCGTGTTCTCACCCGACGGCAGTCGGCTCGCCGGACTCTCGCTCGACGGAAAGGTGATGCTGTGGGCGTTCGAGGGGGATTCGATCGAGAGGTTGTCTCGGACCGCGGGACCGCTCGTGGCCCTGTTTCCGGGCGACCAGTACGACCGCGGCTGGAACTTCGGCTCGCTCCTGCTCTGGTCACCCGACGGCGATCAACTCGCGGTCACCGACCACCACGGGAACAACAGTCTCTGGACCGCGAACGGGGAGATCGTGCACCGCTGGGTCGTCCCCGATCCGTCCGGCGACCCGCAGCTCGCCTGGAGTCCCGACGGGAATCAGCTGATCACCGCCGACGATCGCCACGTGGTCGTGCGGAGCGCGAGGACGGGAGAGCCGATCGACGAGCCGGGAGTGGTGGGGCGGATCGAGTGCCCCGACGCGATCGTCTCGCTGGCGCTACACCCCGATGGCGAGCTCCTCGCCACAGGGCACTGGGAGTCGTGCCTGCGGATGTGGAGTCTGAAGACGGGGGAGCTCCTCTCCGAGACGAGCTACCCCGACGCCGTCATGGAGTTCATCATCCACGACATCGCCGACCTCGCCTTCTCTCCCTCCGGCGACCGGCTCGCTCTCTCGACGCGCGAGGGTTCGTGGATCCACGTTCTCGACACCGCGACCCTGGAGGAGCTCTGGCGCAGCGGCTACAAGGGCGGGCACTTCAGCGAGGTGATGCAGCTCAGCTGGAGCTCCGACGGCTCGAGGCTGTGGTACGCCTTCGCGTGCGGGGGTGGTCGACTCGAGGTCGTCGAACCCGTCGGGGACGAGGTGGCCGTGGCGGTCGCCAACTCGAGGATCCCGAGCTACTCTGGCCCGACCGGCCTGATCTCCAACTTCGCCGGGGTCGGGCTCGTCGATCCCGACGGTCGGATCTCGTTGCTCGCGCGCCGATCGCCGTACCTCACGATGAGGCCCTTTTGGGTCAAGCTGAACAAGGCGGCTCGCGCCTACACGTGGAGTCGTTACCGATGACCGCACTCCTGCCGGCGATCTGCCTGCTTCTCGTTTGCGCTCCCCGTCTCTCCACCCGCCCGGTGCCAACCGGGACCCACGATGAGGAGTCTGCCGAGGCGTACGTACGCGCCGTGGCCGTGACTCCCGACGGGATGCTCATCGCCGCGGGGCACGGGGGAGGTCGCGTCGAGCTGATCGACACCACCGACGGGGAGTTTCTCCGGAACCTCGAGCCGAAGCTCACCGACCACGTCCGCGAGCTCGCCTTCTCACCCGACGGCCGCCGGCTCGCCGGGCTCTCGCTCGACGGGAGGGTGAGGCTCTGGGCGATCGAGGGGGACTCGGGCGAGGCATCGCGCGCGATCGCCGGACCGCTCCTCGCCCTGCTTCCCGGCGACCGGTACGACCGGATGTGGAACTACGGCGCGCTCCTCCTCTGGTCTCCGGATGGACAGCGCCTGGCGGTCGCCGATCAGCACGGGAACAACAGCCTCTGGACCCCGGATGGGGAGCTGGTGCAGCGCTGGGTCGTACCCGATTCGCCCTCGGGGATACCGCAGCTCGCCTGGAGTCCCGACGGGACGCGTCTGTACACGCACTACCAGTCCCTCATCCTGGTGCTGGACGCCGAATCCGGCGAGACGATCGAGCCGCCTGGAGACCGGTGGCTGTTCGAGGGGTACAGGCCGCTCATCTCGATGGCATTGTCTCCCGATGGCGAGCTCCTCGCCACCGGGCACACCAAGTCGGTCGTCCGCCTGTGGAGCCTGAGAACGGGAAGGATGCTCAGCGAGACCACCTACCCCAACCCGGTCTTCGAGGCGCCGATGGAGGACATCGCGGACAGCGCCTTCTCACCCTCCGGCGACCGGCTCGCCTTCTCCACGAGAGAAGGAGCCTACGTGTACGTGATCGACGTGGCGAGCCGCCGGCAGATCTGGCGCAGCGGATTCCTCGGTGGCAGGTCCGGCGTGCTCATGCAGCTTCAGTGGAGTCCCGACGGCTCCCGGCTCTGGTTCACCTGGGCGTGGGGTGGGACTCTCTACTGCGTCGAACCGAGCGGCGAGGCGAAGCCGGTCTCGGTCGGCCGCTCCTGCGTGCCAGATTTCGGCGAGAGTCTCGGCGTGGTCGCGATGCCGGGCGGAATCGGCACCGTGACCCCCGACGGAGGCGCGCAGCTGATCGCCTGGCGTCTCCCCGGACTCGAGGCGCCGGTCTACCCCAGCGCCTTGCTGACGATCGCCTTGGCTTCCTCCTGGATGCGCTTCAGGTGATCGCCACCGAGAAAACTCTCGGCGTAGATCTTGTAGATGTCCTCGGTCCCCGAGGGGCGCGCCGCGAACCAGCCGTTCTCGGTCACCACCTTCAGCCCGCCGATCGCCGCGTCGTTGCCGGGCGCACGGGTCAGCTTGGCGGCAATGGTCTCACCGGCCAGCTCGGTGGCGCTCACCTGCTCGGGGGAGAGCTTCTTCAGCACCGCCTTCTGCTCCACCGTCGCCGGGGCGTCGATGCGCTCGTAGACCGGTTCGCCGTGGCGGGCGACCAGCTCCCGGTAGTGCTCGCCCGGATCGCGCCCCGTCTTCGCCGTGATCTCCGCGGCGAGCAGGTCGAGGATGATGCCGTCCTTGTCCGTCGTCCAGCACGTTCCGTCCAGGCGCAGGAACGACGCGCCGGCGCTCTCCTCGCCGCCGAAGCCGTAGGAACCGTCGACCAGCCCGTCGACGAACCACTTGAAGCCGACCGGGACCTCGCGCAGCGTGCGGCCGAGCTCGCCGGCCACGCGGTCGATCATGCTCGAGCTGACCAGCGTCTTGCCCACCGCCGCGTCCCCGCTCCAGCCGGGGCGGTTCTGATAGAGGTAGTCGATCGCCACCGACAGGTAGTGGTTCGGGTTCAAGAGGCCGGCGCTCTTCGTCACGATCCCGTGGCGGTCGTAGTCGGTGTCGTTACCGCAGGCGATGTCGAAGCGGTCCTTCAGCTCGACCAGCCCGGCCATCGCGTACGGCGAGCTGCAGTCCATGCGAATCTTGCCGTCCTTGTCGACGCGCATGAACGAGAAGGTCGGGTCGACGTGCTCATTGACCACGGTGATGTCGAGGCCGTAGCGCTCGGCGATCGGACCCCAGTACGCCACGCCGGCGCCGCCCATCGGGTCGATCCCGATCTTCACGCCCGCCGACTTGATCGCCTCGAGGTCGATCACCGCGGCGAGGTCGCCGGTGTAGGCCGCGATGTAATCGTGGCGGTGCGTCGTGGCCGCGGCCCTGGCGCGCGCGAGTGGAATCCGCTTCACGCCCTCCAGCCCCGCGGCGATCAGCCGGTTCGCCTCGTCCTGGATCCAGCCGGTCGCGTCGGTGTCCGCCGGCCCGCCGTGCGGCGGGTTGTACTTGAAGCCACCGTCCTGCGGCGGGTTGTGCGAGGGGGTGATGACGATGCCGTCGGCGAGCCCGCTCGTCCGACCGCGGTTGTGGCCGAGGATCGCGTGCGACACCGCCGGCGTCGGCGTGTAGCCCTCGTCCACGTCGATCATCACCTCGACCTCGTTCGCCGCCAGCACCTCCAGCGCCGTGCGGTACGCCGGCTCCGACAGCGCGTGCGTATCGATGCCGAGGTAGAGCGGCCCGTCGATCCCCTGCTGCGCGCGATAGGTGCAGATCGCCTGCGTCGTCGCGAGGATGTGGTTCTCGTTGAAGCTCGTCCTCAGCGACGTCCCGCGGTGACCGGAGGTTCCGAAGGCGACGCGCTGGGAGTCCTCACCCGGATCGGGCTGCTGCGTGTAGTAGTCGGAGATCAGCTTCGGCACGTCGACCAGCATCGAGCGGTCGGCGGGTTTTCCAGCCAGGGGGTGCAGGCTCACGAGATCCTCCTCGAGCGGGTCTCGGTGGGGAGTGGCGGTGGGAGAAGGGGCGAGAGAATAACGGAGACATGCCAGATCGCGTACCCTGTTGGAGGGAAAGGAGTTCGATGAGAAGGAACTGGATCCTCTCGGCCGTCGGCGTGCTCCTCGCGCTCGCCACCGTTCACTTCGCGTTGGAGCTGGGCTCACCGCGCGCCGAGGACGAGGTCGACGGACTCGAGCCCGCCACGCCGGAAGCCTCGACCACCGCCCCGCCGGCAGAGCTTGTCGGACCCGACCGCTCGACGCCACCGGCTACTTCGGAGACCGCGCCATCGACCCGCGTTTCGCTCGCCGGTGGGTCGAGAGAGGTGGAGATCCTCGGACCCCACACCGAGGTCTTCGTCCACGGCACCGTCACCTCCGACGACGGAATGGCGCTCGATCGGGCTCGCCTGCGGGCGTTTCCCGCCAGGGGCGAGAAGCTCCTGACCGTGCACACCGACGAGTCGGGGAAGTACCGGATTGGGCCCCTCGCGCCCGGCTCCCGTCGACTGCACGTCGACGGCGCGGACTGCTATCGGGGCGGCGCGGTGCTCGCGCTGGATGGAAGGAGCTCGCTCGTCCGCCAGGACTTCCAGCTGCGACGCGTGCAGAAGATCGCCGTGATGGTCGTCACCTCTCGCGGAGAGCCGACCGTGAGGGCCATCGGCAAGGGTCGGCCGGAGCCGGTGTACCTCGTGCTCAGGCCCGTGGCCACGCGGGAGGATCCCGGCGCCGCATCCCCGGTGGATTCCCGCCACTCGTCGGAGCCCGATCTCGGCCGCTTCAGGCCGCACATCGGGGCGTACCAGTCGAACCTCTCCGAGAAGCTTCTCGGCACGCTGACCCTGCGCGAGCCGGGGGCCACCTGGCTCAGCCTGATGGTCGGCCCGCACCTCCTGCGCAAGCGACCGATCGATCCCTCGGTCCGTGAGGTGACGTTCGTCATCGATCCCGGGGAGCTCGTCTGCGAGGTCTCCGGGAGACTGGTCGCGGCGGAGAGCGGCTTTCCGCTGGCGGGCAGGGTGTGGCTCTCGGAGTCCGGCTCCCGAGACAACTGGTCGCTCGAGATCGCGGAGGACGGCTTCCTGCGGTTCGAGGCCGCCTCGCCCGCGGCGCGCTGGCTGATCGCTGCCGTGCCGGGGCGGGTCGGCGTGCGGTTGCCGTTGACGCTCGTTCCGGGCGAGCCCTACGAGTGCGGCAGCATCCAGGTGCACGAACCGATCACGCTGAGCGGCCGGGTCACCGCCCCCGGGGGAAGACCTCGGTCGCTGGCCCTCCGGTGGGGGCTGACCCAGCCAACGACCGGGAATGTGGTCTGGGATCCGCGGAACGGCACCAAGAGCAAGGCCGACGGTTCCTTCGTCATCTCCGGCCTGGTGCCGGGTGACTACGTGATCGCCTCACCGCGCTGTCGCGGGAACTTCGATCGCCGAAAGCAGTACCGGGTCGCCGGGCCCTTGCGCGTCGACGCGACCCTGGGATCGGTGGAGGGGATCGAGATCTCCGCGCTCCCCACGACGATCGTCGTCCTGATCGTCAGTGGAATCGAGGCGAAGCAGTCGGTGGACATCGAGGTGCTCGATGTCTCCGGCTTCGTGGTCGCCGCGAGCGTGGTCACCCGCAAGTACTGGAGGAGGGTGCTGCAACTCCTGCCGGGAGCGCACGAGCTCGTGCTCTCCTCGGAGGGGAAGGAGGTGCATCGTCGTTCCCTGCTCGTCGGCTCGGTCCGGGAGCGAATCGTGGTGGAGCTCTGATCGGGGTACGGAGTCGGGGACGAACTACCGTGATTTCCCCTCGGGGCCACCAGGTGAGGCTACCGGATCGAAACACGGTGATCGGTTCCTGGCTCCGTACCTCTCGCCTAGAATCCGAGCACGATTCGAAACGCGGTGGCCCAGGAGGAACCATGACCCGCTCCCCCGATCCGAACCTACCGGACGAGCAGACTCGTCCCGAGCCCGAGGCCGGCGGCTTCACCCGCCGCTCCTTCCTGATCGGCGCCAGTGGGGTCGCCGCAACAGGTGCGATCGGCAAGGCGTCGTCGAAGTCGCCGGCGACGGCGGCCGACCCGCCGGAGAGCACGAGCGGCGCGCGCTACGAAGGCGAGCTGGAGGTCTCCTTTGTGCTCAACGGCGAAGTGACGAAGGTGATGGTCGAGCCGCGCACCACGCTGCTGCAGCTCTTGCGCCATCGCCTCGACCCACCGCTGACCGGCACCAAGGAGGACTGCGATCGCGGCTCCTGCGGCGCGTGCACCGTGCTGCTCGACGGCGCGCCGGTCTACGCCTGCTCGATCCTCGCTGCGAGCGTGATCGGTCGCGAGGTAGGGACCATCGAAGGATTCGGCACGCCCGAGGCACTCAGCCCCGTGCAGCAGTCCTTCTGGGACCACGACGCCCTGATGTGCGGTTTCTGCACGCCGGGGATGGTCGTCTCGGTCACCGCCTGCCTCGAGGAGAATCCCGGTGCGAGCGTCGAGGAGATCGAAACCGCCTGCTCGGGCCACGTCTGCCGTTGTGGAACCTATCCGCAGATCCTCGCCGCCGCGCTCGACGCGGGTGAGAAGCTGAAGGAGGGCAAGTGATGAGCTCCACACTACGACAGGAGAATGAAGAGCGCGCCTGGAGCGGACGCGACGGCTGGAAGATCCTCGACCACGACGTGCGCCGCGTCGACGGGCCCGACAAGCTGACCGGACGGGCGCGCTACACGCACGACGTGCGGCTCGAGGGGATGCTGTACGGGCGGCTCGTGACCTGCCCGTACCCCGTCGCCGTACCTGCGATGAACCTCGAAGTGGCGCTCGCCATCGACGGTGTCGAGGTGGCGATCGAGCTCGACCAGTCGCGCAACGAGTACGGCGCGACCGTCTACCTCGGCCAGCCGATCGCGGCCGTCGCCGCGAGATCTCCCGAGCTCGCCGAGGACGCCGTCCGCGCGCTCGAGGTGAGCTACGACCGGGGCGAGTGGGCGGTGACCCGCGAGCAGGCGCTCGAGGAGGACGCCGCGCGAGTCGGGGAGGGCGAGAACCTCGTCATGGGGCAGCCTCGAGGAGACATCGCCGAGGTCGAGCAGGAGCTCGAGGAGTGTGACGCGATCGTCGAGGCGACCTACACCATGCCCGTGCAGGTGCACGCCAGCATGGAGACGCACGGGGCGGTGGTCGAGTACCGCGGCGGTGACGAGGCGACCGTCTACTCCTCCTCGCAGTACATCAACGCGGTCCCCGGCTCGGCCTCGAGACCGCTCGAGCTGCAGGCGAGCCAGGTGGTCGGCATCGTCGAGCACATGGGCGGCGGCTTCGGCGCCAAGCTCAGCTTCGGCGTCGCCGGGCTCGTCGCCTGTCGCCTCGCGAAGGAAGCGGGCGCGCCGATCCACCTGATGCTGACGCGAGAGCAGGAGTTCGTCTGCACCGGCAACCGCAGCGGCAGCTACCAGTGGATGCGCGGCGGCGCGAACAAGGACGGCAGCTTCGTCGCGCTCGACACGCTGATCCGGAACCTCGGCGGCCTCGGGCGCGGCTCGCACCCCGGGCAACCCTACCTTTACGCGCCGAAGGCCTTCTACACCGCGCCGGGGTTCGTGCGCACGCACACCAACGCCTCGTGCCCGATGCGCGCGCCCGGTCGGCCGCAGGCGTCCTTCGCGATCGAGTCGATCGTCGACGAGCTCAGCCATGCGGTCGGCTTCGACCCGCTCGAGTTCCGCAAGAAGAACCTGCCCGACGAGGTCTACCACCGGCAGCTCGATCGCGTGGCGCGGGAGATCGGCTGGAGCGAGCACCCGAACCGCACGGGACCGCCGCCACCGGACGAGCTGCCCGAGAAGGCGATCGGCATCGGCTTCGGCGTCGGCGCGTGGGACGTACCCGGGCAGCCGGACTGCCAGGCGCGCGTGCAGATCGAGCCCGACGGCAGCGTGACCGCCATCAGCGGCTCGCAGGACATCGGCACCGGCACGCGCACTTTCCTCGCCGGAATCGTCGCCGAGGAGCTCGGCCTGCCGATCGAGGCGGTGCAGCAGAAGCTCGGCGACACGCGCTACGGTCCCGCAGGCCTCTCCGGCGGCAGCCTGACCGTGCCGAGCCTCTCGCCCGCGGTGAAGGACGCCGCGGTCAAGGCGAAGCTCGCGCTGTTCGAGCGCGTCGCGCCGCTGCTGGAGACGACGCCGGACAACCTGCGCGCAGCGGGGGAGGCGGTGTACCTTGCCGACGATCCCTCGAGGCGCCTCGCCTGGAAGGCTGTGTGCGCGACGCTGACCACCGGCCTCTCCGAGGTGGGTGAGTTCCGCGCCGAGCTCGCCGGCTCCGGCGTGCACGGCGCGCAGGCCGCCAGGGTCGAGGTGGACACGCTCACCGGCGAGGTGCGCGTCCTGAAGATGGTCGCCGTGCAGGACTGCGGGATCCCGCTGAACCGCCTGACCACGCGCAGCCAGATCCAGGGGGCGATGATCGGCTCCTTGAGCTACGGTCTGCTCGAGGAGCGGTTGATCGACGCCGACCTGGGATTGCAGCTGAACCCCGGCTTCGTCGACTACAAGATCGCGGGGATTTCCGACATGCCCGAATTCGTGGCGATCATCGACGACGAGGATACGAGGCAGAAGGTGACCGGGATCGGCGAGCCACCGGTCGTACCGGGGCAGTCGGCGATCGCCAACGCCGTGTTCAACGCGTGTGGGGCGCGGGTGCGGGATCTCCCCATCACGCCCGACAAGGTCATCGAGCGGATCGCCGCGCTGAGGGAGGAGTAGACGATGAAGACCTTCGGTATCTCCTATCCCGAGACGGTGATCGGCGCGCGCGCCGAGCTCTCGGGCCCCACGGACGAGCGTGACGTCCGGATCATCGCCGGCGGGCAGGACCTCCTCGGCGAGATGAAGGACGGGACAGCCTTGCCCGACCACCTGGTCAGCCTGGAGCGGATCCCCGAGCTGCGCGAGGTGCGCCTTGGCGGTGGGGGAGATGACTCGGTGATCGGCGCGACGGTGACCGTGGCGACGCTGGCCGGCGATGCCGGCATCGGGGAGCGCTTTCCCATGCTGGCGGAAGCGGCGGCCTCGATCGGCACCCCGCAGATCCGCAACCTCGGCACGCTCGGCGGCAACCTCTGCCAGCGGCCGCGTTGTCTGTACTACCGCAGCGAGGCGGCGACCTGCCTGACCAAGGGCGGGAGCACCTGCTTCGCGTACTCGGGGCTGAACAAGCACAACGCGATCCTCGGGGGCGGCCCGAACTACATCCTGCACCCCTCCGATCTCGCGCCGGCGCTCTGCGCGTACGACGCGTCGGTGGAGATCGTCCAGCCCGGGTCGGGCCTGCCGAGCGTCAAGTCGCTGACGCTCGGCGACTTCTTCACCCTGCCCTCGGTCGATCCGGAGCAGGAGAACGTGCTGGAGCCGGGGGAGCTCGTCTCCTCGGTGACGATCCCCGATCGTGCGGGTTGGAAGGCGACCTATCTCAAGGTCAAGGCGCGACACTCCTACGACTTCGCGCTCTCCGCCGTGGCCGTTGCGCTCCGGTTCGAAGGCGACCGGGTCGCCGACGCGCGTATCGTGCTCGGAGCGGTGGCGCCGATCCCCTGGCGCTGCCGCTCGACCGAGCAGCTCCTCTCCGGTGAGAAGCTGGACGAGGAGACGATTCGAGCCGCGCGCGAGGACGCGCTGCGCCGCGCGAAGCCACTGTCGCAGAACGGCTACAAGATCCCGATGACCCAGGGGCTGCTCACCAGGGCGTTCCGCAAGCTGGCCGGAGAGGAGTGAGTCATGACCGAATCAGGAGCGAACGGCTTCAGCCCTTTCTGCCGCTGGCTGCGCAGCAAGCGCTACTACAACCTCGAGGCCCCGCCTCGGGAGGAGTCCGAGTTGCTCGACCTCAGCCAGAGCTGCTGGTGCGAGCACACCCAGGAAGCGGTCGGACCGGGCGGAGTGGTTGTCGACCCGCGGGACTGCCGGCGTGAGCGGATCTGTTTCGAGGCCTACGGCGTGGGCTGAGCCTGGAGCTCGCCGCGACGAACGGCGCGAGTGAGCTGTGCGACTCCGTATCCCAATCGCGGTACTCAGGAGACTCTACTCCTGACCCTCGAACTCGAGCCCCTGTTCCTCGCACCACTCGCAGAGCGCCGCCCGGGTCCGGTCCCGCTCGAAGTCGAACCAGTCCTCCAGCAACTCGCGCTCCTCGAGCAGGACCTTCCACCGGCCGAAGGCGCCGGGGCCGCTGAAGATGCGACTGATCACGTGAGGATCCTCCGGCATCCGGGCCGCCGCGAAGTCGGCGGCGACCCGGCGACCGAGGTCCAGGTCGTTCTTGTGCGGGATGTCGACGAAGTCGGGATCGTCGTCGACGTCCTCGGGTAGCTCGTCCTCGTCCTCGGCGCCATCGGCCGTCGACTGGAACAAGAACTGCCCCGTCCGGCGGTCCAGCACTGCTCGATTCTCGTAGTCCGGGCTCCAGCTGACGAAGTCGAAGGCGTCCTCGAGCTTCTCGAAGTCGATCCTGGTCATCATCGCACCCCCCTCGGTCGTTCCGGGCTGACGGCGAGATTCTACGATCTGCGCCGTGCGAATGCCGGACTCCGGTACCCTGATGCTATCGAGGGAGAGAAAGCAGATGAACCGATCCCTGATTCTGTCGATCGCCGGCGCACTGCTCGCGCTCGTGCTCATCGCCGTCTACGTCGTGTTCGGTCTGGTCTCGCCGTCGCGAGAACCAGACGGCGAGGCAGGCTTCGAGCCGGATGACCTCGTCGCGGAGCGCTCGTCCGCGATCCTCGACGACCGAGCTCGAGAGGCAGAGGGGGATGCCGCGCGCATCGCGATGCCGGCGGTCGAGGAGAGTCCCGGCGCCGAAACGCGGTTCGGCGAGGTCTTCGTCGTCGGCAACCTGACCGGGCAGTCCGGCGCTCCGATCGCCAAGGCCCGAGTCGGGGCGATCCCTGGCGAAGGGGAGGGGGAGGTCGTCGCGCGCACCAACCAGCAGGGGCGCTTCCGCGTCGGTCCTCTCGATCCCGGCTCCGGGCATCTCGAGGTCAGCGCGAAAGGCTTCTACTCGCAACAGGTCGATCTCGAGCTGACCGGGAAGAGGCGGCTCGTACCACACGACTTCCGCCTGGAACCCTGCCAGCGAATCGCCGTGCACCTGGTCACCTCCGACGGCGAGCCCACCCCCGAGTACGTTCCCGGGACTCGACTGAGCACCCGGCGCCTGGGACTCATGCCCGTGGCCACGAAGGAGCGACCCGGCGAGACGCTTCCGCTCGAGAGCAGGTTCACTCTGCGCCACGGCATCGGCGAGTTCTCGAGGCGGAACAGCCGGTACGACGAGAAACGGAGCCCGCCGTACCACGGCACGGTGATCCTGCGCGAGCCGGCGCCCGCCTGGTTGAGCCTGGTCGCCGCGGGGAAGGTGCTGGACCGGTGGCCCGTCGATCGATCGACGCGGGAGGTGACCTTCGTCGTCGATCCCGCTGACCTCACCGCGCTCACGTGCGTGGTCAGTGCGACGCTCGTCGCCGCCGAGAGCGACCGGCCGCTGGTTGGCCAGGCCTGACTCGAGGAGGACCCGTTCCCCGCGCACCAGCCGGCCCAGGCCGGTACCGACGGCTTCGTCCTCTTCGAGCAGACGAGTCCGACGAACCGCTGGTTCATCGCGCGCTCACCGGGACGAGCGGAGACGCGGAGGGCGCTGGACCTCGCTCCGGGCGTGCGAATCGACCTCGGCACGATTCCCCTCTCCCCACCGGTCGAGCTGAGCGGGCGGGTCGTCGACGCGAGTGGAGCGGGGGTGTCCGTCAAGCTCTCCTGGGCCCGCTTCGACCCGACGAGCGGAGAGCTGCAGCGGGATTCCTGGCACTACGTTCCCTCCGAGGCCGACGGTTCGTTCACGATCCCGGAGCGAGAGCCGGGCATCTGGGTGGTCTACTCCCCCGGCTTCGGCGAGAACTCCCGCAAGTACAGGCACCTCGCCGCTCCGCCCGTACGCGTCGACGCGACGGCCGGCTCCGTGGAGGGGATCGAGGTCGTCGTGTGGCCGACGACCGCCGTCACCGTACTCGCGCCGTGGAACGAGCACTCGACGCCGCGGGTCGAGGCGATCGGCCCCAACGGGATCCCGGTCACCCGGTCCTGGCTCGAGGGGACGAACCCCTCGGCGAAGCTGCAGCTCCCGCCCGGTGAGTACGAGCTCGTCCTCTCGCTGGACGGCGAGGAGCTACAGCGGCGTCCCCTGATCGTCGGGAGTGAGCCGTTGCGGATCGAGCTGCGCGACTAGTTCGAGACCAGCTGCGGCTCCACCTCGACCTCGTTCGCCTCGCACCATCGCCGGAGTGCGGTCCTTGCTTCCGCCAGCTCGAACGAGAACCAGTCATGCAGGAGACCGCGCTCCTCGAGCAGGACCTTCCATCGACCGTAGGCGCCCGGTCCGTTGAAGATGCGGCTGACGACGTGGGGATCCTCCAGGTGGCTCGCGGCGAAGTCGACGGCGACCCGGCGTCCCAGGCCCAGCTCGGTCTTGTCCGGGATGGCGAGGTAGGCGGGGTTGTCCTCGACGTCCTCGGGGAACGGGTCCGGGGTGTCGAGCTCGATCAGCTCGGCCCGGAAGAAGATCTTCCCGGTCTCCCGACACAGCACCGCCTGGTTCTCGCCGGGGCCGCTGAAGCTCACGAACTCGAAGGCGTCTTCCAGTGCATCGAATGAGATTGCCGCCATCGCTACCTCCCCTTGGTCGTCGCGTTCTCCCGAGGAGAGTACACTCATCGGTGCGGTACGGGGATCGATTTCCCGTGCCCCGTACAGGGACAGGTACTCGATGAAAAGGTCCGGAGTGCTCTTCACCGGAGGCGCGGTTCTCGTGCTGGTCGCCGGTTACCTCGTGGTAGGCCTGACCTCGCCAGAAAGGGGAGCTGGCGAGCCGGCGGGTCTGGAGCCGACGACGTCGGAACCTTCGACCGCCTCACCGGTCGCCGGACCCTTGCCGCCCCCCGAGCCGGTAGACGCGGAAGACGAAACCGCGCCCCGCGTGTCGGTATCCGATGATTCGGAGGATCCGGTTCCCGCGGAGCACCACGACGAGGTCTTCATCCACGGCACGGTCACCGACGAAGCCGGCAGCCCGATCGCGGAGGCGCCGATCACGGTGAAGCCGGATGAAGGCGAGCGAGGGCTGGAGGTGCACACCGACGAGAAGGGGGCCTATCACATCAGCCCCGTGGCTCCCGGCACGCGCCGGCTCCGGGCTCACCCCGACGGGTACCTCTCCGGCGACGTCCAGCTCGAGATCACCGGAGCGGAGCCGCTCGTCCGCCACGACTTCCAGCTCGATCGCGAGCAGCGGATCTTCGTACACCTGGTCACCGAGCAGGGCCAGCCCGTCCTGGAGCTGGCCGCCCAGGTCGGGCTGGACCCCGTGCTCCTGAATCTCCTGCCGGTGGCCACGCGCGAGGAGCCCGGCGAGGCGTATCGGCTGGCACCCCATCGCTCGGTCCGCCAGGGCATCGGCAAGTACTTCGACTGTTTCGGCCTGCGCGCGTACGAGGATCGACCGACGATCTTCGGCTTCATCGAGCTTCTCGAGCCCGGTCCCGGCTGGGTCAATCTGGTGGCGGGTGGGAAGGTGCTGCGCAAGCAGCCCTTCGATCGCGCGATCCGCAAGGTGACCTTCGTCGTCGAGCTCGAGGAGCTACAGGCCATCGTGTGCGAGATCGACGCGAGACTCGTCGCGGCGGAGACCGGTCAGCCGCTGGCCGGCAGGGCCTGGATCGAAGGTCCGGGCACCGGGCACTTTCCGATCGAGGTCGGGTCGGACGGGACCCTGTTCTTCGAGCGGGTCTCGCCGTCGAGTGGCTGGTTGGTCGCGAGCTTTCCGGAACGGGCCGATGTGAGGATTCCCCTGGAGCTCACTCCGGGAGAACGCCTCGAGCTCGGGGACGTTCCCGTCCCGCCGCCGGTTCGCCTGCGCGGGAAGGTCACGCGCTCGACCGGCGAGCCGGCCGAGGTGCAGCTCCACTGGGGGAGGCTCGGTCCGGCGACGGGCGAGGTGGCGTGGGAGCGCTGGTACCACTCCCGCAGCCGGAAGAGCGGCCTCTTCTCGATCCCCAAGCTCGCGCCGGGGTTCTATGTGATCACGGCTCCGCGGCTGCCCGAGGAGCAGGACGCCCCGCCAGAGGACTGGGTCGCCGCTCCCCAACGCGTCGATGCGACGCAGGGGACGGTGGAAGGAATCGAGCTCGTCCTGAGGCGGTCGAGCGTCGTTGCGCTGGTCTTGCCGGAGGTCGAGTCGGATCGGCTGCTGATCGAGGCGCACGCCGATTCCGGCCTGGTGGTGGGCAAGACCACGCTCGCCAGACCGGATCGGGAGGCCTGGCTGCGCCTCGTGCCCGGGACCTACGAGCTGGTCGTCTCGTACGACGACGAGGTGGTGCACCGCGAGCCGCTGTACGTCGGCTCGGGACCGGAACGGATCGAACTGAGCTTCTGATCCGGTGCGGAGGCCCGCGAGCTCACTCCACCGCCGCCAGCTCGATCACCGCCGCCCGTACACCCTTGACCACCTCGTTCATCCGCGCGTAGTCGAGCGTCTCCGGCAGATCGCTCGCCTCGTGGTAGTTGGGATTCCGGTAGAAGGCGGTGTCGGTGATCATCACCGCGTCGTAGTCGTTCGCCCAGTAGTTGCGGTGGTCGGAGAAGTCGACGCCGGGCACGATGACGGGGAGCGGCAGGCCGACCACGGGCAGCTCCGAGGCGCTCGTCATCGCCTCCTTGATCGCTGCGATGAGCGGCCCGTCCTCGATGCGGCCGACGACGGCGATGAAGTTGCCGGTGCTCGGCGCCAGCGCCTTCAGCCGTTCGTCGGGGAAGTGCTGTGAATCGGGCTCGTCGGAGAAGTAGCCGACCATCTCCAGCGAGATCATCGCGGTGACCTCGACGTCGGCCTCCTCGAGGTCGGCGGCGTGGAAGGCGCTGCCCATCTCCTCGGTGCCGAAGTAGGGCGGCTCCTCGAGCGGCCAGGAGACGAGCTCGACGCGGCTCCCGAGCTCGATTCCCTCCAGCTCCCGCGCGAGCCCGATCAGCGCGGCGACCGCGCTGGCGTTGTCGTCGGCGCCGGGCAGTTCGCCGGCGACGTCGTAGTGCGCGCCGACCACCACGCGCGTATTCGTGTCGGGTCCCAGCAGGACGCTGACGTTGCGGTAGGTCCTGCCGTCGACCTCGAAGTCGCTCGTCACGAGCTCCCCGCCGAACGCCGAGAGCTCAGCTCCGATGTAGCCCGCGACCTCCATCAGGACCTCGGGATGCCCTGCGTCGCGCGCCGGCTCGACCTCGACGAGGGCGCGCACGTGCCGCTCGAGCTCGGCGACGGGGTCGACGACCGGGGCGGGTGTCTCGACCGCGACGGGCTCGACCGGAGCCTCCTGGCAACACGCCGCGGGGACGCCGAGGCAGAGGAGCAGGGCGAGGCGGCGCAAGTTCGGGTGCAGCATGATCATGACGAGGCTCCTTCGAATCCGGTGGTGGTTCAGGATAGCGTGCCGGCGGCAGCTCACGGCGAGGAACCCGCCTGGAGGGACCACGCGGGCGGCCGTTCCTGGGGGATCGGTGCGCCACCGGCTAGACTCTGGCCTCGGCGCGAGGGTGCGGCGGGTGCTCGCGGACCTCGCCGAGAGGAGTGCGCATGGAAGAGCAACGTGCCCGGGAGCTGGCCAGGCTCCTGGTCGAAGCCGCGGGGCAGACGGATTCCGAGCTGGAGTTTCACGGGGCGGAGACCCTGTCCGACTTCCACGCCTTCGTCAACAACCGCCTGAACCTGGGGCTGTTTCGAACGCCTTCGGGGCCCGGCGCGATCTGGCTGGTCCTCTGCGAGTTCAATCCCGACAACCGGCCCGGGGAGTACTACCTGGTCGTGTTCCCCGAGAAGAAGGAAACATCCCTCATCGAGGCTTGCGAAACCGATGGAGATGCTCTCGTCTGGCGCTACCGACCCGTCAAGCGGGACGACCGAAATCTCCTGCGCAAGGAGCGGTTCGCCGAGATCATGGGGGGCGAGCAGGTGCGCGTGCCGCTCCCGCGCGATCGGGCCGCCGTGGCCGAGTTCCTCTCGGTGGTGAACAGGATCGTGATCGCCCGCACTCGCGCCGAGGAGGCCATCGGAGTCGAAACTGACGCCACCAGCCTTGGAGAAGCCCATGAAACGGTGGGCCCCGTCCGCAAGACGAGGTACTGGAAGATCTCTCCGGGAGGTGGCGCCCGGTACTGGGAGCAGTGGCGTGAGCACGGTGTCATCAGCATCGGCTGGGGTGCGCTCGGTGACCTTGCCAACGTCAGTCGCGAGGAGTTTGAGCAGCGAATGGCGATCGCGCTGAAAGAGAACTCAGGATTCACGGTCAGAAAGCTCGAGCAGGTCTGGAAGTTCCGGAACTTCCGACCCGGAGACCGCGTCGTGGCCAACGCCGGCACCACCGAGGTGCTGGGTATTGGCACCGTGGTTGGTCCCTACGAGCACATCGATGGTCGTGGTGATTCGACCTGGGACCAGCGGCATCCACACCGGATCGCCGTTCGGTGGGACGATCCCACGAGGCGTCGCGTCAACCGGCTGGGCTGGCGCCGAACCTTGATCAAGCTGAAGCGTGCCGATCTCCTGGAATTCGAGGGAGCACCCGAGATCGGCCCCGGATCGAAACCCTCTCCCGTGATTAAAAAAGGAGGTGACCCGACGACGAGCCCCATTCTCGACTTCGAGGAGATCCTCTCCGCGCTCGAAGACCAGCGTCTCTTCTTCCCCGAGGAGGTGGTCGCGAACTTCCTGCTCTCGTTGCAGGTGAAGCGTTTCGTGATCCTCACCGGGATCTCGGGGACGGGGAAGACCCGGCTCGCCCTGGAGGTGGCGCGAGCCTTGCAGGACACCTCTCTCGACGACTCCGGAAGTACAGCCGGAGGTGAGGAGGGTACTCCGATCCCCGTGCGACCGTACATGCTCAACCACAAGCGCATCGTCATTCCGGCGGCCCTCGCCACCGAGTTCCTCTCCGTGGTGGACGACGCCCGTTTCGATCGGCTGACGGTGGAGCTCCCCGACGGCAGCCACCATCAGCAGAATGGATGGCACAAGCCTGGAACGAATCTCCTGGTCACGAATTTCAGCGGCCGGGTGAAGGAGTGGTTCCTGGATGAGTTCGCCGAGGGAGACGTCGTGAACCTGACGGTGGTGGAGGATCAGAGCTCCACCATGCCGATCCTCCGAATCGACCCGAGCAAGGTCGCCACTCCCAGCACCGCCGAATCCTACCGCGTCATCGCCGTCCGCCCCGACTGGACCGACAACCGCGGCCTGCTCGGCTACCACAACCCACTCCTGGACCAGTACGTCACGACCCCTTTCCTGGAGCTCTTGCTCGACGCGACCGAGGAGTGCCGTCTCGCCGAGCGGGAGAATCGTCCTCCGCGCCCCTTCTTCGCCATCCTCGACGAGATGAATCTGGCGCGGGTGGAGCACTACTTCTCCGACTTCCTCTCCGCCATGGAGTCCGGGGAGGCGATCGACCTGCACCGCGACGCGGCGATCGAGGAGGGTGAGACGGAGACCGGCGTCGCCGTTCCGCGCGAGCTGCGCGTTCCACCGAACCTCCTGTTCGTCGGCACGGTCAACGTCGACGAGACGACCTATCTCTTCAGCCCCAAGGTCCTCGACCGCGCCTTCACCCTGGAGTTCAACGAGGTCGACCTGCACGCCTACGCCGCCGCGGCGGTTCCCGACGTCGAGCAGGACCCGGATCCGAGCTCGCCACTGTCGCTGGTGCGCTTCACTGGCTCGTTGTCGGTCGAAGAGAACCCCGGCCCCCCTGACTGGGATCGCTTCTGCCAGCTGGGACCCGAGCCCCGGGAGGCGGTGCAGGCCATCAACGACATCCTCGCCGGAGAGAACCGGCACTTCGGCTACCGCGTCGCCAACGAGATCGCACGCTACGTCTGGCTCGCCAGGGAGCAGTGCACCGAGGGCTCCGAGGCCGTCCGCGTCGCGCTGGACCTCGCGCTCCTGCAGAAGGTCCTGCCCAAGTTGCACGGAACCCAGCAGGAGCTCGAGGAGCTGCTCGATCGTCTCTTCGCCTTCGCCATCACCGGCGAAGACCGGAGCGGTGGCGAGGAAGCCGTGCTGCGCTCCTCCTGGAGGCCGGCCGGAGGCCGGCTCGAGCCCGCCGGCGACAACGATTCGCCGAGCGCACCACGCTTCCCCCGCCTGGCCGCGAAGCTGTGGCGCATGGCGCGACGCCTGGAGCAGCAGGGATTCACCTCCTTCATCGAGTGAGCCCGCCGTGATCTCGGAGCTCTCCTTCTCCCCGCACACGGGGCAGTCCGAACCCGACCTTCGCGAGGATCGGGTCCTCCTGCAGGGAGAGGTGACGTGGGTCCTCGAGGGCCCCGCCGAGACCCTCGCCGTGGTGCGGCACCACCTGCCGCGAGGCGTCGCGAAACCGGTCGGCGGCAGCCTCCTGCTCGACTTCGGCAACCTCGTCGGCTCCTTCGCGATCCCGGAGGTCGGCGCCGTCGAGATCGTCTCCGGCAAGTGGTCCCGGACCGACTACGAGCGAATGCTCGCCGAGCTCACCCGCGCCCTCGCGGCGCTGCCCTTCGCCGCCGGCGACGTCGCCCGGATCCCCTTCGACCAGCGGATCCGTCACCACGAGGACGTGCTCTACCACGCCTTCGCCTACCTCCGGCACGTTCTCTCCGACCAAGCGCCTCGCGAGGTCCGGCTCCTGCCCTCGCTGGAGGCGATCGTCCGCGAACCGCACTACCGGATGAGGCAGACGCGACGTCGGCGCGATCTCGCGCTCGCCGGTCGCACCGACTCCGTCTACCTGGTCCGGCTCGCCGCCGGCTGCGAGCCGCTGACCCGGACTCCGCCGGCGTACTCCGCGCTGCCCCTCGCCCGGGCGCTGCGAGGACACCTCCCCGACGAGGTGGACGAGGTCCGCGCGGAGCGCTCCTTCGACACCGCGGAGAACCGCTTCACGAGGCACTTCCTGGAGCTCTGCGACGGCGTCCTCGATCGCGTCCACGCCCTGGCCCGACACCGGAGCAAGGAGGGGAGCCTCTGGCGTTCGGTCGCCGAGCAGTGCCGGTCCATGCGCAAGCGCCTCGGCCTCTACGTCGCCTCACCGCTCTGGGACTCGGTGGGGCGGATGACCCAGCTGCCGGCGGGCTCGACGGTGCTGCACCGGCGGCGGGGCTATCGCGAGGTCTTCCGGCACTACCTGCGGCTGCGGGCGACGCCGGAGATTCCACTGGACGTGGCGAGGCTCTTCGACTGGCTCGAGGCCAAGGACATCGCCGAGCTGTACGAGCTCTGGTGCTACTACCGGCTCACCGAGCTGGTCACGAAGGAGCTGGGCGCGCGACCCCTTCGCGCCAGCCGGCACCGCGTCGACGACACGAAGATCGGGCCGGCGTACGATTTCCGCGTCACCTGGCCCGGCGCGGTCACCTGCTCGTACAACCTGCGCTTCTCCCGGAGCAGGGGCCCCGGACGGCGCAGCTACTCGGTGCCGCTCCGCCCCGACATCGTGCTGGACGTGCCCGCCGGACCCAGCCGCGGATTGCACGTGCTCGACGCGAAGTTCCGGCTCCAGCGGAAGAGCGGGGCCGGGCGGGATTCCGCTGACCTCGAGCCGGATCCCGCGAGCTACCTCCACCAGGACCTGCACAAGATGCACGCGTACCGCGACGCCCTGCTCCCCGTGCGGTCGGCCTGGGTTCTCTACCCGGGAACCCACGAGCGCTTCTTCGGTCTCGCCGGGTCGGCCCCCGAGTCCCTCGACCAGCTGCCGTCGCCGGTCGAGGGAGTCGGCGCCGTTCCCTTCTCGCCGGGGGACGAGGAGCGTGCCCGCGCGGTCGTCCGCCAGCTCCTGGCCGGAGCCGCCGGCTGAACCTACCCGTCCTCCAGCGCCGCCAGCTCCTCCTCGCCCGGCCCGGAGTGCGCCGGGTCGTCGTGCTCGAAAGGTTGCGACCAGAGGTGCTTGCGCCACATCGTCGCGAACTCGTCGGCCAGCGTGTCCGCGGCGAACCTGCGGCGGTTCGACCTCGCCTCCTCGTCGACCTCCAGCAGGTGGCCGAGCTGGTGCAGGAAGGCGCCGTAGAGGAGGTAGCGGCGGATCGCCAGCTCCGGCCATTGCGTGCCCCGGCGCGCGCCGAACTGCCTCGGTGACTGGCCCTTGCCGAGGAAGCGGGTGAGGCTGATCCGGGGCGGCAGCGCGCAGAGGGTGACCTCCCGCCGGCCGCGGTCAGCGTAGCCGAGGCGCCTCGCGCCCCGGCTCAGGTCGTTGAGGTGGACGCTGCGCAGGCGGCCCTTCACCTCCTCGGGCAGGCGGCCGAGCACGACCCGGAGGTCGTCCTCGGTCACGTGGTAGACGCGGTCGCTGCGGAGGGGGGTCGTGGAGAAGGTGACTTCGCGGGGCATGAGGCTCGAGGAGGTGGAATCGGCAGGAGTCACCACCTCAGCCGGATCCCGCCCGAAACCGCACCTCACCACTCGCAGTCGATCCGCGACACCTCGCCCGCCTTCAGCTCGACCGTCCCGGTGACCGCCTCCGTGCCCTCGAAGTCCGTCAGGGTCACCTCGTACTCGACCCGGCCCGGGCGGAGGACGAGCTCGAGCTCGCGAGGTCCGCCTTCAACCAGCATGTTGGCGTGACGTTGCACCGGCTCGCCTTCGCGGCGCAGCGTAATCTCCCCGTACCTGTCGCCCGGCCAGTCCCCGAAGGCGACGACCAGCGTCGCCGCCGGGCGCAAGGTGAGCCGGGCCTCGCTCTCCTGGTGCGAAAAGACCTCGACCTCCACCGACTCGCTGACCTCGTCCCTCCACCGCGCTTCGATGCGCCAGCGCCCCGGGGAGAGGTCCTGCAGGGCGAAGTTCCCCGATTCGTCCGCGGAGCCGATCCCGAGCTGCGGCGAGAGACCGGGGTGGAGCCTCCTCGGATCCATCGGGCCGATCTCGGTCAGGAAGACGGCCACGAGCCTGGCGGAGGAGAGGTCGCGCCCCTCGTTCGGCACGATCGTCCCGCGAAGGCCGCCAGGCCGGCCGACCGGCACTCGCAGGTGGACCTCGCTCCCCCCGGCGGCGATCTCGAAGGAGGTCATCGCCAGCGCGTGATCCTGGATCCTCACCCACAGCTGATAGCGACCCGGCTCGAGCTTCTCGGCGGCCACCCGGCCGGCGGAGATTCTCGCTTGCGGCACCTTCCGTCCCGGTTCGCGATCGGGAAGGTGCAACCCGGCGGAGAGGGCGTCCAGCGGGACGCCGCTGTCCGCGTCGACCAGCTCCGCGACGAGCCGGCCCTCGGCCCGATCCCCGAGGTCGACGACGAGCAGGACATCCTCCGCGCCGCTCACCGCGCGGACCTCCTCGGACAGGTGGAGCGAACCCGAATCGACACCGAGCACGTCCCAGACGACCAGCTCCCACTCCCCCTCGGGCAAGTCCTCGTTCACGAAGGTGCCGTCCGCCTCCGACCGCGTGGTCGGGTAGCCCGACCGCCAGCCCCCGCGCGAGCTGGTGAACCAGATCCCGGCGCCCTCCACCCCGCGGCCCATCCGATCGACCACTCGGCCGGAGATCCGCGTGGGCCGGCCGAGGACCAGGTCGTCGACCTCGACCCGGTTCGTTCGACGCGGAGGCGGCTGTACACTCCGCGCCCAGGAGACGTACCCCTCGGCGCTCGCGACGAGCTTCAGCTGCGCATCGGCGGGGAGGTCGACCGGAACCTCGATCGTCCAGCTCCCCTTCGCGTCGGTCCGGACGGCGTGTCCGGTCGGCTCCAGCTCCACCCGCGCTCCGGCCAGCGGTTCCCCGGTGGTGTTCACGACCCGGCCCGCGAGCCACCGGGGATCCGGCTCGATCAGGCGGAAGTGGACCTCCTCCACCGGGTCTCCGCTCGGGAGAGAGGGCACGACCAGCAGCGAGTATCCGGCGAACCCCTTCGCCTCGGCGAAGACGTGGTAGCGAGGCGACGGTACGCCGTCGGTGCCATCTCGATCGGACGCCGGCAACTGGGGGAAGAGGAGCTCGCCGTCGGCTCCGGTCTCGCCGACGAAGAAGCGCTCCACCGCGGCGGGCATCGCGCTGTGGTGGAAGCTCCGGTCCCGGCGGAACGGCGTCACCAGGCCGGCGTCGACCCGCTCGCAGGTGACCCGCGCGCCCGCGATCGGCCGCTCCGAGGCGTCGGTGACCCGAACGCGCAGCGGCCTCCCGTCGCGGATCACGAGCTCCAGTCCGTCGATCGCGTCACGCCCGTCGAGTGCCGCGAAAGGGGTCCAGCCCATCCGCCCCTCGGCGATGGCGACCAGGAGCGAGCTGCCCTCACCCGCTCGGGTCTGGACCGGGATTCGACCGTCGAGCTCGATCCGCCCACCGGCCCCGGTGGTGCCGACGGGACCTTCAGACATCGGCAGCAGCGCCTCGACGGACTGGCCGTGCCAGAAGAGGTACAGCTCGGCGCCGACCGCTGGCCGCCCGTCGGCGAAGCGGACGGTCCCCCCGACCTCCACGCCGCGCACCAGCTCGACGATGCCGATCGAGATGCGCCGGCCGCCGTCGAGCACCTGCCGGCCGTGGCTCTCGCGGTAGCGGCGGATCGCCTGCTCGGAAGCTGGCGCGCGGAACGGCGCAAACCCCTCCGCCTCGATGAAGATCGTGGCCTCCTCCTCGGGAGTCGCGTCGAAGGAGAAATCACCGCTCTCGTCGGTCTCGTCGCGGAGGACTCGCGCGGCCCCGCCGATCGGCGTGGTCCAGACCCTCGCGCCGGGGATCATCCGGGTGGGCGCCTGGAGGTCGGTGACCCGGCCGGTGAAGCGGACGGTGGGGGAGATCGGGTCCAGCGAGCGACGCTTCGGCGCGGTGGCCGGCTCCTCGCTCCTCGCGGTGGCCTCGGCGACCGGGCTCGGCTGCCCGATCCGCGCAGCCTCAATGGGCTTTTCTTGGGTATTTGAGCCCCTGAAGAGCTCCAGATCATCGATCAGCCAGGCCCCACCGACCAGGAACATCACGGCGGCGAGCGAGACCAGCACGAGGCGTTGCGACACGAGGAAACCTCCCAGGAACGACGTCGGGACGAGGGCGGAGGAGCTCGATGGGAGGGTCGCCGCGACCCGCCTGGCGCTGGCGAGGATCTCGCCTCGGAGCGCGGCCAGGCCGCGCGCTGCCGCTTCCGCACCGGCCGAGCGGCCCGCCGCCCCGGCGGCGAAACCGACGGCCAAGAGCTTGCGCAGTCGCGCGAGCCCGCGGTGCAGCCGCACCCGCGCGTTCCCCGGCGAGAGCCCCGTGGCCGCGGCGATCTCGGCCGACGACAGCCCGCCGGCGAGGTACAGGCGGACCACCTCGCGGTAGCTCGCGGGAACCTCGGTCACCGCTCGCTCGACCGCGCCGGCGAACTCCCGGTCCCCCGCCACCTCGGCGGGGTCGGGGACGCGGCGCTCGGTCAGGCGGTCGGTATCGGGGACCCGCACCGCGCCGCGGTACAGCTCGCGGGCGTGGTTGGCCAGGATCCCCAGCATCCAGGGCAGGAGCCGGCGCTCCGCGTCGAAGTCGGCGACCCGCTCCAGCACGGTCAGGAAGCTCGCCTGGACCGCGTCTTCCGCCTCCGCCTCGCTGCGGCAGAGGTGCCGGGCGACGCGGAGCAGCTCCGGTGCTACGGAATCGAACGCCCGGCCGAGGGCGTCGACGTCCCCGCGCTCGCGGAACCGCCGGAACAGGCTGTCGATGTGGCGATCTCCCATCGGGGCTCCTTGAGGGAGGGAGGGGAGATGTTACAGCGATTCTCGAGAAGGGCGGGGAGCCGGGGCGTCCCGCCGGCCGATTCTGATTCCGGGGCGGAGCGGGCTTTCTCCCCAGCGCAGCCATCGCTCCATTCAGGGCCAGGGTCGGCCGGATTCCCTCGGAAGGGGAGTCCGGGGGCGCTCACGGATTGCCCACCCCCTGTGACCCGACTCTCCAGGCTCGCTACCGGCCCCTGGAGCTCGAGTCCCGCCATGCCCCCGCGCCGAGGGAGGACGGGATCGGGCTACCTCGCCGGCGGGACCCTGCCCGCCGGAGATTCCGTTGCGATCCTTGGAAACTCCCGGCCCGGTGAGGACACACTCGCCTGTTCCCGGTGGAGGGAGGCCCCGCAGCTTCCCGCCGAGCTCCTACAATGGAGCCACGCAGCCCGGGGGCGGCGGAACCCCTGGTGCGTCCTTCGCGCAGAGCCGGAGGGGGTCAGACCCCCGCCGCCCCCGGGGTGGCCGAGGCGCAGTTCGTCGTCGCCGACGAGGGCGGTGCCTCGCTCGGGTACGACGACGCGGAGATCACCCCGGACGGCCGCTACGGCGTCCTCCGGGAGAACACCGCCCAGACCACTGCCCGGGTCTACGACCTGAAGACCGGAGCCAAGCTGGCCCAGGTCCAGGCCGTGGTCCCCTCCTGGTCGAACGTCTGCGAGGACGCCGTCGCGGTCACGAACACCCGCGGCTGCGTGATCGGCTGCTCGCTCCTGATCCTCGACCTCACCAACCTCGCCACCGCGCCGCTCCTGGCCGAGCATCCCGTCGGTCACCAGCCCCGAGACCTGGAGATCACTCCCGACGGCACGATGGTGGTCGTCCGTGGAGGTCTCACCGACCCCGGCTACGGGCTCACCGGGGGGATGTACATCTTCGACCTCGCTACGGGCAACCAGCTCGCCTACGCGCCTGGCGAAGCGCCCGAGTACCCCTCGAGCCGGCACTCCTTCGACGTCGACAGCGTCGTCGTCGACGACGACCACGCCGTCTGCACGTCGGTGATCTACTCGGGCTCCGACGCCTTCACCCGGGTGACGATCTGGGACCTCCACCCCGCGGGGGGGGGAGCGCCACAGGTCGTCTTCGAGACGGGATCGGCGGGCATCCCCGACCAGCTCGGTGGGCCACACGACCTCGCCATGACCCCCGACGGCAGTCACGTGGCCGTGCGCTCGGAGCTGGCGGTCGGCTGCTACGCGCTGAACCACGGTGCCTCCAGCCGCGCCTTCTACAAGCGCCTGGCCGGCGATCCGGGGCCCTTCGGGGACTGCGCGCTCGACTCGATCGAGGTGACCAACGACCGGATCGCGACGATCAGCCGTCAATCGAACCCCGCCTACAACACCGGGGCACAGGTCGACATCTTCGACCTCTCCGGGGATCGGAAGTTCGACCGGATCAGCGGTGATCCGCACGACCTGACGATCGACGAGACGGGAACCCGACTGGTGGTGCGGACCCACAAGCGGCTCTTCCTGTACGACCTCGTCTTCTGGCCCCTGGGGCCGGAGGTCACCCCGCTGCACACCGTCTACCCGGTCTGGAGCACACACACCAGCTGGGGCGCGGGGATGGACTCGGTCGAGATGCACGGAACGCGCGTCGTCTCGCTCTTCCGCGTTCACGGCAACACCGAGGTCTACGTGCACGAGGTCGGGGCGGACATCTTCGAAGAGGTCAGCCACCACACCATGGATGACATGCCGGTGGACCTGGCGATCACCCCCGACGGCAGCTTCTGCGCCGTCTCGGGGCTTCACTCGATCGACGTGATCGACCTGAACACGGGAGCGGTCACGCTCGAGCACGAGCCAGTCACGATCGGTAGCTACCCCTGGTGCGATGGGGTCGTCGTCGACGACGACCACGCACTCGCCTTCGGCGTCCATTGGCTCAGCATCGTCGACCTCTTCAGCGCGTCGACCAACTACTGCTCCAGCTCGCCGAACTCGGTGGGGGCCGGTGGGCACATCCACGCCACCGGGTCGCCCAGCATCGCGGCCAACGATCTCGGGTTGTGGGCCACCGGCGTGCCGACCGGGGAGTTCGGGATGTTCTTCTACGGCGCCGGAACGGATTCGACGCCGTACGGCAATGGCTGGATGTGCGTCGGCGGGCCGCTCTTCCGCTTCCCTCCGGCGGCCGTCGGGGCCTGGGGGGTCGCCGGGCAGCCGGTGGACTACGCCACCTTGCCCGCCGCCGGGGCGATCACGGCCGGCTCTACCTGGCGCTTTCAATACCATTACCGGGACCCCGCGGGGGGAGGCTCCCAGTTCAACCTGACCGAGGGCCTGGAGATCCTGTTCGGGATCTAGCTCGCACCGCTCGTCCCTTTCGTCCCACGATTCCCCACCGCGGGAGTCGTGGGACGATTCTGCCCAGGCCGAGTTTTCGGGGACGGGTGTGACCTCGGTGTCCTTGCGCTGCTACCGCCGACGCAGTCCGATCCCCATCAGGTCCTCTCGCCGAAGGATGGCCGGGAACAGGGGCTGTGCCACCCGGCCGGGACCCGTGCCCGGCTGGTCGTTGCGATCCTTGGCAACAAGAGGCCCCGGCGATGACGCATCCGCCGTACCCTGGTGGAGGGAGGTCCCGCAACCTCCTTTCAGGTCCTCCATGCCGGAGGGCTGCGCAACCCGGGGTCGGCGTCACTCCCCGATGCGCTGATCCTCCGGAGCCGGACGGGGGCCCGACCTCCGCAAGCGAGCATCGTGGGCAAATGAAAGCACTCTCTCAGCATCCCTGTACCTCGTTCTTTTCGATTCTTCTACTCGTCGCCGCCCTTCCGGGGGTGGCCGAAGCACAGTACGTCGTCGCCGATGAGGCGGGGCCGGGTTCGTACGGCTACGACGACGGCGAGATCACTCCCGACGGCCGCTTCGGGGTCGTCCGGGAGAACCGCTGGATGACCTCCGCCCGCATCTACGACATGGTCAGCGGGCAGCGCCTGGCGCACATCCTGCCGAATATCGGCCACGTCGCCGGCGTCTGCGAGGACGCCGTGGCGGTCACGGACACCCGGGCGGCGGTGATCGGCTCGTCTCTCCTGATCCTCGACCTGACCAACCTGACCACGCCGGTGCTGGCCGAGTACGACATCGGGTACCGGCCTCGTGACCTCGAGATCACGCCGGATGGGTCACTCCTGGTGGTTCGCGGCGGCGCGGTTCCGATTCCCGCTGGGCCGGGCGGGCTGTTCGTCTTCGACCTGGCGACGGGAGCCCAGCTGGCGAACGCGCCCGGGGAACCTCCGATGTATCCCTCCTCGCGCCACTCCTTCGACGTCGACAGCGTGGGGGTGACCGATGAGCACGCCGTCTGCACCTCCGTGATCTACGACGGAGAGATCGCCTACACGCGCGTGACGATCTGGGACCTGCACCCCGCCGGTGGGGGTGCGCCGCAGGTCGTCTACGAGACCGAGCCGCTGAGCAACAGTGACCAGCTCGGTGGGCCTCACGACCTCTCGATCACGCCCGACGGATTGCACTGCGCGGTGCGCTCGGAGCTCTCGATTGGCTGCTATGCGCTGAACGGAGCCGCCTCGACCCAGCTCTGGCACAAGCGGCTGGCCGGCAACCCCGGGCTCTTCGGGGACAGCGCGCTCGACTCGGTCGAGGTGACGAACGACCGCATCGCCACGATCAGCCGCCAGTCCAACCCGGATTATCCCGCCGGCGCTCAGGTCGATCTGTTCGACATGAGCGGCGACCAGAAGTACGACCGGATGGTCGGCGATCCGCACGACCTGGCGATCGACGAGACGGGGACGCGACTCGTTGTCCGGACCCACAAGCGGCTCTTCCTCTACGACCTCACCGACTGGCCCGCAGGGGAGGAGATCGCTCCGCTGCACACCGTCAGCCCGGTGTGGAGCACCCACACCAGCTACGGTGCGGGGATGGACTCCGTCGCGTTGCACGGGACGCGCGTCGTATCGCTGTTCCGCGTCCACGAGGAGACGGAGGTCTACCTGCACGAGTTCGGGAGGGACATCTTCGAGGAGGTCGCCCACCACACGATGGCGGACAAGCCGCTCGATGTGGCGATCGCCCCGGGGGGCGCCTTCTGCGCGGTCACGGGCCTCCACACCGTCGAGGTGATCGACATGAGGACGGGCTTCGTTCCGCTGACCCACTCCCCGCTCGATACCGGCTGGTGGCCATGGTGCGACGGGGTGGCGATCGACGACGAGCACGCGCTCGCGTTCGGCGTGGGCGAGCCCTACGTCTCAGGATGGGTCAGCGTGGTGAGCCTCTTCGACGCGCCGCAGAACTACTGCATCAGCTCGCCGAACTCGGTGGGCTCCGGTGCGCACATCCACGCGACCGGCTCGGCCAGCGTGGCGGCGAATGACCTGGGGGTCTGGGCGACCGGAGTACCGCACAGTCAGTTCGGGCTCTTCTTCTACGGCGCCGACGCGAACGCCACGCCGTTCGGCAACGGTACCTTGTGCGTCGGAGGCGCGCTGTACCGCTTCCCGCCGGTGACGTCGAACGAGTGGGGGGTCGCCGGGACCCAGGTCAACTACAACCAGCTGGCTGCCGCCGGGGCGATCCTGCCCGGCTCGACGTGGCGCTTCCAGTTCCACTACCGCGACCCCGCGGGTGGGGGAGCGCTCTTCAACCTGACCGAGGGGCTGGAGATCCTGTTCGGGATCTGAACCGGAGGTACGGAGTCAGGGCCGCCACGGATCGCCGGTCTTCTCCAGCCAGGGGAGCAGCTCGTCACGCACGAGCTGCTCCACTCGCTCCGGATCCTCGGCGGCGATGTTCTGGAGCTGATCGGGGTCGGCGACGTTGTCGTGCAGGAAGACGCGGTCGGGCTTCTCCTCGCGCTTCTCGATCATCATCGTGTAGCGGTGGGTTCGCACGCCGCGCTGGCCGAAGCGGGGATCGCCGTAGGTGCCCTTGCGGTAGAGCTGTGAGGTGGGACGCGCGCCCTCGCCGGTGCGGAAGAGCTTCGAGTGATCGATCCCCTCGACCACCTCGGGGATCGCCTCGCCGAAGCCCAACAGCCCGAGCAGCGTGGGGTAGAGGTCCGGCGTGCTGAGCAGGAGATCGTCGTGCCGCGGCGGGATCTTCCCCGGCCAGCGCACCAGGAAGGGGACGCGAACCGACTCCTCGTAGTGGTTGTTCTTGGAGATCTGGCCGTGGATGCCCACGCAGTTGCCGTGGTCGGAGGTGAAGACGACGATCGTATTCTCCGCCAGCCCCTCCTCGCGCAGGGCATTGAGGATCCGCCCGAACTGATCGTCGACTCCGGTGATCATCGCGAAGTAGTTCTTGGTGTTGTTCAGGGCGTACTTGCCCATCTTGCTCTCCCCCGTCTTGTCGACGTTCGAGCGGGGGAGGAGCTCCTCGACCGGGGTGTCCGCGTACGCCTCGAGGTAGCGCTTCGGGTACGCGTTGTAGGGCATGTGCGGTGGGTTCATCGAGACCACCAGCGCGAAGGGAGCGTTCTCCTTTCGGTACTTCCCGTCCGCGTTGCGCAGGTACTCGATCGCCCGATCCGCCTCGTGCTCGGGACCCCATTGCTTCGGCCGCAGCGGCTTCTCGCGCGGGCTGTCGTTCGCCCAGTAGAGCGGCGTCATATGGTGGTCGTAGGTCCCGTACGCGTACCAGAAGTCGAAGCCGTGCCGCCGCTCGGGGGGCGTCCACTCGTTCCAGGCGAATTTCTCCGAGTTGTTCTCGCACTCGACGTACGGCCGGTGCGGGTTGTCGAGGTGCCACTTGCCCAGGTAGCCGAGGCTGTACCCCTGATCGGCGAGCACGTCGGACCAGCAGCGCGCCGACTGGCGCAGCTCGTAGCCGTACTCCGCCGCCCTCGAGTTGCAGTTGCTGAAGACGCCGTTGGAAGCGGTGTAGCGCCCGGTCATCCACATCGCCCGGTAGGGACTGCACACCGGCGTGTTGGCGATCGTCTCGGGGAGGACCAGGCTCTCCTCGGCGAATCGGTCGAGGTGAGGCGTGACCACCGGATCCTCCTCGAGGAACCCGAGTGCCTGCCCGCGCCACTGGTCGGCGATGACGAAGAGCAGGTTCGGGGACGGGGGCTCGTCGGTCTGTAGAAACGAGCTCTCGCTCCCCGCCGCGAGATCGGCGAAGAGCGAGAGGCCCAGGGCGAGGATGAGGGTGGTTCGATTCATCAGGTCTTCCCCGCCACCGAGGGCCGGATCATGCCGCTTCTTCGGGAACCTCTTCCCCTTCGTGCATCCAGCGCTTCAAGATCGGAGACAGGATGAAGCAGACGACACCGGAGCCGAGGGCCAGGTAGGCGATGATCTGGTACACGCCGCCGTACACGTGGACGGTATCGATCGGCGCCGGGATCGTGAGTGCTTCGCCTTCGCCGCCGTGGCCGACCTGGGTGAACTGAGCGATGATCGCGGCCAGGAAGCTCGAGGCCGCCGTGGCGAGGAACCAGGCGCCCATCACCGTGCTGACCAGGCGCGCCGGTGACAGCTTGGTCACCATCGACAATCCGACCGGGGACAGGCATAGCTCCCCGGTGGTGTGGAGCAGATACCCGAGTAGCAGCCAGCCGACGAATACCATCCCGCGATCATCCGAGACGTGCGCTCCGTACCAGAACGCCACGAAGCCCAACCCGAGCTGAACGAGACCGAGCGCGAACTTCACCGGCGTGCTCGGTTCTATCCCTCGCTTGGCGAGGAAGCCCCACAGCGCGGTGAAGATCAGTCCGAAGAGCAGGATGTAGGAGGGATTGACGCTCTGATAGATGCTCGCCGGGATCTCATCACTGCTCTCCGCGAGCCCCATGCCGACGTCATCCTCGCTCACGGTCCAGGAGACGACGACATCGAGGCTGACCTCCTCGCCCTCCTCCGCGTTCTGGACGAGCTCGCGCTGAGCGTCCCGAGCCTTGGTGAGCACGTCGAGCGTGTACAGCTGGTCACCGTTGGTGTAGCCGAGCTGTTCCTGGGTCAGCACGACGTCGATCACCGAGCCGATGTCCGACTCCTGGACGACTCGGTCCTCGGAAACGCGGTCGATGTTGCGGTCGGTGTAGTTGTTCACCGAGCTTCCCGCTTGCTCGAAGAAGGCCCAGAACAGGAGCGAGAAGAACGTCAGGATCAGCACCACGTACATGCGATGCCTGACGATCGTGTGGGAACGCAGGGCGGTCATGAACAGGTACACGAAGCCCGCGATCAGGGTCGAGAACAGAATCAGTCCGGCCGGTGTGGAGATCTCCTTCAGGAACACACCACACACTTCCTCGACACTGCTCCCATCGAGGAGACTGGTGAGAAAGTCCTCGCCGAAGATGAGCTCGACCAGGTTGTACCGCGTATTGGCGTAGACCAGCCAGGCGACGATCGGCAGTGCCACCGCGACCCCCAGGTAGACCTTCCCGGAATGTTTCAGCTGTTCGGGATTGCTGGGTGCTCCAGCCCAGGTCGGCAGTCCGCCCCGTTGCAGGGCGAGGGTGCTGACGAATCCGGAGATGATCAGCGCCAACCCGATGACGCCATTCGCCATGAGCAGATACGGGTTGGTCGACAGGAAGAACATCCCTCCACCGAGGAGGAGGGCGCCACCCATGATCAGGAACTGGGTGACGCGTACGGAGGCGACGAAGACCGCCAGGCCGGTCAGCATGCCGAAGGTCGCGAGCCCGAAGCCGTAGTGCCAGCCATAGGTCTCGCCGACGTACCCACAAGCGAGCGGAGCCATGGCGGCTCCGAGGTTGATCCCGATGTAGAAGATGGTGAACCCACCATCTCTTCTCGGGTTGTTCTTCGAATAGAGCGAGCCGACGATGGTGGAGATGTTCGGCTTGAAGAAGCCGTTTCCGCAGATCAGCAGGGCCAGAGCCGCGTAGAACGCGACTCCCTGCTCTACCGTCATCAGCAGGTGCCCCGCCGCCATCAGGGCGCCCCCCAGGACCACCGCTCGCCGCGCCCCGAGCAGCCGGTCCGCGATCATCCCGCCGAAGAAGGGCATCATGTACACGAGCCCCGCGTAGGCGCCGAGCACCGAATAGGCCTTCGGGTCGTCGTAGAGAAGGAAACCCTTGGTCATGTAGAAAATGAGCAAGGCGCGCATCCCGTAGTACGAGAAGCGCTCCCACATCTCGGCGAAAAAGAGCGTGTAGAGCCCGGTCGGATGCCCGAAGAGAGTCGGCAGCTCGTCGAGGTCTGCCGGAGGCGCTGAGGCGTTCGAGGTCATGGAGTCTCCTTGAATGGGGGCGGCTAGGAGAAACGAACGGCCTTTTCGAGTCAACCGGGACGGCCGTCCCAGGACCGCGAGGAGGCAGTGACGTTCGAGATCGAACACTTCTCGGCCGGAGCCCGGATCGCCGCCTTATTCAAAGTGTCTTCACGCCACAACCCGTTCCTCTGCAAAGGGTTGTGGCGCTCCGAGGTTCTCGGGGCGGAGCGTCGTTGGTATGGTACCGACAGCATGTCTCCGACCAGCCCGACACCCTCGATCGTTCCGCACGACACCGTCCTCCCTCCGCCGAGGCCCGGCGTCCGGTACGTGAAGGTAGTGTTCCTCGGCTTGGTGATCGCCGACGACCGGCTGCGGTACCGCGTCCGGAAGTGGTTCCACTGGCCGATGATCGTGCTGGCCATCCTGGTGCTGCCGATGATCGGGATCGAGTTCCTGGTTCTGAGGCCGGAGCGCCTGTCGGACGAGAGCGCCCAGGTGGTGAGCTCGTGGGTCGTGGTGGCCGAGATCGTCATCTCGACCTGCTTCGCCATCGAGCTGGCCGTCAAGGTGGCCATTGCCGAGAGCCGCCTCGAGTACCTGCGCCGCAACTGGCTAGACGTGGTGGTGGTGCTGCTGCCCTTCCTCCGCGCCTTCCGGATCCTGCGCGCGGCGAGGGTCACCCAGACCTCCCGCGTCTTCCGGCTGCGGGGCGTGGGGACCAAGTTCGCCAGGCAGATCCTGACCCTGATCGTCGGCCTCAAGATCACCGATCGGCTGCTGGAGCGCTTCGGCGTGGTGCGCCACAAGGGGCGCAAGACCCCCGAGCGGATGACTCGCTACCAGCTGATGGACGAGGTGAAGAAGGACCGCAAGACCATCGACGCCTGGGAGAAGTGGTACAAGGACGAGCAGGAATTCCTCGCCGAGCAGCAGCGGGCGGGGCTGGACGAGCCGCGACCGGTCGCCGAGTTCTGCGAACTGACCGCCAAGGAAATCGCCGCGGACGAGGAGCTGTCCCTCTTTGACGACGAACCCCCGCTGGAAGATGAGAAGTGACCAGATCTACTGTGCCGTTGCCGCCTGCTTCCTGATGAGCGCCTGTGCCTCCGCGCCGGTCGACCCCGTACCTCCGGGGCCGGGACCCGAGCAGCTCGTCCTGAACGAGCGCGCTTTCGCCGCCGCCGTGGCCGAGGATGGCGTCCGCGACGGCTTCCTCGACTTCCTGTCCGAAGAGGCGAGGGTCTTCGTCCCGCAGGCGGTGAACGCGCACGAGCACTACCTCGCGCAACCGCCCTCGCCGGTCCTCCTCGCCTGGCAGCCGGTCTACGCCGAGCTCGCCGCGAGCCGGGACTTCGGCTACACCACCGGGCCGTGGGAGCTCCGCGCGACGAAGGAGACCGTCGATCCGGCGGTGAGCGGGCACTACGTCTCGATCTGGAAGGTGATGGAGGAGGGGGGCTGGGAATGCGTTCTCGATATCGGGATCGCCCACGACCCACACCCCGCTCCCGCCTCCGATACCGAGCTGCGCGCGAACGTCGCCGAGCGCTCCACGGAGGATCTCGAAGCGACGCGCGCGGAGTTGCTCGAGCAGGAGGACGCGCTCACCGCCGACGCCGCGGAGCGCGGGGTGTTCGCCGCGTATCGCGATCGAATCGACCCGGCGGCGCGGATCTACCGGATGGGCGAATTCCCGGGTCAGGGGGAGACGGCGCTCGCGGAGCTCCTCGGCCAGGGAGACGCGTCGTGGACCTGGTTCCCGACCTTCGCGGAGACCTCGGCCGACGGCCACCTCGGCTACGTGTACGGCGAGGGCACCCCCGACGATCCCGAGGTCCGTTTCAGCTATGCGCGGATCTGGCGCCGGGAGCTGGACGGGACGTGGCGGATCGTGCTCGACGTGCACCTACCCCTGCCTCCGGGAACCTTCGAGGAGTAGGAGACGTCCGATTCGCCGGGAACGGCGGAGAAAGCGACTGGCGACCCCCGTCGCGCGGATGGAGAATGGGGCCATGCGCCGAGACATCCACCTCCTGGTCCCGCTTCTCTCGCTCGTCGCCCTGGCCGCCGCGCCGCGCCAGTCGACCGACCCGGTGCCGCGAGCGAACTACGGTGCGTTCCTCGAGCCGGAGGACGTGGTCCTGCACGGCGCCGGCAAGACCGACATGCCGGAGACCGAGCTCGACGAGGCGTTCGAGCGCTACAGCAAGATCGTGAAGGAGGAGCGGCTGCCGATCCTCTTCATGAGCTACACCGCAGTCGACACCACCGAGGGACCGTACGTGCGGCTGCGCAAGCGCCTGGAGATGCTGCGCAAGAAGGAGAAGCAACCGGTCATCCCGCAGATCGGCCTGAAGCTGCCCCCTGGCGGCATCGTTCCGGCGGAGGGCCAGCTCAAGCGACTGGTCGCGGGGCTGAAGGCGCTACGCGGCCCGGTCTTCCTGCGCATCGGCGTCCAGGTCAACGGCAGCTGGCACGAGCCGCCATACGAGCCGAAGTCCTACCAGGAGACCTTCAAGGTGATCGCCGAGGCGATTCGGAAGAAACGCCTGCCCGTTGCGCTGGTGTGGAGCATGTATCCCGGCTACTCCGCAACCGACGCCAAGGCCAAGTGGAAGTACATCAAGCAGTTCTATCCCGGCGACGAGTACGTCGACTGGTGGAGCTTCGACGTGTTCAGTGCCGGGGAGATGACCGAGCCGCAACGCCGGCAGCAGATACACCTGTTCCTCGACGCCGCGGAGGAACACGGGAAACCGGTGATGATCGGCGAGGCGACGCCGCGCTACATCGGGGTCGAGGATGCGGCGGACTGGGATCAATGGTTCAAGCCGTTCTTCCGCTTGATCCACGAGCGGAAGGGGATCAAGGCCTTCAGCTACGTCAACTGGGACTGGGGGCTGACGCAGTTCCACGACTGGGGGAATGCGAGATTCGATCCGCGCCGAGGGCATCGGCCGGAGGCGAGCTTGCTGAAGAAGTACAGGGAGGAGCTGGATCTCGAGCTGTACCTGCACGCGGGGGACAAGTTTCCGAAGGAATTGAAAGCCAGCTCGCGAAAGAAGTAAGCGGGTACGGAGTACGGCCTAACCCTGCGCCAGCGAAACGAAGTGGGTCGCGGTCATGAGCAGCAACACACGACTGCCCTTCTCGATCGTTCCCTTCGCGCGCAAGTCGTCGAGCGCGGCGACCAGCGCCGCGGCCTCGTAGCTCGCCGCGATACCGAAGCGGCCCAGCTCCTCGAAGCGTTCGCGGATCGATTCCTCGGTCACCGCGGCTGCCGCGCCCTTCGAGAAGCGCAGCGTGCGCAGGATGCCGTGACCCATGATGGCGCCGGGGACGTCGAGGCCGTCGGCGATGGTACCCTGCGACTGGACCGGCTCGACGCGTTGAAGGTCCTGCTCGAAGGCGCGCACCACCGGCGCGCAGTTCTCCGATTGCACCGCGACCATCCGCGGCAGTGGGCGCTGTGCCGGGTTCAGCCAGCCGAGCCCGGCCAGCTCCTGGAACGCCTTCCAGATCCCGACCAGGCCGGTGCCGCCGCCGGTCGGATATAGGATCCAATCGGGCAGGCCGTCGGGGCCGAGTGCCTCGAAGATCTCGAGACCCATTGTCTTCTTGCCCTCGAGGCGGCCCGGCTCGAAGAAGGTCGAGAGGTCGACCAGCTCGCCGCTCGCCAGCTCCTCGGCGAAGGCGTCGCGCATGATCTTGCCCGACTCGGCGATGTTCGCGCCGGCGAAGCGAACCTCGGCGCCGAAGAGACGCGCCTCACGGTGGTAGATTCCCTCCTGGTAACCCTCCGGCATGTAGACGAGGCAACCGGGTAGACCGAGCCGCGCCGAGAAGAGGCTCGCCGCCACGCCCGCGTTGCCCTGCGTCGGCAGGCAGAACCGCTTCGCCCCGCACGCTGCGCCGAGCGCGACTCCGACCGAGAGGCCGCGGTCCTTGAAGCTGCCCGAGGGGTTGCCGCCCTCGTTCTTCAGGAGCAGCTCGACGTCGCGCGAGGCGCCGAGTGGCGCGTGTCGCACGATGCCCGTGCCGCCGACGTCGGGTGCGTAGGACTCGGGCACGCCGATCACCGGAAGCAGTGCTTCGTATCTCCAGATCCCCGGTGCCTCTCCCCAGTTCACCGCGTCGGGGCGGCTGCGGATCTCGTTCAGTGCGTACTGCACGAACAGCGGCGTTCCCGGGGCGGGACAGCAGGAGCACAGGCCGAGGGGTTTCTCGAACTCACCGACGTCGACCGTCCTGCCGCTGAAGGAACAGACGATCTTGGCCATGAGCGGATTCGGACGTACGGAAGCGCTGAGGTCGATCATGGCGACATGGTACGGAGTCGGGGTAGGATCCGCATCAGCTGATGGCCACCGACTCCCCCGAAACGTACGTCCGGACCAGCTGTCCCGCCCACAACTGCGGCGGGCGCTGTCTGCTGAAGGTGTTCGTGAAGGACGGGATCATCACGCGGATCGACACCGACGACCGGCCTGACGACACGGTCGCCGATCCGTTGCTGCGAGCCTGCGCGCGCGGGCGCGCCTACCTGCGGCGGCAGTACCACCCCGACCGACTCACGCACCCGCTCCGGCGGGTGGGCCCGCGCGGGGAAGGACGTTTCGAGAAGGTATCGTGGGACGAGGCGCTCGAGCTCTTCGCCAGTGAGCTGCGGCGGGTCAAGGCGACCTACGGCAACGGCGCGCTCTACGTGCCTTACGGGACCGGTAGCTACGCGCAGACGACCGGGTCGCAGACGGCGCGGCGGCTCTTGAACTGCTTCGGCGGCTGTCTCGGTCACTATAACAGCTACAGCTGGGGCGCGACCAACATCGTCACGCCGTACGTCTACGGGACGCTGCGCTGCGGCAACCAGCGCCAGGACTGGCTGAACTCGAGCTACATCCTGATGTGGGGGTGGAACCCCGCCGAGGCGCGCGACGGATCCAACAGCGAGTACTTCGTCAAAGAGGCACGGCGCAAGGGGGCCCGCGTCGTCTGCATCGACCCGCGCATGACGATGAGCGCGATCAGCCTCGCCGACGAGTGGGTCCCGATCCGCCCGGGGACCGACGCGGCGCTGATGACGGCGATGGCGTACGTGATCGTCGACGAGAAGCTGCACGACGCCGACTTCGTCCGACGCTGCTGTGTCGGCTTCGACGCGTCGCAGATGCCCGAAGGGCTGGAGGGGGAGGAGAGCTACATCGACTACCTGCTCGGGACGCGAGACGGCGTGCCCAAGACCCCCGGGTGGGCCGAGGCGATCACCGCCGTGCCGGCGGAGACGATCGCGCGGATCGCGCGGGAGTACGCGACCACCCGACCCGCGGTGCTCTACCAGGGTTACGGCATGCAGCGGCGCGCGTACGGCGAGCAGGTCGTCCGCGCCGGTGCGGTGCTCGCCGCGATCACCGGCAACGTCGGCGTGCCCGGCGGGTGGGCCAGCGCCCTCGCCTCGCCGCCGGGGGCAGGACCCTTCTGGTTCCTCTTCCCCATGGGCGAGAACCCCTACGGCCGCGAGATCCCCTGCTTCCTGTGGACCGAAGCGGTGCTGCACGGGAAGGGGATGGGCGCGGAGCACGGGGTGCTCGGCCACGAGCCGCTCGACAGCGACATCAAGCTGATCTGGGCCGTCGCCTCCAACGCGTTGATCAACCAGCACGCGAACATCAACCGCAGCGCGGAGATTCTGAGCGACGAGTCGAAGGTCGAGTTCCTCGTCGTGCAGGACAACTTCCTCACCTCGAGCGCCCGCTTCGCCGACCTGGTGCTGCCCGCCTGCACGCAGTTCGAGACGTGGGGGCTGGCGGATGGCTGGAAGTACGGAGAGGAGGTGCTGCTCGCCCCGAAGATCGTCGAGCCGCTCGGCGAGTCGCGCAGCGACTACCGCATCTGCGCCGACCTGGCGGAGAAGCTGGGGATCGCCGAGGCCTACACCGAGGGGCGCGACGAGCGCGGCTGGGTCGAGTGGCTGCTCGGCGAGTACCGGCGGAAGTGGATGCCGGATTTGCCGACGCTGGAAGAGCTCGTCGCTTCGAACCAGGGCGTCCACACCGCGCCGGTAGAGGAGCCGAAGATCTCCTTCGCGGAGTTTCGCGCCGACCCCGACGAGCGCCCGCTGAACACGCCGTCGGGCAAGATCGAGATCTTCTCGCAGCGGATGCACGCGATGGGCCGCCCCGACGAAATCCCCGCGGTGCCGAAGTACATCGAGGAGTGGGAGAGCCCCTTCGGCGAGGGGGCGGAGCAGTATCCGCTGCAGGCGATCGGCTCGCACACGCTGCACCGCGTGCACTCGACCCACGACAACAACGACTGGCTCGAGGAGGCGTTTCCGCAGCGCGTCCACCTCAACCCGATCGATGCGAAGGCTCGCGGGATCGCGGATGGCGACGAGGTCCGCGTATTCAACGACCGCGGCGAGATGATCATCCCCTGCCGCGTGACCGACCGGATCCTGCCCGGCGTGGTCGACATCCCCTCGGGGGGGTGGTGGACTCCCGATGAGAACGGTGTCGACCGGCGCGGCGCGGTCAACGTGCTGACCAGCGAGCGCTGGACGCCGCTCGCCTTCGGCAGCACGCAGCAGACCATTCAGGTGCAGGTCGAGGCGGTTCGATGAGGATCGCTCCGCCCCGGTACGCCTTCCACTTCGACTCGAGCGCCTGCGCGGGGTGCAAGGCGTGTCAGATCGCCTGCAAGGACAAGCACGGCCTCGAGGTCGGGCGGCTGTGGCGGCGGGTCTACGACGTCTCCGGTGGGGAGTGGCAGCGTGACGGGGAGGCGTGGAAGTCCGACGTCTTCGCCTTCCACCTCTCGATCGGCTGCAACCACTGCGCGGATCCGATCTGCGTCGAGGGCTGCCCGTCTCGCGCGCTGAAGCAGCGCGAGGACGGGATCGTGACGCTCGACACCGAGCGCTGCCTCGGCTGTCGCTACTGCGAGTGGGCCTGCCCCTACGGCGCGCCGCAGTACGACCGCGCGCGAGGGGTAATGACCAAGTGCACCTTCTGCGCCGACGAGCTCGACGAGGGGCGCGAGCCGTTGTGCGTGACGGCGTGCCCGCTCCGGGTGCTCGAGCTCGGGGTGGGGGAGGCGAACGCGCCGCTGATGGAGAAGGACGGGCGGCAGGACCCGCTGCCCGATCCGCGGCTCACCGCGCCCGCCCTGCTCATGGAGGAGCACCGCGACGCGGCCCGGGCGCGAAAGGAAGCGGTGGAGGTGATTCCGCGCCAACGGTACGAGCTGCACGAGTGGTCGCTGGTGGTCTTCACGCTGCTGACGCAGCTCGCCGCGGGGATCGTCCTGTGGTGCCTTGGGTTGAAGCTCTTCGTCGGCGGGGTGGCCACGAGTCACGGACCGGACTCCTCGACGGTCTTCGCCCCGGCCTGGGGAGTCGCCACGGTCGCGATGCTCGTCGCCCTCCTGACCTCTCTGCGTCACCTCGGCTCTCCACTGCGCGCGCCGTGGGCGCTGGCCAACCTGCCCGGGTCCTGGCTGAGCCAGGAGATCTTCACGGCGCTCTCGTTCCTCCTCATCTGTGCGATAGTGTCGCTCGTCGAGGTGAGCGGAGTTGCGGCGATCGCCGACGACCCGATCGCGCTGGTCTTCGCGGGCCTCCTCGCCCTTCGGCTGGTCCTGGTCGTCTCCCGCGTCTACCGGCTGCGCACCGTGCCGACGTGGAACTCGCGCTGGACGACCACCTCGTTCCTGGTCACGTCGCTGTTGCTGGGCGTGCTGGTCATCACTGCGATTCACCTGTGGCTCGGTAGTCTCGTCTTCTCACATGGCCCGGTGGTCGGCGGAGCCATGGTCCTGGTCGTCATCCGCCAGCTGGTGGTCAAGGCGCGCTGGCGCCACTGCCTCGTCGCCGCGCCGGGCGCCATGGTCCAGGAACGATCGGCGCTCCTGTCCTCGCTGCTCTCGCTACTCGCGGTCATCCTGCTCGGCACCTCGCTACTCCACGGCCAGTGGACTTCGGAGTGGTGGCTGCACCCCCTCCTCTTGCTGCCGGCGATCGTGCTGCTCTCGCGCACCGAGGTGATCGACCGACACCGTTTCTTCAAGTCCTACGTCCGGAGTGGAGTCTGATCGGGCGCTGTACAGCCCTCCCTCTGCCAACCCGTTGAACCAAGGAGCCTCCGATGCCCCTTCTCGAGATCCAGATCGTCGGCGAACCGCAGGTCGACAATCGCAACGCCCTCACCCGTGACCTCGCCGATGCGGCGGCCGAGGTGTTCGGGGCCGGTCCCCGCAGCACCTGGGTCCGGCTGAGCGTCCTGCCGCCGCGCGACTACGCGGAGAATGGCGGCGCGGCGGCGGGGGTGAAACCCGTGTTCGTCTCGCTGGTCAAGAAGACCAACCCCGAGCGCGCGGGACTGGCGGACGAGGTGCGCCGGCTGACCGAGGCGGTCGCGGAGATCTGCCGGCGTCCGGCGGAGAACGTGCACGTTCGCTACGAACCGCCCGGCGAGGGGCGCGTCGCTTTCGGCGGCGAACTCGTCTAGCGAGAATCGGGTCCTGGTTACGCGTTCCTTGCCGAGCCCAGGGGCCGTGCGCCCTTACAATCGCCATCCCGAGCGGCCGTTGTCGCTCCGTCCCCGCGCCTCGCTCCCTGCCAGCCCTCGGAGGTTCCTCATGAGTGCTCACCGGCACCTGCTCCTCGTCACTCTCGCCCTGACCCTCGTGAGTTGCGCCGCGAGCGACTCCTCGCTCATTCCCCCCCGCGCGCCGGAGATGCCGAAGCGACTGGAGCGGCACGGTGACGTGCGCCTCGACGAGTACTACGGCCTGCGCGAGCGAGAGAACCCGAAGGTGATCGCCTACCTGGAAGCGGAGAACGCCTACACGAAGGCGATGATGGCGCACACCGAGACGCAGCAGGAGGAGCTCTTCGCCGAGCTGAAGGGGCGCGTCAAGCAGACCGACGAATCGGTGCCGTACCGCGATGACGGCTACTGGTACTACACGCGCTTCGAGGAGGGGAAGGAGTACTCGATCCGTTGTCGCCGGCGCGGGACCATGGAGGCGGCCGAGGAAATCCTGATCGACGAGAACGAGCTGGCCGAGGGGAACGACGGCTACTTCTCGGTCGGGCGGAGCGCCGTGAGCCCTGACGGGAACCTGCTGGCCTACTCGGTCGATACCGTGGGACGTCGCTTCTACACGATGTACTTCAAGGACCTCGGCACGGGCGAGCTGCTGTCGGACGTGATCCCCGACATCACCGGCAATGTGGTGTGGGCGAGCGACAACCGCACGGTCTTCTACACGCGGCAGGATCCGGTCACGCTGCGCTCGTATCAGATCTACCGGCACGTGCTCGGGACCGAGGTGGGCTCCGACGTCCTGGTGTACGAGGAGAAGGACGACACCTTCGGCTGCGGGGTCCGGCGGACCAAGTCGAAGCGCTTCATTCTCATCGCCTCCAGCCAGACCATGGCCGACGAGGTGCGCTACCTCGCCGCGGACGATCCGCTGGGCGAGTTCCAGGTCTTCCTGCCCCGCGAGCGCGGACACGAGTACCGCGTCGATCACTACGAAGACCACTTCTACGTGCGCACCAACGACTCGGCGGAGAACTTCCGGCTGGTGCGCACGCCGATCGGGACGCACGGACGCGAGCACTGGGAGGAGGTCGTGCCGCACCGGGACGACGTGTACTTCGTCGGCTTCGAGATCTTCCGCGATCACCTGGTGATCTCCGAGCGTCGCGAGGGGCTGGTGCACCTGAGGATCCGGCGCTGGGACGACGGCGGCGAGCACGAGCTGGACTTCGGCGAACCGGCCTACAGCGTGCGGCCGCAGCAGAATCGCGAGTTCGACACGACGGTGCTGCGCTACGGCTACAGCTCGATGACCACGCCGCGGTCGGTCTACGACTACGACATGGTGACGCGCGAGAAGACGTTGCTGAAGCGGACCGAGATCCTCGGTGGCTTCGACCCGGCGAACTACCGGACCGAGCGCCTCCACGCGACGGCGAAGGACGGCGTCGAGGTGCCGATCTCGCTGGTCTACCGCGTCGATCGGCGCGCCGAAGGCGGGAACCCGCTGCTCCTGTATGCCTACGGCTCGTACGGATCGAGCATGGACGCGTCCTTCCGCCCCGACCGGCTCAGTCTCATTGACCGCGGCTTCGTCTTCGCCATCGCGCACGTACGCGGCGGCCAGGAGCTCGGCCGTTGGTGGTACGAGGATGGCAAGCTGCTGAAGAAGATGAACACGTTCACCGACTTCATCGCTTGCGGCGAGCACCTGATCGAGGCGGGCTACGCGCGCCCCGACGCATTGTTCGCGCAGGGCGGGAGCGCGGGAGGGCTCCTGATGGGCGCTATCGTCAACCTGCGTCCCGACCTCTGGCGCGGCGTGCTCGCGGCGGTGCCCTTCGTCGACGTCGTCACCACCATGCTCGACGATGAGATCCCGCTGACCACCTCGGAGTTCGACGAGTGGGGCGATCCGAAGGACCCGGTACACTACGAGTACATGCTGTCGTACTCGCCGTACGACCACGTCGAGGAGAAGGACTACCCCAACATGCTGGTGACGACCGGCCTGCACGATTCGCAGGTGCAGTACTGGGAGCCCGCCAAGTGGGTCGCGCGGCTTCGCGCGAAGAAGACCGATCACAACCGGCTGCTGCTGAAGACCGAGATGGAAGCGGGACACGGCGGGCCGTCGGGCAGGTACCGGCGCTACCGCGAGACGGCGTTCTCGTACGCGTTCCTGCTCGACCTGGTGCCGTAGGGCGACGGGCTACGGATCGCGAAGCTGGAGGACGACCTCCACGACGGAACCCTCCGCGACCTCGACCGACCGGATCTCGGTGGGGCGTTCGCCCTTCCGGGCCTGGACCTGGACGGATCCGACCGGGGCGCCCGGGAAGCGGAAGTACCCCGTGTCATCGGTCTCCACCGGCGGCCAGAGCTCGAAGGGAACCTGCCCGGGCACGTTGAAGGTGATCGTCGCCGAGGGGACGACCGTGCCGCCGGGGTCGAGCACGCGGCCGGCGATCGTTCCCCGACGAGGTAGGTCGACGATCACGTCGGTCAACGCCTCGCCCGGCGCCAGCTCCAGGCCCTCCAGCACGAGGAAGCCGGGAATCTCCCCTTCACCCTCGTAGCTCCAGACTCCGCTCCAGCCGGCGTGCAGCGAGTAGCTCCCCGGCGACAGCAAGTAGAGGGAGAACGAACCGTCGTTCTCGACGCGGGCGAAGCGCCTGGCTGCCCAGCCTCGAGCCTCCCCGTCCTCTCGCCTCAGGATCAGCGGGCAGCGCGCCGCCGGCCGGCCGTCGTGCGTGCGGATCCGTCCGGTGAGACGACCGGTCGGCAGCTCGAACACGAGCTCGACGACCGGCTGGTCGGGGATGCTACGCGATACGACCGTGTCCACGCCGGACTCGGTGTCGAAGCCGAACAGGTAGTCCCCGGGGCCGTCGACGGTGAGCTCGAAGGTCCCGTCCGCGGCGCAGGTCGTGCTCTGCTCGGGATAGCTCGGGTCCCCCCAGTCGAGCCCGCAGGCGATCCACGTCCCGCCCAGCGGCTCGCCGGCGCAGGTGACTCGCCCCCGCAGCCGGATGGGGTGTTCCGGTGGTGCGCCGAGGACCACGTGCTCGGACGAACCGGGATCGAGCTGCACGATCACCAGGTCACTGAAGGCCCACCCGTTGCCGTCCCACTCCTCGTCCTCGACTCCGTAGGGGTCGAGAGTCAGGGTGTACTTCCCCGGATGGAGATCGATCAGCTCGAACTTCCCCGTCGAGTCGCTCACGGCGTTCAGGTACCGACCGCCCGGGCCCAGCACTTCGATCTCGCGACCGTCGATCCGATTCGCCGCGGCGTGCACCTGACCGGTGATCGTCGAGGGGGCGCGCAGAACGAGCTCGATCCCTCCGGCTCGTTCGGCGGGTTGCAGCCGAAGGTGGTGTCGCTCGCTCCCGCTGAAGCCCTCGGCGCTCGCGGAGACGGTCACGTATCCGGGAGGAACCGCATCGAGGTGGAACCCTCCCGCGGCGTCCGTGTAGGTGCTGTCGCTGCGCTCATCCGATGACCCCGCGGCCCCCCCCCGGCCCGTGCGTGCCCTGACCGTCGCGCGTCCGACGGGAACGCCCCCCGGATCGACGACGATGCCGCGGATGCTCGCGTGGCAGCGCAGGGTGACCTCGAGGTCCGGCCCGAGGTGGGGGATGCCCACGAACCGGCTCTCCGACCGGAAGCCCGGCGCCTTCACGAGGAGGGTCCACTCGCCGTGTCGCAGGCCCTCGAGGAGGAAGAACCCGTCTCCCGGCGCGAAGGTGCAGGCCATCGACTCGCCCTCTGGAGAGGCGCGCGCCCCGGGTTTCACCGAGACCGTGAAGGACTCCAGCGGCACGCCGCGGTCGTCGACGACGCGACCGCGGAGTGACTCTCCCGGATCGAGCACGACTCGTACTCCGGCCGTGCCCGCCAGAGCGACCCGCCGAGCGATCCAGAGTGGACTCGAGGCCCGGTGCGCTTCTTCACCGTCCACTCGAGCCGGACCCCGGGCGCGAATCCGGGCGATGAGCTCGACCTCGGTCTCCTCGAGGCCGATCAGGCCCGTCAGCCGGAACCTCCCGGCCTCGTCCGACCGGGTTTTGCCGTAGGTATCCACCGCGGCGTACGAAGAGGCGAGATCGCTCATCTCCACGGCTTCGATGCCGACCCCGGCGGCTGGCGAGCCGTCGGGCCAGACCACCATGCCTTCGATCGTCGGGCCCCAGCTCAGCTCGATTCGCAGGTCGTCGATCGTCTCGCCGCTCGCGAGCTCGCCCAGCCCGAGGACCCGCTTGTCGTAACCCGTGCGCAGGACCTTCACCCGGATCCGTCCCTCCACGATGCCGGTGACGGTGAAGCTGCCGTCCCTCGACGAGGAGTCGCGGCTCTGCGCTATCTTCTCCTCCTCATCCAGGGTCTCCACCACGACGCGCGCGCGGTGGACTCCGTTGCCATCGGGATCGACGATGCGGCCGGCCAGGCGGACTCCCCGCTGAAGCTCGATCCGGGCCTCGGTGACTCTCCCGGGGAGCACCTCGACCTCGGTGGAACCATCGACGCAATCGGGTGCCCTCGCGGTCAGGGTGCGTGTTCCGGGAGGCACGCCGGTGAGCTCGAAGCGCCCCCATCGATTCGCGCGACCCTCGATCCTTCCTCCCGAGCGTTCCAGCCCCGAGGTGTAGACGCGCACTGGGGGGGGATCGAATGGCTCCGTCAGGGGGCGACCCGCGAGTCGCGCGAGCCCTCGAATCACGCCGCCCAACGCTGGCTCCAGCTCGAGCTCGGGTTCCATCGCGCCGCCGAGCTCGACGACGAGTACTTCCTCCAGGTACAGGTAACGCGCTTCGAGTGAGAGCCGCCCTCTCGCGGTTCCTTCGGCGAAGGCGACCAGGAATCGACCGTCGCTGCCCACTGCGACGCGGTGCTCCTTGCCGGAGATTCGTGACGGGAAGCGCCTGCCCTTCGCCACGATCATCGCCGCTTCGTCGGCTGGGACTCCGGGTGGGAAGATCACGTGACCCGCCAACCAGTGCGAACCGGGGGGAGGGGCGAGGTCGGGCGACCAAGTCCTCGGTTCGGGGTTGGCAGCGTAGCCACCGGCTTCCGTTCGGATCGCATCGGCCGCGTCGGGTTGCATGTCGTCCGCGAGTGGTGGACGTGCTTCGGCAGCCAGCCCTGGCAGCTCCTCCAGCGACTCGGCTCGTCGAGAGTGGACCAACAGGATCGTCCCCAGACCCAGCGCGACGATGAGGATCAGGAGCAGGGCTGTTCTCGAGCGGGCGTTCATCCTGGGCCCCGGATGCGTTCGGTGCGAATGGCAGGTCCAGTGTACACGAGAAGGAGAGCTGGCCGGGTTCCAGGGTTGTCGGTGGCACACGGACCTTGCCGTTCGCCTTCGGTGAACGCACCGACCCCATCGACAATCCCCACTGCCCGGTACTCCACCTCGACGGCCTCGGCTGGCAGGGGCCACTCGCAGTCGGGCAGACCTCGCCACCCCGCCCGCCCCTGGCCGAGCCTCTCCCGTGAAGGGGCACCAATCGCCGCGACTCCGTGTCGCAACCCCACCCGCCTTGCGCTAGAGTCCTTCCATGACCTCCGAAACCCGGAACACGCGCGTCGCTGGTTTTCATCCATTGCTCGCGCCCGACGCGCTGCTGGAAGAGCTCGTGCTCAGCGATCGAGCGGCTGGCACCGTGCTCGACGGGCGCCAGCAGATCCGAGACGCGCTCGCCGGGAAGGATCCGCGACTCCTGGTGATCACCGGGCCCTGCTCGATCCACGACCGCAAGGCGGCGTTGGAATACGGGCGGCGGTTGGCCGAGCTGAACGGCGAGATCGGCGACCGCTTGCTGCTGGTGATGCGCGTCTACTTCGAGAAGCCGCGCACCACCGTCGGATGGAAGGGATTGATCAGCGATCCCCACCTCGACGGTAGCAACGACATGGAAGGAGGCATCACGCTGGCGCGCCGGATCCTGCTCGAGATAAACGAGCTGGGGGTGCCCTGCGCCACCGAGTTCCTCGACCCGATCGTCCCGCAATACACCTCCGACCTCGTGGTCTGGGCGGCGATCGGAGCGCGCACCACCGAGAGCCAGACCCACCGGCAGATGGCCAGCGGACTCTCGATGCCGGTCGGCTTCAAGAACGCGACCGACGGCAGTCTGCAGACCGCGCTCGACGCGATCACCTCGGCGCGACACGAGCACGCCTTCCTCGGCATCGACATGGGCGGGCGCACCTGCATCGTGCGCGCGACCGGAAACCCGAACGCGCACCTCGTCCTGCGCGGCGGCGGCGGGCAGACGAACTTCTCGAAGGCGCACATCGCCTACGCCAAGGTCTGCCTCGAGGACGTCGGGCACCCGCGGCCGATCATCGTCGATTGCAGTCACGGCAACAGCTCCAAGGACTACGCCCGCCAGCCGCAGGTGTTCGAGTCGGTGATCGACCAGATCGTCGGCGGCGAGGACGCGATCCTGGGGATGATGCTCGAGAGTCACCTGGTGGAAGGGAAGCAATCCCTGAGCGACGAGCTCACCTTCGGGCAGTCCCTGACCGACGGCTGCATCAGCTGGGAGACCACGGAAGCCCTGCTGCGGGAAGCGTACGGAAGGCTGGGTGGATGAGCCTGCCGGCACTCGAGCGCTAGACGGGCCCAGGTCGAGCGATGGGTGACCTCCTGGAGATCGTCGCGATCGTACTGCCGGTCTTCGTGGTGATCGGGCTGGGGTTCTTTCTGGGCAGGAGCCGCTTCGTCACGCCGGAGGTGAACACCACCCTCTCCCGGCTGGTCTTCTACGTCGCCGCGCCCGCGCTGCTCTTCCGCAGCGTCGCCCGCTCCCCGCTCAGCGAGACAGTGCACCTCGATGCCATCGGCGTGATCGTCGGTCTCACCGTGCTCTTCGTGGCGATCACCTACTTCGGATGCTCGCGCCTCGCGCCCTCCCGCCGCGGCGTGGTCACCCAGGGCGTACACCGCAGCAACATGGTCTTCGTCGGTCTGCCGGTGGTGATGAACGCCTTCGGCCCCGACGCACTCGGGCCCGCCGCGGTGATGATCGGCTTCGTCGTCGTGGTCTACAACTTCATCGCGGTGATGGTGCTGGTGCTGCCGCACACGAGGTCCGAGGGCGAAGTCCGCGCGGTGCAGGTCTGGGGCAGGACCTTCCTGAAGATCCTGCGCAACCCGCTGATCCTCGGCGCCGGGGCGGGGCTCCTCGCTTCGGGGTTCGGCATCGTGCTGCCACTCGCGCTCGATCGCTCGCTCGAGCTGGTGGGACGCATCGCGCTGCCGCTGGCGCTGATCTCGGTCGGCGTGGGGCTCGATCCTTCGCGACTGCGCTCCGAGGTCGGGGCGACCTCGCTGGTCTGTCTCGGCAAGCTGGTGTTCTATCCGGCGCTGATCTACGCCGGGCTGTTCCTGCTCGGCGAGCGTGGGGAGGACCTCTGGATCCCCGTCCTGATCATGGCCTCGCCGACCGCGGTGGTGAGCTTCATCATGGCGCAGGAGATGAGAGGCGATGAGAACCTCGCCGGCGCGATCGTGATCGGCACCACCATCGCCTCGCTGATCACCATCAGCGGCTGGTTGGCGTTCCTCCAGTTCGTCGGGGGGTAGCGAGCCGCCATCCGTCCCATTCGCGGGGTTCCCACGACGAGGATCGCCTCCAGGCCCCCCGGAGCGCTCGGGATCGGGCAGAATAAGGGAGTCCGGTCTCTCTTCGATCCCCGAGGCCCTCGAGCACGGAGCAATCCAATGGCCTGCCGCAGTTCTCGATCCCGCTGCACGATTCCCCTCGCCGTGACCGCGGCGCTCTTCCTGCTCGGCTCCATGAGCCTCGGGCAGACCGACACCCGATCCCGGTGGGACGCCGATGGCGGCTTCAGCGGAGACTACCGCGGCATCGCCCGCTTGCGCTGGGCGGGGCCCGGCGAGCCGGATTCGTTCGAGGAATACCGGCGACGGCGCGGGAACCGGCCGTTCCAGAGCGAGCCCCTCTATTCGATCGGCGGCAAGGCGCGGGCGCAGCGGGTCCTGGTCCTGGTCAACACCGGTCTGCAGCCCAGCATCCAGACCGAGCTCGACACCTACGTCGCCGACCTGGTTCAGGACGGCTACACCGTCGACCTGCACCAGGCCTCCGGAGGCACCGCACAGAACCTCAAGAGCTTCATTCTGGCGAACTCCACCGATCTATTCGGCTGCGTCTTCATCGGGGAGCAGCCGACGGCGTGGTTCGAGCACACCTACTGGGGGTACGAGTCCTTCCCCTGCGACCTCTACCTGATGGACCTCGACGGCGACTGGAGCGACACGGACACCGACGGCAAGTACGACCAGCACGCCGCCGGCGCCGGTGACGTCGGACCCGAGGTCTTCGTCGGACGGATCGACGCCTCGATGATGAGCGGGGACGAAGGCGCGATCACCCGCGCCTACCTCGACAAGAACCACCTGTACCGGACCGGGAGCTTCGTGCCGCCGCGTCACGCGCTGACGTATACCGAGGACGACTGGGCGGGGATGGGCGACATGATGCACAGCGTCCACTACGCCTACTCGAGCTACGAGGCGATCGATGCGCCCGACACCTCCCGCGACGACTACATCCAGAATCGCCTCCCCGATCCCGGCTACGAGCTCATCCAGCTTGCCTGTCACTCCTCACCTTCGGTGCACGCGTTCACGCGCGGGGGTTACGCGTACAGCTCCGCCGTCCAGAACGCTCCACCCGAGTCGGTCTTCTACAACCTGTTCTGCTGCAGCTCCCTGCGCTTCACCAGCTCAAACTACATCGGCGGGTCGTACATCTACGACACCGGGAGTCCGGGTCTGAGCGTGATCGGCAGCACCAAGACGGGGTCGATGCTCGTCTTCTCGGCGTTCTACAATGCCCTCGACGAGGAGGTCTTCGGCGAGGCCTTCCGCCGGTGGTTCAACACCATCGCCCCGTACAACCAGAGCGAGATCGCCTGGCACTACGGGATGACCGTGGCCGGGGATCCGATGCTCGGCATCGGACGCGAGTTCCTGACCATCGACGAGGTGACCGTGCTCGGCAACACGGGGGACGAGAGCACGCCGCGCACGGTCGAGGCCGACATCGTGGCCGGCTTCGACCCGCCGGTCACGGGTCCCGAGCTGCGCTACCGTGCCGGTGGTTCGGGGTCCTACACCGGGGTCCCGATGACCTGGGTCGGTGGAGATACCTACACGGCGGAGATTCCCGCCTTCCTCTCGCCGATCGAGGTCGAGTACTACGTGCGGGCGGAGGACGCGATCGGGCGCGAGAAGACCTTCCCCGTGGACGCTCCCGACGAGGTACTCTCCTACGTCGTGGGCTTGCCGACGACCTACTTCCACGACTCCTTCGAGACTCCCTCCGGTTGGACCCACGGCAGCGATGCCGGGTTGGATGACTGGCAGTGCAGCTCCGAGGAGGGCCTCGACGGCACCGCGGGCGAGGCCGGCGATCCGATCCACGCCGCCGACGGCACCTGTGTCTGGGGGACCGACCTCGGCGCTGGATCCTGGGACGGCTACCATGCCGACTCCTGCGACAGCTGGTTGCTCTCGCCCGTCTTCGATCTCAGCGAGGCGACCGCCGCGACCCTCCGCTTCGAGCGCTGGCTCACCGTCGACTCGAGTGGTGGTGACGTGGCGCGGATCCTGGTCAACGGCCAGGTCCTCTGGCAGAGCCCCGGCGACGCCGACGTCGTGGACACGTTCTGGCGGGAGATAGAGCTGGACCTTTCGTCGTTCGACGGCGAGGCGAGCGTGCAACTCGAGTTCCGGCTGACCACCGACGCCACGGGGGCGCTCGGCGGGTGGAACGTCGATGCCGTCAGGGTGACCGGTATCGCTCCCTCCGATTCGTGCCGGACGGCGATCTACTGCGCTGCCAAGACGAACTCACAGGGAATCGTCCCCGCCATCGGTTCGACCGGGACGCCGACCTGGCTCGAGGGAGACTTCGAGGTCACCCTCACCGGTGGGATCCCCGGGCAAGCGGCCCTCTACTTGTGGGGGAGCGGCCCGCACGACCATCCCTTCCAGGGCGGTACGCTCTGTGTCAAGCCGCCGCAGACGCGCAGTACGGTCCAGATGATCGACGGAACGACCTCCGCTTCCTGGCCGATTCAAGTTACTCCGCCGATGGCCGGAACGACGAGGTACTATCAGGTCTGGTTCCGCGATCCCGGGGACCCGACCACGGTCGGCCTCTCCGATGGCCTCGAGGTCCGTTTCTGCGACTGGTAGCATGATCCCCATGAAGCTGTTCATCCGTGGCGCCCGCCGCCTGCCGAGCTTGGTGCTCGTGCTGGCGGCGGTGCTCATTCTCGCTCCCGAAGGCACCGCGCAGATCTACGGGATCTGGTTCCACGACGCCAAGGCGGAGAAGAAGTACAAGAAGCACCTGACCGAGCTGGACGGCGCGAAGGTGCTGGTCTGCGAGCCCCTCACCGGCATCAGGCTCGACAAGGCGAAGGGCACGATCTTCTACAGCCCCGAGAACAACGAGGTGCTGGTCGCCGATCCGTCGGATCCGACCTTCGTCCCGTACACCTTCGTCGACGGCAAGAGAAAGCCGCGCGGCCGCAAGAGCACCGTGACCGTGCAGGGCAAGCACATCGCTGGCGTGCAGATCCTGATGCGCAATCAGAGCCTGCTCGGGTTGAGCCGCGAGTACGGCCTGCGCCGTGAAATCGTGGACGGCTACCGCAAGGAACGCGACGCCAACCCGAAGGGCAGCGCCGAGTGGATGCGGGCGCAGCAGCGGCTGCTCGCCTCCTACGAGAAGCTCCAGTCGTGGCTGAGCGGAACCACCTACACGGTCGCCGCGGTCAAGCTCGGTAAGGAGATCGCCAAGGAGCGCAAGCGCGGCAAGGGCGAAGCGGTCGAGGCGCGGTTGGAGCGCGCGCTGGCCTCGGTCAAGCTCATGGATCCCCCCGAGGCGCTGGTTGCCAGGTCGGAGGAGATCACCGGTGGCGAGGTGAAGTTCGGGATGGCCGAGAGCGAGCACGTGCGGATGATCTACGACCGCAAGGGGGTGGATGACACGCAGGCGAAGGAGCTCCTGGCCTTCGCCGAGAAGGCGATCGACGGCTTCCGCCGCGAGTTCGTCGATCCCTACCTCTCCGAGGACTACCCGGACCACATCCCCGATCGCCTGTTCCTCGAGTTCTGGATCGGACCCGACGACATCACCCACCACGAGCGCTTCTACTCGGACTACTACAATCTGCCGTGGGGCGATCACAAGGACCAGCGGCTGGCCGTGCGCGGGCAGACCAAGCGGCGCGACGAGCCGCCCGAGTACCTCGACTACGGCAAGCGCGAGGACCACAACCTGATGGGCGTCGTCTCGCACCGCGTGGGGCACGTTCTAGCCGCGCTCCACTTCAACGCCAACGTCGGTGAGATGAAGCAGGACTGGCTCGAGGAGGCGGTCGCCTACCACATCTCCTTCGAGTACTTCGGACGCAACGAAGAGACCTGCTACGCCTTCAAGAACAACAACGAGACGTACGCGGGGCCTCGCGACGGCGGCGAGGAGAAGGAGGCTCCGATCCTGCTCGGCGAGAAGTACATGTACACGCAGCTCGCCCTGGAGAAGGGGCGGAAGATCGACCAGCTGGCGCCGATGAAGATCTACGGAATGGTGGACTCGGACCTCGCCAAGGCGTGGAGCTTCTGGGACTACGTCGCTCGCCAGGAAGGGAAGACGGGCCAGCAGTGGCTGCGCCTGGCGTGTGCGCTGTCTCGCGAGAAGGGAACGCGCTTCGTCCTTCCGTGGCGCGAGCAATCCGCCCCGCTGTTCGAGCTCACCGCCGCCGAGGTCTTCAACGAGCTGGAGAAGCGCTGGCGGACGCACGCGGAGAAGGAGCAGCGGAAGGGGTTGTAGGGTACGCCAAGGAGGCCAAGCTCGCCCACGAATCGACCCGGCACCGAGGGCATCCACTGCCACTCGATCCCGGGCCTTGACGTGAGTCCTGGTCGCTCGGATCAGGCGCCGCTGCTCTTGGTCATGCCGCCCTTGATCTCGCCGAGCTGCACGAGCAGGTGGTCGTGCTTGGTCTCGTCGGCGATCAGGTAGTCGAGGAGTTGCTTGTGGACGGGCGTCCAGGCCTTCTCCTGGAGCTGCTTGGCGAGCTCGATCGTCTTGCGCTCGGTGGCGTCGTGCGCTTCGATCATCTCCCAGATGTCCGCGACGTCTTCCCGCGTCACGGCGACGTCGGCGACGGTGAGGGTGTCGATCAGGAACTGCTGGACGCGGTGGTGCATCAGCGAGTCGTGACGGATGATCTCCATCAGGATCCGGATCAGGGGGTTGGTGGTCTTCTCCATGATCTCGGCGGTGTCGCTCATGCTCTGCCGCTCGATCGCCTGCCACTCCTGCAGCGTGCCCACCATTTCCTCGACGCGGTTCTTGCCAGTCTTCGTGCCCATCTCTCGGTCTCCTTTTCTGCTCGCCAGTATGCGGGGGTCGATACTCGGCCCTGGGTTTCTCGGGGCCGCCAGGTCGTCTGGTCGTTCGCGGCCAGTGCAACAGTGTATGCACGGGACGTGCCAAGGCGATCCAGAATTCGTAACTGGTTTCCTGGCACGGGTTTAGTGCAGGGAGTTCCGGAGGGACTCGGGGGCCGATCGCGAGATCCGACGGCCTGAGCACGCGAGATGTCGCGAGTGGGGGGACGGCTTCGCGGTATTTCGCGTTTTGGGCTCCGGGGGGCCATTTCTCTTCATCCCGGGAGGGGGATCCTTCATGCTCCTCCCTGCGTCACGATGGCGGCGAGCGGGTGCGGATCCAGAGCGTGATCGGGCACGGCTCCTGAACCCATGGCTCTGATCACCCTCTCCCGACTCGGCCAGCACTTCGACGGCCCGCACCTGTTTCAGGACGTCACCCTGGAGCTGGAGCGGGGCCGCAAGATCGGTGTGATCGGTGCCAACGGCAGCGGCAAGAGCACGCTGCTGAGGATCCTCGCCGGCCAGCTCGCCCCCTCGGAGGGAGAGCGCTTCTGCCAGCGCGGGCTGCGCGTCGCCTACCAGGCGCAGGAGCTCATCGCCGCGCCCGGGCGTACCGTCCGCGACGAGCTGCGCGCCATCTTCGCGGATCAGCTCGAGCGGGAGGAGCGGCTGCGCGAGCTGGAGCTGCAGCTGACCGACGCCGGCGAAGGCGAGGACACCGAGCGCGTGCTGCGCGAGTACTCCCGCCTGCAGGAAGCGCAGGAGGCGTCCGGCGGCGGATACGACGTCGAGCAGCGCATCGCCTCGACCCTCTCCGGCCTGGGCCTCCCCCCCGAGGCGTGGGACCAGCCGATCTCGGTGTTCTCCGGCGGCGAGCGCAACATCATCGCGCTGGCCCGGATCCTGCTCGAGGCGCCGGACGTGATCCTGCTCGACGAGCCCTCCAACCACCTCGACATGGAGAGCCTCGAGTGGTTCATCCGCTGGATGCGCGCCTCGAAGTCGACGATCGTGATGGTGACGCACGACCGGCACCTGCTCGACCTCACCGTGGGTTCGATCTGGGAGGTCGGCGGCGGGACGGTGACGCCGTGGACCGGCAACTACGGTGATTACCGCCAGCAGAAGGAGGACGCGCTCGCGCTGCAGCAGCGTCAGTTCAAGCACCAGCAGAAGACGATCGATCGCTTGCGCTTCCAGGCGCGCCGGCTGCGCGACATGGCCAACGCCTACGACGATCCCGGGCAGGCGAAGCGGGCCAAGTCGATCCTCAAGCGGATCGAGCAGATGGAGCTGGTCGAGAAGCCCGGGGGCGACGACCGCGCCTTCAGCGCGAGGATGAAGAAGGCGCGGCGGCACGGCCGCATCGCGCTGACCGTGAGCGATTTCTCCTTCGCCTACGGCGACAAACCGATCTTCGAGGGCGCCTCGCTGGAGATCGACTACGGCCAGCGCGTCTGCTTGGTCGGCCCCAACGGCAGCGGCAAGTCGACGCTGATGCGCGAGGTGATCGCGCACGGCTCGTGGGAGAACCCCACGCTGCGTCTGGGCAAGTCGGTGCGGATCGGCGACTACAACCAGATCCACCAGGAGGTGATGGACGAGGCGACGCCGATCATCGACTGGCTGATGGAGAGGACCGGTCTGCTCTACCAGCCGGCGAGCGAGCTGCTGCACCGCTTCCTCTTCCGGCGTGACGATTTGCAGCGTCCGATCGCGACGCTGAGCGGCGGCGAGAAGAGTCGCCTGCAACTGGCGCGGCTGGTGCACGAGGAGGTCAACTTCCTGATGCTCGACGAGCCGACCAACCACCTCGACATCCAGTCCTGCGAACAGCTGGAGAGCTCGCTCGAGGAGTTCGCGGGCACCCTGCTGGTGATCAGCCACGACCGCTACTTCCTCGACAAGCTGGTCGACCAGGTCGTCGAGGTGAAGGACCGTCGGCTGGAGCTCTACGCCGGCAGCTTCGAGCAGTGGTGGCGAGCTCGGCACGAGGCGATCGCTTCCGCGCGGAGCGCCACGCCGACGCTGTCCAGCCGCAAGCAGCGCGAGGCGGGGGGCAAGACCGAGAACCAGCTGCAGCAGGAGGCGCTGAAGGCACGCCAGCGCGATCGGCGTCGGCTGGAGCGGGAGGTGCAGGCGGCGGAGGAGCGCGTCGAGGCGCTGGAGGAGCGCCGCGAGGCGCTCGCTGCCGAGCTGGAGGCGGCCTACTCAGGTGACGGCGACGAGAGCGGCGCGCTCGCTCTCGCCGCGGAGCTGAAGCGCGTGCAAGGGGAGATCCCCGAGGCGCTGCGGTCCTGGGAGGAGCTGGCGGAGCGGCTCGAGCAGGACGGTGAGGCGGACGCGCCCACGGCTTGACCGGTCTTCTCGCTACGCCCCGACCAGCTCGAAGAAGTTCTTCATGATCGCTCGCCCCAGCGGCCGGCGGTCCACCTCGCGCTCGATCTCGCGCTCGGGGTCGCCTTCGGGATCGGCCCTGACGAGGTTCTTGCGCACCAGCCGCCGGCACTCCTCCGGTGGCATCTCGGGGTGGAACTGCAGGCCGAAGACCGGCTTGTGAGGCACCTGGAACCCGTGAACGGCGCAACGCTCCGAGCGGGCGAAGACCTCGAGGCTCCCCGGCGGCACGTGGACCTCGTCGAAGTGCGAGACGAAGCAGTCGAAGCGCCGGTCGATACCCGCCAGCAGCGGGTGGTCGGCGAAGATCTCGATCTCCTTCCAGCCGAGCTCGGGGGTGGGGGAGACGCGTGCGGCTTCGTTCCCGAGCGCGGCCTGAGCGATCAGCTGATGCCCGAAGCAGATCCCCAGAACCGGCCGGTCGCGCTCGATCGCATCGCGCACCAGGGCCCGGATCGGCTCGAGCCACTCCAGCGTCGGATCGGTCACCGAGGCCGCGGAGCCGGTGAGCAGCAGCCCGGCGTGCTCGCCCGAGCTCTTCGGTACCGGATCGCCGTGTGGCGGTCGGATCGCCTCCGTCTCCCGCTCGCCGACCAGGGCCCGGATGTCGGGCGCGGCGCCGGTCTGTTCGAGGTAGGTGTCGAGGATCAGGAAGGGTCTCATGGCCGACAGCCTAGCAGGCCGCGGACCCGAGGGTGCCGCCCCCTCCAGCGGACTTCGGGGTCCCCAGCTCGGTGGCCCCCGCGCGAGTTCCCTCCAGATCAGCCGTGCGGTGCGGAGCCGACGGGCCCTTCGTATTCCCTGTCGCCGAAGCGAAACCGCGACTACACTCCAGTACCCGATGTTCAAACTCTCCAGGAGGTTCCCCGTGTACCGCATCCCGATCGTTCTGGCCGTCCTGCTCGCCCTGTTCGCCGCCGTTCCCTTCGCGCAGGAGCGCATGAGCAAGAAGAAGCCCCCCACCTTCGAAGAGATCCACCCGGCGATCGCCGAGGCCTTCAAGGCCGGCCAGTACGGCCTGGCGATGAGCAAGACGCGCGAGCTGATGACCGTGATCACTCCCAAGTGGCACGAGGCGATCCTCGCGGCCCTTCCCGGTGCACCGGCTGGATACACGATCGTGCCGCAGAGGAAGCAGAATCCTCAGGCCGCCAGTGCGCTGGCCGCGCTCACTGCCTCGATCGGTACCGTGGTCGAGCAGAAGTACAAGGGGGAGAAGGGCACGCTGATCTGTACCGTCACCGCCGATTCTCCGATGATCCAGATGTTCGGGATGTGGGTGAAGAACCCCGCGCTGCTGGGTGAAGGAGCCGAGCTGGTCAAGTACGGCGAGTACGACGCCTTGCTCAAGAAGGAGGGCGATCGCTGGTCCCTCCAGATCGTCATCGGCTCGAGCCTGGTCGAGGCCAAGGGCCAGGTCAGCGACGAGTTCCTCCTGAGGATGTTCGATCAGAAGGTCGTCGATCGCCTGGCCGACGTCCTGGGCGTCTGAGCGAGCTTCGACGATCGCGCCCCGGCAGGGTATCCTCCGGTCTCCGACCCGAGTCCACCCCGCCCAGAGCCATGTTCCGCCCGATCGCCCGCCGCGTCGTCTTCGTCTCGATCGCTTCGACCCTGACCCTCGGCCCGGCCCACGCTCAGTGGGCGACCGACACGAAGAAGGTGGAAGAGTCCCTGGTCGCCGCCGACGCGGCGATCGTGGCCGGGCCCTTCGAGGCCGAGTGGGAATCGCTGAAGGCGTACCAGGTCCCCGACTGGTACCTCGACGGCAAGCTGGGGATCTTCATCCACTGGGGTGTCTACTCCGTGCCCGCCTTCGGCAACGAGTGGTATCCGCGGAACATGTACCAGAAGGGGAGCGCGGCGTACGAACACCACAGGGAGACGTACGGCCCGCAGACCGAGTTCGGCTACAAGGACTTCATTCCGATGTTCAAGGCGGAGAAGTTCGATCCGGTTCGCTGGGCGAGGCTCTTCAAGCGGGCCGGCGCGCGCTTCGTCGTGCCGGTGGCGGAGCACCACGACGGCTTCGCGATGTACGACAGCAGCTTCACCGAGTGGTGCGCCGCCCGGATGGGCCCGGAGCGGGACGTGATCGGCGAGCTCGCCGAGGCGGTACGCGCGGAAGGACTGGTCTTCGGGCTGTCCACTCACCGCGCGGAGAATTGGTGGTACTACGACGGCGGCCGCGAGTTCAAGTCGGACGTGAAGGGCGGCGAGTTCGCCGCTCTCTACGGGCCCGCGCAGCCCAAGCCGAAGGATAACCACGACCCCCGATCGCGGCGACACCCCGACCAGGCGTTCCTCGACGACTGGTTCGCCAGGACCTGCGAGCTGGTGGACAGGTACCAGCCGCAGCTCGTCTGGTTCGACTGGTGGATTCAGCACGAGGTGTTCGAGCCCTACAACCGCCGCTTCGCCGCGTACTACTACAACCGCGCCTTCGACTGGAAGAAGGGCGTGGCGATCAACCACAAGTACGACGCCTATCCGCCGGGGACCGCGGTGCACGACGTCGAGCGGGGACAGTTCCGCGGGATCCGCCCGGAGTTCTGGCAGACCGACACCTCGGTCTCGAAGAGCTCATGGGGCTACGTGCGTGACCACGACTACAAGAGCGCCGGCTCGATCATCGATGACCTGATCGACATCGTCTCGAAGAACGGTGCGCTGCTGCTGAACATCGGCCCCGAGGCCGACGGGTCGATTCCCGGGACCGAGGTGCAGATGCTGGTCGAGATCGGGAAGTGGCTGCGGCTCAACGGCGAGGCGATCCACGGGACGCGGCCGTGGCACACCTTCGGAGAGGGCCCCACGCAGGTGGTCGGCGGTGCGTTCACCGACACCAAGCGCGCCGATTTCACTGGGCAGGACCTCCGCTTCACCACCAAGGGGAACGTCCTCTACGCGATCTGCCTGGCGTGGCCTGGAGAGACGGTGGTCATCCGCTCCCTGCCGTTCAAGAAGAAGCTCTGGTTCGGGGAGATCGAGCGGATCGACCTCCTCGGCAAGAAGGGCAAGCTCAGCTGGGAGCGCAGCGCGGAGGGACTGACGGTACAGATGCCGATGACCCGGCCGGGCACGCACGCGTTCGTGCTGAAAATCACTGGCAAGGGCGACGACGGCGGGCAGTAGGGCGCGGAGGGCTCAATACCGCCCGAAGATCTCCGCCGCCTCCATCATCGCGTTGATGTTCTCGAGCGGCGAGCCGGGGCAGATGTTGTTGCCGTCCTGGACGATGTAGCCTCGGCAGGGGGCCAGCTTCTCGATCGCGAGTCGCGTCGCCTCGCGCACGTCCGCCGGGGAGCCGCGGAGGATCAGCATCGGGTCGACGTTGCCGATCAGGACCACGCGACCGCCCATCACCTCGCCGATGCGGTCGAGGTCGACCTCGTAGCCGAAACCCTGCAGCTCGTGGATCGCGAGGTCGTCGCGGAAGATCTCGAGGAGGTGGTCGGTCTTGCCGCACATGTGCAGGCAGAGGCGACCGTCGAAGTGGAAGCGCAGTCGCTGCTCCTCGGGCAGCACCAGGTCCCGGTACATCGCCGCCGAGAGCCCCGCGGCCAGGTCGTCGGTCCAGGCGAGGTCGCGCGCCTCGAGGCCCTCCTCCTCCCAGCAGAAGTCGAGGTACTCGATCAGCTTGTCGGTGACGATGCGCAGCAGTTCGCGCACGAAGTCGGGGCGCTCGGCGCAGGCGGTGAAGAGCTCCGTCTGGCCCATCAGGTCGCCCGCCACGCCGAACGGGCCGTCGCAGGTGTGGGTCAGCGCGGGGTTCTCGCCGGGGTGGAAGACCGGCCCGCCCTGGTAGCGAACGGGGTACCGCTCGGCGATCTCGATCATTTTCCGTCGGTAGGCGACCTGGCGCGCGTTGATCGCGCCACCGATGAAGTCGAGCCGCTCCAGCCGCTCGAGGTCTGCCTCATCCTTCACCCAACCCGGCCCGACCCAGGGGATGTCGTCGTCGGGGAAGAGGATCTCGACGCCCAGGCTGCCCGCCTCGAAGGTGTTCTGGAAGTCGGTCCAGGCCCCGACCCACGCGCCGGTGATCGAGTACGCGTCGGTGCGCACGTTCTCCATCAGCCATTTCTGCGCGAGGATCTGCGTGCGCAGCATCGTCTCGGGATCCCCGTAGTAGTCGGCGAAACGGACCCCGACCGTCGGCACCAGGAAGCGGTGAGCGATGGCGGGGATCACCGGCACACGGTCCGGTTCCTCGAAGCGCTTCGTCCTGGCGACACGGTCCTCCCGCGCGGCGATCTCCTCGATCGGCACTCCGATCTCGATCACGTCCGCCATCGATCCGCCGCTCAGAACCGCTGGGCCTGAACGGGCTTGTTGTCGAGGATCTCCTCGATTCGCTCGACGACGTCGTCGGTGAGCTTCGGCACCAGCTCCAGTGCCGCCAGGTTCTCCTCGAGCTGGCTCGCCCTCGAGGCGCCGAGGATCACCGTGCTCACGTTCGGGTTCAAGAGGCACCAGGCGATCGCCAGCTGGGCGAGCGGCACGCCGAGGTCCGCCGCGACCGGCTCGAGCTCGGCTGCCTTGCGGATCTTCTCCTGGCCTTCCTCGCTCTCGAAGTTCTTCTTCAGCCAGCCGTAGTCGGAGAGGGTGATCCGAGTGTCTTCGGGGATGCCGTCCCGGTACTTGCCGGTGAGGATTCCCGACGCGAGCGGCGACCAGATCGTCGTGCCCAGTCCGATCGTCTCGTAGAGCTGCGCGTACTCCCGCTCGACCTTGTCGCGCTCGAGCAGGTGGTACTGCGGCTGCTCCATCGTCGGCGGGGCGACCCCGAGCTCGCGCGCGATGCCGTACGCGCTGGCGATCTGGTCCGCGCTCCACTCCGAGGTGCCCCAGTAGAGGACCTTGCCCTGCGCCACGAGATCTCCCATCGCCCGGACCGTCTCCTCGATCGGCGTATCGAAGTCGGGGCGGTGACAGAAGTAGAGGTCGAGGTAGTCGACCTGTAGCCGCTTCAGCGCCGCATGACACGCGTCGTGGACGTGCTTTCGCGAGAGGCCTCGCTGCGTAGGCAGGTCGCCGCCCCAGAAGACCTTGGAGGAGACGCAGTAGGTGTCGCGTCCCCAGCCCAGCTTCTTCAGCGCGCGGCCCATGATCAGCTCCGACTGGCCGTTGGCGTAGATCTCGGCGTTGTCGAAGAAGTTCACGCCGGCGTCGTAGGCGAGCTTCATCAGCTCCACCCCGGCGCTGTCATCGACCTGATAGGAGAAGGTGACCCACGACCCGAAGGAGAGCGCGCTCACCTGCAGGCCGGACTTGCCCAGACGTCTGTATTCCATGGGGCAGAGCATAGCGCACTGCCCCCGCGGGGGTCGACCGGCGAGTGACCTAGTCGCTCTCGAGCCCGCGGCCTCCCGGGAGGTCGAAGCGGAAGACCTCCGAGCGGTGGAAGTTCAGCCAGATCTCTGGCGTGAGCTCGTCGAGCAGGGCTTGCTCCCTCTTCGAACGCTCCCTGGGGATGTTGAGTAAGAGCACCGTGGGCTCCGTCGCTCTCGGCGGAGCGGAGACCAGGGTCCGGTAGTCGAGCACGATCCGCGATTCGCTCCCCATCGCGACCAGGCAGGAGTCGTGAACGTTGACCCCGTCGGCGTAGACGATCCGCTCATGTCCCTCGGCACGGAGCTTCTCGATTCCCCGGCAGATTCTATCGGTCCGGCGGATTCGATTCTCGTAGATGGTCGCGGTCTCGAGCACGTGGACCTTGACCGCCCGGTAGGCCGCATAGCTCACCGCGAAGATCATGGCCACCACCATCGCCGCGCGAGCTCCCCAATGGATCAGCCGGTCACCGGTCACGTTTCGACAGAGTGCTACCACCACCGCCACCTGGACCAGCAGCATGGTCGCGGTGTAGTAGCGGCGCTCCATCACGTAGGTCCAGAGGAACGGCCAGCCGTCCGGCGGTGGGTTCCTCAATGAGTAGTACACGAAGATCGCGACGTTCAGCACCATCGTTGCGAAGAAGAGCTGGTAGAAGGACGCGACAGGGCGGTTGGGCCGATCTTCTTCGATCCGCGTGGGCAGCGCGAGCCAGTGGCGGCAGAAGACCACCAGCAGGAATCCCGACAGCAGCCACGCGCCTGGCCGGAGAAGTGGCGCGAGCCAGGGCAGGTAGGCTTCGACGTTGTCCTCGATCAGCTGGGTGTAGACGAGCGAGTCGAGGGGAAAGGGAGCCAGGTGTGTCAGGTGCTCGGGGAAGAAGTCGGTCGTCGCCTTCAGGAACAGTGCACTCCCGAAGTACTGAGCGTAGAACCCGAGCAGGCAGAGCAGCGGAACCACGGAGGAGATCAGCACGATCGCCCCGCCGGCCAGGTGACGGCGGCTCCGCTCCCGGAGCCCCGCCAGGAACAGGAACGCGGGGACGATCACCACGAACGGGTAGTAGGCGTAGCGGAGGAAGCAGGCGCAGAAGACCGCCAGGCCGATCGCGACGTAGCGCCAGATGCCGGCGCGCTCCCCTCGGGTGCTGCCCAGGGCCCAGGCGAGAGCCAGGACGTAGAACCCTGCGCAGAGCATGTCCGTCGATCCTGCCTGGTAGTACGGCGTGAAGGAGAGCGCCGTGAAGACCATGAAGAGCGCATACCCTCCGGCGCCCACGTCGCAGTGCCGCAGGAGGAGGTGCAGCGCCCAGACCAGCAGCACCACGCCGATCGCATCGAGGATGATCGACGCGGTCACCAGGTCGCCGACGACGAAGTCGATGGCGCAGATGATCAGCGGATAGCCGATCGCCCAGAGCCGGTTCCGCTCGCAGGTGATCCGCGACAGATCCGCGAGGTCCGCGGTGCAGAAGGAGAATCCGTCACCCTCACAGAAGCACTGGGCGATGAAGATCTGCCGCGCCTTGTCCTCGTTGAAGTCGACGTAGACCCCCTCGAACGCGACTCTCGTCGCGACCGTCACGAGCAGCAGTAGCGTCAGGACCGGGTGCTTCTCGAGCCACTGGGGCATGGCCGTGAAGGTGGGGTGTCGTTGTTCGCTCGGGGCAGCTCCGACTATCCTGCCTTGCTCACCCTAGGGTTTATCCAGGCGAGGGCGTCGGACGGGTCCATACCATACTCCAACCGGAGCCGGGAGGAGTCGAGCCCGGCGTAAAGAGGACGGGTGGCGACCCACTTTTCCATCAGGACCGACATGTCGATCTTCTTGATCTTCGAGGGGTCGAGTCCCGCCTGGATCGCGGCCAGCTCCGCGTAGGCGTAGCGACTGAGGTAGCGATCTCCGGCATAGTGGTAGGTTCCGGTGGCGTCGCGATCGATCAGCGTCCTGACGCAGTTACCGAAGTCGACGATGTCGGTGGGGGAGGTCCACAGCGTGTCGACGATGCTGATCTCCTTCCCCTCCTGGAGCGAATCGAGGACCCAGTAGATGAAGCCGTAGCGGCGGCCGTTCCGGCACTGCCCGTGGCAGAGGCTGGTCCGCAGGATGAGGTGATTGTCGAGGGCCTTGGTGTACTGCTCGGCGCAGTAGTGCGTCAACCCGTACTGCTGCAGCGGGCCGGGGGCGTCGCTCTCACTGTACGGCGTGCACTTCCCACCGTCGAAGACCAGCTGGGTGCTGATGTAGACGAGCTTCGCTCCTACCTCCCGGCAGGCTCGGGCGACGTTCATCGTGCCGACCACGTTCACCTCGTAGCAGCCCAGCGGATCGTTCTCGCACTGGTCGGGCTCGATCCAGGAGGCGCAGTGCACCACGGCCTCCGGCCGGTGCTTGGAGATGAGCGCTCGGGTCGCCTCCGCGTCGGTGACGTCGAGGTGCTCCTGACAACCATCGACGATGTCGGTGGAGAGCAGATCGTCGCCAGGGATGTTGCTGCCGACGAGGCCTTCGCCTCCAGTGATGAGGATCATTGTCGTGCTCCTGTGAATCTGATGCGGGTATCCGGTCGATCCGCTGCAGCTACTTCAGATCAGGACTTTCGGTGAACCGGAGCCACTCGTACGGCGCGACGGTGCCATCCTTGCGGCGGATCGGATGGTCGAAAGGTAGCCGGTGCTCGTCGGGGCTGTCCGGGTTGTACTTGACGTCGGGGAAGTTGAGGATCCACATCGGCTCGTTGCCCAGCGCGAGCACGCCGTGCATGAGCTTGGGTGGGAACATCACCAGCTTCTTCCGGTGCTCACCGCAGGAGATCTCCATCAACTCGTGCCGTGTGGGAGAGCCCTCTCGATCGTCGTAGATGACGATCTTCCCCATCCCCTTGACCACGCAGAAGTGATCACTCTGCAGGTCGTGGATGTGCCATCCCTTGATGACACCGGGGTAGGTGACGGTCATGTAGCACTGGCCGAAGTGTTCGAACTCGGGCCAGTCCTCCTTCAGGATCTCGTAGAGGAAGCCGTGCTCATCCGCATGGACGACCAGATCCCGGATCATAACGCCTTCAATCATCATTTCAATCATCATCAGTCACCCGCAGCGCAGGCGGGTCGCTCCATGCGTTCGAGGGTCCTTGTCGTATCGTTCCAGGCCACGTTCATGGTCTGGATCATGTTGGTGAACTGGAACCTGCCCTGTCGCCCGGAGCTCACCAGATTGGAGAAGCGCCCGAGGTAGTCGGTCATGGTCCCGGCGGCCTTTTCGAATCCCAGCGAGTATCTGGGGTACGCTTCCGGCGCCTGGAAGTGATGGATCTCGCGGACCCCGCCTTCGCGAACCAGCCCTTCCGCGATGAGATCCCGGACGATCGTCGGTTCGATCGTGGTGGGGTCGTTCCAGATCTCATCTCCGACATCGCAGGTGATCTCGGCCAGGAGCTGGGTGCACCCGGGGGGGTGGATCTCCGCGGTGGGGGCGGACACCTCCGCCAACCGGTGGAACGACCGATCGGGAAAGTAGGTGAACATCGCGTCGAGTGGTCTGGCCGGTTCGACCAGCAGACCGACCACCAGGAGTCCGCGGAAACCGAGGCTCTCCGCGGCCTTCAGGGTGGCCTCGGGCGGTGCGGGGTCGAGTCGTTGCGTCAGGTGATTCAGCGGGATGGTGGAGACGAGGAGATCAGAAGGCAGGGTCTCTTGCTCACCGCCGGAGTCGAACGTGACCGACTCGATGGTCTCGTCCTGGTGAATAACCGTGCGCAGCTCCGAGGACGTCAGCACCCGGCCGCCAAGGCGGCGGATCTCCTCGGCGATTCGCTCGTAGACCGCACCGATCCCTCGCGAGGTCGTGTACATCTTCCCGCTGCCGATGGTCACCGTCTTGCCCAGGCTCTCTCGTCCGATCAGTCCGATCCTGCGGAAGACCTTCTTGATCTCTTCGACGGCATTGATGCCCGGCATCCGCTTCTCGACGAAGATCCTCGAGATCTCCGAAGGTGGCATTCCCCAGAAGCGCGCGGTGTAGTCGCGGAACATGATCTCGTACAGCTTCCTGCCGTACAGATCGATGATCGCCTCCTCCGCGTTGCTGGGTTCCTTGCCGCCGAACCGCCGCCTGGCCATCGCCTTGACCAGGTCGGCCGTGGAGGCGACCAGGAGCGACAGCGGAAGGCCGTGGATCAGGTCCCTGGTGGAGAGGGGATAGGGGTAGAACTGATCCCGGAACTTGATCGACAGCTGGCGCTCGCGCTCGATCAGTTCCGAGCCCATCAACTCCTGGAACGGCCGGATCTGTTCCAGGTCGGGCGAGTGCAGGTGGTGCGTGCCGAAGCTGTAGTGGTTGCCGTTCCTCTCGATCGACGCGGCGAGGCCCCCCACGCGGAGCTCGCGTTCGAGAACCGTGACCGCATGCCCTGCCTCGGCGAGCTTCCACCCGCTGTACAGCCCCGCCGGCCCGCCCCCCGCAACGATGACGTTCACGGGATCCTCCGGACGAGGGGATGACGGGGGAGTGATCCCCTCCGGTGTTCCAGGATGGCTGTTTCCACGGGGCTGGCGGTCCGCCGGCAGGGACGGAGGCCTCGTCCTGCACATCGGAGAAGGATCCCTAACCCTTGAGGATGCATCGTGGCGGGGGTTTCCCTGGGTCCGGCTCTCCCGTCCGTGGGCCGGGCGGCTCTGAATGGGGAGAGGGATTGGGGCGGGGGGCGGGGCGTTCGCCGCAGGCGGACGGGATGGACCACTGGCGATTGAGCGTTCGCCGCAGGCGAACGGGGAGGTCCGCGTGCCCCAGGTGGGCAGGCGACGCCGCAAAGCCTCGGCGCTCTGGCTCCGGCAACTGAGCAGGAGGGGGCTCAGCCCCGTC
>CAZCAC010000015.1:0-101923 GCA_964496575.1 uncultured Planctomycetaceae bacterium | reverse complement strand
GGGAGGAGGAGAGCGCGGTGGTTTCACGCAGAGATCGCCGCGCTCTCCTCCTCCCTCCTCGTCTCAGGCCGCCGCGAGGTCGAACCGGAACGTACACCCCTCCCCTTCGGAGCTCTCGACCTCGATATCGCTTCCGTGCAGCTCGAGCACGCGATGGCAGATGGCCAGGCCAAGGCCCGCGCCGGAGGCGACGCGTTCGCCGCGGCCGCGGAAGCGGCGCTCGAAGATGTGCGGCAGCTCCGCGCTCGGGATCCCCGGACCGTCGTCCTGGACGCTCCAGCGCACGCCGGTCGACGTTCGCTCGATCCGCACGTGAACGACACCTCCGCGGCCGGTGTACTTCAGGGCGTTCTCGACCAGGTTGGAGAGGGCGCGTTCGAGCAAGCCCAGATCGCCCTCGACCTCGGGCAGCTCGCGTGGCATCCGGCATACCAGCCGCACGCCGCGGCGGCTCGCGCGCGGGCGCAATCCCTGGAGGACGTCCTGGGTCAGCTCGCCCAGGTTGAAGGGCTCCGGCGTGGGCTGGACGTCCCCCGCCTCGAGCTTCGCGAGCTCGAACAGCTGATCGACCAGCCGGGCCAGGTGACGAGCCCGCCGACGGGCGATGCCGACGTAGTCGCGGCGCTCCTCGGCGCGCAAGCTCTCGTTGTCCTCGAGCAACTCGAGGTAGCCCTCCAGCGAGGCGAGGGGTGTGCGCAGGTCGTGGGAGACGCTGGCCACGAACTCGCGGCGGTCGCGGTCCGTGCGCTCGAGCTGCTCCAGCTGCTCGCGGATCCGGCGCGACAGGCGAACGTAGCGGCGCGCCAGCACGCCGAACTCGTCGTCCGTCCGGACGAGCGCCGAGGGCAGCGGCGCGCCGCTCCCTATCGCGTCCGTGAGCTGCCGCAGCGGACGGGTCATCCGGCGGGCGAGCAGGACGCTCGACGCGATGCCGATGCCGAGGAGACCCAGCGCCGCGACCCCGAAGAGCTCGAAGCGCTGACTCCCGCGGAGCGGCGCGGCGGTCGCTCGCCACTCCTCGCCCCCGACGACGACGTAGACGTAGCCCAGCCGCTCGGAGCCCTGCTCCAGCGGCCAGGCACTGAACGGCTGATCCGTCCCCGGCGCCCGCGGATCGTCACCGAGAACGGTGCGGTCGCTGCCGGCGAGGAGCGTCTTCACCGGCTCGAGGTCGACCCGCTCCAGCTTCACGTGTCCCGGCGGGGCGTCGTAGGCGAGGATCTTCCCCTCGACGTCGAGCAGATAGACCTCCAGCGCCGGATTGACCGACATGACGTGCATCAGCATGCCGCCGAGCTCCTTCTCGTCGACGCCGTCGGGCGTCAGCGGGACGGCGTGCTCGGCGAGGTGACGGGCGACGTCGCGGTTGAGCTGCTGCCGCAGGTCCCGCTCGTACCCCTCACTGCTCCACATCCACAGGATCAGGACGATCCCCACCACCACCGAGACCAGCGCGCCGAAGGCCAGGGCGAGGCGCGTGTGCAACGCAAAGGCAGAGCGCTTCATCCGTGCACCAGCTCCTTGAAGCGGTAGCCGACACCCCAGACCGTCTGCACCAGGTCGCGTTCGGCACCCGCGCTGGAGAGCTTCTTGCGCAGCCGGTTGATGTGCGAGTTCACGGTGTGCTCGTAGCCCTCGAACGCGTGCCCCCACACCTCCTGGAGCAGCTCCTGGCGCGTGAAGACCACGCCGACGTTACCGGCGAAGAGCTGGAGCAGGTCGAACTCCCGCGCGGTGAGCTCGAGCTCGTGTCCCCTGAACTCCACGCGGCGGCGGCGCGGACACAGCGAGAGGTCCCCCACCGCGATCCTCTCCGAGGAGGCGCCTTCGCCCGCCCCGGCGAGCGCGGTGACGCGCCGCAGGTGCGCCCGCACGCGGGCCACCAGCTCGCGGTACCCGACCGGTTTGGTCAGGTAGTCATCCGCTCCCAGCTCCAGCCCCAGGACCCGGTCCGACTCCTCGCCTCGAGCGGTCAGGAGCAGGATCGGCACGGCGGGATCCTCGCCACGGAAGCGCCGGCACACCTCGAGCCCGTCGAGATCGGGCAACCCCAGATCGAGCAGGACCAGGTCGGTCCCCTTCTCGAACGCCGTCAGCCCTCCCGCGGCATCCCCGGTGACGGTCACCTCGAAGCCATCCGCCGAGAGGTGCAGCCGCGCCAGGTGCGCGATGTCGGGGTCGTCCTCGATGATCAAGACTCGCTGCATATGCCTGGCAGTAAGGAGGAGCGAGTCGATTGTGACCGGGCATTCCTGCAAATGAGAGCAGGGCGGCGGCGGCGACAGGGAGCAAAACGGAAAGCGCGGCGATCTCCGCGTGAGATCGCCGCGCTCTCCGCTTCCTTCGTGTATCAGAACCCGAAGGTCGACTTCTCCATCAAGGTCTCGAACGGACCCATGGTGTACTTGCAGACGATGACGTACTCGACGCCCTTTTCGAGGCCACTCCATGTGGCCGAGCAGCTGAAGCCTCAGCCATACTCGAAGCTGGCCTTGGCGACCTGCTCGCCGGTTTTCGCGACGATGGTGTAGGTCGGTTCGAGGGGCTGCGAGGGATTCTCCGCCGACATGGCGCAAGCGCTCGTCTCGCCGTCGATCCGGTTCAGCGCGCTGACGCTCTCGTTCCCGGAACCGCGGATGTTGAACTCGAGTCGCACCTCGTCGACGTCTTCCTCCTCCAGCTGATCCGAGAACCAGGCCGGCACTCCGGCCCAGGCGGTGAAGGGCTCGCCGAGCTCGAGCTTCGCCTCGCCTTCGGCTACCACCGTCACGAAGGGTGACTTCTTGGTCCCGGTGGCTCCGAGGCGCCAGAGGTCCCCCTCCTCGCCCATTCCCAGCATCGTGTAGTTCACGATCCGGTACTCGCCGGCCGGCACGAGAACCTCATCGCCCGGCTCGATCATCATCACGGTGTGCTCGAAGCCCTTGCTGTGCAGGACCAGTCGTTCCGGTTCATTGGCCAGCTCGAGCGGGAGCAAGCCGCTCTCGATCGGGGTCAGCGTCAGCTTCTTCTCGGGAATCGCGACCTCCACTTCGAAGACTCGCCCTCCCACGATCAGGTGGTCGCCGAACAGGACGCTGTCCGTCCAGGCGAACTCGTCTTCCACGGTCAGGTGAAGGCTGTCGCCCTGAGGGTAGAGCTCGTCACCGGCGTACCGGTACCGGTCGTCGATGTAGGCGACCTCGCCGAACTGCCCGTCGCAGTCGGAATCACCGAGGCGGAGGCGGTACTCCTCGCCGTTCAGCGAGAACGATCCGGAGTAGAAGCAACGCGTATCGAAGCTGGCGTTGATGCCGATCCCCAGCATGAGCGAGTCGACGTCGAATCCCTCCGGCAGCTGCTCGATGATCTTGCTGATGTCCTGTCCCTGGAGCGACAGGCCCATGACGTACGGCAGGCGCACGCCGCCGAGTGAGTACTCCAGGGTGAGCTCACCTTCGAACTCGGCGAACCAGAAGCCGCCGTCGTCGAATTCGATCAGCTCGCCCTTCAGCACCGGATCGTCGGTCAGGTCGCCGTCGAGGTCCTGGTCGAAGTAGACGGTGTCGTAGCGCGAGCTGTCGTCCCCGCTCGCGTCGAGGGCGAAGTGGTACTCGTTCTCACCGAGCTCGACGGTGCCGAAGAGAGGCTTCCCGCCGATGAACTCCGGCACCTCGCCGAGTCCTTCGGGCTTCACGCTCTCGAGCTCGGTGTACGAGGAGCCGTACGGCGTCGCGTCCTCGTGATCCCCGCTGTTCTCGAATCTCAACGGGATCTCCAGCACCTCCGCCGAGGCGATCAGCGGCAAGGCCAGGGTGGCGACCAGGGTCGCCGCGATGTATCTACAGAACACGGATGTTCCTCCTGTACGAAAGATGGCTGCGAACCGACCCTCTCCCCGCCGGCGCACTCGTCGCACCGTGGTCGAGTCTGGACCGATCGCTCGGAAGGGAGCTCGAAGGTGCGGCCCTTGCGCACCTTGCGGGCAGTATCAGCAGGGCGGTCGAGTGGGCGCGGCGAGCTTCGCGCCGGCCTTCCCGAGGTCGCCGACCTCCCCGAGCGTCGCCCGCGCGTGGCTCGCGCGGCGATCGGTCGAGGTGGGATGCTGTGTCGAGGCGTTGTTCACGCTGGGCCCTGGCCGGGTGGACGGCCTTCTCCTACCACCAGAGTCGGCGAAAACCCGCGGAAAGTCCAGCGCCGAACACGGGCCGGCGACGCGGCCTCCCCCGTATGCGAAACCGCCCGTCCACTGGCCCCCGCGGGAGCGGCTCGATTAGGCTAGCTACACGCTTCACCACCCCCCACCGCGAGTCGCCGCGATCGATCGACCAGCTCATGAAAGAACTCTGTACAACGGCTCTCTGCGTGCTCTGCTCCGGAATCGTCCTGGCCTCCCCCGGACAGGAGGAGGAAGCCCCGCTCTGGCGGATCGGGCTCGACGACGACAGCACCGCGGAGCTCGCCCACGCACCGGGGAACTACCAGGCCTACCGGCGACCGGCCTTCTTCGTCGTCGGCGTCTCGGATCCGGCGACCGACTGGCCCTACGTCCAGCCGGGGACCATCGACGGCGGGTGGGCACCGGGGACGCCGCAGACCTTCGAGGTGCACTTCGGGCTCGAGGCGCTTTCCGAGAGCGGACCTTGCCAGCTGACCCTCGACTTCGTCGACACCCACTCGATCGATCCGCCACGGCTGCGCGTCGAGGTCAATGGAGCCCGCGTCGCCGAGGTGGACACCCCGCGCGGCGCGGGAGACGCGTCGGTGTTCGGCCAGCCGTCGCTGGGGCGCGAGCACGTCGAGGTCGTCGAGTTCCCGTCCCGCCGGCTGCGCGCGGGCAACAACATCGTCTCGGTCACCACGGTGGAGGGCTCGTGGGTGCTCTGGGACCACCTCACCCTCGAGGCGCCCGCGGGAGCTCGCCTCTGCGCCGTCGACGAGGAGACCGCCCTGTGGAACGTCTTCACCGCCCCGGTGCTGAAGCGGCGCGGCGAGGAGCTGGTGCAGCCGGCGACGATCGAGCTGCGTCACCTCGGCGGGCCCTGCACCGGCACGCTGACGGTCGAGGGCGAGGCGCCGGTCCAGGTCGAGCTGCACACGGGTACCAACGCGTTCGAGACCGCCTTTGCTCGCGCCGAGGAGGCGCGGCAGGTCGAGGTTCGCTTCGAGCGGGAGGGAACGTACCCGATCCGCTCCTCCTTCGAGCTCCAGCCGGCGCGCGACTGGGAGATCCATCTCGTCCACCAGACGCACCTCGACATCGGCTTCACGCACACGCAGGAGGAGGTGCTCCAGATCCAGCTCGAGCACCTGCGCACCGCACTCGACCTCATCGATGAGACGCGCGACTACCCCGAGGAGGCGCGGTTTCGCTGGCACCCCGAGGGGATGTGGGCGGTCGAGGAGTTCATGCGCACCGCGGACGAGACCGAGCGCGAGCGCTTCGTCGCGGCGTGCCGCGACAAGCTCATCCACATCGACGCGCTGTACGCCCAGGCGATGACCGGGATGTACACCGAGGAGGGGCTGTTCGAGCTGGTCGGTGCGGCGAAGCGCTTCGGACAGGAGCACGGGATCGAGGTCGTCTCGGCCATGCAGTCCGACGTCCCCGGCTACACCTGGGGGCTGGCGTCGGCGCTCTCGCACAACGGCATCCGCTACCTCACCGTCGGACCGAACTGGTTCGCCAGCGGCGGCCCCGACGACTACTTCCTCGGCGACAACATCGTCGGCCGCACCCACCGCGGCGGGCGGGTCTTCGCCTGGGCGGACCAGCCCTTCTGGTGGGTCGATCCCTCCGGCGAGCACCGCGTTCTCCTGTGGATGCCCGGCTGGGGCTACTCGGGTTTCCACGGCAACCGCGGGGCGATCAGCGAGGCGAAGGTCTTCGCCTACCTGCGACACCTCGAGGAGACGGAGTACCCCTACGAGATGGTGCTGTGGCGCTACGGCATCGGCGCCGACAACGGGCCGCCCAGCCCCGACCTCTGCGATGTCGTCAGGGACTGGAACGAGCGCTTCGCCAGTCCGCGCCTCATCGTCACCAGCAACAGCGAGGTGATGAAGACCTTCGAGGCGCGCTACGGCGATCGGTTACCGGTCGCGCGCGGCGACTACACGCCGTACTGGGAGGACGGCTGCGCCTCGACCTCGAAGGCGACGGCGACCTACCGGCAGGGGTGCGAGGTCCTGGCGCAGGCGCGGATCCTCTGGGCGCTGCTCGCGCCCGGGCGGAAGCTGCACGAGCGCTTCGACGGGGCCTGGCAGAAGCTGATCATGTACGGCGAGCACACCTGGGGCGCGTACTGCAGTATCAGCCGCCCGGACGATCCCTTCTCGGTGCAACAGGACGAGTACAAGCAGGCCTTCGCGCGGGACGGACAGCAGATGGCCATTCAGCTGGCCGAGGAGCTCACCGAGGAGTACGTCGAGCCGAGCTGGACGGCCGTGGACGTCTTCAACACCGCCAGCTGGAGCCGCAGCCGCGCGGTCCTCGACGGCCACGACCGCAGTCGGGGACGCGACGAGGTGCTCGACGACACCGGCGCGGGGGTACCGAGCCAGCGCCTCGCGAGCGGCGAGCTGTGCTTCCTCGCCCGCGACGTTCCCGCCTTCGGGGCCCGCCGCTACACCTTCGGCGAGGGCGAAAGCCTCTCCACCGGCGCAGCGTGGGCGAAGGGCAACGAGCTGGGCAATGGCCTGCTCACGGTACGGATTAATCCGGATACCGGAACTATCGAGAGCGCTCTCGACAAAAACGGGGTTGAGTGGGTCGATACGGACCCCGCCAGCGGATGGAACGACTACCTCTACATCATAGGCCGCGACGCCTCGAAGAACCGCTCCAGGCCGGAGGGCGAGGTGACGATCACCGTCGAGGAGCCCGGCCCACTGGTCGCCACCCTGCGCGTCGAATCATCCGCGCCGGGGTGCCTGAGCCTGACCCGGCGGATCACGCTGATCGACGGCTTCGACCACGTCGAGATCGAGAACACCTGCGACAAGCGGCGCGAGCGGCGTCCCGAGGGGGTCTACTTCGGCTTCCCCTTCGCCCTGGAGGACGCGACGGCGCGGATCGATGCGCCGCTCTCGATCGTCGAGGTCGACCGGGATCAGCTCCGCGGTGCCAACCGCAACTTCTACTGCGTGCAGCGCTGGGTCGATCTGTCGAGCGAGACGCGGGGCGTCACCTGGGTGACCCTGGACGCCCCGATGCTGCAGTTCGACCCGATCAAGGTCGCTCCGGCCTTCGGGGTCGAGCACTGGCGCGAGCAGCTCGAGCCGGAGCCCTTCCTGCACTCCTGGGTGATGAACAACCACTGGGAGACCAACTACAAGGCGGACCAGGAGGGCGAGCTCACCTACCGCTACGCGATCCGTCCGCACTCGGGCGGGTTCGACGCCATGGCGGCGCAGCGCTTCGGTCGCGATCGCTGTCACCCTCTGCTCCCCTACCCCGCCGACCCGGCGAAGCCGTGCCCGACCCCCGCGCTCTCGCTTCGTGGGGACGGGGTCGTGGTGACCTCGATCGAGCCGGCGCGCGACGGCGGCGGAGCACTCCTGGTCCGGGTCTTCGCGGCCTCGGGCGAGAAGGAGCAGTTCGCGCTGCGCTGGCGAGAGCCGCGCAAGATCTTCCTCAGCGACCCCGCGGGGAGGCGCGGCGCGCCGGTCGAGGGACCGATCGAGCTCGCTCCCTTCGGCATCGTGACCTTGCGCGTCGAGCTCGAGTGAGTCGGGGCCCCGGAGAGGGGCGACATTCCCTCCGGAGAGGCCCTTCGCCCCCCCATCTCTCCCGCGTACGATTCCTCCCGTGATTCGCCCGGAGACATCCCACCCGACCCTGGTCACGCCGGACGGCGACCTCGCCCTGGTGCGCGCCGTTCTCGGCGGGGATCGTCGGGCGGCCAGGGAGCTGGCCCGGCGGATGCGTTGCGTTCCCCGGATGCTCAGCGTGCTGAATCACCGGCGCGGGAGACCACTCAAGCACCACGACCTCGAGGACCTCGCCCAGGACGCCCTGACGACGATCTGGGAGAAGCTCGAGGCGTATCACGGCCAGGCGGTCCTCGAGCGCTGGATGTTCCGCTTCTGCCTCTTCACGCTGCAGAACCGGCTGAGGCGCTTCGCGCGAGTCCACCACGTGGAGGGTCAGCGCCTGAGCAAGAGCCCCGAAGACCCGCCGTCGAAGGACGACGCGTCGGCGCACTACGAGGCCCTGGAGGAGCGGGTGGCCCGGCTGCCCGCCGAGGAGGCGGAGGTGGTACGGCTCAAGCACTACGAGCAGTGCACCTTCGACGAGATCGGCGAGCGCATGGAGTCCTCGCCGAACACCGCCAAGACCCGCTACTACCGCGCCCTTCGCAAGATCGAGGCGGAGCTGGGTGGCGGAGGTCCGCTGCTGGAGGACACTGCGTGATGAGCGACGCGAGTGAACACCGGCACGAGCTACTGGAGAGAGTCCTGACCGGCGATCTGCCCGAGGATGCCCCCGAGGTCCTCGAGCTCATCCGACGGGAACCATCGATTCGAGAGGAGCTGGAGCACTTGATCATGATGCGCAACACGATCGCAGAGGCTGCACGGTACGAGGACGAGATCCTCGCCGAGGCGAACGCGCTCGAGGGGGCGCCCGGCGAGGACGCCGTGGCGGCCTTCGTCGAGGCGCGGATGGACGAACGGGCGGGCGGGGCCGTGCGGCCGCGTCGCCGGAGACTGGCGGTCGCGCTGGCAGTGGCGGCGTCCGTCGTCACGCTGCTTCTGTGGCTGCGCCAGCCAGGAAGCGAGGGAGTTGTGCCGGGTGGCGGCTCGTCCGTCGAGCTGGGCGGCTCGTCCGTCGAGCTGCTCGGCCCGGAGGGAGAAGTCCCCCGGAACGGCCTGCGCTTCGAGTGGACGCTCGAGGAGGGAGATCTCCGGGAATTCCAGGTCTTCATCCTGGGCACCGGGATAAAATGTCCCCGGCAGCCCGGATTGACCGTCTGGATACCGGAGGACACCAGCACATGGCCGGAACGATTCGAGTGGGAGCTGATCGCCTACGACGGCTCGGGGCAGGAGGAACGGGTCGGAGTGCGATCGGTCGTGCTCTTGCCGGAATAGTCCTCTGTCTCGCGCCGGTCTTCGCCGGGCAGGAGGAGGGGCGCTCGCCGGTCAGGGAGTACGAGGACGCGCTCAGGCGCGCCGCGGGGCACCTGGATCACGACGAGCCCGACCAGGCCCTCGCGATCCTGGAGGGGTTCAATCCGAACGATCCGAGCCTCGCTCCGCTGCAGCGGCTCCTGTTGCTGGACAACGCGGCGGAGCTGACGGGAAGCGCCTACCGCGCGGGCGGTCGTCCGGATCTAGCCATCCCGGTGACGCGCGCTGCCCTGGGCGAGATGCTCGAGCGGGAGTGGCCCGAGGTCCCGACCGAGCCCTCGGAGACTATCTGGTACGACGCCATCGACCGGGTCTTCGTCGAGCTCTCGATCACCTCGGCCGAATGCCAGCTCGCCATCGGGGAGCGAGGTGCCGCCATCGATGAGATGCTGACCTTGCTCGAGCGTGTCGAGGAGTGGGACGGTGAGGCCCTGCCCTGGGGGCGCAAGGGGCCGATCCGGCTGACCGAGAACCAGCGGGGGGCTGTCTTTCTCCTGATCGGGAGTGCGCACGGGATGCTCGCCTACGGGAACCCCGAGCACGTGGATGCCGCGCGTACCTACCTCGCGGAGGTACACTACCTCGAAGACATCCACCCCCGAACGAAGCGCAACGCCGCCCTCCGCGCCGCCCTGCTCGAGCTCGACGAGGGTCGGCTCGGGGAGGCGCGCGAGATGCTCTCCAGGGCCGGTGATCCGCTCGAGGGTTCGGTGGTCGAGAGGGCCCTCCGCAGCGCCCTTCGGGCTCGACTGGATCGTCTCGACGAGAGGCCAAGGGCGGAGCTGGAGGAGACGAGGAGAGTCCTCGACGGGTGCTTCAACGAGCTGTGCGACGCCCTCCGCGGGAAGGATCGTTCCCCCGGGAAGACGGCCTCGATCCGATACGACCGCGAGCGCCTCGCGATCGAGGAGATCCTGCGCCTCGATCACCTCCTCGATGGACCTGCGGCGGCGCTCGAGCGGATGGTCGAGCTGCAGGCGGCGGTCCTGTACCGACCGCTGGAGCGAGGGGAAGCGAGCTGGCTGGAGGAGACCGTCGAGCAGCTCGTCCCTCCCGACGGGGGGATCCTGGTCTTCTTCCTCGGGGCGAGGGCGGTCCACCTCTTCCTGCTCGACGGCGACGGCGCGGACCAGATGGAGCTGGCCGATCACTACGAGCTTCACGGGCACATCCAGGAGTTCAACCGCGCCGTGACCACCGCGCCCGATCGGAGGGCCGAGTACGATCTCGCGATTCTCGTGGAAGGAGGCCGCGCGCTCGTCGACGAGCTACTGCCGGAGGCTGCCAGAGAGCGGATCGCGCGCTGGTCATCACTCACCATCGCCGCCGCCGGCCCCCTGTGGGAGCTCCACTTCCGCGCCCTGCCCTTCGACGGTGGGCGGTTCGGTGAGCAGAAAGCAATCGGCTTCCTCCCCTCCTTGGCCCTCGGCCTCGAGCTCGCCCGACGGGGCGGGGCGGTGTGGGGGGAGAAGGAGATCCTTCTGCTCGGGGCGCCGCCTTCCACCGACGGCCATCCCCCGCTGGAGGTGACGAGCCAGGAGTGGAAGCGCTTCCTGAGCGCGTACCTCCCCGAGCGGCAGCAGCTCTTCACCGGGCCCGATGCCTCCGCCGCCAACCTCTCCAGCGTCGAGCTGGGGTCGTTCCCGGTGGTGCACTTCCTCGCCCACGGGGTGTTGAAACGCGATGAGGAGCGCCCCTGGCGCCTGGCCCTGGCGGATGGGATGCTGGCCAGCGAAGACGTCGAGGCGCTCTCCGCGGGCCCGGCGGGGCTCGTGATCCTCTCCTCCTGCAAATCCACCGGCCCGCTCCGCATCGGTGCCGAGGAGATCACGACCATGGGGGGCGCCTTCCTGTGGAGTGGCGCGCGGGACGTGATCTCCTCCGAGGCGGTAGCGACCCTGGACGCGAGCCTCGCGCTCGGCGGCCACCTGCACCGCGCGGTCTCCACCGGCGCTTCCCCCGCCGAGGCGCTGCGTCGAGCTTCGGCGGTCCTGGTCGAAGAGGGCGGCGAGCTCGCCGATCCCTACCACCACGGAATCGTCCGGGTGGTCGGTCTGGCTCACCGCCCCTACTTCGAGCCGCGGGACCTTCCGGAGTCGAGCTCCTCCTGGCGCTGGGCTCGCTGGGGTCTCCCCGTAGTCCTGCTGGTGCTGCTGCTCCTCCTGGTTCTCGCCAGGAGGAGCAGCAGCAGCCGGGGGTAGGCGAGGCTCACTCGTACGGGATCGCCGGGATCATGATCAGGTCCCGGCCCCGGCCGATCTCTCCGTAGATCTTGCCGTTGCTGATGTCCCACTTGTCGACGAGCCACTCTTCAGAACCCCGCACAGCCATGTGGTTCAGATAAGGGTCGAGCTCTCCGGCGACGGCGTGGCCGCGGCTGACGTGGAGGCCGTACACCCTCCCCGGCCAGACTTCCAGGAGCCTGTGCGGCCACACCGGGTCTCTGCGAACGCCACGGATGGCGAGGTAGTAGAGGCTACCCGAACCGAAGGAATCCTCGTCCTCAGGGTCCAGGTCGAGGTCGTCGCCGAAGCCGAAGGACACGCTGCCTCCCTGGTGGAGGCGATAGCTCGAATAACTGGGCTCGGCGCCCGTGTCGCTGCTCCTGGTTTCCTGCCGGAAGGTCTCCAGCTGGATCCACATATCCGATCCGGTGGGAACCTCGGGGGGGATGTCGAATGTCACCTGTGAGGTGATATCGGTCGAGACGGCCATGTAGCTCACGTTCTTCCTGAAGTCCATCATCACCGGCATCTGCTCGGAGGCCTCGACCCGCTGGTTGAGGAACAGGATCAGGCGGCCGATCGTGGCCAGGTAGCCCACGTCCGCGTCCCCGTCGTTGTCCATGTCAGCGACCGTGGCCATCCCCTGATAGCCCGTCGTCGGATCGGGCCCCCGGGGGCAGGTGAGCTCGACGCTGTGGGTGGCGAGGTCGAAGTCCGGCCCCGAGGCGACGCCCCCCTTGTTCAGCAGCACCAACACCTCGGGATCGTCGTTCGGAGGATCGTCGTTCTCCTCGTAGGTCGCGAACAGGTCCTCGTGCAGGGTGCTCACCCCGGTGGTGGCGTAATGGCCCGAGACGATGTTTGCGATTCTCCGGCCGGCCCCGATCCCCTTCGGGGCGGTGGTCCCCACCTCGTTGACGGAGATCAGGTACTGGGTGAAGGGCACCCAGGGCATCGTGACCACCAGGGCGATCCAGTCGTAGGTCCCGAGGTCCATCCTCACCGTGGCGATCGAGTCGAACCCCCACCCCGGGCTGGAGTAGGAGTTGAGCATGTTCCCCGCGAGGTCGAACAGCGCCACGGCGCCGTCGGCCATCACCGCCACCCCGGGATCGCTGGTCCCGGCGCGGTCGTACGGCTTCAGCTGGAGCACCGGGAGCGGAGAGACGAACAGGAGCTCGCTGTGAGCGACGGCCCCGATCCAGTACATCCGATACACGGACACGAGGTCGGGAGCGACTCCGATGACCTGGAAGTCGCTGCCCGCCTCGGAGTAGGTCTCGATCATCCGGAACCCCGCCCAGGAGGGGAGCTCCAGCGACGAGACCCAGCCCCCGGTGACGAAGCTGTACAGCTTGAGGCCCTGCGCGTCGACCACGATCAGCTGGTCCGACTCACCGGGTCCTCCGGGCCGCAGGCCGATGTCGGTCACGTTCGACGCGATGTCGACGTCCAGGGACTCGGAGACTCCCGGTCTCCAGGTCACGCAGACGGTCCCCTGGCCCTCATCGACGTACGCAAGGTCCCTCGAGGGATTGCCGATCGAGAGTCCCTGGGCGTCCACGCGCCCCCGGTCGAAGTCCCCGACCAGCATTCGCCCGGGGCTCACCACGCGCCCCGCCGGCGCCGCCCGGAGGGAGAGCGCATCCTCCTCCATGTACGGGTAGTCGGGATCGGGATCCTGGGCGAGCAGGGGACCGGAAAACAGTAGAAGGCACAGGAAGACAGTCGGGCTATATCTCATTTCTTGAGGGTACCAGGGTCTCTCGGACTCGCAACCGCGGCGGCACCGGGCGGTAGAAAGGGTCGGGGGTGTGCACGGACCGTGCGCCTCCTCCGCCGAGCCGTCCGGGGAGATACCGAGCCTCCCTCCAAAAGTCACAGGCCTTTGGGGGGCCGCCCCGGTCGGCTGAGATCGAGTCGCAGGTTGTCAGAATGGGTCGGGCGAAGCCAGGGGATCGCCGGCCGTCACCAGCCGTCGACTGGGTGATGTCACCACCCCCCCGGAAGGTTCTTGTTTATCCAGAAGATTTGCTCGCTGCCCGGCCCTCCTCTGCTGCGGTTGCCCCGAGCGCCCCCCACCGGCAGAATCCGGCCGAACAAGCGCCTCCACCACCCCCCGAGAGCGCCGACCTCCTGCGCGAGCCCCTCCATGAAAGCCCCCACCGCATCCGGCCTTTCCCTGTTCCTCGTCCTCCTCCTCCCCGGCGACGCCGCGGCGGCCCCCGCCGACGACCTGCCGGTGACCGAGGGCCTGCCCGCCTGGCGCGTCCCCCTCGGAGACTGGCTGACCGCCGGGGACGCCGGGCAGGACCCCGCGGACGAGAAGCGCCTGGCGCTCGAGGCCGGCGAAGGGGTGATCGTGAACGGCGCCGAGGGGCGCACCTCGAACCTCCTCACCCGGGCACAGTACGGCGACCTCGCCGCCCACGTCGAGTTCCTGGTCCCCCGCGGCTCCAACTCGGGGGTCTACTTCATGGGGCGCTACGAGCTCCAGATCCTCGACAGCTTCGGCGTCGAGAACCCGCAGCACGGCGACTGTGGCGGGATCTACCAGCGCTGGGATCGCGCGCGGGGAGCGGGCCAGGAGGGCTTCGAGGGTCACCCTCCCCGCGTCAACGCCGCGCTGGAGCCGGGGCAGTGGCAGTCCTTCGACGTCGTCTTCCGCGCCCCCCGCTTCGACGAGCAGGGCGCGAAGGTCGAGCACGCGCGCTTCGTCCGGGTGCTCCACAACGGCCGGCTGGTGCACCAGAACGTCGAGGTCAAGGGCCCCACCCGCGCCGCGACGTTCGGCGACGAGAAGCCGGTCGGCCCGCTGATGCTGCAGGGGGACCACGGCCCCGTCGCCTACCGGAACATCCGGCTCACCCGCGTCTCCATCGGCGAGGACGGCTTCCCCCGCGAGCTCTTCGACGAGGAGGGCTTCCTCCCCCTGCTCGACGGCGAGACCCTCGAGGGGTGGCACGTCTCCGCCGCGACCGGCCACAGCCGCGCCAGCGGCAACCAGAGTGGCGGCCGCTGGGTGATCGAGGAAGACGCGATCGTCGGCAGCCAGGACGTCCCCGGCAACGGCGGCATCGTGATCACCGACAGCTCCTTCGGCGACTTCGAGGTGGCCCTCGAGATGCGCAGCGACTACGGCCCCGACAGCGGACTCTTCCTGCGGAGCACCGAGGCGGGTGCCGCCTACCAGTACATGGTCGACTACCACCGGGGCGGCACCCTGGCGGGGCTCTACGGCGAGGGCCTCTCCCCCGGGTTCCACCTGCGCTCATTCAGCTTCCGCGAGGAGGTCACCGACATCGTCCCCCAGGAGGCCCCCTCGAATCCGCTGCCGATCGCCCCCGAGGACTGGCCGCGCCTCTGGAAGCACGGGGAGTGGAACGAGCTGCGAGCCCGCATCGAGGGCAATCCGCCGACGATCACCACCTGGATCTGTGGGGTGCGGTTCATGGAGTGGACCGACGACACCGAGCGCCTGGGCGACACGGGGGGCATCGCCCTGCAGGTCCACGGGGGCGGGGACTTCACCGACCAGTACGTCAGGTACCGGAACGTCCGGGTCAGGGAGCTGGGTCCCGTGACGGGGGGCGCCGGATCGAGCGAGGGGCGCTGACTCCGCCGATGATGGGCATTCCCGCCGTTATTCCCTGGCCAGGCGGGGCCGGAGGGCGTACCAAGTGCGCCCCCCCAGCTGGATAAGACCATGACGATCCGCTTCTACGCCACCGGCGGCACCTTCGACAAGGAGTACAACGAGCTCAATGGCGAGCTCTACTTCCAGGACACGCACGTCCGCGAGATGCTGACCAAGGGGCGCTGCAACCTCCCGCTGGAGTTCCGCACGTTGATGATGATCGACAGCCAGCAGATGACCGACGTCGATCGCGAGATCATCGTCAAGGCCTGCGCCGAGTGCGACCGGGATCAGATCGTCATCACCCACGGTACCGATACGATCGTCGATACGGCGCGCTTCCTGGCCGAGCGGGTCGAGGGCAAGGTGATCGTGCTGGTCGGCGCGATGATCCCCTTCACCTTCGGCAGCTCCGACGGGCTGTTCAACCTGGGCAGCGCCCTGGCCTTCGTGCAGGTCCTCGAGCCGGGGGTCTACGTGACCATGAACGGCCGCTGCTTCGACTGGCACAACGTGCGCAAGAACCGCTCGATCGGGATCTTCGAGTCCCTCTCGGAATCGCCGTGACGGATCCCGACGGCTGCTACGACATCGAGATCCTGCAGGCGCGCTGATCCGCGGTCAGCCGAAGAGCGACTCGTAGGTCTCGTCGCCGTAGCCGATCAGCCAGGTCTTGCCCATCCGGATCGCCGGCGCCCGCAGATTGCCGGTCGGTCCGAGGACGACCTTCTCCAGCTCGGCGGCGCTAGGCTTCTCCTTCTCGAGGTCGAAGACGACTTCCTTCTTGCCGCGGGCGGCGACGATCTTGTTCGCGCCGGTGAACAGCTTCTTCAGGTCCTTGGCGACGAAGCGCTCCTTGCGGGCGTCGACCGTCTCACGGACGGTGACGTCGCGGGTCTCCAGGAAGGAGTCCGCGCGCTTGCAGCTCGTTCACCCCTTGCGGTGGTAGTACCAGTCGATTCGCTTGGCCATGGCTCGGTGGGAAAGGGTCGCTGCGTCAGCTGACCAGGGAGAACTTCTCCGCGGGCAGGCGACAGGTCGGACAGGGTTCGATGGGGCGCTCCAGCTCGAGGTGGCCGCAGGCCGGGCAGAGGTAGATGTCGGCGTCGTCGAGGTCGCGCCCGAGGGCGAGCACCTCCTGGGCCCGACGGAAGAGCTCGGGCTGGTCCGCCGACTCCAGGGCGGCGGCGACGTTCTCGGGGGTCGACTTGATCCCGTCCATCGCCGCCAGGTGCGCCAGGGCGTGGATCGTCTCCGCCTCCGCCGCCGCGCGGAACAGGCGAGCGATCACCGGCAGCCCCTCCTTCTCCGCCTTCCGGCCCCAGGCCGTGTACTTGCGGTTGGCGAGGGCCTCGCCGGCGAGGGCGGTCTCGAGCTCTTCGTCCTTGGTCTCCATGCGCGGCATTCTCCGCCGCGGAATGTGAGGTGCCAGGACAAAATCCGGTACGGTGCCTCACTCCACCCGCCCGAGCGGGTGGTACATCACGAAGATCGAGGGGATCGGCGGATAGGAGAGCGTCATCCGGTAGCCGCGGAACTCCTCCAGCCCCCGACCCAGTCGGTCGCAAGCGAGCTCGACCAGTCGCCCGTAGCGCGGAACGTGCGGCGAGGCGATGATCGGCGGAGTCGAGCCCAGCTCCTGGACCGCGGTCGTCCCCGGCAGGTGGCAGCGCACCGCTCCCGAGAGCGGGAAGTGCAGCTCGCCGTGCAGGAGCGAGTAGGTCACCAGCTTGGGCGGCATCTCGAAGGGCAGGTCACGGTGGATCAGGACGTCGAACTGCACCATCTCGACCGGTGTCTCGACGCGGCAGTAGTGCTCGCCGACGGACACCTCGTCCGCCGAGCCGACCGGTACCAGGGCGCGCTCGATGGAGCCGAAGACGCAATCGACCGACGCGGTGTTGCCCACCGGTCCCTCGCACAGCTCGTGCGTGGTCACTTCGCCCTCGACCACCGAGCGCGTCTCGGGCAGCGGGGACGTACAGAACTCACGAACCAGCGCGGGACCATCGGCCGAGCCCCCCGGATCGATGGGGATCGGAGCGCTTCCCCCGACCTCCAGATCCTCGCTCAGCACCTGATCCTGCAGCACCGGCCAGCTCGCCGTCGGGCGCAGGCGGCGGAAGCCGAGCAGCCCGCCGACGGTACCCAGGTCGGCGCGCAGGGGATCCTCCTCGTTCGGTGCGACGAGCCGCAGGTGCAGGTGCAGGCGCGCCTGCACCCCCCACACCGCGCTCGCTCCCTGGAAGGCCATGCGGCGGCTCACCTCCAGCTGCGAGGAGTGGATCCCGTCGGGCTGGATCGCCCCGAGGTACAGGTCGAGGTTGGCGCGATCCCCGACGTGCTTGCGGACCATCCCCTCGAAGCCCTGCATCGCCTCGTCGACCCCACCCAGGGCGGTCGCGGGCGCCCCCGCCTTCCCGAACGCCTTCAGGAGGATGCGCACCCCGCCCACCCCCGGGACGTGCTGGGCACACGCGTAGACGTCGGTCGAGTTGACGATCTTGCAGACCTTCCAGGCGAGGTTCTTGTTGATGCCGTGGCGCCGGGAGATCTCCTGGGGCAAACGGGGATCCTCCCCCAGCGAGGCCAGGAGCTCGGTGAGCGCCCCTCGCAGCCCCTGCATCGCCTGCTCGTAGTCGACGGGGAAGCTCGCGGAGCCCCTCTCCAGGGCCTGTTCGGTGGTCTGTTTCATGCTCGTAAGGTGGGGTTCGTGGTCGAGGGGGGGGGGGGGGAGGAACCCTCTTCCACGGCCAATGATAGGCGATCGAGAGGCCGAGGGAATCGTCGGACGATATTTCTTGTAGTTTCCCCGGGGAACACCCCAGGGATTCCCTTGCTCTGTCCCCCATGGACATCGGCCCGGCGATCACCCACCGGACCCCGACCCCGACTCTTCTCTCACCGACATTCGGACACAACAGATCATGAGAACCTCCGCTCTCCTCAGCGCTGCCCTTCTGGTCGGCGGCCTGGCTCAGGCCCAGATCGTCGAAGACTTCGAAGGCGGCAACCCGAACAACTGGCACCTCGACTGGAACGGCACCTACAACGGCTTCGCGATCAGCGAGGTCGCCGGGACCCACGTCGCCACCGGCGGCAACCCGGGCGGCTGCGTCCAGTACCTCAACACCCAGGCCCAGATCGACGTCTGGTTCTGGCAGGCCGCTCAAGGCAGCGCCGAGTGGACCGGCGACTTCCGCGCCAAGGGCGTCGACTACATGTCGGGCGACTTCCGCCACAACGCCGGCACGAGCCCCTTCGGCATGTTCATGTGCCTGGTCCTCGCCAACGACATGGGCACCCCCGAGGTCACCGACGACATCATGGCCGTCGCCCCGATCGACTGGAACTACACCTTCGCCGGCTTCGGTGCCGCGATCGTCCCCGGCGTCTGGACCAACATCCGCTACGACATCCCCTACGCCTCCACCACCATCCCCACCGGCTGGACGATCCAGGGCCTCGGTGGAACCTACGGCAGCGGTGACGACGACGCCGACTGGAACCTGATCATCCAGGACGTCTCGTACGTCGCTTTCACCAACGGGAGCCCCTGGGGCGGCTTCGTCCTCGGCTTCATCGACTTCGACTGGGACAACATGCAGCTCGGCCCGGACGATCTGGGCGTCTCCTACTGCTACGGCGACGGCACCGGCGCCGCGTGCCCCTGCGCCAACGAAGGCACCCTTCCCGGCGCCGGTTGCGCCAACGGCCAGTACGCCTCCGGCGCCCTGCTCACCGCAGCGGGCGTCCCGAGCCTCAGCGCCGACACCCTGGTCCTGATGGGCCAGTACACCGAGCACAACCAGTTCGGCCTCTTCTTCCAGGCGGACAACAACCTCGGTAACGGCACCGCGTGGGGCGACGGCCTCCGCTGCGCCGGCGGCAGCCTGAAGCGCCTCGGCACCACCACGTCCGACGGCACCGGCTACATCGACACCACGGGCTACGGCTACACGATTTCCTCGAAGGCGGGCAACATCATCGCCGGCCAGACCAAGTACTACCAGCTCTGGTACCGCAACCCCCTCAACTCGCCCTGCGCGAACGACTTCAACACCTCCAACGGTCTGGGGATCACCTGGAACCCCTGAGCGAGAACATCTCTCCTCTCTCTCCGAGCTATGAGGGGGCGGGCGGCACTACCGATGCCGCCCGCCCCTCTTGTTGTGATTCCTCTCTACTCGCCGATACGGAACAGCGTCGTATTGGTGCGCACGAACAGGCTGCGGTCAGCGACGACGATCGTGGAGCGGATGAAGTCGTCGTCCTCCTCCCCCATCGAGACGCGGTGAACCACCTCGCCGCTCTTCGCGTCGACCACCACCACGTGACCACCGTGATCGAGCAGCCAGATCCTCCCGTCGGCACCGGTCGGGGAGGCGCGCCACTTGTACTCGCCGGGGAGGCGGATCGTCCATTCCCGCTCCCCCGTCGCGGCGTCGACGCGGGTCAGCGACTCCCGCAGGTCGCTGAGCACGAAGAAGTCCCCGTCGAAGAAGAGCGGTGTCGGGACGTCGGTGGTCACCGGGTCGCGGCGGCCGCCGCTCTTCCAGGCCAGCGAATCGTCGTCGAGCGTGCCCTCTCCGCCGAGGCGCACCGCGCACACCGGCGCGCCCTTCGGGCCGCAAGCGAGCGCCATTCCGGCACCGACCACCGGCGAGGGCACCACGCGCCACCACTCCTCGCGATGGCCGGGGTTCCAGGTCCCCCACCGCCAGAGCTCCTTCCCCGTCGCCGGGTCGTGACCCGTGATGACGTCGCCACCGACGATGAGCAGCTCCTCGCGCTCCTTCCCCCGGTAGGGGATCGCGGTGGCGAAGGACTCGAGCGACTCCATCCGGGCGTCGGAGGGGCGAACGTGCCGGTAGACCTGCTCGCCGCTCTTCACGTCCAGCGCCAGGAGGAACGACTCCCCTCCGTCCTTCCCGACCCCTCGCGCCGGCTCGTCGCGCTGCAGGATCGGCATGAACAGCTTGCCCCCGAAGATCGTCGGCGAGGCGGAGAAGGTCCACTGGAACGCGAAGTCGCCGTAGTCCTTCTGCAGGTTGCGCGCCCACAACCGCTCGCCCTCCAGGTCGTAGCAGACCAGGTCGCCGTTGCCGAAGAAGAAGACCACCCGCTCGCCGTCGGTGGCAGCGGAGGGCGACGCGTAGTTGCTGCGCCGGTGGAGCGCGGTCTTCGAGCCGGCGCCACCGGGCCGATAGCCGCTGCCGGCCATCTCGATCCAGCGCTCCTCACCGCCGTCTCGGTCGAGGCAGATCGCCAGGAGCTCCCCGGCTTCCCCGTCGATGGCGGTCAGGAAGATGCGCTCCCCGATCACGATCGGCGTGCTGGCGCCCGGTCCTGGAAGGCCAGCGGCCCAGTGCACGTTCTCGCTCTTCGAGAAGGTCGCCGGCAGCCCTTCGACCTCGGTGGAGCCGTCGTGATGCGGCCCGCGCCAGTTCGGCCAGTCCTGGGCGTTCGCGGTGGAGAGGAGGAGGAAGAGCGCGGAGAGGAGGGCAGTGGTCTTCATTCGGTACCGGGGGGATCGACGGCCAGGAGGTGTCCCACGGTACGGAAAAAGAGCCGACCGCGCGAGATCGCGGGCGTCGACAGGCACTCCTCGCCGAGGTCGTTCACCGAGAGAACCTCGAACTCCGGTCCCGCGGCGACCACGTGGACCTCACCGGGCTCGCCGGTGAAGTAGAGCTTGCCGTCGGCGGCGACCGGCGAGCCGCTGAAGCCGCTGCCCCCCGCGCCGAGGCGCTCGCGGTAGATCTGCTCGCCGCTGTCGGGGTCGTAGCAGCCGACGACCCCGCCGTCGCTGCAGACGTAGAGCTCGAAGCCGTAGACCAGCGGGGTCTGCATGTAGACGCCGCGGCGACCGTGATACCAGAGCATCGCACTCGTCTCCGCGGGGCTCGCGGTCAGCTCCCCCTTCGCCGCCTCCACGTCGATCGCGTAGAGGGGCGCGAGCCGGCCGTGGGCGCTGGTCAGGAAGATCTTGTCGAGAGCGATGACCGGCGTCGGCACCGGCACGTCTCCGCCACCGGAGAGCTTCCACAGCTCGGCGCCGGTCGCGAGGTCGTAGCCTCCGATGTGAGCAAAGCCGTTGCAGATGACCTGGCCCCCATCGCCGCTGGAGACCTCGTGGACCGCGGGGGTGCACCACGTCGGCTCCTCCTCGCGATTCGTACGCCAGAGGTCCTCACCGGTCTCCGCATCGAGCGCCGCGACGAAGCTCTGCCCCTGCACGTCGCACTGCACGATCACCTTGTCCCCGAAGAGGATCGGCGAGCTGGCGAAACCCCACTGGTACGGATCGGTGTCGAGGTCGGATCCGAGCGGCGGAGCCCCACAGTCGAGCACGCCGAGGTCGCGCTTCCACAGGAGCTTCCCTTCGTGGTCGTAGGCGTAGAGCCCTTCCGAGCCGAAGAACGCGATCACCTTCTCGCCGTCGCAAGCGGGCGTCGAGTTGGCGTGCGTCGCCTTGGGGTGTCGCTTGATCACCGGCACGCCGCGGTGGGCGGTCTTCTTCCACAGCACCTCCCCGGTCTCGCGATCGAGGCAGTACACGTCGAAGGTGTGCGGTCCCTCGTCCTTCACCGATTCGCCGGCGCCGTAGAGCCCCGCCTTCAGCTCCGGCTCACCCTCGAGACGTTCAGCGGTGGTGACGAAGACCTTGTTCCCCCAGACGATCGGGCTCGAGTGGGCGAGGCCGGGGATCGGCGTGCGCCAGGCGATCCCCTGCCTCTCGGGGACGCTCCACTCGACGGCGGTCTCGTACCCCTCGGCCACGCCCAGCGCGCGGTAGCCGCGGAAGGAGGACCAGTGGCCCTCCTCGGCCTCGGGATTCTCCTGCGCCGACGCGAGGCCGGCGAGACAGGCGAGGACGGTGATCGCGCTGATGATGTTCATGTTCATTCTCCCGAGCCGATCGCCACGAGGTTCTCGCGACAGCGGTAGTAGAGCACCCCTTCCGAGACGGCGGCCGAGGACATGCACTCCTCGCCGAGCGAGTTCTCGGAGAGGAGCTCGAAGTCCATCCCCGCGGCCACGACGTAGACGTCGCCCACCTCGCTGCAGAAGTACAGCTTGCCGTCGGCGGCGACCCCCGACCCGGTGAAGCCCGTCCGCCCACCCGGCCCGAGGCGCTCGCGGTAGTGCTGGTCCCCCGTCACCACGTCGAGGCAGGTGAGGACCCCGTCGTCGCCGCACAGGTAGATCTCCTCGCCGTAGACGAGAGGAGTCTGCATGTAGTTGCCCCGGTTCCTGTGCATCCAGACCATCGCCTCGGTCTCCTTCGGGTCCATCGTCAGCGTGCCTTCGGCCATCGGGTCGATCGCGAAGATCGGCCGCATCCGACCGTGCGCGTTGGTGATGAAGATCAGATCGTGGCTGATGATCGGCGTCGGGACGGGGACGTCGCCGCCGCCCACCAGCTTCCACAGCTCGGCGCCGGTCTCGAGGTCGTAGCCGCCGATGTGCTTGTAGCCGTTGCAGATCACCTGGCTGCGCCCCTCGCGCACGTCGACCGTCGGGGTGCTCCAGGTGGGGACCTCGTCGCGATTCGTGCGCCACTTCTCCTCGCCGGTCGCCGCATCGAGGGCAGCGACGAAGCTCTGCCCCTGGACGTCGCACTGCACCAGCACGAGGTCGTCGTGAAGCACCGGCGAGGCGGAGAAGCCCCACTGTGCCTCCACGACCACGTAGTAGCCGCTGTCGAGGTCGCCGAAGCTCTTCTCCCAGAGCAGCTCTCCTTCCAGGTCGTAGGCGTAGAGCCCCTCGGTCCCGTAGAAGGCGACGACCCGCTTTCCGTCGCAGGCCGGCGTGGAGGCGGCGAAGCTTCCCTTGGGGTGGCGCTTGTACTTCGGCACGCCCTCCCAGGAGGAGTGCGTCCACAGCACCTCACCGTTCTTCTTGTCGAAGCAGTGCAGCTCGAAGGAGAAGGGGCTCTCGTCCTCGACCGGCATGATCGCGCCGTAGAGACCCACCGTCAGCTCCTGCTCCCCTTCGAGCCGGATCGCGGTGGTCACGAAGAGCCGATCACCCCAGATCACCGGCGACGAGTGGGCCATCCCGGGGACCGCTACGCGCCAGCGGATGTTCTCGCCCTTCTCGATGTCCCACTCGACGCAGGTCTCGTGCCCTTCGGCGACTCCGGCTCCGCCCGCGCCGCGGAAGGAGGGCCAGTTGGGGCTGTCCTGCGGGGGAACCGCGCTCACCCCGAGGCCGGCTAGCGACAGGAACGAGAGCGTGAACGAGAAGCACTTCGGGATCTTCATTTCGAACCTCCGGATCGGGCCCTTCAGCCTGGTGGTCACACCGATTCTAGACGGAACCTCGACGCGGACCTCGAGGCCCTTCGCGCTTCAGTTCTTCGAACCGAAAGCGTACAGCAAACCGTCCGTTGACCCGATGTAAACACGGCCGCCGGTCACGGCGGGCGAGGCGACGATCGCCCGGCCGAGGTCGTGACTCCACCGCTCTTCCCCGGTGAGGAGGTCGAGGCGGTAGAGCCGCCCATCTGCGGATCCGAAGATCACGTCGTCCCCGGCGATCACCGGCGAGCCGTCGACCTTCCGCCGCGTGGCGAACTTCCACAGCGGCTCCCCGTCGCTCCGCCTCGCGCAGTGCAGGTTCCGGTCGCGGCCGCCGAAGACCACGCGCTCCTCGCCGATCGCCGGGGACGAGAAGAAGGGCGAGTCCCCCTCGCCATAGCTCCAGAGCGTGTCACCGGTGTCGAGCTCGACGCGGATGAAGAGGTTTCCGTAGTGCCCGAGATAGGCGCACCCGCCGGAGATCCCGACCGACCCCGCTACGTGGCAGTCCGGCCCGAGTTCGACGGTCCCTTCGGCCTCGCCGGTGGCGAGGTCGACGGCGTGCAGCACCGCGTCGCAACCGCCGAATACGGCCCGCCCCTCGGCCACCGCCGGCGTGCCGTTGACGTAGTTGTCGGTCGAGTAGCGCCAGCGCTCCTCGCCGCTCGTCGCGTCGAAGCAGTAGAGGTTCGAGTCGTAGGAGCCAATCACGATCCAGAGCCCATCCTCGCCGCGGTGGTAGTTGGCGCCGCCGACGATCCGGTCGTCGGTCTCGAACTTCCAGCGCAGCTCCCCACTCTCCGCATCGAGCGCGTAGCAGAAGAAGTCGCTCGAGCCGACGTAGACCCCGCCGTCGACCAGGAGCGGTGGTGCCTCGATCATGTCCTCGGTGGGATACGTCCAGATCCCTTCGCCGCTCTCGGCGTCGACGCAATGCAGTTTGTAGTCGTCGGCGCCGAAGTAGACGCGGCCGTCCCCCACCACGGCGCTCGAGGTGATCGCCTTGCCGACCTCGTAGGTCCAGAGCAGCTCGAGCTGATCGGGCAGGCCGGCCGTCGCCACGCCGGTCAGGCCGGGGTCGCCGCGGAAGGTCGCCCAGCTCCCGCCGCCTTCCGGCGCCGCGGTCGTGATCGCATCGCCCGATGCCGGTTCACCCTCGCCACACCCAACCGGGACGACGAGCGCCGCGAGCAGGAGCACACCGAAGACCGACCTCGTCCTCACGGCTCACTCCTTCGACGCGGCAATCGCGTAGAGGTGCGTGTGACTGGCCAGGAAGAGCGCGCCGTTCGCCGCGATCAGCGACGCGTAGACGGGCGCGCTCAGCTCGAGCTCCTTCACGTCCTTCTTCACGTACTCCTTGCGCGCGGGCAGGATCGTCAGGTACCCGTCCTCGTTGCCGATGTACACCTTGCCGTCGGCGAGCAGCGGTGACCCCCAGGTGTAGCCCATCGTATCGTGCCTCCAGTACAGCTCGCCGGTCACGGCGTCGAGGCAGTACACGAACCCCGCGTAGTCGCAGGCGAAGAGCAGCCCGTCTCCGATCGCCACCGTCGACATCGAGCGGTTGATCTCCGCGTAGGACCAGAGCTCCTGGCCCGAGGCGTCGAAGCAGATCAGGTTGCCCCGGCCCTGACAGTGGTCGGGTTCCTGCCCGGTCAGGCAGTACACCTTGCCCTCGTGGACCACCGGCGTGGCCAGCACCTCGCTCGGTCCGTTGCGCCGGGAGTGCGAGATCGCCTCGCCCTTCTCGTCGACGCGCTGCTCCTGGCGGTTGCAGTCGGCGCGCCACACCTCCTTCAGCACGCTCCGCCCCGCCTCGTCCTTCGCCGCCTCCGGCGAGAAGGCGTAGCAGAAGCCGTCCGGACCGCCGAAGATACAGAGCTCGGTCTCCCCCTGGCGCAGGTACGCCGGCGAGGACCAGCCACCGTTGAAGATCCGCGAGGAGATCCCCGAGGCCTCCGCGGCGACGAGCTTCCCGCTCTTCTTGTCGATCGCGATCAGGCCGGGCGCCTCCGGCGCGGGGATCCTCGCGTCCTCGACGTCGACACCGTTGGAGGTCGCCGCCCACACGAGGTCCCCGGCGACCAGCACGGCGCTCGAGGTGATGTTGTGCGGCTGCACGCCGCACTCCTCGATCATGTCGAGGACCCAGATGATGTCAGCGTCGCTCTCGGCCAGCTCCTGCGGCTCGCCCTCGGGACCCGCCAGGTAGCGCGCCTCGTCCTGGAACTCACCATCGTTCCCGTCGGAGAGGCCCGCGGCGTCGAGGCAGATCACCTCGCAGCGGTTGGTGACGAGGTAGGCCCGGTTCCCCTCCACCGAGGGCGAGGAGCAGATACCGACGTAGTCCCAGTCACTGACCATCCCCGTGCCCAGCTTCGGCACGGCGAGCTGCCAGAGGAACTCCCCCGTCTCCTCGTCGAAGCACATCACGCAGGAGCGGTCCCCCTTGTAGCGCTTGTCGCGCAGGGAATCGTTGTTCGTCCCGACGTACACCCGCCCGCCGGCGACGGTCGGATTGCCGTAGGTCTGCCCGCCCAGGCGCGCGACCCACTTGACGTTCTCGGTCGTCGCCGGGTCGATGTCGTCGCTGGCACCGATGAAGTCGCCGGTCGCGAAGCTGTCCGGCAGACCCTTCTCGTCGCTGGCCATGTTGCGCGTCTCGTCGTGCCCCCACATCGGCCAGTCCCCGGCTCCCGAGGCGAGCGGGGCCGCGGTGCAGAGGACGAGGAGGAGGTGACAGGAGCGGAAGCGGCGGGAGGTGGTCTCGGTCATCGGAGATGCTGGTTCGCGCAGTTGGAGGACGAATCGGTGCATTGTACGCGCTGCCCTGCGACAGGAAGAACGGGGTGAGGGGTTTCGAACGAGACCCGAACAGAACACCGCCATCGGCTCCGCTCGCTCATCCGTGTGGAATCGAGTAGGCGAGCAAACCAGTGAGGATGAACTGCGCGTCGACCACCACCTCGAAGAAGACCCCGCGCGACAGCCGGCGACGTTGGGCGAGGTACAGGTAGAGCGCCACGTACGCGCAGACCGGCAGCAGGAGGATTCCCCCCACCGCCGACCATGGCGTGACGATGTCGAGGCAGGCGATGACGAAGAGGATCGCCAGGCTGATCACCACCAGGCGCTGCGTCGCGCGCAGCCCCATCACCAGCGGGAAGGTCTCCTTGCCGACGATGCGGTCTCCCTCCACGTCGCTGATCGAGAACACCAGCGAGCGGATGAAGACCATCAGGAACAGGAAGAGGAAGACGCAGACCTCGGGGAAGGCGGGGACCTCCCGCTCGATCAGGCAGGGCAGGATCACCGCCACCGTCGCCCATGCCAGCGCGAGGAAGAAGTCCTTGGAGCCGGGGATCTCCCGGACCGCCTTGGCGCCGATCCGGCGGGACAGCCACGTCGGGATCCACTGCAGGTTGTAGCCGATCCCCGCGACCAGGCTGAACAGCATGAACAGGAACGCGTAGCGCCCGTACATCGACGCCAGCACCAGGTTCGCTCCTCCCAGCAGGATCGCCGTCACCAGGAAGGCCCGCGGCCAGCTTCCGAGCAGTCTCATCCGCTGCGGGTCGTTCAGCTTCGCCGCCGCCCGGTCGGTGAAGCAGTTGACGATGTGCATCGAGACGACGTACATCAGGGTCAGCAGCAAGTAGTCGAGGCGCGGCTCGATGTCGAGCAGCCGCAGCGCCGCGTAGGTGGTCGCCGCGCTCCCGGTGCCGATGTACAGGTAGGAGTGCACGCCGAAGCCGAGCAGTCCCCGGAGGAAGCGGGCCCACGGCGCGCGGTTCCGCAGGCTCTCCTCCACGCTGTCGACGACCTCGCCGAAGACCCAGTGCGGCGTCGACGCACCCGCGGTGATCCCGACCGTCTCGTGGCCGCGGAGCTCGGCAGCATCGAGCTCGGCGGCGGTCTCGATGTGATAGGTCGGGACGTCCTCCTCACGCGCGATCTCCGCCAAGCGCACGGTGTTGGCGCTGTGCCGGCCACCGACCACCACCACGGCGTCGACCTCGCGGGCCAGCGTGCGCACCTCTTCCTGCCGGTCGTCGGTCGCCCGGCAGACGGTGTTGTGGACCTCCGCGCCGGGATAGCGCTCCTCGAGCAGGGGCACGATCTCCTGGAAGCGCCTCGCGTTCTGGGTGGTCTGCGCCACCACGCACACCGGCTCGAGCTCCGCGGGAAGCTCGGCGACCTCCTCGGCGCTCGCCACGACCCACCCGCGCCCCCCCGCGTGCCCGAGGAGCCCTTCCACCTCGGCGTGCCCGGCGTCACCGACGATGATCGAGTGATACCCGTTCTTCGCGTGCCGCCCGACGATCATCTGCGCGCGCCGCACGTGGGGACAGGTCATGTCGACGACCTCGACGCCGGGACGGTCGAGGCTCGCCCGCTTCTCCGGCGCGATTCCGTGCGCCCGGATGTAGAGGCGCCCCTCGTCGACCTCTTCGCCCGCCGAGACGACGCGGACGTCCTTCGACTCGAGCATCTCCATCGCCTGGTTGTTGTGCACCAGCGGCCCGAGCGTGTAGATCCGCTTCTCGGCCTTGTGGGAGGCGTCGAGCACGGCGTTCATGGCGCGGCGCACGCCCATGCAGAAGCCGGCGGTCTTGGCGAGTTTGACAGGCATGTCCGTCCGATTGTGCGCGGGTCCGGCCGCTTTGCAACGTCATTGATGCGGGAGAGACGTTTCGTCGTTGGTCTCCAGGTGCCACACCTTCGGATCGATCGACCGCGCCGGGCGGAAGCCGACTCGCTGCCGTGCGTCTCGATACTCCATTCTCCCCGCGCAGCGTGCCTGTACCGCGCCGAGCAGGTGGTTCCCACCCCGTACGACTCGAGAGCCGGACATCATGAAACGAAAGCCATCGCCGGGCAGGGGTGGCACGACGTAGGATCCGCGGCCTTCCCAGCAGTACTCCGAGAGGTTGCCGTGCACGTCATGGAGCCCGAACGGGTTGGGCGTGCACCCACCGACCGGCGCCCGCCCGTCGGCATGGCAGCCGAGGAAGCCGGTCCCGCCCAGGTTGGCCATCGCGAGGACTTCCTCCGGATCGGCTCCCGTGTACCACGGCGTGGTGGTCCCCGCGCGCGCGGCGTACTCCCAGCGCGCCTCCGTCGGGAGCTCGAGGAAGCGACGCCTGGCCACGAGCGCGGCGTCATCGAACTCCAGCACCGCGGGAAGCCGGTCGTTCTCGAGCGCCGGCCCCCGGCGATCACCGAGCAGTCGCCGCAGCTGCCCCTCCGTCAGCTCGTACTTGGACATGAAGAAGGGATCCAGCGCCACGAGCTCCGCCGGGCCCTCTCTCGGCTGTGCCCACGGGTCGGTGGCGAGGCTCGCTCCCTGCCGGTACACACCTCCCGGCAGCAGCACGAAGACCAGGCCGCTGCGGGCGTGCAGCTCCAGTCTCTCGTCCGGCCCTCGCGTCGGCACCTCGCCGGAACGAGGGTGTCCGAACTCCCACAGCCCGCTGACCGGGTCGGGGCCGAGCGGCACCAGGCCGAGCTGCGGGCGCAGCTCCAGGCCGCCGTAGCACGGCGAACTCGCGATCGCCACGCTCGCCACTCGCCACTCCGGAGAGAGCTCGCGCTCCAGCTCATCGATCCAGCGCCGCTCCGCCTCGACGTCGGCGAGCCGTCCGTCCAGTCCGCAGAAGTCGGTCAACTCCTCGACCAGCTCGCGCTGGGTGAGAAAGCGCCAGATCTTCTCCTTGCGCTCGCCGGTCAGCTCGAGCGCCAGGGTCAGGGACTCCCTCCGCTGGTCGATGGCGTCGATCGCCTTCAGGTCACCCTCGCCGAGCTCGCTCGCCCACAACGCCAGGCGCGCCTCGTGATCCTCGAGGCGGCCGGCGAGACGCCGCGCCGCGGCGAGCCACTCCTCGATTCCGGCGCGGCGGTCGGGGTGGGCGGGCCACAGATACTCCTCCTGTCGGATCAGGTGCGCGCGCAGCTCGTCGTCCGAGAGGAGAAGCAGATGGCGGGTGCTCCGCTCGGCCAGGAGGGCGACCAGGCCGAGGGTGGCGAAGACGACGAGCAGACCGGCGAGCAACGCGCCGGAAAGACCGCGGTGCCGGCCGACCCACTTGCGCAGCTGCGCCCAGGTCCCCGACTCGTAGGAGCGAACCACGCGGCCCTCGAGATACGCTCGCAGCTCCTCGGCGAGCTCCCTCGCGCCGGCGTAGCGTCGCTCCGGATCCCTCGCCATCGCCTTCTCGCAGATCGCCACCAGCTCGGGAGGCGTTCCCGGCGCGGTGACCTCGATCGACTCCAGCTCGCCGAAGAGCACCGCGTCGAGCACCTCGCGCGGCGTGGTCGCGCTGCCCCGATCGACGAACGGCGGCCTTCCGGTCAGGAGGTGGTACAGCATCGCCCCCAGTCCGTAGACGTCGGAGTGCGGGCCGGTCGCCTCGGGGCGACCCAGCGCCTGCTCGGGGGACATGTACGAAGGGGTCCCGATCACCGTCCCGTCGAGCGTGCCGGCCACGAGGGCACTGCTGCCCGCCTCGATCTCCCCCCCGCCAGCGGGCCGGGCCGCTCGCGCGCTCGCCTCCCGGCGCGCCAGTCCCCAGTCGAGGCAGTAGACCTCGCTGAAGTCACCGACCAGGACGTTGGCCGGCTTCAGGTCGCGGTGCGTGATCCCGCGCGAGTGCGCCAGCGCGATGACCTGACACACCTGGAGCAGCACCTCGAGCGCCCGCCGCACCGTCCATCCCTCTGCGCCGCGCCGGGCGAGCTCGAAGATGTGCGCGAGGTCCCGGCCACGCACGCGACGCATGGTGAAGAAGAGGTTTCCCTCCTCGTCGAGGCCGAGCTCGTGCACGGGTACGATGCACGGGTGGGTGAGCTCGCCGGTCACCCGCGCCTCCTCGAGGAAGCGGCGCACCCTCGCGGGCGAGACTTGCGCCGCGCCCTCTCCGCCCGCGGCGTGACCGAGGAGCACCTTCATCGCCACGTGGCGCCCGAGGTTCCGGTCCTCCGCCTCGAAGACCGCTCCCATTCCGCCGCGGCCGATCTCCTCGCCGAGCCGATAGCGCGGGTCGTCCGGTCGCAGCGCGACGGCGCGCCGCGCCCGCTCCGTCGCCGACGCCTCCTCGGCCGGAAACCCGTCACCGAAGCGGCCGAGGAGCGCCGCCGCGAGCTCCCGCTGATCGGTGCGGACCGGCGCCGTGTCGAAGAGCTCCCCCCACTCGAACGCCAGCCCCCGCAACGCCTCCTCCTCTTCCGGTCGGCTCGCGCAGAAGGACTCGAAGGTGAGAGCGTCCTCGCCGGCGAGCGACAGCAGATACTCGCAGTAGGCGCGCTGGATCGCCTTCACGGCAGGAGCTCCATCACCGGGCGGATCCCGGTGTTGCTGGTCTGCCACTCGTACTCTCGACGGAGCGAGAGCCGGGCCCGCTCGGGGGGATCGTCCCAGGCGCTGCCGCGTCGTACCCACTCCAGCTCGTCGCTCCCCGCGACCCGGCACACCTCGCTGACGTTGCCGGACACGTCGAAGAGGCCGAAGGGACCCGGTGGGAAGGAGCCGACCGGCGCGTGCACGGCGAAACCGTCTTCCGCTCCCGCGAGGTTCGCCGGCACCTCACCGGCCGCCTGCCCGGGGCCGGCGGCGTGCTCCCACTGCGCCTCGGTCGGGAGCGTGACCCCCAGCCGCTTCATCGTCCATTCGATGCGCGGTCGGTCCTTCTGCTCCGCGGGGTGCCGCGGCGTGACCCCGTGCTCGTCCCCCTCGGAGGAGCCCGGCCAGTAGAAGCTCCGGGAGAGATCGAAGAGCCGCCACTGCGCCTGGGTCAGCTCGTACCGGGAGATGAAGAAGGGAGCGAGGGCCGAGCCGTTCCCGGAAGCCTCTCGACCGGGGACGAGCACGTAGACGACGCCCGCGTCCACCTCCTGCGGCGGGATCCGATCGGAGCGGAACGCCGGCCGGATCCCGGTGCGCGGGTCCCAGAACTCCCACAGCCCGTTCTCCTCGCTGCGGCCGAGGGGCAGCAGCGGATAGCGAGGAGGCTGGCGCCCGGCGTCCTCCGGGGACAGCACCGACTCGTACGCCCGCGCCCACGACTCCCGGACCGCCGCGTCGGTCTCTTCCAGCCACCTCCGTCGGTGTTCGAGCTCCCAGGAGAGGTCCGCGATCACCCCGCGGTTCGCCACCGACTGCGTGGTGCGATCGTCGCTCCCGGTCACGCGACTCAGCTCATCGGCCTCCCGAAAGAGCCGCTCCAGCTGAAGCGCCCGCCACTCCGCGGGATCGCCATCGGGGTCGATGCGCTCCTCGGGGGAGAGGGGGTTCTCGTAGACGGCGTTGAGAGGATTCTCGCCGTGCGGAGCCTGCTCGGCCTTCCACTGGGCATCCAGCTCCGCGACCAGGTACTCGCGGCGGGCCAGGTCCGCCGGGCTCGCCGTTCCCGCCTCGAACGCGGGCCGGATCCGCAGGTACTCGTCCAGGCAGGTCTGGTAGTGCTCGATGCCGTGAAGGCGCTGGTGCTCTCCCCCGAGATAGCGGGGCGCGCGCTCGGCGAAGATCCTCTCGAAGCTCCTCGCGTCCCGCTCGCTGGTCAGGGTTCCGTGGCTCGCCCGGTCCGTCTCGATGCGATCGACCAGGCTCTCCGCCGCCCCCATCACCGCCTCGGCCCGCTCGAGCCACCCCGGTCCGGCGCGGTCGCGCGGCGCGACCCACAGCTCGTCGGCGGCGCGGCGCAGGATCTCGATCGCCTGCAGGTCGGACAGCTCGAGGATCTGCTGTCCCTTGCGGGCCTCCCCCAGCGCGTACCCGCCGAGGCTTCCCGCCACCAGGAGGAGCGCCACCAGGGCGACCGCGACGACGCCGCGGTTGCGCCGGCTCCACTGGCGCAGCTCCTCCAGCGCACCGGTGCGATGGGCGCGCACCACGCGCAGCTCGAGGAACGCGCGCAGGTCCTCCGCCAGCTGCGACACGTCGCGGTAGCCGCCCCGGGGATCGCCACCGCGCGCCGCCTCGGCGATGGCGACCAGCTCGGCCGGCCGGGCGCGCTCCACCGGATACGCCGCTGCGAGCAGCTCGCCCACCATCTCGCCGACCGCGCGCCGGTCGGTCGAGGGGTCGGGATCGGTGTGCTCCGGGGAAGGGGTCGCGGGCCCGATCTCCGCCGTCGCGGTCCGGGCTCGCTCCGAGGTGGGGCTCCCGGGGGAGGTCCCGAACAGCTCCTCGAGGGAGAGGGCCGCGTGCACGCGCACCTCCAGCTCGTCGACTTCCGGCTCCCGGACCACCCGCGCCGCCCCCCAGCCGGTGACGAGGACCTCCTCGAGCTCCCCGACGTACACGTCGGCGGCGGACAGATCTCCGTGGACGATGCCGCGGGCGTGGGCCGACGCGAGCGTCTCGCACACCGCGATGAGCACGCGCACTCCCCGCGCCAGGCTGTACCCCGCCCGCTTCGTCCGCACGGCCTCGATCCCCTCGCGGAGATGCTGGCCCGTGCGGAGCGTGGTGGTGAAGAACGCCCGACCGTTCCGATCGACTCCCACCTCGTGGATCGGCGGAGTGCCGGGGTGATCGAGCTCCCCGAGCAGCGCCGCCTCGCGCAGGAAGCGGCGCAGCGACTCCGGGGGGCTCTCCCCCTCCACTTCGCGGTGGACCTTCATCACCAGATCGCGCCCGAGGTTCTCGTCGCGCACCACGGCGACGCGCGGGGGATCGCCGTCGAGAACCCGTCCGGAGAACGTGTAGTGCCCGAGGTGGATCGTCGCGGGGACGGGGGCCTCGTCGGCCGTGTCGGACACCGTCTCTGCGGCATCGAGCGCCTCGATCCGACGGTAGCGTTCCCAGATCGCCTCCAGCTCCTCGGCGTGCTCGGGGTGAGCCTCGAGGAGAGCGCGCGGATCCCGATCGTCGCCCTCGAGGAGCCACTGCAGGAACAGGGTCTGGCTCTCGGTCAGCTGGCGGGGAACTCCTCTCACGCTCGAACTCTCCGCGCTACATCCTACCCGGTGTACGCCGAGAGCTCCTTCAGATCCGCTGCACCACCTCCGCCATCGCCGCCACGTTCTCGTACGGCACGTTGGGCAGCAACGCCTCGTGGCTGGGACTGATCACCACGTTCGGACCCAGCACGGCCATCACCCGCTCGACGTCCGCGCGCACCTCGGCCGGAGTCCCGCGCACGAGCAGATCCTGCGTGTCGATCCCGCCGACGAACGCGAGCTGGCCCTGGAAAGCCGCGGCCAGCGACTCCGCGTCCATCCCCCTCGCCTTCGCCTGCAGCGGGTGCAGGGCGTCGATCCCCAGCTCGATCAGCTCGGGGATCACTCGCGAGATCGCGCCACAGGAGTGCAACAGCACCTGAAGCCCTCGCGCCCTCGCCGGCTCGATCAGCTCGCGGGTGTACGGCGCGACGAACTCACGGAAGTGCCGGGGGCTGATCAGGAGGTCGAGCTGCGCGCCGAAGTCGTTGCCGAAGAAGAAGCCGTCGACGAGATCTCCGGCCTCGGCGAAGAAGCGGCGGTTCGCCTCGAGGTAGAAGTCGACGACGTGCCGCGTGATGGCGTGCACCACCTCCGGGTGCGTCACCATCTTGACGAAGTACTCCTCCATCCCCATGAAGGCGGCGAGGTCGTGGTAGAAGGGGCACCAGAAGCCGCTCGCCCGGTAGACGTCCCCGGCGCCGCGCAGCTCCTCGAGCGTGGCGGTGAAGTCGAGGTGATCGGGGTCGGGCCAGTCGAACGCCTCCACCTCGGCCACTTCCACCGTGTCGGTGAAGACCGCCCCGCTGCTGTCCGCGGCGCCGCGCTGCTGCACGTCCCAGAGCGGCTTGCCCTCGGGATGGCGGTACGAGCTCCACTGCGGACAGATCCAGCGCAGGTCGTCCCCCAGCGCGCGCCGCAGCGACTCCCCGTCGGGCTCCCCCGAGGCCTCGAGGTAGAGCGGCCAGGTCTCGGGGGCCGGATTGCCCAGCCAGAAGCCGGGGCGGTCGGGGACCCCGCCGGCGACGATGGTGCGGATGCGTTCTCGGGAGCTCACGCCTTTACTTCTACCCGACCGTCCCGGCGCGCTCCAGCGTTGGACGGGGTCCCGCTCGCCGCGCCAACGCCGGCCACGGCACAGAAAGACGCGGTTTCCTGCCCCGAAAGAGGGCCAGGCGTCATCATGGACGATCGATGGTGAAGGTCCTCCTGCTCAACCCCTTCGTCCTGAAGATGCACGGCGAGCTTTCCTTCGCGGAAAACTTCCGACCGCCACTCGGGCTCGCCTACGTCGGCTCCGCGCTGGAAGCCGCCGGGTACGAGGTCGAGATCCACGATGCCCTGCTGCTCGGCACCCGCTTTCCCCGGTTGCGCAAGCTGCTCCGCCGCTCCCGCCCCGACGCCGTCGGGATCAGCGTCTACACGCCGACCCGCTTCGAGGCCTTCCTCACCGCCCAGCTCGTCCGGGAGACGCTGGGCGCGAGCGTGCCGATCATCGCCGGCGGGCCCCACGTCTCCGCCGCCCCGGAGGACACCCTGGAGAACGTGCCCGCCATCGACCACGTGGTGGCCGGCGAGGGCGAGCGACCCCTCGTCGAGCTCCTCGAGGTGCTCTCGGGCGGCGGTGATCCGACGAGCGTGGCCGGCGTGTTCAGCCGCCGGGACGGCGAGGTCGTCTGCGGCTCGCCGCGTTCCGTACCGATCGAGATCGACGAGATCCCGCGCCCCGGGCGCCATCTCCTGCCGATGAAGCGCTACGGGACCCGGATGCCCTCGACGATGCACTCCTGCACCACGGTCCTCACCTCGCGCGGTTGTCCGGCGCGCTGCCTCTTCTGTGGGCGCGACTGGCTGTCGAGCGAGCCGCGGCTGCACTCCCCGGAGTACGTCGTCGACGAAATCGAGGAGGTCCTCGGACGCTGGAAGACACGGGCGATCATCTTCCAGGACGACACCTTCACGATGAACAAGAAGCGCACCCGCGAGATCTGCGAGCTGATCCGCGCCCGGGGACTGCGCTTCAAGTGGCTCGCCACCACGCGCGTCGATTGCCTGAGCCTGGAGCTCCTGCGCGAGATGAAGGCCACCGGGTGCGAGGTCATCACGTTCGGCGCGGAGTCGATGAACCCGAAGACGCTGAAGTGGCTGCGCAAGGGCTTCACCGTGGAACAGGTACGCCGCGCCGTCGGCTGGGCGAACGAACTGGAGCTGATCGTGCGCTGCTCCTACCTGATGGGGGTCGGCGACGAGAGGGCGGAGGATCTCCACCGCTCCGTCCGGCTGGCCCGCGAGCTTCGGGTCAACAAGCTGAAGGCGAACGTCGGGCTCTCCATCTACCCGGGGACGCCGGTCCTGCCCCTGGCCGTCGAGGCGGGAGTCCTTCCGGCGGACTTCTCCTTCGCCGCGGGGTGGCGCGATCCCGCGAACCGCTACGGATACGGCGAAACGCCTCGCTGGTACACGCCCCACGTCCCCCTCGAGCGACTGAAGGAGCTGCGCCGGGAGACGGAGGTGAACGCGCTCTTCACCCGCTCCAGCTTCGAGGTCTGGCGACACCGGGCGCGCAAGCTCGTCCGCCGCCTGCGCAAGCACCCCGGCGAGACCACGAAGCACCTCGCCCGCTTCGGCCTCGCGGCGGTCGGTGGTTCCCGATTTCGACGGCGCGGCGAGCTGCCCGGTACCGAAGCCACTCGGTGAAGAGTGGCGCGCGAGGGCTCCGGCGAATCGCCGCCGTGACCCGGGGCGTCACGACGAACCTCTCCTCGCCTTCTCCAGCGGGATGTCGGGCCATTCGTGCACTTCCAGTGCTGAGTCGCTACACCTCCGTCCGCAGCACTTCGAGTGGCGGCCGATCGTGAAGCCCCCGGCTGCACAGCCGCCCGATCACGAGGGTCGTCACCACCAATCCCGCGCAGAAGATCCCGACCGGTGCCCAGGCGACCTCGAAGGGGATCTCGAACTCGAAAGCCGCCAGCCACCAGCTGCCGCCGATTGCCAGCACCCCTCCCGTCAGCGTCGCCAGGACGCCCAGCAGGAGGAACTCGACGTTCATGATCGCGAGCACCTGCCCCTTCCGCGCGCCGAGGGTGCGCAGCAGGACGCTCTCCTCCAGGCGCTGGAAGCGACTCGTCCACACCGAGGAGACCAGCACCAGGAGGCCGGTCAGGATGCAGAAGAGCGACATGAACTGCACCACGAACGAGAGCTTGTCGAGCAGCTCGTCCGCGAGGTCGAGCATCAGGGTGACGTCGATCGTGGAGACGCCGGGGAAGCGCTGGGCGGTGGTGCGCTGCAGCGCCCCGATCGCCTCCTGCGACTCCGCGCGCGCGATCAGGACGTGGAACTGCGGCGCGTCCTCCAGTACGCCCTCGGGAAAGACCACGAAGAAGTTGGGGCTCACCCGCCGCCAGTCGATCTCGCGCAAGGAAGCGACGACGCTGTGCACCGGCACCCCCTGCACGTCCCAGGTGAGCTCGTCGCCGAGCCCGACCCGCAGTCGCTCGGCGATTCGCTCGCCCAGCGAGATCGGCACCGGTCCCGCCGCGGGGTCGGCGCGGCCGATCCACTCGCCCTCGACCAGCTCCTCGCTGTCCGAGAGCGCGCCGCGGTAGGTCGAGCGGTACTCCCGCGTCAGCGTCCAGCGCGGGATGCGGCGCTCGCGGTCGTCGCGCAGCTCGCCGACGTCGCGCCCCTTCACCGAGGTGAGGCGCATGTTGACGATCGGCACGCTCTCGTGCACCTCGAGTCCGCTCTCCGTGACGTGCTGAGCCACCGACTCGACCTGGTCGTCCTGCACGTCGAAGAGTACGACGTTGGGCCGCGGCCCGCCGGAGAGGGACAGGTCCTTCAGCAGGAGGAGGCGCGTCTGGTACAGCGTCAGGATCAGGAACGCCCCGAGACCGATGCTGACCATCAGGAGCACCGTCTGGTTCCCCGGCCGGTAGAGATTGGCGAGCCCCTGGCGCCACTCGAAGGAGAGGTTCCGCCACAGGACCTTCCGCGCGGCGAAGCGCAGGAGGCGCGCGCAGAGCGCCAGCACGCCGAAGGCGATCACCAACCCGCCGGTGTACTGCAGCGCCACGACCGGCCGCCCGCTCTGCCACCACGCGTAGAGCACGATGCAGCCGACGATCGCCGCCGCCACCACCCAGCGCAGCCGATCGCGACCGGGAGGCTTCTCCTCGACCGTGGCGCGCAACGCGAGCAGCGGAGGGATGCGACGCAGCGGCAGCAGGGGCAGCAGCGCGAAGGCGACCGCCACCGCTATCCCGATCGCCACGCCCGCGGCTACCGCGGTCCACGACACCGCGACGTCGACCTCCAGCCGGATCAGGTCGCCGAAGACCAGCGGCAGGAGCCCCTGCGCTGCGATCCCCAGCGCCGCCCCGATCAGCGCCCCGATCGCGCCCAGGCAGAACGAGGAGACGAGATAGATCGCGAAGACGCGCCCCGCGCGGCCGCCGAGGCAGCGCAGCGTCGCGACCGTGCCGACCTTCTGCCGCACGTAGACGTGGATCGCGCTCGCCACGCCGAGGCCGCCGAGCAGGAGCGCGACGAAGCCGACCAGGTTCAGGAAACCGCGCAGCCGCGCCATCGAGCGCTCCATCCACTCCTGCGTGGTGATCACCGTGTCGAGGCGCAGGTCGTGCTCGCGTGCGTGCCCCTTCAGCTCCGCGCGCAGCTCGTCGGCGTCGACGCTCTCGTCGAGGCGGTAGTAGCGGTAGCGGCTGACGCGGCTGCCCCGCTGCAGGAGCGAAGCGTCGACCTCGGCGAGCGGGATGTAGACCCGCGGCCCGAAGATCGCGGTGGTCGACGAGTCGCCGGGGATCTTCAGCAGCGCGCCGGCGATGGTGTAGTCGATCGAGCCGACCCGGACCGTGTCGCCGACGCTGGCCTCGAAGCGCGAGAGCAGCGTCGCCTCGACCAGCGCGCGCTTCCCCTCCTGAAAACCGGTCGCCGCCTCGGGGGGATCGGTCTCGAAACAGCCGTAGAAGGGGTAGACACCGTCGATCGCGCGCACCTGCACGAGCGCCGTGTCGCCGCCCTCGGGGAAGAATGCCATCGAGGTGAAGGAGATCCGCCGCGACTCCTCGGCGCCGAGCTCGCCGATCAGGCGCCGCTCGAGCAGCGCCTCGGTCTCCTCGGGAAAGGGCTGGCGGCTGCGCACGCGAAAGTCGGCGCCGAGCATCGTCCTGGCGAAGCCGTCGACCGCGCTCTCGAGGTTGTCCCCGAAGGAAGAGATCGCCACCAGCGAGGCGACGCCGACGGTCATGGCGGAGACGAAGAGCAGGAGTCGCCCGCGCACGCGGCGGCTGTCGCGCCAGGCCATCGTCCAGGTCCAGCGGTCGAAGAGCGCCGCGAGGGATCGCATCAGCCCTCCCGCGACGGTGCCGGACCGCGACGGTCGGAGGCGACCGCCCCGTCGGTCAGGGAGATCACTCGACCGGCGCGCCCGGCGAGCTCGTGGTCGTGGGTGACCAGGACCAGCGTCGTGCCCGCTTCCTCGTTCAGCTCGAAGAGGCGCTCCACCACCGCGTGCCCGGTCGCGCCGTCGAGGTTGCCGGTCGGCTCGTCGGCGAAGAGGATCGACGGGCGATTGACGAAGGCGCGGGCGATCGCGACGCGCTGCTGCTCGCCGCCGGAGAGCTGAGCCGGGTAGTGATCGACCCGCTCCTGCAAGCCCACGCGGGCGAGCAGCTCGGTCGCGAACTCGCGCGCGTCCCGCTCGCCACGCAGCTCGACCGGGACCATCACGTTCTCCAGCGCGGTCAAGGTCGAGATCAGACGGAAGCTCTGGAACACGAAGCCGACGTGGGCGGCGCGAAGCTCGGCGCGCTGGTCCTCATCGAGCTCGGCGAGCGCGGCGCCGCACAATCGCACCGATCCCGAGGTCGGCCGGTCGAGTCCGGCGGCGAGGCCGAGCAGGGTCGACTTGCCGCTGCCGGAAGGCCCGACGATGGCACACGCCTCGCCGCGCGGGATCGAGAGGGAGACTTCGCGGAGCACGGTGAGCGTCCGCGCGCCGCTGGTGTAGGATTTCGTCAGCCCTTCGAGGGTCAGGATCGCATCGTCAGAGTTCATGAGCTTCGCCCCTGCTATACCCCGAGCCCTTCGCGCTTTCCAGCTGGCTGCTGTACTGGTTGCGTCACTCGGTTGTGGCCGGGAGAGCCCGGCACCCGTCGCGACCGCTCCGAGCGCACCCGCGGGTCCGGAAGTGAACGCCCCGGGGGCGATCGTCTTCTTCGGCGACAGCCTCACCGTCGGCCTGGGGCTCGACCCCTCGCTCGCCTTTCCCGCGCGGATCGAGGAGAAGCTCGCCGGGAGTGGCCTGGGGCACGCCTATCGCGTCGTCTCCGCCGGCGTCAGCGGCGAGACCACCTCGGCGGGGCTGCGCCGCTTCGAGTGGATCTCCCGGCAGCCGATCGACGTGCTGGTCCTCGCCCTCGGGGCCAACGACGGGCTGCGCGGCATCGACGTCGAGCACACTCGCGAGAACCTGCAGGCGATCATCGACCTCGCGCGCGAAAAGCACCCGGAGATCGAGATCGTGCTCGCCGGGATGCTCGCCCCGCCGAACATGGGGGAGCGCTTCACCACCGACTTTCGCGAGATCTTCCCCCGCCTGGCGGAGGAGAACGAGCTCGCGCTGATCCCCTTCCTCCTCGAAGGAGTCGCGGGCGACCCCGCGCTCAACCTGCCCGACGGAATCCACCCCGACGCAGCCGGGCACCGGATCGTCGCCGACAACGTCTGGGCGGTCCTGCGGCCCCTGCTCGACGACGAGCCGTGAGCCGACTTCGCCGACCCCGGCAGAATCGAACGGTAAAGACATGAAGGACCTGCAGCGATCGATCTTCACCCGCGTCTCCACCCTGCTCCTGTTCGCGCTGCCCGTCGCCGCCGCCCCGCAGACCGGGGTGCAGGTGAACGCCGGCATCCGCCTGATCCCGGAGCCGCTGGCGGTCGAGCGCGGCGAGGGGTGGTTCCTGCTCGGGCCCGATACGACGATCGCCTCCCCCGCGCCGGCACGGGAGGTCGCCGCGCTGCTGCAGGGCGCGATCGCCGACACGACCGGGATGGAGCTCGAGCTGACCAGCATCGCGACGCCGGGTGAGAACGGGAAGAGCATAGTGCTCCTGATCGAGCCGGGGATCTCGGGGGTCGGTGACGAGGGGTACATGCTCGACATCACTCCAGGCCAGGTCCTGATCGGCGCCAGGACGTCGACGGGGCTCTACTACGGCACGCAGACGCTGCGCCAGCTGCTGCCGCTGCCGCGCGTGATCTGCCAGCCCGCGCACCTGGTGCGCTGGGTGCTGCCGAGCGTGCGCATCGTCGACGATCCACGCTTCGGCTGGCGGGGGCTGATGATGGACTGCTCGCGCACCTTCCAGTCGATCGAGTACCTGAAAGAGACGATCGACCGGATGGGGTTCTACAAGCTCAACGTGCTGCACCTGCACCTCACCGACGACCAGGGCTGGCGGCTGCAGCTCGACGCGTTCCCGAAGCTCACGGCCACCGGCGCGCGATTCCCCGACGGCTACGACGAGCCGGAGTCGCATCAGGGGTTCTACGGCAAGGACGAGATCCGCGATCTCCTGCGCTATGCGAAGGCGCGCGGGGTGACGATCGTCCCCGAGATCGAGATGCCCGGGCACTGCCTCGCGGCGCTGGCCTGCTACCCCGAGCTCTCCTGCACCGGCGGTCCCTTCGAGATCCACCCCTTCTTCGAGGGTCCCGGGATCCACGCCGACGTCTACTGCGCGGGGAAGGAGGAGACTTTTCTGTTCCTGGAACGAGTCCTGGCCGAGGTGGTCGATCTCTTCCCCTCGCGCTACGTGCACATCGGCGGCGACGAGGTTCCCAAGGATCGCTGGAAGGCCTGCGAGCGCTGCCAGCAGCGGATGAAGGACGAGGGCCTCGCGGACGAGCACGAGCTGCAGAGCTGGTTCGTCAAGCGGATCGAGAAGCTCCTCGGTGACGAGGGGCGCGTCCTGATCGGCTGGGACGAGATCCTGGAGGGCGGCCTCGCGCCGGGCGCGGCGGTGATGAGCTGGCGCGGCACGAGGGGCGGGATCGCCGCGGCGCGGGCAGGGCACGACGTGGTGATGTCCCCTACCAGCCACTGCTACTTCGACTACACCTACGAGCGGATCGATACGGAGCGGGCGTACGCCTTCGAGCCGATCCCCGAGGAGCTCGACGAGGCCCAGGGGCGCCACGTGCTCGGCCTGCAGGCGAACTTCTGGTCGCACATCGACCGCGAGCCGCCGCTGGTCGACCGGCAGCTCTTCCCGCGCCTCCTGGCGATCGCCGAGCGCGGCTGGTCGGCGAGAGACGTCCGCGACTGGGAAGACTTCCGCTGGCGGGTGAAGCTCCACCTGGTCCACCTCGACGAGCTCGGGGTCGACTACTTCCGCGCTGCTCCGGGGCCGCTGGAGCCACCGATCGGCACCTGGAACCCCGCGGAGATGAGCGAGGAGTACGCGCCGCTCACCTGGGAAGTGACGCAGTACATCCAGGCTCCGGGGCGCTACCGCGTGCGCTTCACCTACACCTTCGGATCCCACCGCCTGGGGATCGAGAAGGTCGAGCTCCTGGTCGACGGGTCGATGGTCAGCATCGACACCCATCGCGGCGTCACCGGGACCGTCGACGAGAACAACGAGTACGTGCTGGAAGTCGGGGCGATCCCCGAAGGAGCGGAGCTGACCCTGCGCGCCTCCGCCCGCAGCGAGGGGGGCACCGATTCCAATGGCGAGGTCTACCTGACCGAGGAGATGAAGTGATGAACCCGAAGAACCTCGACCGCCGCGAGCTGTTCCAGGCCGCCGGCCTCGCCACCGCGGCGAGCCTCCTTCCCGGCCGCGCCACCGGCGCCCCTCAAGAAGACGTCGAGTTGCTCGGGAGCCTGCCGACCTACGAGTGGAAGAAGCCCGACCGGCCGATCACCGCGATCGTGATCGGCGCGGGCGGGCGCGGCGGGACCTACGCCTCCTACGCTCCGGGCCACCGCGACGAGTGGCGGATCGTCGGCGTCGCCGAGCCGATCGAGCACCGCAACCAGCGGATGGGCGACCAGCACCGGATCCCGCACGCGAACCGCTTCGCGACGTGGCAGCACGTCTTCGACCGCCCGAAGTTCGCCGACGTCTGCGTGATCACCACCCCCGACCACCTGCACTACGAGCCGGCGATCGCCGCGCTCGACGCGGGGTACGACCTCCTGCTGGAGAAGGCGATCGCGCCGACCTGGGAGCAGTGCAACGGCATCCTGGAGCGGGCGCAGGCCAACGAAGCGATCGTCGGCATCGGCCACGTCCTGCGCTACGCGCCCTTCTTCCGGCAGATGAAGCACGTCGTGCAGTCCGGCCGGATCGGCGACGTGATCAGCGTGCAGCACCTCGAGCCGGTGCAGCACCTGCACATGTCGCACTCCTTCGTGCGCGGCAACTGGCGCAACACCGAGGAGTCGAGCCCGATGCTGCTCTCCAAGAGCTGCCACGACCTCGACATCCTGCGCTGGATCGTCGACAAGCCCTGCCGCCAGGTGCAGTCCTTCGGCTCGCGCAGCTTCTTCCGGGAGAGCCGCGCACCCGAGGGGGCGACCGAACGCTGCACGGGGGGGTGCGCCGCGGAGTCCACGTGCACCTACTCGGCGCTGCGCATCTACCTGCGCGACCGCGTGTGGGGCACGCACCACCTGGCGATCCCCGACAGCAGCGAGGCGTCGATCCGCCGCGCTCTGGAGCAGGGCCCGTACGGCCGGTGCGTCTTCAAGAACGACAACGACGTCGTCGATCACCAGATCGTGAACATGCTCTTCGACGACGAGGTGACGGTCTCCTTCTCGATGGAGGCGATGACCAGCTACGGCGGCCGGCGCACGCGGATCTTCTGCACCGGCGGTGACCTGATCGGCGACGAGCGGACCCTCGAGGTCTCCGACTTCGCTACGGGCGAGAAGATCGTGTGGGACGTCCGCGAACACGCGACCGCGCTCGGCGGCCACGGCGGCGGCGACCACCGGCTGGTGCGCGACCTGGTGCAGGCGGTTTCGCGGCGCGACTCCTCGCTCTTGACCTCGTCGCTGGACACCTCGATGGAAAGCCACCTGATCGGCTTCCTCGCCGAGGAGAGCCGGCATGCTGGCGGGAAGACGATGGACGTCTCATGAGGGCCCTCGTGGCGCTCCTGTTCCCGGCCGTCGCGCTGGTGGGCCCGGCTCTCGGAGATCCCGCGGGTGACGAGCCGACCCGAAAGGCGCTGGTGCTCGGGCTCGACGGGCTACGCCGGGGCGTGGACTCCGCCTCGACACCGAACCTCGATCGCCTCGTCGTGAAGGGCGCGATGTGCGCAGCGACCAACGCGTGGACGCCGCAGCGCGCCTGGAACGGGCACAGCGCGACGAACTGGGGCGTGCTGTTGACGGGGGTGTCGCCGGCGCGCAGCGGGCTGACGAGGAACGACGACGAGACGCACTGGATCGGGCGCGACAACCCTTCGCCGAGGCGGGTGGAGTCGTTCTTCGGACTGCTCGATGCCGCGCGGCCGGAGCTGACCTTCGGAGTGACCAACACCTGGGGTGGAATCCGCGGCGCACCACGAGACATCCTCGGGCAGGACACCTCGGTCTGCGACTTCTGGTTCCACCCGACGGGATCGGAGAGCTCGGTGGAGCGCGATCGCAAGAACCTCGACGCGGTGATCGAACGCCTCGCGCGCGATGACGCACCGGACGTGTGGTTCGTTCATCTGTCGCAGATCGACGCAGCGGGGCACGCGCACACCTACGGTTCCGATGAATACCGAGCGACGGTCGAGAGGGTCGACGGGCTGGTGGGCGAGCTGGTGGCGGCGATCGACGCGCGGGTCAGTCGCGAGGAGGAGGAGTGGCTCCTGATCATCACCAGTGACCACGGCGGCCCGAGGAGGGGGAAGGGACACGCCGACAACGAAGACCCGGAGGTGCGCTGGATCCCGATGATGATCGTCGCGGACGGCGTGCCGAGGTGGAGACTCAGGGGGGCATCACTCTACGACGTCGCGCCGACGGTGCTCGACTGGTTCGGGGTCGAAGCCAGGCTCGAGGGTCGCTCGCTGTTGCCCGGGGGGCGTCACCACGCGCCACCGGAGCTCACCGACCTCGAGTTCCGCTTCGAGGAGGTCTCCGGAATCGGGAAGCAGGAGGGAATCGTCCGTCGCGACCCCAGCGACGTCGTCGAGCACGACGGCCGCTGCTACGTCTGGTACAGCCGCGTCGATCAGTCGGTGCTGGCTCCCGAGCAGCAGCGCCTTCGCACCAGCGGCTACGTCGCCTCGATCTGGTACGCGACCAGCGACGACGAGGGCCGCAACTGGACCGAACGGGGAGAGGCACTCGGTCGCGGCGCGGAGGGCACCTTCGACGCCTACGCGGTGTTCACGCCCAACGTGCTGCGGCACGGTGAGCGCTGGTACCTCTACTACACCGGCGTGAAGCCCTCGGCTGCCGGCGGCGGGTTCGCCAACGACGACGAGAGCGACACCACGGCGATCGGCGTGGCGGTTGCGGACTCCCCCGGCGGAATCTTCACCCGGCTCTCCGACGCCCCCGTCCTCGAGGTATCCACCGATCCCGCCGCCTTCGACAGCTACCGCGTCGACGACGCGTCGATGCTCGTGCACGACTACGACGGCGACGGCGAGCTGGAGATCGGTCTCTACTACAAGGGCCGCTCGCGCACCCACGGCGCGAAGGGCCCGCGGCACACCTGCACCGGGCTGGCGGTCGCCGAGACGCCCGCGGGACCGTACGCCCGGTTGAGCACCGAGCCGCTCTTCGAGCGCAGCCACGAGGTCCTGATCTGGGCGCACGACGGCGGCCTGGCGACGCTGGCTTCGATCAGCAAGGAGATCCTGTTCGCCCGCGACGCGGTGCGCTTCGTACCGGTCGGGCGGGTGACGAACCGTCCGAACGCGCCGGGGATATTCCGGCCGTCATTCACCATCGACGCGCCGGACTCGCGGTGGGGCGTCGACATGGTTCACGATCGCGCAGCCCCCTACCTGCGGCGCTACGAGTGGTGATCAGCGGAATCGGTCACCGCAACCGAAACGACAACGACTCCACCTCAGCCCCGACCACACCGGTCCGCATGTCGAAGTCGATCAGCCGGCAGCGCCACCACACCGAGCGGGTGCCGTCCGGGTGCTCGTCGAGGAAGAACTTCCCCGTCCAGCCCAGCGGTGACGGCACCTCGCCGATCGGCTCCACCAGCACGTGCTTGCGCCCCGCGAGCGCCTCGACGGTGAACCACATGGCCTCCTCGTTGCGCTTCTCCCCGCCGTGCCACCAGCTGTCGGTCGCCAGCCCCGCGCCACGCAGGTAGTGCAGTCCTTCGAACCCCGACTTCCACTCCTCGTTCGTTGGCGTGTGGTAACACCACCACGTCGAAGGGGCGTGGACGGTCACCCTCTTCCCGCGCCGCTCGGCGCGCGCCGGCTCGACCGTCGACTCCGCCGGCAGGTGCAGCTTCAGCGCCGGGTCGCCGTAGACGGCGTGGCTGTACAGCTGGTAGCGGTGCAGCCCTGACTCCTGCTCCCCGCCGTCGAGCACCGCGACGGTCAGGCTGTTCAGCGCGTGGCGATTCGCCTCGCCGAGCGTCTTCCCGTCCAGCAGGGCGTTGCGGACCTCGGTGAGGAAGTACTCCTGCTGCGCGACGCCACGGCGCGTATTGCCGATGAAGGCCACCGCGCCGTTCCTCAGCATCCGCGCGGCGACCGACCGGTACTCTGGGTCCTGGTCGAGCGAGGCGGTGCTGCAGCCGCTCGACTCGACGATGCACGGTGCGAGCAGCACCGCGGTATCCCAGGCGTAGGTCTTGCCCATCGCCGTCCACATCGCGTGCGAGCCGTGCGCGATCACCGAGGCGCGCGAGAGCGGCGAGTCCTCCCCGATGACCGCCTCGCCGTCATGGTGGCCGGCGTGCTGGAAGCCGACCGACTCGAGCGCGCGGTTGCAGTGCGCTCCCCACTCCGCCGTCGCGAAGGAGCTCGACCACGACTCGTCGAGCAGCTCCTCGTACAGCAGGCTCCGGTTCGCGTGCAGCACCGCGGCGTGGACGTCCTCGGCGATCACCCGGCCGGAGCAGAGCTCGACGAACGGATCGTCGTCGGTGTTCGCGAGGGGCAGGTCGGAAACGAGGTCGCAGTCGATACCCTGCGCGTCGGAAACGATCACCGCGGGCAGGACCTGCGGCCAGCCGACCAGGCAGAGGTGAGTCACCGAGCCGTCGGCCGCCTCGAGGTAGCACGCGAGGTCACCGCGAACCGTGTCCCGGTCGGGAGTGGACAGCCACAGCTTCGTCCCCCGCTCCCCCTCGGTCGCGTCGAGGTCGACGGTCCAGCGGCGGCCGGCGAGCTCGACCACGTCCCCGGTCCGGAACGGGCCGTCCCCCTCGTCTCCGAAGGCTCCATCGCCGTCGAGGTCGATCCTCGTCGTCCAGTGGCGACCGACGTGCGCGATCGAGAAGGTCACCGCGGGATCGTCCAGGTCGATCGTCCCTGAAGGGGCCTCGCCCTCCCCGGCCTCGGCGGCGACGAACGGCATCTTCCACTTCGTATCGTACGCGAGCGTCGCCACCGCCCCCTCCCGCCCCGCGGCGAAGAGCACCGCGGCCAGGGAGAGCTTGTGCGCCGGCCCGGCTGTCGAATCGAGCGGATTGCACGCGGCGAGGTATTCGACCGGAAGCCGCTCCCGCTGCAGGAAACGTACCACCCCTTCCGCGCCCGCGATCCGGGACGTCGAGAACCCCTTCACCGAGCGCAGCGTCGACCGGGGGTCCTCGACCACGTAGATGAGCCTTCGGATTCCCAGGGCCTGGGCCACCTGGCGCGCGCGATCGCTCAACACTCCCTCGCTCGCGGGAAAGAGCGGCACCCCGAGGCGCGCCGCGAGAGCCGACGCCGCCAGGGGCGCGGATCGATCGGTCTCCTCGAACACGACGCCCCGCGACACCTTCGTCCAGAAACGCCAGGCGAGCTGAGCCGCCGCCTCATCGGGGGAGATGAAGACGATCTCCTCCGCCTCGACGCCCTCCAGGTCGACGGAAGGCATCTCCCCCCCGAGGTAGATCAGCGAATCGGGCTCGTAGCGCCGCAGGAAGTCGAGCAGCTCGGGGCGCCAGGGACCCACCGGATCGACGGTCAGGAGCGGGGTGAAGCCCTCGCCCCGCGCGGCCGCGGCAGGCACGGCGCACAGGAACGCGAGGTCGCGCCAGTCGCGCTCCGTCGTGGTCGGCACCACCAGCACCGTTCGATTCCGCTCGCCGTCCTCGCCGGGGCCGGCCCGGCCGAGGCCACCGAACCACCCGCCGACGAGAAGGGCCACCACGAGCGCGGGAAAGCGGCGTGATGGCAAACGACGAAACAACCTCATTCCCATAGACTATCCAGACCGTGCCTAGAGTGATCCCCTTCCTCCGGAGTTCGATCCTCCGAAGCGTCGTGTTCGTCGCCTGCCTCCCTGTCCTCCTCGCGCAAGCGCTGCCACCGGGATCGCTGGAGCTGGAAGCGCGCCGCAAGGCCCTCCAGCACCAGGCGCTGCTCACCGAGCTCACCTCACAGCTGGAGGCCGAGAGCGACGAGGCGACGCGCGTCGTGCTCGGAGCGGACCTCGCCATCGTCCGCCTCGAGGCGCAGCTCCTCGCGCGCGCCGTGCCCCTCGAGGAGCTCGCCACGGCGAAACCGAAGCCCCTGCTCCGCAAGCTGGCCGCGCTGGAGAAGACGCCGATGGAGGCGCTGACCCTCGCGCGCTTCGCGTTCCTCCAGGGCGCGAACGACATCGCCGAGGAAGCGCTCGGCGTGGCGCGCGACGGCGACGCCGATCTCGCCGCCGAGACCAACCGACTCCTCGCCGAAGCGCGCGGCGAGGAGGTGCCGAAGGGCGGGTACGTCCGCTACCGCGGCCTCTGGCTCCCCCTCGCCGAGCGCGACTCCGCCCGGGCGCTCGACGAGGCGCTCGAGGCCCTGGCGACGATCGAGTCACGCGAGCGCCTGGTCCCCTTCGCGCCGAGCTCCGACGAGTCCAACCACGAGCGCTTCGAGGAGCTCGGCCCCGGAGTCGGCGAGGCCCGGCTGCGCGAGAGCTGCCGGCTGGTGCGCAAGTCGCTCGACGGCGAGTATGAGGAGGTCCGCCGCTGGATCCAGTCGTACGTCCGCCAGCCGCAGCTGCGCGAGGAGCTGCTCGCCGCGTACGCGGAGATCGCGCCGGAGCGCAGACTAGCGCTGCAGCTGATCGCCCGCTACGAGAAGCCGCAGCAGCCCGAGGTGGACGCCTACCGCCAGCGCCTCGAGTCGATGTACGCGGCGTTCGAGAAGCTCGTCGAGCGGGACTTCGCACGCTTCGAGCGGACCACACCGCAGGAGGCGTGGGAGCTGGACCAGCGGCTGCAGCGCCGCGAGGGCGCGCTCGCCGCGGTCGATCGCTACTTCGCCACCGCCGGGCTGCCGCGACTTCCCGCCGAGGGGATCCGACCGATGAAGGGCAGCACGGTGACCACCGTGCACCTCCTGCCGGGGCGCGAGCAGTCCGGGCTGGAGGACGTGCTCTGGCTGCTGGTCAAGTTCCGCGCCGGGCAGACGATCGACACCTTCACGCGCGCCGCCGAGCTGCTCCAGCACCGCGAGAAGCTCACGCCGTGGGAGCGGCTGCTCCTCGAGGAGGTGATCTGCCGGGCGATCGAAGAGTACAACGACCGCGTCGTCCACAGCCTGGATGCGACCGAGCTCCAGTTCGTCGAGGTCCTCAACCGCTACCGCCGCGTCCTCGGCCTGCGCCCCTTCGAGATCGAGGAGCGCCTCGACGTCTGCTCGCGCAAGCACAGCCAGGAGATGGTCGACCTCGGCTACTTCGGCCACATCTCGCCGATCGCGCGGAACCGCGGGCCGAGCGACCGCGCGCGGCTGGAAGGCTTCAGCGGCGGCGTCGGCGAGAACTGCCTCGCGGGCGGCGTCGACGGGCGCGGCGCCTTCGAGGGGTGGTACCACTCGCCGGGGCACCACCGCAACCTGGTCAGCGGCGGGCCGCAGCTCGGCGTCGGTGCGGTGAACGGCCACTCGATGTGGACGATGGTCTGCGGCGGGAACGACGCGACGTGGCGTTCGCTGCACCGCGACCTGCCCCCGGCCGAGCGGCAGCGCCTCGACGAGCTGCTCGAGGCCCACCTCGCCGGGATGGGCCGCGCCAGGGGCCTGCCGAAGAAGCTGCGCGGGAAGCTGGAAGCCGAGCTTCCCGACGCGCTGCCGGGTCTCGCGCGGGTCGCCTTCGCCGCGGCGCGGCAGCCGTACCACGAGCGACACGGCCAGTTTCCGGCGCTGCTGAAGCTGATCGTCGAAGCCGACCTCCACGTCTCCTGGCGCGCGATCCAGATCGCCGCCGTCGCGAGCCTGATCGAGTCGCTGCGCTACGCTCACACCGCACCCCTGCGCGAGGAGGCGTGGAAGCTGCTCGAGCCGTACCTGCAGGAGGAGTTCACCTTCGTCCCCGGCGCGGGCGCGGGCAAGCGTGCGAAGGTCGCGCTCGCCGTCACGCGACACTGGGAAGACGAGGCGCAGTGGCGCTACCGCGCCGAGCCGGACGCCACGGCCCCCGAGCCGCCTCGCGTCGTGGACCGGGTCGGCGACGGCCCCAGCATGCGCTCTCCGCGCAAGGCGCTGACGCCTCGCGAGCGGCTCAAGATGGCCAGGCGCGGCGGCGGCGGCAACGAGACCGAGGAGGCGGTCGAACAGGGCCTCGCCTTCCTGGCGATGATCCAGGACGACGACGGCGCCTGGCGCGCGCGCTCCTTCTCCCTCGCGTTCGACCCGAGCGACGGAAACCCGGGGCGCGGCAACGCGGAGTGGGAGACCTCGATGACCGGGCTCTCGCTGCTCGCCTTCTGCAGCGCCGGCTACACCACCGAGCAGGGGAAGTACCGCGAAGTCGTGCAGCGGGGCGCGAACTTCCTGATGGCTCACATCCTCGATTACGGCCGCTACGAGACCACCTCGAGCCACTACATGTACAACCACGCCATCGCCACCCAGGCGCTGTGCGAGCTGTACTCCTTCTCCAACGACCCGCAGCTGGGGGTCTGTGCGCAGCTGGCGGTCGACTACCTGGTCTACGCCCAGCACCAGCGCTCCGGCGGCTGGCGCTACGAGGCCAACGAGCGCGGCGACTCGTCGGTCACCGGCTGGGTGATCCTCGCCCTGAACTCCGCGTACAAGGCGGAGCTCGACGTCTCCAGCTTCCGCGGCGCGCTGCGCTTCCTCGACACGGTCACCCAGCGCCCCTACTACCATACCGGCTACCTCGAGCCGTTCGACCGGGCGACCAACCTCAACCGGCTGACCGCGGTGGCGATGACCGGACGCCTGTTCCTGGGCGTCGCGCACGAGTCGCCGCGGTTGAAGCTGCCCGCCTGGCGGCTGATCGAGGACCTCCCGGCGAGCAACAAGGTCGACTTCTACTACTGGTACTACGCCACGCTCTGCCTGTTCCAGCTCGGCGAGCCGTACTGGAAGAAGTGGAACGCGGCCCTGGTCGACACGCTGCTCGAGCAGCAGGAGTCGCGGGCCTCCTCGGCCTTCCTCGGGAGCTGGCCGCCGCGCGGGGATCACTCGGGGAGCGGCGGGCGCATCTACCAGACGGCCCTCGGCGTCCTGATGCTGACCACCTACTACCGCTACGACCGCGCGCCGAAGCAGCGGATCCACCCCTACACCGGCGACATCGCCTCGGAGATCGAGCCCTACCTCGCCGCGCTCCGCGACGAGCCGGACGCGCACCGGCGGCGGATCGCCTCGCGCAAGCTGGTCGACAAGTTCGGACCCTCGATGGTCCCGATCCTCCTGAAGATCCTGCGGGAGCGGTCCGAGCCGGTCGAGTACCGACGGCGGCTGGCGACGATGCTCGCCGACGTCGCCGCGCCACGACACGAGGCGGCGCTGCTCGAGCTGCTCGCCGATCCTGACGGCGCCATCGTCGAGGCGCTGCTCGGCGCGCTGCCGCGGCTCACCTCACGCTCGAGCCTCGACGTGCTCCAGGGTTACCTGACTCACGGCAATCGCAACGTCCGCGTCTTCTGCGCGCGCGCGCTGGCGCGCCTGGCCGATCCCGCGGCGACGAAGTCGATCGGCGCGCGCCTGGAGGTCGAGCGGGACGGCTGGGTGAAGGGCGAGCTGGAGAAGGCGCTGCTCCGCCTCTCCCGCCGCTCGGGGCTCGCGGTGCTGGTCGAGCGCGCCCTGCCCGGCGACGAGGCGGGTCTTCTGGCCGTGCTCGACGGCCTCGAGCCACTCGAGCGCCACGGGTTGATCGAGCCGCTGATCGCGCTGGTCGACCGCGACCCGCGCCTGGCGCGCGAGGTGCGCGGCGCCATCGACGAGTACCGGGAGTCGGCGCTGATCCCGCTACTGGTGCTCCAGCTCGAGGACCCCGAACTCGAGGTGCGCAAGCGCGCCGTGTCCCTCCTGCGCGCGCTGACCCGCAAGCACTTCGCCTACGACCCGGCGGCCGGGGCGGGCGACCGCGCGACCGGGCTCAAGCGCTGGCAGCGGTGGTGGAAGAAGTCGGTGGAGCAGTACGTGCCGCGGTAGGCGATCTCCACTTCCTCTGCGCCCTACCGATCCCCGGTATGCCGCACCCCCCCGGTGCCGCTCGGCCCACGGCCGGGGGTCATGCTCTTCTTGGCGGCCCCGGAGCCCTCGGCGCCCTTGTCGACGCCGCCGACCACCTCCAGCTCGCCCGCCTCGACGAGCGCCAGGAGCGGCGGGTGCTCGGTGGCCTTGGCCGTGACCTGGCCGCTCTTTCCCGGGCCGAGGAAGAGCTTCTTCCCGCCGGGCAATGGGACGCTGAGAGCCTTTCGTGTCAGGTTGTTGATGGTCGGCATGATCGCCTCCTTCTGGCAGCACGGGGTCGCGACGACCGGTTGGAGAGGGGCGCAGTGTACGGGATTCCCCGGGATGGCGAGAAGGGCCTTCCCCGATCAGTCCCCGGCGAGTAGCCGGGCCACCTCGGGGTGCCGGCTCCGCACGGCGAAATCGCGGGCGACGTCCCCGTCCATGTCCCGCAGATCCCGATTCGCCCCTCCGGCGAGCAGGATCCGGACCACCTCCAGGTGTCCCTCCGCGGCCGCGTACATCAGGGCGGTGAAGCCCTCCTCCGCCTCGACCGCGTCGACCTCCGCGCCGGCGTCGAGCAGGCGCTGCACCGTGCCCGGGAACGGACCGCTGGCGGCGAACATCAGCGCGGACCGGGCCACGAAGTCGCGCAGGTCGGTGCGCGCGCCATTCTCCAGGAGGACCCGGACGCACTCCTCGTGGCCGTGGAAGGAGGCGAGCATCAGCGCCGTGCGCTCCTCGGGGTTGGTGGCGTCGACGTTCGTGCCGGTGGCCAGGATCTCCGCCAGCCGCTCGGCGTCGCCGCGATCGGCGGCCTCGAAGAGCAGCAGCGGAGAGGCCGGCTTCACTTCCTCCGCCGGCGGCTCCTCGGTCCCTGGACCGGGGTCCGCGGGGGACGTGGCGTCCGAGCTGGACGAGCCGCACCCCGCGGCCAGGAGGATCGTGAGGAGAAACGCGCTAGACCCGGGCGAGGGCCGCACCCTCGTCACCTTCTCCCTTCTGCTCGTCGTTCTCTTCACTCTTCTCCGCACCTTCCGCTCCGGCCTCGGTCTCCTCGGTCTCCGACTCTACCTCGGAGGCCTCCTCGATCTCCTTCTCTTCCTCGATCTCTTCCGCCTCGGCCTTCTCGCGCTCCTTGCGCTCCTTCTTCTTCGCCTTCTTCCGCTCCTCGAAGCACTCCTCGCGGAGCTCCTCGTCCTGGATCGGCTGGGCGTCGATCGCCCACATCCCGCGGCCGTGGGTCGCGACCACCAGGATGTCGTCGCGCGGGTGCACGATCAGGTCGTGGACGTAGGTCACCGGCAGGCCCTCGCCGAGCACGTTCCAGGTCTCGCCCGCGTCGAGGCTGACGTAGGCGCCGAGGTCGGTACCGCAGTAGAGCACGTCGGCGTTCTTCGGGTCCTCCTTGACCACGTTGACCGGCGCGCCGGGGATCCCGGCCGAGATGTCCCGCCACGTCGCGCCGTTGTCCTCCGACTTCCAGAGGTAGGAGTCGAGGTCGTCCCAGCGCTTGCCGTTCTGCGCGACGTAGACGACGCCGTCGGTCCACTGCGAGGCGACGACGCGGCTCATCCACCGGTCCGCCTTCAGCCCACCGTCGATCCGCTCCCAGTTCCTACCGCTGTCGAAGGTGACGTGCAGCCGCCCGTCGTCGGTGCCGACGAAGATCCGGCCGAACTCGAACGGCGACTCGGAGATGGTGGTGATCGTCTGGAAGGGGATGTCCCCCAGCTCGTCGGGGTCGTTGCGGGTCAGGTCGGGGCTGATCGGCGAGAAGTTCTCGCCGCGGTCCATCGAGCGGAAGAGCCGATTCATCCCGTGGTAGATGATCCGCGGGTTGTGCGGCGAGATGATGAAGGGCGCCAGCCACTGGCCGCGCACCTCCTCGTCCTCGTTCCCGGTCTCCAGCTTCAGCCTCGCCCGCTTGCCGGTCGCCTGGTCGGTGCGGCCGATCGCGCCGTAGAAGCCGGCGGAGTACAGGGTGTCGGGGTTGGACGGGTCGATCGCGTGATAGCTCGCCTCGCCGCCGGAGGTGTTGTCCCACTCCTTGGCGACCCGCGAGCTGGTGCGCCGCCCGCGGCGCCGTCCCGAGTCGTCACTGGTCTTCCGGTAGCGGATTCGCGAGGTCGCCACCTCGCCCTTGCAGCTGCCGTGGTCCTGGATCGAGCCGTAGACGTTGAACGGCTCGGCCATGTCGTAGCCGACGTTGTAGAACTGCACGGCGGGGAGGTTGTCGAGGAAGCGCCGCCACTTCTCCCCGCCGTCGTAGGAGACCACCACCCCGCCGTCGTTGCCGTTGACGAGGTAGTCGGAGTTCTCCGGGTCGATCCACAGCGCGTGGTGGTCGCCGTGCATCCCGCCGAGGCGGCGGAACTCCTCACCGGAGTCGTTCGAGACGTTCAGCGAGAGACCCATGACGTAGATCGTGTCCGGATCGTTCGGGTCGACGCGCATCTGGCCGAAGACCCAGCCGTAGGTCGAGGGGATCCTCGACATGTAGGCGTCGGACTTGCTCACCTTCTTCCAGCTGTCGCCGCGATCATCGGAGCGGTAGACCTCCGAGGCCTTGATCCGCCCCTTGATCTCGCGTCCGTAGGAGTCGGTCTCGTCCTCGTCATCCTCGTCCTTCGGCTGTTCCTCGTAGTTGTCGATGAAGGCGTAGATCGTCTCGGGCGCCGACTTCGCGACGTCGATCCCGATCCGGCCGCGGAACTGCGGCTCGGGGAGGCCCTCGACGATCTCCGTCCAGCTGTCGCCACCGTCGTTGGTGCGCCAGACGCTGCTGCCGGTGTGGTCGGGCTCGCAGCGCGGGTCGTTCCAGCGCTTGCGCCGCCGCTCCCAGGTCGCGGCGTAGAGCGTGTTCGGATCGTCGGGTGCGATGACCAGGTCGATCGCGCCGGCGCCTTTGCTGACGAAGTGCACCTTCTCCCAGCTCTCGCCGCCGTCCTTCGTGCGAAACACGCCGCGCTCTTCGTTGTCGGTCCACTCGTGTCCGGAGGCCGCAACCCAGAGCGTGTTCGGGTCCGTGGGGTGGATCACGATGCGGGCGATGGTGTGCGTCGCCTCGAGCCCCCTGTGCTCCCACGTCTCGCCGCCGTCCAGGGAGCGGTAGATCCCGCACCCCGCCATCGAGCTGCGGAAGATGTTCGCCTCGCCGGTGCCGACCCACACCTGCTGCTGGTCGGAGGGCGCGAGGGCGATGTCACCGATCGACTGCGTCGGCGCGTCGTCGAAGATCGACTTCCACTCGACTCCTTCGTTGACCGTCTTCCACACGCCACCCGAAGCGGTGGCGGCGTAGATCGTGTACGTCTTCCCGCGCGGAGTCTCCACCGCGACGTCGACCACCCGACCGGAGAGGTTGGTGGGACCGACGTGATGCCAGGTGAGGAAATCGAAGGGCGTGTGATCCCTCATCTTCTGGTGCTGCTCGTACCACTCGAAGCGATCGAGTGGATCGGTCGCCGTGGTCACGGGATCGATCTGCGCGCGCAGGCGGTCGAGGGCCGCGGTGAGCTCGTCGATCTGCTGGAGCAGGTCGTCGGTCTCGTCCTGAGCCTGAAGGGGAAGGGACAGACAGAGAGCCGCCAGGAGAACAGCGGACGGGCGGAAGGGGATCATGGTGTAGCCTCGTTGCTGAAAGGGTCCGAGGACCGATTCTAGCCGTGCCGGGCGGGGTGCGGCGGAGGGCGGTTGTACGGATCGCGTAGGGTCGGGGCGCGGGCGAGCGAAAAGCGCACTCCTCGCCCGTCAGACAGGGTTATCGACGTTCCTGGTCCGTAACCAATGCGCCAACTCGACGAGGTCGGCAGGATCGGGGGAGACGAGCGCCAGGGGCCGGCCGGTTACCGGGTGTGGGAATTCGAGGCGGGCGGCGTGCAGGAGGTGGCGGCGGACCGGCGGGGCTCCGGGGGGCAGATCGGGGGCGCGCCGGGCGCCGTACATCGCATCCCCCACCACCGGCGTGCCCGCGACGAGGAGGTGGACGCGGATCTGGTGGCGTCGCCCGGTGGTCGGCACGCACTCGAGGAGCGAGCAGGGTCCGAGGCCCTCGAGCAGGCGGACCCGCGTCCGCGCGCTCTTCCCCTCGCCCCGACGCCGGACTTCCTGGCGGTCGGGATGATCCGCGCACGGCGCGAGCTCCTGGTCGAGAATCGCCTCCTCGCTCTTCGGGGCGCCGTGCACCAGGGCGTGGTAGACCTTGCGCACCACGCGCTCGCGAAACTCTTCGTGCATGGCCTCCATCGCCTCGGGGGTGCGGGTGACGACGATCAGGCCGCTGGTCTCGCGGTCGAGGCGATGCACGATTCCGGGGCGCTCTTCTCCCAGCAGCATCGGGAGCGGCCCGAAGCGCGCGACGGCGCGCGCGGCGACGCTGTCCTCGGCGGCGTCCCGCACACCGTGGGTGAGGAGCCCGGCGGGTTTGTCGATCACGGCGAGGTGCTCGTCCTCGTGGACCACGGTCAGCGGCAGCGGGGTCGCCGGCCCCGCAGCGCCCGCGTCCAGCTCGACGAGCAGCTTCGCGCAGCGCGGAGGGCGGATGTTGGAGCGCAGCACGCGCTGGCCGTTCAGCTTCACGCCGCCGCGCCGCACCAGCTTCTGCAACGCGGCCTTCGACCGCTCGGGGCACAGCTCGGCGAGGATCTCGTCGAGACGACGGCCGGAGAGGTTGGCGGGGATCGAGAGCTCGAGGGCGGGGCGGTTCCTGGGCGTTTCCTTCACGACGGTCTGCGCGGCGGTCGAGGGGCGAGATGGCGAGCATACCGGGGCGGTCGGGATTGGCCGAGCCTGCGGACAGAATGGCGGCGAGATGGGCTCTTCCCCACCTTGCGCCCCCGCGGGCGATCGGGCACCCTGGCCGGTCGAACTGCGCAATCATGCACGAAGCACGATCCGACCATCCCGAAGGCGGCGAGGCCGAGGACCGGATCCCTCCGGTCGAGCTGATCCCCGTCTACGAGAATCGCCCCGAGGGTTACGAGGGAACCTGCTTGCGCCCGCTGGGGCTCTGCGAGCTGGGCGGGAGCTGCGACACGTGCTGGTACAGCCCCGACCACCCGCGCCACCGCGAGAAGCACGAAGGCTGACGGTCTCGCGGAGTCGTCGCGGGGCCGTCGGTGGAGGCTCGAACCATGAGACCCGACCATCCGACCTGCGCCGACTGCCCGCCGACCCTGCGAGCCTGCCGCGAGGGCGAGCAGGAAGAGCGAGGCCCCGCCTGGTGTCCGAGCCAGCTGGAGCCCGAGGTGCTCGCGGCGGCGCGCGAGCTGTACGAGGAGGCGGGGATCGCCTGGGCTCACCGCGAGTCGAGCCGCGTCGAGGCGGAGGGTTATGGCGCGTGGACTCGCGTCGAGGAGATCGTGGAGTTCGCCCGGCGCATGGTTTTTTCCCGGATCGGCCTCGCCTTCTGCGCGGGCAGCTTCGACCTGGCGAAGACGTTCGCCGCGATCCTCGACAGCCACGGCTTCGAGGTGGTGTCGGTGTGCTGCAAGACCGGCGGCGTGCCGAAGGAGGAGGTCGGTCTCGCCGATGACGAGAAGGTCCGCCCCGGCGAGTTCGAGGCGATCTGCAACCCGATCACGCAAGCGGCGGTGCTCAACGCGGCGGAGTGCGACTTCAACGTGCTGCTGGGGCTGTGCGTCGGTCACGACAGTCTCTTCTACAAGCACTCCGACGCGCTGGTGACCACCCTGGTGGCGAAGGATCGGGCGCTGGGTCACAATCCGGCGGCGGCGCTGCACCTGGCGGAGGGATACTTCCGGAGGGTGTGGGGGCCGGGTCGTGAGGACTCCTGAGCAGGTGACGAGGATGATGCTCTCTCCGTTTTGCACGCTCACGCTGTTGTTGCCGCTCGTCGCACCGAGCTCGGACCTGGAGGAGGGTGAGACGACGTGGATCGACGCCCGGGAGCTCCTCGTCGAGGGGCAGGGCTGGAGCGACACCGCCGCGCCGTGGGACCGCCTGCCGGCGCGGGCCGAGGAGACGGTGCCGAAGAGCGTCTGGGGGCTTTCCCACGACTCGGCGGGGATCGCGGTGCGCTTCGTCACCGATGCGGAGGCGATCGAGGTGCGCTGGACGCTGACCGGGGGGACCCTCTCGATGCCGCACATGCCCGCGACCGGGGTCAGCGGGGTGGACTGCTACGTGCGCGGGGAGGATTCCCGGTGGCGGTACGTCGACAACGGCCGCCCGACCGCGGTGGAGAATCGAGCTCGCTTTCGGTTGCCGTCGGGGCCGGAGTACCTCTTGTACCTTCCGCTGTACAACGGTGTCCGCTCGCTCGAGGTCGGTGTTCCCGGGGGAAAGAGCATCTCCCGGCCACCGGCGGACTCGGAGCGATCCCGGGCGAAACCGATCGTCTTCTACGGAACTTCGATCACGCAGGGGGCGTGTGCGTCGCGCCCGGGGATGGCGGCGACGGCGATCGTCGGGCGCGAGCTCGACGTGCCGGTGATCAACCTGGGTTTCTCCGGCAGCGGCGAGATGGAGCTGGAGATGGCGGAGCTGATCGCGGAGCTCGATCCATCGGTGTTCGTGCTGGATTGCTTGCCGAACATGTCGATCCGGCAGATCGAGCAGCGCGTGCGCCGATTCGTCCAGCGGCTCCGCCGCGATCACCCGGAGACGCCGATCGTGCTGGCGGAGGACTCGAGCTTCCTCGACACCTCACCCACGGAGAAGGGGATGGCGTTGCGCGAGCGCTTCGAGCGGTTGCAGTGCCTCGACGTCTGCGGGCTGGTGCTGCTGCCGGGGAGTGGCATGCTGGGAAGTGACGGCGACGGCACCGTGGATCGGGTGCACCCGAACGACCTGGGAATGGAAAGGCAGGCGGCGGTGTTCGCCGATTGCTTGCGACGGTTGCTCGCGCCGCCGGGCCCGGCCGAGCCGGGGGTCTGCACCATCGACCGGTTGTCGGACGGGCCGACGGGTGCCCACCTCGCGTTCCTCAGCGCACCACCATGGAACTACCACCTCTGTCGGAAGTGCGGCTCGACCGACGGTGGCTGCTATCCGAAGGGGAGCGTGATGGCGGTCCGGACGGTGGCCGCGGAGGACTGCGATCACGAGTGGCACAAGATCAGCAAGACTTCCTATCGCCGCTACATCGAGGGGAGGTTCCCCGACATCAAGGTCTGGTACGCGGATTAGGATCGAAAGCGGGACCGCTGGCGGCGTGGCGCTCACTCCACCCACTGCCCGAGCCCCAGCGCCCTCGCCCCCTCGAGTGCAACCCGCGCCGCCGCCGCGTCCTGCGCGGCGATTCCGACCGACTTGAACAGCGTGATCTGCTCTCCCGACTCGCGACCTTCGACCTCACCGAGCACCAGCTCGCCCAGGCTCGCTCGGATGTGCGCGGCGGTGATGAGCCCCGCCTCGATCGGCTGGATCAGATCGCCCGTCTCCTCCAGCGCAGCCTCGCGGTCGTCGACCACCACGCGGGCACGCACTACCGTCTCCGGCGGAATCTCGCGCACATGTGGCTGGTAGGAGCCCACCGCGTTGATATGCACCCCCGGCTTCAGCTCGGGATCCTCGAACACCGGGTCGGTCGAGATCGTCGCCGTGCAGATGACGTCCGCCTCCGACACCGCTTCGCGCGGGGTAGCGACCTGGACGTCCTCCGGAATCGGCCCCACCCCCGCCAGCTCTTCGACGAAGCGTTCGGTCGCTCCCGGAACGGGATCGCAAACCAGCACCCGCTCGATCCTCCGCGCCGTGCAAACCGCCTCCAGCTGCGTCCTCCCCTGCACCCCGGCCCCGAAGATCGCGGCCACCCGCGCATCCTCCCGCGCCAGCAGTTCGGTGGCCAGCCCCGACACTGCCCCCGTCCGCAGCGCGGTCAGCGTCGCCCCCTCCAGGACTCCCTCGACCCGACCCGTCGACGGATCGAGCACCAGCACCGTGCCCTGGATCCGCGCGAGCCCGCGCCCCGGGTTGTCCGGAAAGACCGAGACGACCTTGACCGCCAGCGCGTCCCCCGCTTCATCCGAGAGATGCGCCGGCATCACCAGCGTCACCCCGCGGCCATCCGTCGAAGCGAGCTGCGAGCGCAGCGGCACCTGCGCGCGCCCCTGCACCAGCGCACCGAACGCCGTGCGCATCGCCCCGATCGCCTCCCCCATCGGCAGCGCGCGACGGACATCCTCTGCGCCGAGAATCAGCACCGGCACCCTACTCCTTCCCGCCGGGCACGATTCGCAACGTCCCGTCGCTCTCGATCTCGATCCAGTCGTCGTCGGTCACGGTGGCGAAATCCGCCTCCTCGAGCTGGATCACCGGCACGCTGCGCTCGAAGCACTCCTCGGCGACGATCGCGCCGAGGGCCAGGATCGGATCGACCTCGAGAAAACACAGCGCCGCGGGCGCCGTGCCATTGAAGAGGCTCTGCAAGAGGATCCCGCTCGCCGTGCTCGAGCCGCGTCCCGTTGGCAAGAGGAATACCCGCCCCGCCGCGTTCTCGCCGCAGCGCTCGTGACGGCGGTCGATGATCTCTCCCGTCTCGCAGTCGTAGCCACCCCAGAAGCTAAGGGGCTCCTTCGTCACCAGCGCCCGCCCCCGGGCCGCGCCGGGGATCACCGCCCGCCCCTTCAAGATGCGACTCATCGCCCCTCCTCCTCACGCCAGACGTACCCCTCGATCGCCGAGCGCACGCACTCGCGCAACGTCCCGAACGCGACCTCCGTCTTCAGCGCGCCCGGCGCGTAGTACGCGCACTTGCCGGAGTTGGTCATCACCGTCGCCGCGCTCGAGTCCAGCATCGGCGTGTGGAACACGCAGGTATCCAGGGTGATTCGCACCCCCCACCGCTCGAACAGCGGTACGAACCCGGCGCTGCGCATCAACGCCTCCGACTCCCGGCTGGTGATCACGGTGAAGCCCGTTTCCTCGTGAAAGCCGCCCGCGTCCTCGGCGAGCAGGAGGTCGGCCAGCTTGACGAACTCGTCGTACGAGAAGTGCGGGCAACCGACGACCACGTGACCGAGGCGCGCCCCGGTCGCGCTGGTCGAGAGATCGGCCCGTGCCTCGGCGAGGTCCATCGGCCCGATCCACGCCTCCCCCTCCGGCGCGCGGCCACCGAATGCCGCCTCCCGGGTCGGCGCCTCCGGGGTCAGCCCGACGGCGTGGAAGAGCGCTACCGATCCCGATGACGCGCTCGCCGCGCACAGCGCCTTGAGCTGATCGCTGGTCGCTCGACGCGGCAATCCCTCGATCACCGCGATCTGCTCCCGCGCCAGCGGGCCGAGCAGATGGCCGAGCGCCGACCACTGTGTCTCGTCGCGCCAGTCCTCGAGCTCGAAGTCGACCAGCTGTACGAGCAGCTCTCCGCGCCGATTCTCGTCGAGGTGCATCCCCGTCCGCGGCACCTTGCCGCAGATCGCCGCGCAGATGTCGAGGTAGTCCGCGCAGCGGTCGGTCCGCGCGCCGAGCACCGAGTTCGCGTAGCACACCGCGTTCGACTCGCCCCACGCGAGGTGCTGGCCGAAGCGCGGAGTGAGATAGCCCTGGTACGGGGCGCAGGTCCAGGTCGGCAGGCAGCCCATACCCTCGTAGGCGCGCCCCTGACGGATCGCCCGCGCGGCGTACTCCTCCGGCACGCCGAGCTCGCGCCAGCGCTGGAGGTCGAGCGGCCCCATGCTGAGCGTCGTCGGGATCCTGACCTTCGCGCCCTTCTCCGCCAGCAGCTCGGCGAACGCCAGGCTCGCGTCGGAGAGCAGGCCGCAGCCGTCGATGTGTGCCTGGCCGACCTCGATCAGCTCGTCCACCCCGAGCACCTCGGTCATGCGCACCACGATCCTCAGCGCGAGGCGCGCAGCCTCGCCCCGCTCGCCGTCGAGCGTGCGCCGGTCATCGTCGGTGAGCTGGATCGACATTCGCGTTCTCCGGGCGCCGAGGGTACGAGCTGGAACTCCTTTGGCAACCAACCATCCAGCGGATTCGGGCGACTTCTCGCATCGAACCCCGCTGCAAGGTAACTTCCCCCCTTCACCCTCGAAGCCGTTTCAAAACCAGAGTGTCAGTACGCGCCATGACGGACCTGAACGACGACCCGGTCTACGCCCCCAAGCCGGAGATAGTCGGTGGAGCCCACATCGACTCGATGGAGGAGTACCAGCGCCTCTACCGCCTCTCGCTCGACGATCCCGAGAGCTTCTGGGCGCGCGAGGCGGAGACCTTGACCTGGTTCGCGCCGTGGCAGATGGTCTTCGACCACGACTACGACAACGTCGACTTCGGCTGGTTCCTCGGCGGGCGGCTCAACGCCTGCTTCAACTGCGTCGACCGGCACCTGAAGAAGCGCGGGGCGCAGGACGCGATCATCTGGGCCAAGGACGAGCCCGGCGAGTACGAGCACATCACCTACCGGCAGCTGAAGCACGAGGTGTGCCGCGTCGCCAACGTCCTCCGCCACCACGGCGTGCGGCGCGGCGACCGCGTCTGCATCTACCTGCCGATGATCCCCGAGCTCGCCTACACCATGCTCGCCTGCGCGCGCATCGGGGCGGTGCACTCGATCGTCTTCGGCGGCTTCAGCTCCGAGGCGATCCGCGACCGGATCCTCGACGCCGGCTGCAAACTGGTCGTCACCGCCAACGAGGGGCTGCGCGGCGGGCGGAAGCTTCCGCTCAAGGAGATCGTCGACCGCGCCGTCGACGGGCTGAACCTGGTCGAGACGGTGCTGGTCGCACGGCGCACCGAGGCCGAGGTGCCGATGAAGGGCGAGCGCGACTTCTGGCTCGACGAGGAGTGCCGGCGGCAGCGCTCGACCTGCACCTACGAGCGCATGGGTTCCGAGGACCCGCTCTTCGTGCTCTACACCTCCGGGTCGACCGGCAAGCCGAAGGGCGTGATGCACACGACCGGCGGCTACCTCGTCTACGCGGCGATGACGCACCGGCTGGTCTTCGACTACCGCCCCGACGACATCTACTTCTGCGCCGCGGACATCGGCTGGATCACCGGGCACTCCTACATCATCTACGGGCCGCTCGCCAACGGCGCGACGACGGTAATGTTCGAGTCGGTTCCCGTCTACCCCGACGCGGGACGCTACTGGCAGATCGTCGACGATCTCGGCGTCAATATCTTCTACACCGCGCCGACCGCGATCCGGACGATCGCGCGCGCGGGTGACGAGTTCGTGAGTCGGTCCTCGCGCAAGAGCCTGCGCGTGCTCGGCACCGTCGGCGAGCCGATCAACCCCGAGTCGTGGCGCTGGTACCACGACGTCGTCGGCGGGGCGCGCTGCGCGGTCGTCGACACCTGGTGGCAGACCGAGACCGGCGGGATCATGATCACCCCGCTGCCCGGCGTCACGCCGATGAAGCCGGGCTCGGCGACCCTGCCCTTCTTCGGGGTCAGCCCGCTGCTGCTCGACGACGAGGGGCAGGTGCTGGAGGGGAACGGCGTCAGCGGCAACCTCTGCATCAGCCGCACCTGGCCGGGGCAGGCGCGCACCGTCTACGGCGACCACGAGCGCTTCCAGGAGACCTACTTCTCGCGCTTCCCCGGGCTCTACTTCACCGGCGACGGCTGCCGCCGCGACGAGGACGGCTACTACTGGATCACCGGGCGCGTCGACGACGTGATCAACGTCTCGGGGCACCGGATGGGCACCGCCGAGGTGGAGTCGGCGCTGGTCGCGCACGACGCGGTCGCCGAGGCCGCGGTCGTCGGGTTCCCGCACGAGCTCAAGGGCCAGGGCATTTTTGCCTACGTCATACTCAACGCCTCCTACGAGGACGTGGGCGCGAACGAGCTGGTCGGCGCGCTCAAGGAGCAGGTGCGGCGAGTGATCGGTCCGATCGCCACGCCCGACCGGATCCTGCTCGCACCGGGGCTGCCGAAGACGCGCAGCGGGAAGATCATGCGGCGGATCCTGCGCAAGATCGCGCAGGACGAGTACAGCGACCTCGGCAACCTGACCACGCTCGCGGAGCCCGCCGTCGTCGAGCAGCTGATCAAGCTGCACCGTGACAGCTAGCGGCACGTGGCTATCTTTGGTTCAACGGCTGACGCCGTTGAGACCTCGGGATCCAAAGACGGGATTCCCCGCACTAGAGCTGACGCCGGCGCCGCTCTCGACGAGTACGATTGCCCGTGATGCGATCCACGTTGATCCCGGCCGTGACGAGTCTCGCCTGCGCCGCACTGGCGGCGTGGGTGGTGCTGGACTGGATGGGGAGCGTGCCGGCGTTCTCCTTCGAGGAGCGCGGGAACTTCCCCTCCGACCTGATCCCGGTCTTCCGACCGGCGCTGCCCGGGGAGCTCACGACGTTCGACGGCGTGCCCGCCGAGGGGATCGAGGGCTCCTGGCCGTGCTTCCGCGGTCCGTACCGCGACGGGGTGAGCGACGAGGAGGTCGCGCTCGCCGGGAGCTGGCCCGAAGCGGGACCGCCGCCCCTGTGGGAAGTCGAGCTCGGCGAAGGCTACGCCGGCGCGGCGATCCACGCGGGGCGCGTGTACGTGCTCGACTACGACGAGGGGCGCGTGGACGGCGAGGTGGTGCCCGAGAAGCGAGGCGACGCGCTGCGCTGCTTCTCGCTGGCTGACGGCGCCGAGATCTGGCGCCGCTGGTACCACCTGCCGATGATGCGCTCGCACGGGATCTCGCGCACCGTGCCAGCGGTGACCGACAGCCACGTGGTGACGCTGGGCCCGATGGGCCAGGTCCTCTGCGTCGACGCGAAGAGTGGCGAGGCGAAGTGGTCGATCGACCTGGTGGACGAGTACGGCGCGTTGATCCCCGAGTGGTACGCCGCGCAGTGCCCGTTGATCGCTTCACGCCGCGGCAAGGAGATCGCGATCCTCGCGCCCGGCGGCGACCGGGACGTATTGATGATCGCGGTCGACTGCGCGAGCGGCGAGGTCCTCTGGAAGACGCCGAATCCGCGCGGCGTGAACATGACGCACGCCTCGATCATCGAGATGGACTGGCAGGGCACGGACACCTACGTGTTCTGCAGCACCGGCGGCGTCTTCGGCGTCGAGGCGCGCAAGGGCAAGGTGCTCTGGGAGTACCCCGACTGGCGCATTTCGCCGGCGATCGTGCCGACGCCGGTGCTGCTCGAGGGGAACCGCATTCTCCTGTCGGGCGGCTACAAGGCGGGCGGGGTGATCCTCGAGATCGGCGAGGACGAGAACTACGAGCCGATGGTCGACGTGATCGCGCGCCTCGACGTGCGCACGATGAGCGCGGAGCAGCAGACGCCGATCTACTTCGATGACCAGATCTACGTCGTGCTGACGCGCAACGCGGGCCCGCTGAAGGAGCAGCTCAGCTGCCTCAGCCCGGAGGGTGTCACGCTCTGGAACAGCGGCCCCAATCACCTCTTCGAGCTCGGCCCCTTTCTGGTGGCCGATGGCAAGCTGCTCCTCATGAACGACACGGGGCTCCTGACCATGGCGGCGCTCTCCGCGGAGGGCTTCGAGGTGCTGGCGCAGGCGCAGGTGCTCGACGGGCACGAGTCGTGGGCGCCGATGGCGCTCGCTGGCGGGAGGCTCCTGGTACGCGATCTGCACCGGATGGTGTGCCTGGACCTGCGGGCGGAGGCGGAGCGATGAGGAAGATCGACTGGAACAGGCGAAGCGGCGCCGCGCGCGCCAACCCGGCGATCGCGCTGCTCCTGCTCGGCGCGGTGGTCGCGATCATCGTGACCCTGCTGAACCGCGAGTCGGGGAGCGAGCGCGACGCGCGGACCGGCGCGAGGTACCTCGAGCAGGCGCGCGGGGCGAGCGCGATCGATCCCGAGCTGATCGCCTGGGAGGAGGTGATCGAGCCGATCGACGTGCCGATGGATTTCCCGACGGCGATCGCCGTGGGTCCGGACGACTCGATCGTCGTCGCTGGCGACCGGATCGTCGTCTACGACGAAAGGCGCTCCGTTCTCGCACGGACTGTTCTTCGCGAGGAGGAGGTCCACGGTCTCGCAGTGCGCCGAGATGGAGTCATCGTCTCGGCCACGGCCACCGATGTCGAGGGAATGCGCCTGGAGCGGGCCGCCTTGTCAGAGAAGTCCAGATTGACCGGATTCTCGCTCTTCGGTTTCGAGCCCATTCCAGGACATCCGAGGTTCAGGGCCGAAGTCGGTTTCACAGCGGTCACGATCCTCGACGACGCGGTCTACCTCGCCGATGCGCTCGGTCGGCAGGTGCTCCGCTGTCCTCTTGACTCGTCTGGCGACGGCCCCTTCAGCGAGCGCGAGCAGAAGCAGAAGGTATTCGCCGAGGGATTCAACGTCCCCAGCACCATGGACCTCACCGTCACGCGTGACGGCGAGCTCGTCACCGTCGACCCGGGCCGCCTCCAGGTGCAGGTCCGGGACGCCTACGGGGACGTCGTGAGGTCCTTCGGCGAGAACGGCACCCGGATCGACCAGTTCCACGGCTGCTGCAACCCGATCGCCATCGCCCAGCTCTCCGACGGCCGCTGGGTGACCGGCGAGAAGGGGCTCGGGGTGACGCGGGTGAAGGTCTACAGCGAGGACGGCGAGCTCGAATCGGTCGTCGCGGGACCCGGCTCCTTCGACGAGCCGAAGAGTGGGCCGCCGATCGTGATCGACGTCGCGGTCGACTCGCGGGACCGGATCCTGGTGCTCGATCCCGTGCGCAAGCAGGTGCGGACCTTCACGCCGAAGGAGGACAGCAGGTGAACGAGACGACGAAACTGGACCGGCGCGAGCTGGGCGTGCGCGCGGCGCGGTGGTTCTCGCTGACGCTGCTCGGCGGCGGCGGAGCGTTCCTGTGGTGGCGCAACGGCAGCGCCGATCCCTGCCCCCTCGCATCGTCGTGCAGGCGATACGGAACCGCGTTCTTCTCCACCACTTTTCCGACGTGTGATCGCTGCCTCCGGCAGCGATCACACGTCGGAAAAGTGGTGGAGAAGAACGCGGTTCCGTATCGCCGGAGGAGCGAACCGTGAGCGACGAGCAGAAGCCCCTCACCCGCCGCGACCTGCTGCGCACCGGCACCCGCACGGCCGCGCTGATCGGCCTCGGCTTCGGCGCCGCCGGCCTGATCGCCCGCGCGCGCGGCGCGCCGGGACGAACCGTCTGGCAGATAGACCCGGCGAAGTGCATCGCCTGCGGCAACTGCGAGATCAACTGCGTGCTGACCCCCTCGGCCGTCAAGGCGGTGCACACCTACCCGATGTGCGGTCGCTGCAACTTCTGTTTCGCCTACTACGACCTGCGCGCCGGCGCCGAGGTGCACGCCGGGGTCGAGTACCAGCTCTGCCCCACGCACGCGATCGAGCGCGATTACCTGGGCGGGCCCTACTTCGAGTACCACATCGACGAGGCCCTCTGCATCGGCTGCGGGCTGTGCGTCAAGGGCTGCGTCGGTTCCGGCAACGGCTCGCTCTTCCTGCAGGTTAGACACCCGATGCAGGGCGAGCGACCCGAGGACGTCCCGGACGGCACCTGCGTGAACTGCAACGAGTGCTCGATCGCCATCGACTGCCCCGCGGACGCGTTCGTGCGGATCGACGCGGCCGATCCGTATCCGTTCCGGAGGCTCGGGTGAAGAAGAAGGAAAACACAGAGGCACCGAGGCACGGAGCCTCACAGAGCAGCAGCAGAAGAAGGATGAGTACCAGAACCTCCGGCTTCGCCGGACATCCTGATTCTCATCCTCCTTCTATCTTTTCTTCTTCTTCTCCTTCTGCCGCTTCTGCTGCTTCCACTCTCGCTTCTGTCGCCGCTGCTGCTGTTGCTTCTTCTCACCATTCTTCTGCTGCTCTGTGAGGCTCTGTGCCTCTGTGCCTCTGTGTTTCTTCTTCTTCCTTCCCCATGCCCACAGACCGCCTGACCCCTTGACCCTCCCCCTCCCCCTCGCCCTGTACCGCATCCTGTCGCCGACCGGCGCGCAGGAGGGAGAGGTCTTCAAGTACCCGCCCCCCGAGCTCGGCCCCGAATACGTCGAGCCGGAGGCCTTCCAGCCCGGCTACCGCGAGCTCCTGCCGCCGTTCGCGGAGGTCTCTCTCCTCGCGGTGGCGATCCTCCTCGCCGCCTACCTCGCCCACAAGCAGCGCAGCCGCCGCGGCCTCTGGTGGCTCTCCATCGCCTCGCTCGCCTGGTTCGGCTTCATCCGCGAAGGCTGCATCTGCCCCGTCGGCTCGACGCAGAACGTCGCCCAGGCGATCTTCGATTCGACCGCAGTCATCGCCCCGGCGACGATCCTCTTCTTCAGCCTGCCGCTGATCGCCGCGCTCCTCTGGGGGCGTGCCTTCTGCGCGGCGGTGTGCCCCTTGGGCGCGATCCAGGAGCTGGTCCTCCTGCGGCCGACCGCGCTACCCCGCTGGCTGACCGCCGGCCTCTCGCTCCTGCCGCACGTCTACCTCGGCCTCGCCGTGCTCTTCGTCGCCACCGGCAGCGGGTACGTCATCTGCCAGTACGACCCCTTCGTCGGTTTCTTCCGCCTCGGTGCGACGCAGGACATGATGGTGATCGGCGGCTCGCTGCTCCTGATCGCGATCTTCGTCGGCCGACCGTACTGCCGCTTCCTCTGCCCCTACGGCGTGCTGCTCGGCTGGTTCTCGAGGCTCTCGAAGAAGCGCTTCACCATCACGCCGAAGGGGTGCGCCGCCTGCCGGCTCTGCGAGGACAGCTGCCCCTACGACGCGATCACCGAGCCCAACGTCGCCTCGGTGCGCGCGCGAGGGTTCCAGGGGCGCAAGGCGCTCGTCGGCATCCTCTGTCTCGCACCGCTCCTGATCGGACTCATGGGCTGGTTCGGCTCCCTCCTCGGCTCCGAGCTCGCCCGGGGCAACTCGCGCGTGGCGCTCGCGGTACAGATCGAGGCGGAGGAGTCCGGCACCGTCCGCGAGACCACCGACGCCAGCGACGTCTTCCGTGCCTCCTCCGAGCCGATCGAGGCGCTGATGGCGAGCTCGCAGAGGATCACCGACGACTTCGTCCTCGGCGGCTGGCTGCTCGGGGCGTTCGTGGGGCTGATGATCGTGCTGAAGCTCATCGGGCAGACGATCCGCCGCACGCGTATCGACTTCGAGGCGCATCGCGAGAACTGCTACGCCTGCGGGCGCTGCCTCGAGTGGTGCCCCGTCGAGGAGGAGCGCAAGCAATCGGGCGTGGTGCCGGAGGTTCAGCGATGAGGAGGTCCGCAGAGACGAGCCCCACCCTCCGGCGCTGCTACGCCGGGATCGCGACCGTCGCGCTCTGCTTCTCGCTCTTCGTCTCCGCCGAGCTCTTCCGGCTGCGCGAGGAGCTGGCCGCGGCGCGCCCGATCGATCACCCCGCCCTCGTCTCGCTGCGCTCCGACCTCGACCGCGAAGGCGAGTCCGAGGCGATCGTCGAGGAGATCCGCGCCGTCGAGCTCGAGCTGCGCGAGCAGTTCCTCGTCCTCGACTACCGTCTGAAACGGGGCGCCTGGCTCCTGCTCGCCGGCCTCGTGGTCTTCGCGCTCGCGGGGCGGGCGGCCCTGGCCCGACGGCCGCGGCCGGTCCTCGAGGACCGCGGCTCGACCTACGACCCCGACCGCGCACCGATGCTGCTGGGACGCTACTCGCTGATCGGTCTCATCCTCGCCCTCGGCGCGACGGCGATCCTCGTGCCTCTCTCGCGCAACCTCGGCGGCGGCGAAGTCGAGACGGCGCAGGGAATCTGGACGCGCTTCCGCGGCCCCGGCGGGCTGGGCATCTCCGCCGAGACCTCCATCCCGATCGACATCGACGCGCGCGAGGGGCAGGAGAAGAACCTGCGCTGGAAGGTGGTCACTCCCCTGCCCGGCCTCTCCTCGCCGGTGATCTGGAATGACCGCGTCTTCCTCACCGGCGCGAGCGAGAACAGCCGCGAGGTCTACTGCATCGACGCGCTCTCGGGCCGGATCCTCTGGCGCAGACCGGTCAGCGCCGGGCCGGAGAGCTCGGAGATTCCCGAGAACATCTGGGAGGAGACCGGCTACGCCGCGCCGAGCCCGGTGACCGACGGCGAGCACGTCTGGGCGCTCTTCGCCAACGGCGACGTCGTCTGCTTCGATCTCTTCGGCAAGGAGGCGTGGTGCCGGAACCTCGGCCTGCCCGACAACATGTACGGGCTCGCCGCGTCGCCGATGCTGTTCGAGAAGAAGCTGATCCTGCAGATCGACCAGGCCTGGGGCAGTGACGGGCCGCTCAGCGCGCTGTACGCCCTGGACCAGGCAACTGGTGAGGAGATCTGGAGGACGAGCCGCGAGGTCGAGAGCTCCTGGCCGACGCCGATCCCGATCACCGTTGCAGGCAAGACGCAGATCTTCTGCTGCGCCAACCCCTGGGCGATCGCCTACGACCCCTCGACCGGCGAGGAGATCTGGCGCGCCGACGTCCTCGACGGCGACGGCGGTCCGTCGGCGACCTTCGACAGCGGCCTCGCGCTGGTGGTCAACGTCGCCTCGCCGCTGGCCGCGATCCGCCCCGACGGCGAGGGCGAGGTGACCAAGACGCACGTCGCCTGGGACGTCTACGGCGAGCTGCCCGACGTCTGCAGCTTGCTCGCGAATGACGGGCTGGTCTGGATGCTCTCGACCGACGGCACGGCGACCTGCCTGGAGGTCGCGACCGGCGAGATCGTCTGGGAGCACGCCCTGGAGACGAGCTTCTACGCCTCCCCCGCTCTCGCCGGCGAAGCGATCTACCTCATCGACCGCCGCGGCGAGGTGTTCGTGATCGGCACGGGGCGCGAGTACGAGCCGATCGCCAGCGGCCACCTCGGCGAGCCCTGCGACACCTCCCCAGCCTTCGCCGGGGACCGCCTCTACGTCCGCGGCCGCCGCCACCTCTTCTGCTTCCAGGAGGCGACTCCGTGAGCGTCGAGCTCGAGGACAAGGAAGTCGTCGACCGGCTGGTCGCCACCTGTGGCACGAGCCCCGAGGCGCTGATGCCGCTCCTGCACGCGATCCAGGAGCACTTCGGCTACCTGCCGCGCGAGGCGCTCGAACAGATCGTCGCGACGACGGAGATCACGCTGCCCACGGTGGTGAGCGTCGCGTCGTTCTTCGACGGCTTCGAGACCGAGCCCGCGGGGCAGCACCGGATCTGCGTCTGCCACGGCACCGCCTGCCACGTCAAGGGCGCCGAGCTGATCACCGACGCCTTCGCGCGACACCTCGAGCTGGCCCCCGGGCAGCACACCGACGCGGACGGCATCTTCACGCTGTCGAAGGTCGCCTGCCTCGGCTGCTGCACCCTGGCACCCGCGGTGCGCATCGGCGAGACGACCTACGGCCACGTCACCGCCGACGGCGTCGATGCGGTGCTCGCCGACTATCTGGCGCGCGCCGGGCGCGAGGAGAGCGAGGCGCCCGCGCGCGTCCTCGGTGACGACGGCGAGATCACCGAGGTGCGCGTCGGCCTCGGCTCCTGCTGTGTCGCCGGCGGCAGCGGCGAGGTCCACGCCGAGGTCGAGCGCGCGCTGCACCGGGCGAAGGCCCGGGCGACCGTCAAGCGCGTCGGCTGCGTCGGCATGTGCCACCAGACCCCGCTGGTCGAGGTGGTCGAGCCCAGCGCCGAACCGAAGCTCTACGCCAAGGTCGCCCGGGGCGACGTCTCGGCGATCATCGACCGGCACTTCCCCCGCCCGGGGCTCTTCGGCCGCATCCGCTCCTTCCTCGCGCGACGGATCGACGCGCTGCTCACCGACGAGGCGTGGCCCGGCGTCGAGCGGCACGCCCTCGACGTGCGCGAACCCCGCGTCGCGGACTTCCTCGGGCGGCAGCAGCGCCTCGCCACCGAGTTCAGCAGCGAGCTCGATCCGCTCGACCTCGACGAGTACCTGAAGCGCGGTGGTTTCGTCGCGCTGCGCCGCTGCATCGACGAGCTCTCCCCCGAGGAGACGATCGGCACCATCGAGCAGAGCGGCCTGCGCGGCCGCGGCGGCGCGGGGTTCCCCACCGGGCGGAAGTGGCGAATCGTCCACGACCAGCGATCGGAGCGGAAGGTCGTCGTCTGCAACGGCGACGAGGGCGATCCCGGCGCGTTCATGGACCGGATGATCCTCGAGTCGACGCCCTACCGCGTCCTCGAGGGGATGGCGATCGCCGCCCACGCCACCGGCGCGCGCGAGGGGATCCTCTACATCCGCGCCGAGTACACCCTCGCGGTCGAGCGGGTCGGCGAGTCGATCGAGCGGCTCGAGGAGCGAGGTCTCTTCGCCACGCTCGGAATCGAGCTCGACATCGTCATCGCGCGCGGCGCCGGTGCGTTCATCTGCGGCGAGGAGACCGCGCTGATCAAGAACCTCGAGGGCAAGCGCGGCACGCCTCGCCTCCGCCCGCCGTTCCCCGCGGTCGAGGGCTACCAGGGCGTGCCGACGCTGGTCAACAACGTCGAGACTCTCGCGCTCCTGCCCTGGATCGTGCGCCACGGCCCCGAAGCGTTCGCCGCGCTCGGCACGGAGAGCTCGAGCGGTACCAAGGTCTTCGCCCTCGCCGGGCGCATCGCCCGCGGCGGGCTGATCGAGGTGCCGATGGGGATCACCATCCGGGAGGTGGTCGAGGAGATCGGTGGTGGCATGCAGGACGGCCGCGCGTTCAAGGCGGTGCAGATCGGCGGCCCCTCCGGCGGCTGCGTCCCCGCCTCCCTCTCCTACACGCCCGTCGACTTCGACGCGCTGGTCGGCGTCGGCGCGATGATGGGCTCGGGCGGCTTCGTCGTACTCGACGAGTCCGACTGCATGGTCGACGTCACCCGTTACTTCCTCCAGTTCACCCAGAGCCAGTCGTGCGGCCGCTGCACGCCCTGCCGCGTCGGCACGCTGCGCATGCTGGAGCTGGTCGACAGGATCCGCGAGGGGCGGGGCCGGCTCGAGGACCTCGAGCGCCTCGAGGAGCTCTCGCGCCAGGTCTCCACCACCAGCCTCTGCGGGCTCGGCAAGACGGCGCCCAACCCCGTGCTCTCGACGACCCTGCACTTCCGCGAGGAGTGGCTCGCGCACCTCGAGGGGCGCTGTCCCGCGGGCAGGTGCAAGGAGCTGATCGAGTACTCGGTGACCGACAAGTGCATCGGCTGCACCGTCTGCGCGCAGCGCTGCCCGGTCGACGCGATTCCCTTCACGCCGTATGAACCACACCGGATCGAGACCGAGCTCTGTACGCGCTGCGACGTGTGCAAGGTCGCCTGTCCGGTGAACGCGATCGAGGTGGTGCAAGCATGCCGAGACTGACCATCGACGATCGCGCGGTAGAGGTGCAGGATGGCGCCACCGTGCTCGACGCGGCGGACGCGCTGGGGATCGACATCCCGACGCTGTGCTTCCATCCCGAGCTCGAGCCGTCGACGTCGTGCATGCTCTGCGTGGTGCGCATCGACGGCGCGCGCTCGCTCGTCCCCTCCTGCGCGACGGTCGCGGTCGAGGGGATGAGCGTCGAGAGCGAGAGCGAAGCCGTCCTGAAAGCCCGCCGCACCGCACTCGAGCTCCTGCTCAGCGAGCACGCCGGCGACTGCGTCGCGCCCTGCCAGCGCGCTGATCAGCGACACGTCGACATCCCGAGCCTGCTGCGCCTCGTCGGCGACGGCGACTTCGAAGCCGCCGCGGCAAGCCTCGAGGCTTCCGGCGTGAACCTCGAGGAGCTCGAGGAGGACGAGTTCCTCCGTGCCGAGAAGGCCTGCCGCCGCGGTCGCTTCGACCAGACGGTCGCGATCCGCGAGGTGATGCGCCTCGTCGCCCGCTCGCGCGGCGACACCGGGGCGGAGGCGAGCGATCTCCACCCCTCGTATCGCGAGTACACGGTGAAGAGCGGCGCCCTGTCCGAGGAGGAGCTGCGCGGCCTGGTCGAAGCCGCCGCGGCGGAGGGGGTGGTCGACCCCGCCGACCCGAGCGCGGGACTCACTCCGGAGGAAGCGGTCCGCGAGGCGCGACGATGCGTGCACTGCGACTGCCGCCAGGCGCACGCGTGCGAGCTGCGCAACGCGGGCGAGGTGCTGGGCATCCAGCGAGGCCGCTTCAAGGTGAAGCGCCCCCCGATGCTCCAGGACCACAGCCACCCCGACATCATCCACGAGCCGGGCAAGTGCATCCTCTGCGGCCTCTGCCTGCAAGTCGCCGAGCGCGCGGGCGAACGCCTCGGCATCGCCTTCGTCGGCCGCGGCCACGAGATGCGTGTAAGAGTCCCGTTCGACGAAGCGATCACCGAAGCGCTGAAGGTCTCCGGCAAGGCCTGTGCGGACGTCTGTCCAACGGGTGCGCTGGTCCGGAAGCGGCGGGAGTAGCGTCGCCCTCGAGCCACGCTTCCGTTTCGCGCACCTCTTCGTGGTACAAAGAGGCCCCGGAATTCCCATCACTCAACCCGAGTTCACGCGAAGCCATGAAGCTCTCCCGCCCTCTCGTCACCGCCACGCTGCTCGGCGGCGCCCTGTTCTCGCTCACCCGGACCGCGACCGCCACCGGCGACTGGCCGCAGTGGCTCGGCCCCGACCGCGACGGCATCTCCAAGGAAGAGGGGTGGAGCGTCGAGGGGAAGGACGAGGCGCTCTGGGAGAAGAACGTCGGCATCGGCTACTCGACCGTCTCGATCCAGAATGGGCAGCTCTACACCCAGGGGCACAACGTGGAGCTGCAGGAGGATGCGGTCTACTGTCTCGACCCGGTGACCGGCGAGGAGATCTGGGTCCACCCCTTCCCCTCCAAGACCTGGAAGCGCGCGCACGGCGGCGGCTCGCTCGCCACTCCCACCGTCGACGGGAAGGTCGTCTTCGCCTCGCACCGCGAGGGGAACTTCTTCTGCCTCGACGCCGAGAGCGGCGAGGTGCTCTGGGAGAGGCAGCTGGAAGCCGAGTACGACCTGGAAAACGCCACCTGGGGATTCGCCGCCGCGCCGCTGGTCTTCGACGACATGGTGGTGATGAACAACGGCTGGGTGCTCGCCTTCGACAAGAAGGACGGTGAGCTGAAGTGGCGGAGCGAGCAGGACTACGGCCACGCCTACTCGACCCCCGCGCCCTTCGAGTACGGCCGGCGCGAGTGCCTGGCGGTCTTCTGCGGCGACGGGCTGAGCGTGATCGAGCGCAAGACCGGCAAGGAGGTCGCCACCTACGAGTGGAAGACCCGGTACGACGTCAACGCCGCCACGCCGGTGGTCGCCAGTAACGACCGCATCTTCATCTCCTCGGGCTACGGCCACGGCTGCGCGATGCTCCAGCTGAAGAAGGATGAGCTCTCGCCGCTCTGGGAGAGCAAGGTGATGCAGACGCAGATGTCGGGGTGCGTGCTCTACGAGAACCACCTCTACGGTTACGACGAGTCGACGCTGAAGTGCATCGATCTCGACGGCGAGGAGCTGTGGGCGGAGAAGCTCGGCAAGGCCGCGATGGTCATCGCCGACGAGAAGATCCTCGCGATGTCCTCCCGGGGTGAGCTGGTCATCCTCGAGGCGTCGCCGAAGGCGTACGAGGAGCTCTACCGCAAGAAGGTGCTCGATGGCGGCGTCTACTGGACCACGCCGGTCCTGTCCAACGGCCTGATCTACTGCCGCAACAGCAGGGGCGATCTCGTCTGCCTCGACCACCGCGGCAAGTAGGGAACAGCGAGGGCCAGCCCCTCCCGATGCGCTTCACCTACCTCGCCCCGGGCACGGGGAACTTCTACTGCGGAACGTGCCTGCGCGATGCTGCGCTGGTGGAAGGGCTGCGCGCGCGCGGCCACGCGATCGAGGTGGTGCCGATGTACCTGCCCGCCTACCCCGAGCGCGGCGGCGAGGCGGCGTCCACGCCGATCCGGATGGGCGCGGTCAACCTGTACCTGCAGCAGAAGGCGCCCGCGCTCTGCTCGATCCTGCGCCCGATCTCCGGGCTCCTCGACTCGCCGGGGCTGCTGCGCTGGATCTCCAGGCACGCCGGGGCGACCGATCCGGCGTTCCTCGGCGAGATGACCTTCTCGATGCTGCAGGGGATGGACGGACCGCTGGCCCCGATGATCGAGAAGCTGGTCGACTCGATCGCGGAGGGCTCCCCCACCGAGGTGATCCTGCTCTCCAACGCGCTGCTGGCGGGAATCGCGAGGCCGCTGCGGGAGCGCACCGGCGCGAAGATCGTCTGCTCCCTCCAGGGGGAGGCGCCGTTCCTCGACGCCTTGCCCGAGGATCACCGCGAGCGAGCGTGGAGCGCGCTGCGCGGACGCACCGGAGACGTCGACCGCTTCATCGCGGTGAGCCGCCACTACGCGGCGTGGATGCGCGAGCGGATGCAGGTCGCGGACGAGCGGGTCGAGGTGGTCTGGAACGGACTCGAGCCGGCGGCGCTGGCGATCGAACCGGCGAGCGAGCCGCCCGCGCGCCCGACGATCGGGTTCCTCGCGCGGATGTGCGAGGACAAGGGACTGCCGCTCCTCGTCGAGGCCTTCGTCATCCTCAACCGCCGCGGCGCGGTCGAGCGGCCGCTGCTGCGCATCGCCGGCGTCGAGCTCGTCGACGATCGACCGCTGGTCGAGAAGCTGACCGCGCGGATCCGCGAGGCCGGCCTCTCGGACAGCGTCGAGCTCCTGCCCAACCTCGCGGTGGAGGCCAAGGTCGACTTCCTCCGCTCGCTGTCGGTCTTCTCGGTGCCCGCGACGCGCGACGAGGCGTTCGGACTCTACGTGCTCGAGGCGAGTGCGGCCGGGATACCCGTCGCCCTGCCGAATCACGCGGCGTTTCCCGAGCTGCTCGAGTGCACCGGGGGCGGCGTGCTGTGCGAGCCCGACGACCCCGCGGCACTCGCCGCCGCGCTGGAGGAGCTGCTCCTCGATCCCGAGCAGGCCCGGGAGCTCGGCGGGCGGGGGCGCGAGGCGGTGCTGGAGCACTTCACCGCGGCGCGAATGGCCGCGGAGGTGGAGGGGATCGTCGAGGGAATCGTCGGCCCGAATCGGTAGAGTGACGCCATGAATGAGCCCCAACGCCGTTCGCTGCTCGAGATCGAGCAGCTCGTGAAGACGTACGAGGTGGGCGAGGGCCAGCCGCCGCTGCGCGTGCTGGACGGCGTCGACCTGTCCCTGGGGGAAGGCGAGACCCTCGCCGTCGTCGGGCCGTCGGGCTCCGGCAAGAGCACCTTGCTGCACATCGCCTGCGGCCTTTTGCCGCCGAGCAGCGGGACGGTGCGCTTCGACGGCGAGAACCTCGCCGCGCTGGGTGCCGACGAGCTCTCCGCGCTGCGCAACCGCGAGATCGGGTTGGTCTTCCAGGATCACCACCTGTTACCGCAGTGCACGGTGCTGGAGAACGCGCTGCTGCCGACGCTGGCCGGGTGGGATCACCTCGATCCGGCGGAGAGCGAGGCGCGCGCCCGCGAGCTCTGCGCCAGGATCGGGCTGGGCGAGCGCCTCGAGCACCGGCCCGCGCACCTCTCCGGCGGCGAGCGACAGCGCCTCGCCGTGGTGCGGGCGCTGATCCGCGAGCCGCGGCTCCTCGTCGCCGACGAGCCGACCGGCTCACTCGACGCCGCGCGCTCGGAGGAGCTGGCGGATCTGCTCGCCGAGCTGAACCGCGACCTCGGCGTCGCGCTCCTGGTGGTCACGCACAGCGCCGAGCTGGCGAAGCGCATCGGCAACGTCGCCGAGCTACGCGAGGGGCGGCTCGAAGATCTGGCCGTCGCCGGCTAGGAGGCACTCCGTGAATCGCCGCCGGCTGATCCTCCGCAGCTTCACGCACTTCAAGTCCGTTCACCTCGGGATCGTTCTCGGCGTGGCGATCGGCGCGACGGTGCTGGCCGGCGCGCTGCTGGTCGGAGACTCGGTGCGGCTGTCCCTGCGCAAGTGGGCGCTCCTGCGGATCGGAGACGTGGACCTCGCGATGGAGACCGGGGAGCGTCACTTCGGGGTCGACCTCGCCCGGCGGCTCGAGGGCGAGCTCGGGGGCAGCACCGTCGCTCCCCTCCTCGCCCTGGACGCGGTCGCATCGACCAGCGGCGGGAGTCACCGGGCGCTGGGGGTACGTGTTCACGGGATCGAGAAGACGTTCTTCGAGCTCGCGCCCGAACCGATCGAGCTGGTGCCGCTGGGGCCGGGCGAGGCGTATCTGAACGAGCGGCTCGCGCGCCGTCTCGAGGCGGCGGCCGGGGACCGGGTACTGCTGCGAGTCGCCGCCCCCGCGCCGATGCCGAAGGAGGCCGTGCTCGGTGGCCGCGCCGCGGGACCGGAGACGCTCTCGGTACGCGTGGCCGGAGTCATCGGTGACGAGGGGTTCGGCCGCTTCGGCCTGACCGCGTCGCAGCTCCCGCCGGTCAACGCGTTCGTCGACCTCGCCTGGATGCAGGAGCTGCTCGGCCTCGAGGGGCGCGCCAACCTCTGCCTCGTCGGGGCGGGTGGAGCGGTGAGCGCCCCGGCCGCGCAGACGGCGTTGCTCAGGACCTTCACGCTCTCCGACGTCGGCCTGGAGGCACGCGAGCTCGAGGACTCGCAAGAGGTGGAGTTGCGGAGCGCCTCGATCCTCCTGCCGCCGCGTCTTCGTCACGTGCTGGAAAGTATGGACGGGCCCTCGATGGGCGTCCTCACCCACCTCGCCAACGAGCTGCGCGTCGGGAGCAGAAGCACTCCCTATTCGGTGGTCTGCGCGCTCGGCCCGACGTCGGGTGCGGAGACCGACGGCCCGTGGGATGCGATCCTTCCCGAGGGGATGACCGAGCCGGGCGTGGTGATCAATCGCTGGCTCGCCGACGATCTCCAGGCGGAGGTCGGCGACGAGCTGTCGATGCGCTACTGGCGAGCCGACGGGTCGGGCGAGCTCGTCGAGGAGGAAGTCCAGCGCCGGATCGGTGCAATCGTCCCGGTCGAGGGGCTCGCCGCCGACCCGACCTTGATGCCGCCCTTCCCCGGCATGGCCGAGGACGGCACCTGCGCCGACTGGGAGATCGACCTGCCGATCGACTACGAGAAGATCCGCGACGAGGACGAGGAGTGGTGGGAGGCGCACGGCGGCACGCCCAAGGCGTTCGTCTCGCTCGACGCCGGCCAGCAGATGTGGGGCAGCCAGCGCTTCGGCTGGATGACCGCGGTCCGCGTGGCGCGGGAGCGAAGCGAGGCATTTCGGAAAGAGCTGCGCGCCGCGCTCGATCCGGGGGAGCTCGGCCTCGTCTTCCGCGACGTGCGGACGCCCGCGCTGGCTGCCAGCTCGCCGGCGACCGACTTCGGCGGGCTCTTCCTCGGGCTCTCCTTCTTCCTGCTGCTGTCGGCGTTCCTCCTGGTCGGGCTCCTGCTGTCGCTCGGGGTGCTGCAGCGCTCCCACGAGGTCGGCACGCTGCTCGCCGTGGGTTTCCGGCCGCGCACGGTGCGACGGCTGCTGCTCGGCGAGGCGCTGGTCCTCGCCGCGGTGGGGTCCATTCTGGGCGCCGCGCTGGCCGCGGGGTACGGGCACGGCGTGATCCTGGCCCTGGATACGATCTGGAAGGGGGCGGTCGCCGGAGCGACCCTCGAGAGCCACACGCGGCCGGTGGTGCTCGCCACCGGAGCAGCGGCCACGGTCGTCATCGCGCTGTTCGCCGCCTGGCTCACGCTGCGCAAGCAGCTCGACCGCCCGGCGGTGGAGCTGCTCGCGGCGCGCGCGGGGGTCGAGAGCGAGAGCCGGCAGGCGCGGAAGCGGAAGCGACGCGTCAGCACCGTCGTCGCGCTGGTCGCCTTCCACGGCTGGATGCCGGCGCAGACCTGGTGCGTGGGAGCCAGCGGGCCGACCAAGCCGGCGGCCTCGTTCCTGGCGGGCGTGCTGGCGCTGCTGGCGACGATCGCGATCTGTCGGGCGCTGCTGGCCGGGCGCGCGAAGCCGCGGGCGCTGGGCTTCACCACCCTCGCCGGCCTCGCCTGGAGCAACGCGCAGCGGCGACCGGCGCGCAGCCTGGCGGTGATCGTCTTGATCGCCACGGGCGCGTTCCTGGTGCTGATCGTAGGCTCGTTCCGCAAGGTGCTGCCCGACGACCCCGCCGCACGTGCCTCGGGGACCGGCGGCTTCGCGCTGATCGGCCGCTCGTCGCTGGGGCTCGTGCGGGAGTACGCGAGCGGCCCGGACGAGTTCACCTTCACGAACGACCCACCCGACGGCGTGAGCGTCGTGCCGATGCGCTGGAAGGAAGGGGACGAGACCAGCTGCCTCAACCTGAACCGGCCGCAGCGTCCGTCGCTGCTCGGGGTCGACCCGGTGGAGCTCGCTTCGCGCGAGGCGTTCACCTTCGACGCGGTGCTGGAGGAGTCCGCGGCGAGTCCGTGGATGCTGCTGCAGGACCTCGATCCCTCGCCCGTGGTCGTCCCGGCGATCGGCGACTCGGCGGCGGTGATGTGGTCGCTGCACCGCGCCCTCGGCGAGACCGTGCCGATGGTCGACGAGCGAGGGTTGGAGTTCGAGGTACAGATCGTGGCCACGCTGGCGGGCTCGATCCTGCAGGGCGATCTCCTGATCGACGACGGGCACTTCCGCCAGCGCTTCCCCACCGAGAGCGGCTACCGCGCGTTCCTGGTCGATGCCCCCGAGGAGGAGGCGGAGGCGCTCGCGACGGAGTGGATGCGCCGCCTCTCCGACGAAGGGCTGGAGCTGGAATCGACCAGCACGCGACTGGCGGAGCTGGCTGAGGTGCAGAACACCTACCTCGTCGTCTTCCAGATCCTCGGCGGGCTCGGGCTCCTGCTCGGCACCGTCGGGCTGGGCGTGGTGGTGCTGCGCAACGTCGGCGAAAGGCGCGGGGAGCTGGCGGTGCTGGCGGCGGTGGGATTCCCCGCGGGACGGGTGCGGCGCGCGCTGCTCTTCGAGCACGGGGCGCTGCTGCTCGCGGGCACGGCCTGCGGCGTGCTCGGCGCGCTCGCCGCGGTGCTGCCGCTGCTCGGCGCGGAGGGTGGCACGTCCCCGCTCCTCGCCCTGCTTGCGGTGCCGGCGGCGATGGCGATCTGCGGCGCGCTGTGCGTTTCCCTCGCCTCGCGCCTGGCCTGGCGTGGGCCCGTCGTGGAGAGGCTCGCGCGAGGCGGGTGACTCAGAAGCCGCCGCTGAGGGTGATCCCGAGCGTCATCGGCGCGCCGTTCTCGCCGACGAAGTAGTTCGAGTAGTACGGGTCCGGGCTCGGCTGGAAAGCAACCTGGATGTAGTCTTCGCCGAGGGCGTTGCGCACCCAGGCCTCCAGCCTCCAGTGCTCCCGGACGAGGCCGGCGCGGGCCTCGAGCAGGGTGAAGTGTTCCCGCTCGGTGTTGCCCGCGTCGAAGTAGTAGCTGCCGACCCCGACGAGCGCGGCGTGGACGAACCATAGGTGATCGGGGGCGGGGCCCTGGGAGTAGGTGCTGCCGACGTTCCAGGTCGTCTCGGGGACGAAGGGCAAGGTATTGCCGGCGACGTTCTGACCGTAGGTATTGGTGTACTGATCGAAGGTCGCGTTGGTGTAGCCGAAGCCGCCGAAGAGCTCGACGCCCTCGAGCGGCTCGCCACGCACCTCGGCCTCGAAGCCGCGGCTGTTCGCCTTGCCGACGTTGTCGACGTAGCCCCCGGTCGCGCCATCGAAGAGCGAGAGCTGCATGTCGTCCCAGTCGATGTAGAAGAGCGCGGCGGTGAAGTGGAGCTTCTCCTCCAGGTGGGAGCTCTTGGCCCCCAGCTCCCACGTCCAGCTCGACTCCGGGCCGAACGCCAGCCGGCCCGTCGGAGCGGCGAGGTTGAACCCCCCCGCCTTGAATCCCTTGGCGATACGCGTGTAGGCGGTCGTGGTCTCGCCGAGCGGCTTTTTCAGGCTGACCTCGGGGACCACCTCATTGTAGCTTTCGGAGAGCGAGGTGCGGGTGTCACTGAAGGTCACGCCACTGGACTCGAAGGTGCGGCGCAGAGTGGCGTCCTTCGCCTCGTGGTCGAAGCGCAGCCCGAAGCCGAGATCGAACTCGGCGCCCAGGGGAAGGTTGACCTGACCGAAGAGGGCGACGCCCCAGTCGTCGAAACTGCCCCGCTGGGTGTCGGTGCCGACGTTGTGCAGGGGGAACAGGATTCCGGCGCCACCGGGGCGGTACTCGGTCGCGCCGGATTGAGAGGTGTCGGCGGCGAAGAGGTTCACCCCGGCCAGCCAGCGGACCTGGGAGGTTCCCTCGTCCGTCTCGTCGGAGACCGACTCCAGGCGCAGCTCCTGATTGACGTAGCGCTGCGATGCGGTGCTGTGGCGTCGGATGCCATCGACGACGGTGAAGTCGAAGTCGGAGGTCTCGTCGGTGCTCCAGTCCTGGTAGGCGGTGACCGAGGTGAAGTCCAGGTCGTCGCCCGAGTGCTTCCAGGTCAAGGCCGGGGCGACGATGTCGCGTTCGCCGCGCCCCTCGAAGTCCTGGTTGATGCGGTGCGGGCGCTGGCGGAGGCCGTTCAGCTCGGAGAGGACGAATCCGCCGTCCCGGGCCCGCTCGCCGTAGAGGCCGAGGGATACCTCGGATTCGTCGCTGGGAGTCCAGAGCACGTTGCCCCGGCCGTACCACGAGTTGCGGAAGTCGACGTCGTTGCCGGTGGCGTCGTTCTTGGTGTAGCCGTCCCGGCGGGAGTGCTGTGCCCCGGCGCGGAAGAAGAGGTCTTCCTCGCGGATTGGGCCGCCGCCCCAGAGGGAGTACTCCTGGAGGCCGTAGTTGCCGAAGGTGACCGAGCCGTCGCCTTCGAAGGTCCCGGTCGGGTGCTTCGGGATGACGTGAATCACGCCGCCCAGGGCGTTGCGGCCGTACAGGGTGGAGTGGGGACCGCGCAGGATCTCGACCCGTTCGATGTCGAAGAGGGGCAGGTTCGTGCTGCTCGTGGTCAGCTGTGGGACGCCGTCGATGTAGGTGGTGACGGCGGGATCGCCTTGCCCCGAGCCGATGCCGCGGATGGTGGGAAAGCTCAGGCGCCGGGAGGAGAACTGGTTGATGAAGAGGTTCGGGATGCGGAGCGAGGCATCCCGCACGGAGTCGATGCCGGCGGTCTGCAGAGTGCTGGAATCGAGAGCACTGAGACTCGCCGGTACCTGGTCCGCTTCCTCCTCCCACTTACGGGCGGTGACGACCGACTCGGGGAGCGGGCGTTCGTCGGGCGGTGGTGCGTCCTGCCGCGGGGGAACGGGGGTTGCCGCGAGGATGTCCGGGAGCAAGGCGAGGAGGATCGGGAGGAGCATGGCGGCGAAGTCTAGCGCTCGGAAGGAGTGAGCGTGAGAGCGCGGTGTAAGGTTCTGGGTAAGGTGCGGGCGTAAGGCCCTGGTATCGGGTCATTCCCGTTCACCTGCGGCGAACGCCACACCGGGATTGGCCCCCCCCGTCCACCTCCAGCGCGCCCCGCGCACCTACTCCCCGAGGTAGACCTCCCCGCCCCGGTCCGAGAACTCCTGCGCCTTCTCCTCCATTCCCCGCTCGAGCGCCTCCTGCTCGCTGATCCCCATCCGGGCCGCGAATTCGCGGACGTCCTTGGTGATCTTCATCGAGCAGAAATGAGGACCGCACATCGAGCAGAAGTGCGAGGTCTTGGCGTCTTCCCGGGGATAGGCGCGGTCGTGGTAGGCCCGGGCGGTCTCGGGGTCCAGCGAGAGGTTGAACTGATCCTCCCAGCGGAACTCGAAACGCGCCTTCGACAGGGCATCGTCGCGCTCTTGCGCCCTCTTGTTGCCCCGGGCCAGGTCGGCGGCGTGCGCGGCGATCTTGTAGGTGACCACGCCCTGCTTCACGTCCTCTGCGTCGGGCAGCCCGAGGTGTTCCTTGGGGGTGACGTAGCAGAGCATCGCCGTGCCCCACCAACCGATCGCGGCGGCGCCGATGGCCGAGGTCAGGTGATCGTGACCAGGGGCGATGTCGGTGACGATCGGGCCGAGCGTGTAGAAAGGAGCATCGTGGCAGACCTCGCGCTCTCGATCGACGTTCTCCTTGATCCTGTTCAGCGGTACGTGCCCCGGGCCCTCGATCATCGTCTGAACGTCGTGCTTCCAGGCGATCTCGGTCAGCTCGCCGAGAGTGTCCAGCTCGGCGAACTGAGCGGCGTCGTTGGCGTCCGCGACCGATCCCGGTCGCAGGCCGTCACCGAGACTGAAGGCGATGTCGTACTCCTTCATCACCTCGCAGATCTCCTCGAAGTGCGTGTACAGGAAACTCTCCTGGTGGTGCAGGAGACACCACTTGGCCATGATCGAGCCGCCGCGGGACACGATTCCGGTCAGGCGCTTGATCGTCATCGGCACGTGGTGCAAGCGCACTCCCGCGTGGATGGTGAAGTAATCCACTCCTTGCTCGGCTTGCTCTCTCAGCGTCTCCAGGAAGAGCTCGATCGAGAGGTCCTCGACGCGGCCCTCGATCTTCTCCAGACACTGGTAGAGGGGGACCGTTCCGATCGGACAGGCGGAGTTGCGGATGATCCACTCGCGCGTCTCGTGGATGTCGTCCCCGGTGGAGAGATCCATGACCGTGTCGGCGCCCCAGCGCGTGGACCACTGGGCCTTGCGAACCTCTTCCTCGATGCTCGAACCGAGGGCGCTGTTGCCGATGTTCGAGTTGATCTTGGTCAGGAACTTCCGGCCGATGATCATCGGCTCGAGCTCCAGGTGATTCCTGTTCGCGGGGATGATCGCGCGGCCGGCCGCGACCTCGTCGCGCACGAACTCCGGCGGGCACGCTTCCCGCGCGGCGACGAAGGCCATCTCCTCCGTGACGACTCCCTGCCTGGCGTAGTGCATCTGGCTGAAGTTGCCGTCCGCAGTCTTCGCGCGCTTCTCGATCCAGGGGCGCCGCAACTTCGGCAGGCCCTCGCGGGGATCCACTCCCTGGGGACCGCTGCTGTCGTAGAGGTCGATGTGGCCGTTGTCCCAGGAGAGCTCGACGCGGCGGTACGGGACCTCGAGCGTGAAGCCGTTGTGCTCTAGGCGCTGGTACCTCTTCGTCGAGGCGGGAAAGCTCTCCTCGAAAGGACGATCGGGGCTGGGGGCGGGCTTCTCGACTCGCGCGTCGGGGTCGGTGATGGTCATCGCTTTCCTACGCCGGCATGATCCGGTTCAGGTTCGAGGGGTGCATCTCAGACGCCCCTGGTGCGTCGCCCCCAGCTGATCGGTGGAGCTCTCCGCGGCGGACGCGGGGAGAGCAGAAGGGGCGAAGTCTACTCCTTTTCTTCCCCGTCAGGTCGCTCGTTTCGGCGGGCTTTCCGGACCACCGCCATCTCGATCACCCGGCGAGTCTCCTCCTCGCCTCCCGCGTCGGGATGGTCGCCGCGGAGGCGCGCCCTCAGGACCAGGAGGGCCGTGTTCAGCTCGGCGCCGAGCAGCAGCCCCAGCGAGATCAGGTAGCACCACAGGAGCAAGGCGATAACCACCGCCAGAGTTCCGTAGGTCGCGTTGTAGCTCGACCAGCGGCTCCCCATCCAGTGCCCCAGCAGATAGGAGAGCAGCACCCAGAGCGTCACCGTCAAGAGGCACCCGGGCAGGACGGTCCGGAGACGCAGGGCGACGTCGGGACCGAAACGGTTCATCAGGAGCGCGGTGAAGAGGAGCACCAGCGCGCCGACGCCCCAGTTGATCGCGGACCAGACGAGACGCACGCCCTCGTCGAGACCGAAGTGACCCACGATCGCGCTGGCCACGGTGTTCGACACCGGGATCAGGGCGATGGTGACGGTCCAGACCGCCAGGAAGCCGACGGTCAGGAGCACCGAGATCGTCTTGCGCGAGATCCAGATCCTGCTCCGGACCTCGTAGATCACGGTCAGCGCCCGCATCGCCGCTCGGGTCGCCCCGCTGGCGGACCAGAGGATGACGATGAAGCTCATCGTCAGGAGGCCGGGGTGGGGGTTCCCGAGGATGTTCTCCGCGATCCCGGTCATCGTCCGCGCGAGATCGGGAGGCATCGTCCGCTCCAGCAGGTCGCCGATGTGGACCACGAGCTGATCGGGCGAGAGATCCTGCAGCTGGGTCAAGAGCGGTCGGAGGTGGAACTCCAGCAGGTTGCCCAGCGCCGCCGCGGTGGTGGGCGGGGCGAAGCGCGCCAGGAGGGCCCGGCTCTCCCTGAGGAACTCCGCGCTCGTCGCCTCGCTCCACTCCTCGATCGGGATCAGACCGACCAGCGAGACCAGCGCGAGCAGCGCGGGCGGCAACGACAGGAACAGGAAGAAAGCGGTCGCCGCCGCGTGCGTGAACAGGGCGTGGCGCTCCAGCGCCCGCACGAAGTCGCGGATGGTCAGGAACGGGATCTTGATCAGGCGCCAGACGAGCTTCTTCAAGGCTGAGCCGTCTCCCCTGGTTCCTCGCGATCGAGCAGGAGGAAACCCGCGCCCAGGAGGCGCGCCAGGAACGTGTCGATCCCCTCTCCGATCACCCGGAGGTCGACCAGGGTTCCCTCGGTGGGCCCGGGATGACGCATGAACTCCCGGATCTCGACTCCGCAGGTCATCGCCAGCGGTGAGGGATCGGGCATCGTCTCGGGCTCCCGGGTCCAGTGTAGCGAGAGCCTCACGGCGTTCGTCTCCAGCTTCAGGCGCAGGAAGATCCTGAACAGATCGCTCTCGGTGATGATCCCCACCAGGCGCTTCGAATCGAGCACGGGCAGGCCCCCGATCTTGTGCTCCAGCATCGAGCGGGCGGCGGTCTCGAGGTGATCGGTAGGCGCGACCGCGATGAGCTTCTTCTTGCAGACCCGGCTCAAGGGCAGCTCCTGGCGGTCCCTGGCCCCCTCCTCTTCCAGGTCGCCGACGGTCCACGGCAGGATGCGCATCAGATCGCGGTCGGTGATCATGCCGATCACTTCTGATTCGCGCACGATCGGCGTTCGCCGGAGTCCGTGATCCTGGAACTCGCCCCAGGCCTCTATGCAGGACATCTCGGCGGGCAGGGTGACCACTTGCCGGGTCATGAAGTGACGGATCAACATCGGCTTCAGCGAGCGCTAGGCGTGACGAAGATTAGGAGAAGCACGAGCAGAATAGGCCCGATCTCGACTCGTGTCGACGAATCGGAATGGTCGGTTCCCGCCGCGCGGCGAGGGCTGCTCCCGCCCCCGCCCGCCCGCAGATTCGCGCCATTTCGAGGAGAACGCCATCCGCGGGGGAGTCCGACCCCGGGCTCGCTCTCCGGGAAAGGCCCACCGGGCCGATCCCGCCGGGGGAGAATCCGGGCCTCGGCACGACTATTTTCTCGCCTCCGGCCGTTGAATTACCGGATTCCGGCGGACAGGATATCCGCCGGTTCGGGCAGTACTCCGGGGAAAAACCCCCTCGAGACGAAGGCTCGAATGCCTCGCCATGCGTGGCGATTCCGACCCGCTCGATGGTGGGCTCTATTCCGTCCCTCTCAGGAGGATTCCAGGCGACCAAGATGGCCAAGAAAAAGAGCAAGGTCACGACCAAGAAGGCCGCGGCCAAGGACAGTGGAAGAAAGCGGCGGCGGCGCACGGATCAGGAGCTGATCAGTGATCTCCAGGATCGGATTCGCCAGGTGAAGGCGAGGCAGGCGGCAAGAGACATGCAAAAGTCCCCCCCGATGAAGAGCGCGATCGCCGCGCTCCGAGCCATCGACCGCGCGCTGGATACGGCGGGCAGTCACGGCGACACGGCCCTCCGGCACGTCCTGGCGGACGCGCGCAAGCCCCTGGTGGAGTTCCTCGAGAAGTCCGGCTACCGGACTCCCAAGGCGAACCTGCCCCGAGGCCGGCGCCCCAAGAGCGAGTAGCGTCCCGTCCCGCGTCCGAGGCGAGAGCTCCGCGGCGAGAAACGAAGGGGCGCCCCGGGCCCTTGGCGGCCGCACCCCTGCTGGCTGACCAGGTGGGCCCGAGGCGCTTGCTCCGGATACAGGAGAGTGAGATCCGTGCGGTCTCGGGTGATTCCACCCCGTAAACGACCCGGGGACCTCCTGGTTTCACCCCTCGATCGGCTCCTGGAGGGAACGGGGCGTTCGGTGTTGGGAGCGGGGTGGGCACCCCCTCCCCCGCGCTCGTCGCCCCGTACGCGATCCGCGCCGAGGTGGCCCGTCCGGAACGCCCCAGACGGTATGATGGGAGCGGATGTTCTGGCCCGCCCTGACCTCCCTGACATTCGCCTTGCCGTGTCAATACACGGTCAGGGACGTCGCGTTCGTCGACCTCGGCGATCCCGCCTACCAGCTGGTGTGCTACGTCGACGCGGCGGACGATGCCGGTCGACGGGAGGAGCTCTCGAGCCTCTTCACCTCGGTGCTCGGTGACTCGAACGTGCAGGGGCGCCTGCTGGACCCCGACGAACACCTCGAGCGTATCGACGCGGTTCGCCTCCAGCGCCACCAGGTGCAGGAGTTCCCCTTCGCTGCCCTGATCGGTCCGGAGGGAAGGGAGCTGGCCCTGCCGTGGATCGGTCCCGGCGACGCCCCCGGGGCCCGGTCCAGTCGTCTGCTCGATTCGATCGTGTACTCCCCCACCCGAGCGCGGCTCGGGGAGCTCCTGGTGGATAGCTTCTGCGCGGTGATCCTCGTCGAGGGTTCCGATTCCGTCGAGAACGCGCGCGGCCGCGACGAAATCGACGAGGCTTTCCGACGGCTCGGCGGGATCCTGGACCAGATGCCCAAGGACGTCGGCAGCCCACCCGAGCTGCTGGTGATCGGGGCGGCCGAGCGCGAGCTCGAACGCGTGTTCTGCTGGTCGCTCGGGCTCGATGACGTGGAGCGCGAGACGCCGGCGGCGGCGGTTCTCCTGGGGCGCGGGCGCCTGGCCGGCCCGCTCCTGCGCGAGGCGACGCTGGACCGCGAGACGCTATTCGGGATCCTGGCCACCGCCGGGCTCTCGTGCGAGTGCGACCTCGACCGCTCGTGGATGAGGGGCAAGCGCGTTCCGCTGCGCTGGGACGAGGCGACGCGGAAGCACGCGGCCGATCGACTGGGGTTCGATCCCGAGAACCCGCGGGTCCGCTCGGAGATCACCTCGATCCTCGCTCATCGTGGTCCCCGCGGAGGGGTCGGCGCCGCCCCCGCCTCGGTCGACGAGCTGCTGCTCGCCTACCGGGAGGAGGTGGTCCTGCCCGCCGAGACCCCGAGAACGCCCGAGCTCGCGGCCGGGCCACCGCCCCCTCCCGCGGATCCGGTGCGCAGCACCCGGGGCGGCGCCGCGCTGCGCAACCTGATGATCGCCTTCTCGGTGATCGCCGGACTGAGCGTGCTGATCAGCATCACGGTCTTGCTGCGGACCCGTCCTCGATGAACACGCCGAGGCTGATCCTCCAGGAAGCGCTGCACCGCCGGACGCAGACCCTGCTCTCCCTGCTGGCGGTGGTGACCGCGGTCGCCCTGCCGGTGGCGTACTTCACCGCCGAGCGCGCGGCCGAGCGGGAGACCACTCGAGTGATGCGGAATCTCGGATACAATCTGCGAATCGTGCCCGCGGAGACCGACATGGTCTCCTACTGGTCCCGCGGATACTCGCCGGGGACCCTGCCGGGCGACGCCGCCGCACGCTTCGCGGCCCGCGGGGACCTCTCCTACAACCACCTCCTGGCGATGCTGATCGAGCGGGTGGAGATCGAGGACCAGGAGGTGCTCTGGACCGGGATCAGCAGCGAGGTGACCCCGACCGGCAAGGCGAAGAGCTCGATGATCTTCGAGGTGCCTCCCGGGGAGATCTACGTCGGCTTCGAGGTGGCTCGGTGCCTGGGTCTGGAAGAGGGCGCGATGCTCGCCTGGCGAGGCCGCGAGTTCACCGTGGCGAACACGCTCGCGGAGTCGGGAAGCCTCGACGACATCAGGATCTGGACGAGCCTCGAGGACGCCCAGCAGGTGCTCGGCCAGCCCGGTCGGATCAACGAGATCCAGGCCCTGGAGTGCTACTGCGCGCTGCCCGGAGTGGACAACCTGGCCAGGCTGCGCGAGGAGCTCGGAAAGGTGCTCTCCGAGGGCAAGGTGGTGCGCGCCTCCGCGATCGCGGAGGCGCGGAAGGACCAGCGCCGCCTGTCGGAGGAGTACGGCGCCCTGATCCTGCCGTGGGTGGTGCTCGCCTCGGGCATCTGGATCGCCTTCCTCGCCGCGCTCAACGTGCGGGACCGTCGCAAGGAGATCGGGCTGATGCGCGCGCTGGGACACGGCTCGCGCTGGATCGCCACCGTCTTCCTCGGCAAGGCGGCCGCGATCGGGGTGATCGGCGCCATCTTCGGCTACCTGCTCGGTTCGTGGCTCGCCGTCGAGGAAGCGCCCGGGGTGTTCCCGTTGACCGGGGACGCGATCGGCCTGGACCTCGCGCTCTTCCCGCTGGCGCTCTTCCTGGCGCCGCTCTTCGCCGTGGTCTCCAGCCTGGTGCCCACCGCGCTGGCGGTGCGTCTCGACCCGGCGCTCTGCCTGCGCGACCTGGAGGCCGCATGATCCGGGCCCACGACCTCAGCCGGCGCTTCTTCCTGGCGGGCGAGGAGATCGCCGCCGTCGACGAGATCAGCTTCGAGCTCGACGACGAGGAGTTCGTCTGCGTCCGCGGTCCCAGCGGCAGCGGCAAGACCACGCTGCTGATGATGATCGGTGGCCTCCTCCGGCCGACCAGCGGGCAGATCGTGGTCCACGGCGAGTACCTCTGGGAGATGAGCAAGCGGGCCCGAGCTCGCTTCCGGGCGGAGCACGTCGGCATCGTCTTCCAGCTCTTCCACCTCGTCTCCTACCTGAACGTGATCGACAACGTCCTGATGACGCGTCACCTGATGCCGCGGCAGGAGCGACGGCGTCGCGCGCACGAGCTGATCGAACGTCTCGATCTCCAGCACCGTCGCACGCACCGGCCCGCGGAGCTCTCCGCCGGTGAGCGGCAGCGCGTGGCGCTCGCGCGCGCCCTCCTGAATCGCCCCGCGCTGCTCCTCGCCGACGAGCCGACCGGCAACCTGGACCGCGAGAGCGCCCGGAGAGTGCTCGAGCTGCTCGACGAGTACCACCGGGAGGGAGGCAGCGTCTTGCTGGTCACCCACGATCCGCTGCCGTGGAAGGTCGACGATCGAGTCCTCGACATCTGTGGCGGACGCCTCATCGAGGAGCCGGTGTCATGATCCTCGCGCTCGCCGCGGCTCTCTCCCTCGGGCTCGCCGGAACGTCGGCCGCCGGGGACTGGCCGACGCACCGCGGCGATCCGGCGCGCAGCGGGATCGCCCGGACGGAGCTCCAGCTGCCGCTCGCGCCGGCCTGGACGTGGCGAGGCGGGGCGGCACCACGGCCGGCCTGGCCCGGCCCCGCGAAGCGCGACGCCTACAACAAGGTCGAGAACCTCGAGCCGCGCCTGTGGTTCGACCGCGCGCACCCGGTGGTGGTCGCGGACGGGGCCCTCTTCTTCGGCTCCTCCGCGGAGGACCGGCTGGTCTGCCTCGACGCGAATACGGGAGCCGAGCGCTGGAGCTTCTTCGCCGAGGGCCCGGTGCGCTTCGCCCCCACCTGGTGGCGCAATCGGATCTACTTCGGCTCCGACGACGGCAACGTCTATTGCCTCGATGCGAAGGACGGCGAGGAGCGGTGGCGACATCGACCCGCGCCGGAGGATCGACGCGTCCCCGGCAACGGGCGGATGATCTCCCTCTGGCCGATTCGCAGCAGCGTCGTGGTCGAGGACGGCACGGCCTACTGCAGCGCGGGTCTCTTCCCCTCCGAGGGGGTCTACCTCACCGCGCTCTCCGCCCGGAACGGGCGCGAGGAGTGGAAGCACGAACTGGAGGGCCTCGTCCCGCAGGGCTACCTGCTGGCCGGCGAACAGAACCTCTACCTGCCGATCAGCCGCGCGGCGCCGGTGGTCTTCGAGCGCTCGAGCGGGAAGCGGCTGCGCAACCTGGCGGGCGCGGGCGGAACCTGGGCGCTCCTGGTCGGCGAGAACAGGCTGATTCACGGCCCCGGCCGCACCGGCGAGCTCTCCGAGTCGAGCGGGAACTCCGCCGAGCAGGTGGCCAGCTTCTCCGGGACCCGCATGATCGTGCGACGCTCGCTGGCGTGGCTGCACACGAGCCGCGAGCTCACGTGCCTCGACCGCGGGCACTACCTCGAGCTGCTCGGCGAGCGGAGCGAGGCCGAGGGAGCGCGGACGAGGCTCACCGAGGAGCTCGCCACCGCGAGCCCCGGCCGCGCCGAGGAGCTGCAGGAGGAGCTGGTCGAGATCGGCCGGGAGCTGCAGCGGCTCGCCGGCGAGCTGCGCGCCTGCGTCCGCTGGCGGATTCCCTGCGACGAGCCCTTCGACCTGATCCTCTCCGGCGAGCTGCTCTTCGCGGGCGGAGACGACGTGGTGGCCGCCTACGGCGCGAGGGACGGCGAGGAGCGCTGGCGAGCCCCGGTGGAGGGGCGCGCCTACTCGCTGGCCGCGGCGCGCGGGGCGCTCTTCGTCAGCACCGACCGCGGGACGATCCACGCGTTCACCGAAGCCGGCGAGGGAGAAGCGCGATGACCGCCACGATCGCCCTCCTGCTCCTCGCCACCCTGGGCGCGACGCAGGCCGCGAAGAACGACCTGATCAGCCACTGGGACTTCGCTCCCGAGCACGTCGTCGACAGTGCGATCGAGGACCTCGCCGGCGCATCGCCGGCCCAGCTCTCCAGCACGTCGAGGGTGGTCACCGGCGGCGGCGGGAGCGCACTGCTGCTCGCCCGCCCCGGCGATCGCGCGTTGATCCACCACAGCGTGGCGCGCGCCGAGCTGCCGGAGGAGGCGTTCACCGTCGAGGCGTGGGTCTCGGTCGACCGGGCCCAGACCTGGGGTGGAATCATCGGTGTGATCCAGGACAACGGCGGCTTCGAGAAGGGCTGGCTCCTGGGCTACCGCGGCGACCGCTTCTGCCTGGCGCTCGCCTCCGAGGGCGCGGACGACGGGGACGGCCTCATGACCTACCTCAGCGGCACGAGCCCGCTGGGGCTCTCGAAGTGGTTCCACGTCGCCGGCAGCTACGACGGCGAGGTGATGCGACTCTACGTCGACGGTCGGCTCGAGGCGGAGTCCACCGCCCAGAGTGGCGCGATCCTCTACCCGCGACGAGCGGTGTACGTCGTGGGCGCCTACCAGGACGACGACGAGAACTACCCGATGTCGGGGTTGATCGGCGAGATCAAGGTGTGGGGTCGCGCAGTCCCCGAGGAGGAGCTCGCCCGGCGGCACGACGCGCTGCGCGCGACGCTTCCGCCCCCGCGGACCCGCGAGGATCCGGTGGAGCTCCTGCGCTGGAGTCCCGAGACCCTGGACGGAGGTCCCGGTCCGCCGGCGCTGCGCCTCTTCGGCGGTACGGCGTCGCCCCCCACGCGGATCGAGCTCGATCCCCCGGACGGGGCGTTCACCGTCGAGGCGACGCTGATGGTCGAGGTTCCCCGCACCGCGGGCGCCGCTGCCGCGAGCGGACATCCCTCGACCTGGGTGCTGGGGTGCGGCGGCGGGCGCTTCCGCTTCGGCGTGCGCCCGGAGGGCGAGGACTCGCTCGGCTGGACGTCTTCGAGCGCGAGCTACGAGCCGTTTCGCTGGTACCACGTCGTCGGCAGCTTCGACGGCGGACTGACGCGCCTCTTCGTCGACGGGGAGCCGGTCGGGTACTCGCGCGAGGCGGGCAGTTCGCTGGGCGCGCTCCCCGGCGACATCGTCCTGGGCGTGTTCGAGGAGCGCACCGCGCGCCACGCCTTCACCGGCCGGCTGCACGAGCTGCGCCTGTTCGACGGCGCCCTGACCGAGGACGAGGTGCGCGAGCGCTTCGCGGAGAAGCGCGCGGTCTTCCCCGAGCCGCTCGAGCTCGAGCTCGGGCCGTACTGCCGCTTCCGGGGCGACGGCACCGCGGAGATCTCCTTCGGCACCGCGGAGGTGACCCGCGCCGGTATCGAGCTCTCGCGCCCCGGTGAGGCGGTGAAGCGCTTCGAGAGTGAGGGAAAAGGACGTGAGCACACGGTGACCCTCACCGATCTCGCGCCCTCGTCGGTGCACTTCTGGCGGGTGCTGGCCGAGCTGGCGGACGGCCGGCACTTCGCTTCCCGGAGCTTCGTCCTGGACACCGCCTTCGACTACGAGCCGGACCCGCTCACCGGCTCGAGCGCTCCGGCCCCTCCTGACGACGAGCTCGGCGCGCTGTACACCGAGGCGGCCGAGGAGATCCTCTCCCGCTGTCCGGTGAACCGGGGCTGGTGCCTGGTGCTCGACGCCGGCGACGGCCGCCTCGCCGCGGAGCTGGCTCGCCGCTCGGAGCTGAAGATCGTCGCCGTGGAGGCCGACCCGAAACGCCGGGCCGCGGCGCGAGAGGCGCTGCTCGAAGCGGGGCTGTACGGCGTGCGCGTCAGCGTGCACGAGGACCCTGGAGGCGAGCTCCCCTACGGCGACTGGTTCGCCAACCTGATCGTCTCCGACGGCCTGCTCCGAGGTCGCCGGCCGCTCCACTCCCACGAGGAGGTCGCGCGCCTCCTGCGCCCCGAGGGCGGGGTGGCGATCTTCGGCGCGCCGCGCAAGGCGCGGGGTCGCTTTCAGGACGGGGACGACCTCGAGCGCTGGTGCGTCCCCACCGAGGGGATCGTGACGAGCCGCTTCGACGGCGGAGCGCTCCACTGGGTCGTGGAGACGCGCGCGCCTCTCGAAGGGGTCGGCGAGTGGAGCCACCAGTACGCCGATCCCGGGAGCACCGCCTCGAGCGGGGATTCGACCCTGGCGGGCGACCTGACCGTCCAGTGGTTCGGCCGCCCCGGTCCCCGGCCGATGCTCGACCGCGGCGCGCGCAACCCGGCGCCGCTCTATGCCGGCGGCCGGCTGTACATCCAGGGGGACCGACGCCTCTTCGGGCTCGACGCGTACAACGGCACGATCCTCTGGACGCTGGAGATTCCCGATCTACGTCGCGCCAACCTCCCGCGCGACTGCAGCAACATGGTGGCGGACGCCGAGTCCCTCTTCGTCGCGATCCGTGACCGCTGCTGGCGGATCGACGGGCAGAGCGGCGAGCGGACCCGGATCCTCTCCCTGCCGGACCCGGGCGGTACGGGCGGGGAGCTCCATTGGGGCTACCTGGCCCGCGTTGACGACCTCCTGCTCGGCAGCGCGGTCCTGTCGACCGCGCCGTATCGCGGCGCGGAAGGAGAGTGGTACGACGGCACCGGGGCCGGGGAGGTGCGAGCGGTGCTCTCGGAGGCCCTCTTCGCCCTCGACCCGGCCAGTGCGGAGCAGCGCTGGTCGTACCGGGGCTCACCGATCGTGAACTCGACCATGGCGATCGCGGGAGGCCACGTCTACTTCGTCGAGGATCGCGCGCCGCACGACGAGAGCCGGCGCACCGGCCGCCTCACCGCCCAGACGGGCGCGGATCAGTACCTCGTCGCGCTCGAACTCACGACCGGCGAGAAGCTCTGGGAGCGGGTCTTCGACTTCACTTCGCTGAGCCGGATGATGTACCTCCAGGCGACCGATGAGGTGTTGCTGGCGAGCGGCGCGTCCGACGGCTATCACCTCTTCGCCTTCGATGCGCAGGGCGGCGAGCCGCTGTGGGAGCATCGGCAGCCCTTCTACCGCGATCACCACGGTGGAGCGCTCCAGCACCCGGTGTTGCTCGCCGACCAGGTGGTGATCGACCTGAAGACCATTCAGCTCTCCAGCGGGAAGATCCTGCGCGAGGACCTGCCCACTCGCCGGGGGTGCGGCACCCTCTCCGCGTCCGCGAACGCGATCTTCTTCCGCGACTACTCCCACGGGATGTGGAACGTGCACACCGGCGTGCGCCACGACTGGCTCGGGATGCGCTCCTCCTGCTGGATCGGCATGATCCCCGCCGGCGGACTGCTCCTCTGCCCCGAGGGCAGCTCGGGTTGTTCCTGCAGCGATCCGATCCAGACCTCCGCCGCGTTCCGGCCGGTGTCCGCCGGCGAGACGCGGTGAAGTCGGCCGGCCCTCCGAGTCGATCGGAGAGCCGGCCGCGCGCTACGGTCGCGAGGGTACGATCAGAGCAGATCGAGCACGCCGGTTCCGTTGTTGCCGGTCAAGGTGACCGTATTCGCCAGGTAGTTGATGTCGACGGAGATCTTGCTGTTCCAGGGCAGCATTTCCTTGTCCGCCACCAGTCCGAGCGCCACGGCGGCGAAGGCCCGGGCCTTCGGAGTCAGCTCCTGTCGTTCGAGCATCTCCGCCAGCGGTTCGACCGAGCTCCGGTCGCCGATGAATCCGAGCGCGGTGGCCAGCGCCGCCTGGGTCGAGAGGGTCTTGGCCTCGTCCGCGAGCATCACGGCCAGGGTCGTCGTCGCGTTCTTGTCCCCGAGCAGGCCCAGGGCGATCGCCGACTCGCGCAGGAGGTCCGCGCGGTACTTGGAGCTCTTCACGATCTTCTCGATCTGCACGATCGAGTCGATCGACTTCATCAGGCCCAACCCGACGGCCAGATGGCCGCGGGCGGTATCGTCGCTCAGACGTCGGAGCTTCTCCTGCATGAGCGTCTGCGACTCGAGATCTCCGGCGATCCCCAGGGCGATGGCGTAGGCCCCCACTTCACGAGGCGAGGTCTCGTCCCGGAGGCTCTCGCGAATCGCCTTCAGCGAGTCGGCGGAGGGGGTCCCCCCGCGGTCGAGGCGCTTGCGCTCGACGACGCCCAGCGCCAGGCCCGCCCACGCGCGGCCGCCGGAGCGTCCGCGGACCAGCTGCCGCATCAGGAAGCCGCGCACGTCGGCGAGGCCTGAGTCCGGCTCATCGCCCTCACCCGGGCGCTCGGCCAGCTGGGCGAGCGCGATCAGGCTGAAGTTCTTCACCGGCTGGTCGGAGTCCTCGACTCCCTTCATCAGCGCGGCGCGAATCGCCACGTCCTTCTCGTCCTGGTCGAGGTCCCCGATCTGGCCGAGGGCCAGCGCGCAGGACTGGCGCAGCACGCTGCGCCCCTTCGAACCACGACGCGTGAGCGGGGTGACGAACGACTTCCAGGCGCGCTTCACCACGCGCCCGTCCAGGTCGCCGAGCAGCTGCGCCACGGCGCGCGGAACGTGAGCCTGGACCAGGAACGGAGCCCGGTCGGAGTCCTTGCTCTCGAAGAAGTCGAGCAGCCACAGGACCTGCGTCTCGAGGTCCCGGGGCGGAGCGCCGGCGAGGTGCACCGGAGCGACCTCGTCGGTGTAGTGCCCCGGCTCGAGCGGGACGAGGCCGGAGGCGATCAGTGCCGCGACCTGGAGGTCACGGGTACTTCCCCGTCCTCCCTCGACGACCCCGTACAGGTCCTCGAGGATGCGGCGGCGATACTCTATCTTCTCGGTCCGCGCACCGATCAGTCCCAGCCCGTAGGCGGCGAAGGTCCTGATCCGGACGGGGATGCCGTTCTCGCGGCGGACCAGCTTTCGGCCCGCCGGCGTGTCGAGGAAGAGCTCCTCCAGCGTCTGAATCGAGGCCGGGTTGCCGAGGATCCCCAGGGCGATCGCCGCGGTCTCGGCGATCTCCAGCACGGGGTCGGAGAGGTAGTCGCGAATGACCGTCTCGAACTCGGAGACGCCATTCTCCTCCCGCTCGTCGCCGATCCGCGCAAGTGCGATCAGGCACGCGGTGACGATGTCGTTGTCACTCTCCGTCTCCAGCGCGCGCAGGAGAGCGGGGACGATCCGGTCACGGATCTGAGCGTCGGTGGGCGCGAGCGTCTCCTCGGGCCCGATCGTCTGGCCGAAGCCGAGGAAGAAGGCGTCGTCGCCGGTGGAGGTCGCGGGTGTGTGGATCGCGGCTCGGAGGTTCAGGTAGGGCGCCTTGTTGAAGACCCACCAGAACTCCCAGGTGGTGAGGTCGGTGCCGATCTGGGGTCCGCCGGTGCGGGCCGGTCCCCCGCCCCCCGGCGCTCCGGTGATGGCGCCGCCGCCGGTGTTCCCCCCACTCGGGCCGGGGGCGGGCGGCGGAGCGGGGCCGGGCGTGGGGGGCGCGCCCCCGCTGCCGGGTCCTCCGCCGCTGGGGGGAGGAACGGTGTCTCCCGGCCCGGGATAGGTCCCGCCGTGACCGTGGCCGATCTCCGGGAACGAAAGGGCACCCGCGGTGAGCAGGGCGCCCAGCAAGAGCATCTTCTTCATGATCGCGTCCTCGCGTTGCTGGTTTGTGCCCGACCCACAGGCGTAGCGCCTTTCGGTAACAACCAGCGTGCCAGCGCGACGAAAGCGCTCCGCGGGCCTCGAAGCCCCTTTTCGACGGCTCGGGCCATCCTCGGCGTTTCGGCGCCGTAACCCGATTGCCCGCCAGGCCAGCTGGCGGCGATCGCGCACGGCCAGCCACGATCGGTGCGAGACCCGCCAGGCGCGGAGCGGAACCCGGAGCCGACAGCCGCGGTACCAAGACCCCGCGCCCGAAGCCGGTGGAGGCTCCGAGCGCGGGGTGAAGTGCGACCTCGCTACTGGCGAGCGCGATGCGCTACAGCTCGAAGATCACGTTGACGGCGTTCGAGGTGTTGAACTCGAAGGCACAGGGGCTGCCCACCGGATCGCGGTACCACAGCTGGAAGTTGCGGATGTCGCCCGCGGCCCAGCCGCCCTTGACGCCGAGCCCGGGCCCCCAGGTGGCCTCGCCGGTAGCGCTCGGAACCTTGACGCCGAGGCGGATCAGCGCGCCGCCCGCGCAGCGCAGGCCATCACCGAAGGTCAGGCCAGTGAGCTGGTTGTTGGCGACGAACAGGAGCGCGCCCTGGCCGGGCAGGAGGCCCGAACCGTCGAAGCCGAGGTCGTCGGCGGCGACGCTGAGGGAGCCGTGGCCGACGAGGAGGCCGCCGACTCCGGTGGAGTTCGCGCAACCCTCACCGGTTCCGCCGGTGTTGCCACAGGGACACGGGTCCCCGGAGCCGTCACCGAAGCAGTAGGGCGTACCCGTGCCCGTGCTGCTGTGCGGGAACTGACCCGCGTTGTCGACGTGCCAGTACCACTCCCACTCGGCGGTGTGGTAGCGGAAACGGAGCTCCACGTTCATGCCGACGTAGGGATCGAGGTCGACGGACGCGTAACCCTCGGTGTCGGCGACGTACTGCAGCACGTTGGTCCAGGCTCCACCACCGACGCTGATGTCGACGTCGGCGAATTCCGGGCCGAGCCAGTCGAAGTAGTGGTCGAACCCGAACTCCGTCCCGAGGTTGTTCACGGGGAAGGAGGGGGTGATCAGCTCGCTGTCCTGGGTGCGGCCGATACCGTAGAAGTCACTGTCGATCGCAGCGCACTCGCCGAACCCGGCCTGGTTGCCGCGGCCGAAGACCGAGCTGGTGTCCCAGACGTCCCCGTTGCCGATGTTGTCGACGACGGCCCAGCCCACGGGCGGCCAGGTACCACTGTCGAAGTCCTCGAACCAGATGTTGACCGGGGGCGGAGGTGCAGACTCCACCTTGACGTTATCGACATGCCAGTACCAGTCGTAGTTGGCCAGGTAGTAGTGGAACCGGACCTGGCAGTCCGTCGACCCGGCGTAGGCGGAGAGGTTGATCCCCACGGAGCCCTCGTTGTCGTCGACGTACTGCGCCAGGTTCATCCAAGCGCCGCCACCGATGCTGAGATCGACATCGCCGAGCTCGCTGCCGAACTGGTTGAAGAAGTGATCGAATTGCAGCCAGAGACCTGTGACCGGGATGTCGAACGAGGGCGTGATCAGCTCCCCGTCGATGTCGACGCTGCCGTAGTTGTCGCTGTCGATCGCCGCGCACTCGCCCGTCCCGGCTTCATTGCCGTGGGAGAAGACGGAGCTGGTGTCCCAGCTGTAGCCATTGCCGATGTTGTCGACGACGGCCCAGCCCGTGGGGGGCCAGGTGCCACCATCGAAGTCCTCGAGAGCCAGCTGCGCCGAGGCCAGGTTGACCAGGCCGAGGCAGGCGGCGATCATCAGTAGTTTTTTCATGTTGTCTCCTGCGTCAGGGGCTCCGCAACCCCTGGGGGGAATAGTCAAATCTCCTAGCTCTCGCCGCGAACGCCGCGCCGAGATCCGATCGGGCAATTGTACCCCGGCCCGTTGGTCAGTGACCCGGGAATGGGCGCAGAAACGCCCTGCTCCGTGTTGAAATCGCGTATCGGGAGCGTCTCTCGGGATTTCAGGCGGCTGGCGAGGGTCACCTGGCTCGCGACACGAGGGCGTCCTGCAACCCGCTTGCACGAGGTGCCCCCCCAGCCGTCGCCGGTCGCTCGGCCCCGGATTCCGGAGGGAGAGACGGAGCCGCGCCCGGTCCGTATCATCGGACCGGAGGGAGGTGGGCCGACCACGAGGAGGCGGACATGGACCTGGAAGAGACGGGATACAGCGGCAGGGCGGAAGTGGCCGCCGCGATCGGCTTCACGGCGCGCTCCTTGCACGAGCGCTGTCGGGCGCTGGCGAACAACCTCTGGTGGAGCTGGCACCACGACGTCATCGCCATCTTCCGGGACCTGGATCCTGAGAACTGGCGGCGCCTCGACCACAACCCCATCGCGCTGCTGAAACAGTTCACGCCCGAGCGGCTGGAGACGCGGGCCGCGAAGCTGGTGCTTCACGGACGCATCAACCACGCCTACCGGCGGCTCCAGCAGTACGTGACGGAGAAGCCGCTCTGGAGAAGGACCCACACGGGAGTGCTCGGCTCTCGGCCGGTGGCGTATTTCTCCCTCGAGTTCGGCGTGCACGAGTCCCTGCCGATCTACTCCGGCGGTCTGGGAGTGCTCTCCGGGGACCACGTCAAGAGCGCCAGCGGCCTGGGCGTTCCGCTCGTCGCCGTCGGGTTGTTCTACAGCCAGGGGTACTTCAAGCAGTACCTCGACGAGACGGGTTGGCAGCAGGAGGACTACCTGGACACCCGGGTCGGCGACCTCCCGATGGAGCCGGCGCGCGGCCCGGACGGCCGCCCGGTCACCGTGGCGATCGAGACTCGCGAGGGCCGGCTCCTGGCCAAGGTGTGGCTCGTGCACGTCGGCCGGATCCAGCTGTACCTGCTCGACTGCAACGTCGAGGGCAACTCCGCGGAGGATCGCGACCTGACCGACCGCCTGTACGGCGGCGACCACCGGACCCGGATCCGCCAGGAGCTGGTCGCCGGGGTGGGCGGCGTGCGGGCGCTGGAGGTGCTCGGGATCCGTCCGGGCGTCTATCACCTGAACGAGGGACACTGCAGCTTCGCGGTGCTGGAGGCGGCGCGCTTGCGCATGAGGAAGTACGGCGAGGATTTCGATTCGGCGTTCCGCCGCATCGCCCGCAAGACCGTCTTCACCACCCACACTCCGGTCGAGGCGGGCCACGACCGCTTCGATCCCGGGTTGATCGAGGAGCACCTCGGGCCGCTGCGCGACGAGCTGGGGATCGACACCGATCACCTCCTGTCCCTGGGGCGCGTCGATCCGGGTCATGGCGGCGAGCCGTTCTGCATGACGGTGTTCGGATTGAAGGGCTCCTACCGCGCGAATGCGGTCAGCGCGCTGCACGGGATGGTCAGCCGGCGGATGTGGTCGTGTCTCTGGCCCGCGAGGAGCGCGGACGAGGTCCCCATCGGCCACATCACCAACGGCGTGCACGTGGACAGCTGGCTGGCCGACCAGATGCAGCAGCTCTACGACCGCCACTTCCCCACGCGATGGGGCGCCCGGCTGGGGGAGCCGGAGGTCTGGCATTCCATTCACGACATCGACCCCGGCGAGCTGTGGGAGACGCACAACGCGCTCAAGAGCACCCTCGTCGCCTTCGTGCGCCGGCGGGTCGAGCGACAGTGCCGGCGGAGGGGCGACGACGTGCGGAAGATCAGGATCGCTTGCAGCGTGCTCGATCCGAACATCCTGACCATCGGTTTCGCGCGGCGGTTTGCGACGTACAAGCGGGCGAACCTGATCCTCTCCGACCTGGATCGTCTGGCGAGGTTGGTGAACGACCCCAAGCGCCCGATCCAGCTGGTATTCGCCGGCAAGGCGCACCCGGCGGACGAGCCGGGGAAGGAGCTGATCCGGGAGGTCCACCGGCTGTGCAACGATCGGCGCTTCGCCGGGAGAATCGCCTTCGTCGAGAACTACGACATCCGCGTGTGTCGCCACCTCGTCCAGGGAGTGGACGTCTGGCTCAACACGCCGCGGCGTCCCTTCGAGGCGTCGGGAACCAGCGGCCAGAAGGCGGTGCTGAACGGGGTGCTCAACCTCTCGGTCCTCGACGGCTGGTGGGCGGAGGCGTACGACGGCAGCAACGGTTTTGCGATCGGGGACGGCGAGTGCCACGTCGACGACTCGGTCACGGACCGCCTCGACGCGGAGTCTCTGTACACGGTGCTGGAGACCGAGTGATCTTCCCCCGATTTGGTGGACACCCAGATTGGAGCTATGATGCTCCAGAA